>NZ_JAMFLH010000004.1:125000-273169 GCF_023501975.1 Altererythrobacter sp. KTW20L | reverse complement strand
TCGCGCGAGGAAATTGTGCGCCGGTGCCATCCAGCTCCAGCGGGTGAGCCCGATGGGGCGCTTCTAACAGCGGAAGCGGCGCCTCGACTCGGTGTACGTAACCCGAAGGGCGGCGCAGCGAATATCAACGGCGAGATATACTACCTGTGGCGGGCCGTCGAGATCACCACCGGCGGCCTGCGTTCTTGCAAGTTAGCGATGAGCGAGCTTCGCCGTCAGCCGCCGAGCCGTTCCCGGCCGACCTCGATACTGGCCTGCGCAGCGATATTACCGACCTGCTCGACGACCGGACCGTCGGCGGCAGCGTCTTCGACCACGAGCTTGACCCACAGCGTGTCGCCATCCCTGAAATAGGCCGTCGTGTCGGCCTCGCGCAGCGCATCGAGGCTGTCCGCCCGCGTGCCGCCTGCGGTGGTGGCGAAGCCGGGAAGTTCGAACAGCACGAACGAACCCTCATCCATTTCGCGCAGCGAGAGCGTGAGTGTATCGCGGGCCGTCTCGACCCGCAGTTCGGCGGCACTGCCGATCTCCTGCCGCCACGCTGGAGGATGATCGGTTCGGCGATCGGGCCGGTCTCGAAGCCGTTGAAATCGCCCGCGATGTGGAAGCGGCCGATGTCGCCGTCGCAGATCGCCGCATTCCAGCTCACCTTGATCTCGCAGGAATCCTCGTCGGCGGCGATGCCGTTGTCGATCACGACGTGGGCACCGGGAATACCGGTGACAGACCCATCCAGATCGCGGAACGTGGCGCTCTTGTAGGCGGCGCTGCGACCGTAATCGGACGCCCAGCGGCGCTGGATCGGCGGGAAGCTGACCGGCTGCGCGTTCTCGAAGGTGAGGCCCTTGACCGAATTCTCAGTGCTCATCCCGAAACTGGTGAACAACAGGTAGGACAGCGCCCCCGCATCGCGCAATTCGTTGGGCTGAAAGTTCACGAATCTGGTGTTCTCCACCTCGTGGTGGAAATCGTAATACTCGTAGCCGCGGATCGGGAAATCGGGCGCGGCGCTCGGCAGGCTGCGGCCGTAGGCGATCTCCTCCGGCGTGATGGGATTGCCGATATTGGCGCTTTCTCCCACGAACAGGGAGTCCACCACGCGGGAGGTGAACGGCGCGATACCGGGGCTGCTGGTGGCATGGGTGAAGCCGATCGCGTTGTCGGCCAGCTTCAGGTTCCTGTAGAGGTGATACTCGCCGCGCCCCCAGATCGCGCCGTTGCTGTTCTTGTAGCCGGTGAAATCTTCGAACACCGCCATCTGCACTTCGCTGCTGGTGTCGGAGGGATCGGCGTAAACAGTTAGGTTGGGGCCGGCGATCCCGAAGGTGCCGTCGGGTCGGGGCCCGCGGTCGAGCATGAAGCCATCGAAGTTGGAGTGGGCGACATTGCCGCTAAACTCGCGCAACTGGGTCCGCCCGGGCCAGGTCCTGGCGCTGATTTCGGTACCTTCGAACTGGCCGGTCGGATGCTGCGGAAAGGCCATCCAGAAGCCGATCTGGTCGGACCCCGCCGCCACATTGTCGCGGTAGATATTGTCGGGATTGGTGATCCAGAAGGTCGACACGGTGTTGTCCGACGGGATCAGGATATGCTCGGACGCCTGGCCGGCTGTGTTCTGGTGCGGCAGGAACAGATTGGTCGGCTCGCACGGCAGGGTCGGATGGCATTTGGTCTGGATGCCGAGGTTGCGGACGAACTGGTTGCCCGTCTCGATGCCATCTTCCATGAAGAAGCAGTGGCCCACCGTGTTGTAGGTCACGTTGTTTTCGATCAGCAGGTTGTTGGTGCCATGCACCGTCACGCAGCGGCTGAAAGTGTCGTGGATCGCCGCGTTCCGGATGTACTGCCCCTCGCCTTCGCCGAGGAGGTGCCAGTGGACCGGGTACCGCGCCAGCGTCAGGTGCTGGCCCATGCGGGTGAGCTCGACGCTGTCGATGTACATTTTGGATCCGGCCATCGCCATGATGTGGCCGCCGAAATAAGTCTCCTCCGAATCCTCTGAAGCCTGCACGCGGATATTGCGGCTGAGCAGGCCGACTTCTCCGCGTTGATCCACCCCGAAGGTGATCTCGCCGAAATGCATGTAGTCGAGCGGCTGGTCTAGCGTCAGCGTGTTGCCGGATACAGCGACAATCTGGCGCTTTTCCGCCTGCCGGGGATTGAAGTCGGTCGAGGCGAGGACGATCGCGTCACCCACCCGCCAGTCGCTGGCATCGAGCACTTCGATGCGCGTGCTGCCGACCTCGACCGTGCGGGCGAGCTTGGTCCAGGCGTTCTTGCGGTCACCATGCAGGTTCAGCGTGCCGCGCATCAGCACGATCCCGCGGTCACCCATGGTGTTGATGTCTTCGCCGGGGACATTGTCCGTCAGCGTGATGGTGGCGTTGTGGGTAAAGGGATTGCCCTCGGTGCCGATTTCCAGCTCGCCGCCGGGCACATAGATCCACTCGGTCGACAGCGAAATATCGCGTTCGTCGGCAAAGCGGAGCTTGCCCTGGATGGTCAGGCTGCGCAGGGCGGGCGGACTGACATCGAGCACGACATCCATTTCGCGCGCAATGGTTACGGCAGCGCCTTCGACCGGCACCCTGCCATCGGGCCAGGTTGCCGGATCGGACCAGCGCATCGTCCTCACCACGGTAGGCGCCGCATCCTCTGCCATATCCATACGGCTGTGCGTGTCCTGCGCCTGGACAATGGTTCCGCTGCCGAACAGCACGGCCACGGACAGCATCAGGGATAGACGGTGCCGGCGAGTTGGCTCGCGCATGATTTGTATCCCCTCACTCAAAACTTCGAGACCCGCTCTTGATATCGGGCCACTTTTTGCACTGGACCTGCCATTTTGACAAGATCAAAAGTAGCGGCGCATCACTTCGGCCGGAACTCTTCCAGTGCCGCGACTGCTGCCCGTGCGGCCATGCGGCTGAGCCACGCCAGCGTACGCGGAGCGATATCCCGGGTGCACAGATCGGGAAGCATATGCGGCAACCCCAGTGCCATCGAGTACCACTTGATATCCGCCAGCGAGTAGTCAGCCGGGCGGGCGTCGGCGAGTTGCTCTTCGCTGTAGCCGGTTTCGGCGATAATTGCCCAATTTCGGCGCATCTCGGGGTTGGACATGCACGCCAGCCGGGCGGCCATTTCGGTCTTGTCGATCGTCGAGGCGAACCCCGGTGGCGTTGTGCGCGCCGAACACGGTCAGCGCCGGACAGAAATACTCGTCGACGTATTTCGTCACCACGCAAGCCCCGGCCGCCGCTGTCGAGCGCACCCGGCGTCATGCCGATGAACAGCGGGCCGTAGATCGCAAAATTGCAGCCAGAGATACTTCACCGCGCCCACCAGCGGCACATTCGAGACGTTGCGGCTGATGTTGCGGCGCGGCGGCTCCTTTACCGTCTGCAGCATCATCGCGACCAGCACGCCGGGAAGCCCGCTACCGGCGACCGAACCGATCTGAAGAACATAGATCGCTTTGGGCAGCCGGTCGCGGGAGAAGGAATCGGACACCAGCGAATAGGCGGACGGCCCTATGACCGCCTCGCCCGCGCCAACACCATGCGGGCCACGAACAGCTGGACGAAACTGTTCGCCAGCCCGCATGCCGCCGTGGCGAGACTCCACACGGTGATCCCGATCGACATGATCCACGTCCGCCGCCAGCGGTCGATCAAGGGCAAGACCGGCAGCCCGACGATGACGTAGACGAACGCAAATGCCGGGCCGACTAACATGCTCGCCTGCGTATCGGTCAGCTGGAAGTCGTCGATGATCTGCTGGATCAGCAGGCCCAGTATGCCTTGGTCGAGCATCGCGAAGGTCGTGGTCAGGACAAGGATGCTGACCGCGTACCAGGCGTCACGCGGCGGTGGAAAGGCCGATTTCGCGTCCACCGGCAGCGCGGTGTCGGGCCCGATTCCTGCAGGTGGCACCGTGGGGGGAACAGGTACCGGGTCGTTGCCGCCAAGCGTGCCCGTGCCTTACTCCCGGAGGCAGTGGGTGCCCGATCAAACCGGGCACCCAGTCGCTTCGTATCAGAAATCCTTGCGCACGGTCAGCGCCCACTCGCGCGGCCGCCCGACAACCCCGGTGAGGAAACCGAAAGAGTTCCGCTGGTCGGTGAGGGAGGTAAAGAAGTACTCGTCGAACAGATTGGTGACCGCCAGTGCGAGCGAGAAGCCAAGTCCCTCGTCGGTATAGGTGATGCGGACGTTGGCAAGCGCATAGCCCTCCTGCACCGCGGAAGTGTTTCGGAGGTCGGGCGAAAAGGCGATATCCGAGCGGTAGCTGACGTCGAGCCGCGGGGTGATGAACCGGTCGACCCCGGTCTCGAAATCATACTGCACCGCGCCGGACAGGTTCCACTTGGGCACCCGCGCCTGCGGGCTGTCGAGCGTGAGCCCTTGCGTAGCGGCCAGCAATTCCTTGTACTGGAAATTGGTGTAGCCGACATTGGCCGAGAGCATCAGGCCATAGACCGGCCGCGCGACCGCCTCGATCTCGAAGCCCTTGATCTCCGCATTACCGACATTGTCGTTGCAGAAGATCGCGCAAGCCCCGTTGCGCACGGTGGGATCGCTCAGTGTGCCCACCAGGGCATCGAAATCGGTCAGGAAGGCTGCCGCGTTGAGGCGCAGCATATTGTTGAACAGATTGCTTTTGAAGCCCAATTCGTAGGCCGTGACCTCCTCCGGCTCGAGCGCGAAGATGCCGCTCGCGCCGAACGGCCGCGCGTTGAACGCCGAGGCGGTGAAGCCGGTGGCGTAGGAGGCGTAGATGTTCGCGTCGGGTGTCAATTCATAGTTGACGGAGAAGCGCGGGTTTAACCGGTCGTCCTGGTTCTCGCCGGTAGCGACGAAGTTTAGGAAGCCCAGACCCGACGGCGTGTAGTCGCGGTCGAACGTATAGGTTTTCTTCTCGTTCGAATACCGCAGCCCCGCCGACAGTGTCAGCCGCTCGGTCGGCCGCAGGTCGATTGCGCCGAACACCGCCCAGGTCTCGAGCGTCGATGTGTCATCGCTGAAGAAGTCGAGCGCGGATGGGATGAACCCTTCGGTCTGCACCCGCGCCGGGTTCAGGGTCTTCGTGTCGAGGTAGTATCCGCCGAACGTATAGTCGAGCAGATCACCCAGCGCGGTGCCCAGCAGGCGCAATTCCTGGCTGAACTGCCGGTGGCTGAGGCCGTTCCGCACCTCCTGCACCGGTACCGCGAGCGAACTCTGGCCGAAATCGCCTTCGTACTCGCGGTAGGCCGAGATCGAGGTGAGATGCAGGGTGGGTGCGAGGTCCGCCTCGACGGTCAGCGAGCCGCCGAACGCCTCGAAATCGCCGACCGCAGGATTGACGAACCCGACCCGCTCGTTGCCGTAGCGGGTGAAGGTCGAGTACCGACCGGGCGATTCGAACGATTGAACCACTTGTGCGAGTTTTTCGGGCGTCGAGACGTCGAAGCCGTAAAAGCTGGTACCGAGGCCGCGCAGCCAGGTGGCCAGACCGTTGGTGTCCGGTCCGGCTGGCGGAATCACGCCGCCGCCGATCACTCCCGTCTCCGGATTGACCCGCGAGCTCTGCGTGTCGAGGATCACTTCGGCCGAGCTTTCGCTGCGTTCCTTGCTGTAATCGGCCGAAAGGTAGACCTGCAGCGCCGAATGCGGTTCGAAGCCGAGCGTTCCGCGGAAGCTGTGGCTGCTGCCTCCGCCAAGGGTCCCGACCTTGCAGTCGTCGTCATCCTGCGCCTCAAGCCCGGGGCCGCCCACCAGCGCATTTCCGAATTGCGGGTTGGCACATTTGTAGCTCAGGCGTTCGACTTGGCCATCCTGCCCCCGGGCGCTGGCAACGGCGCGGAAGGCAAGCTGGTCGGTGATGCCAAGATCGTACACCCCGCGCACCTGATAGCGGCTGCGCGATCCCCCAAGGGCCTCGACGAAGCCGCTGTTGTCGCCGGCCGGCTTCTTAGAAATAAGCCGTAACGCGCCGCCGACCGAGTTGCGCCCGAACAGCGTCCCCTGCGGCCCGCGCAGCACTTCGACTCGTTCGAGGTCGAGCACATCGAACACCGAACCGTAGGTGGTCGCGTAATAGACGTCATCGACATAGAAACCGACCCGCGGCTCGAATGCGGTCAGAAAGTCGACCTGGCCCAGCCCGCGCACGAATGCCTGATTGGTCTGCGCGCCGAAGCCTGCGCCACCGGTGGTCATTTCGACATTGGGCACGGTTTCGGCAATATCGACGAGGGTCCTGACACTGCGCTGCTCGAGCTCGTCGGCCGTGATCGCGGTGATGGCGATTGGAACATCCTGCAGCAATTGTTCGCGGAACTGTGCGGTGACGACAATCGTGACGTTCTCCGCGGCCCGGCGATCGGGTTCTTCCTCAGTCTCCTGTGCGTGCGCGGCCGTCAGCGGCGCGAGCATCAGGATCGTCGCCATTGCGGCCAAGCCGGCCGACTGCTGCAAGCGCCGACGAGCCGTTTCAGTGGCTATCTTCTTCATCATGCTCCCTCCACTTCTGTGGCCGCCGGTTCGCTGGTCGGCCTTATTGATCTTCTATTCCCGGCGGCCGGGCTCCGGCCCCATCACCGTGGCAGCGGCGACCCGCGCCAGACAGTCCTCCATGCTTGCGGACACGCAAAGCTCGAGCGTTGCGAGCTGCGCGGCATGCGGATAGAGGCGATAATCGGCGAGCGCCTAGCTGTCGCCGACGAGCCAGGCGCGAGAAGAGCGTCGGAGAACTGGTCCACCTGGCGCAAAAAGATGGAGTGATGGGCGAACGGCACCGGCTTTTTGTGCAGGAAGGGCAGCGGTTTGCCTGAATTGGCGCTTGGCTCCCAAGTGTCTACCTGGCGCATACGCTTGCTTCTACCCCTCCCTGTGGCACCACTTCGTGGGAACCTTACCCGTGATCTATGCCGCTAATTTGATTTCGTCAAATGAACTTTTTGGCAGAGTCAAACGGACTTTTACCGCGAGGTTGCCGGCTGACCGCCGTCCGTCATTCGAACAGGGTTTCACCCTGCTCGTTGATCGGGTTGCGGTCGTTTTCGGCGCTCTGGAACTCGATCAGTGCGCCGTGGCGGTCGCGGCAGTAGCGGACGGTCACTTCGTACGGCACTGTCAAAGGGATGGCCGGCTGCGCGTTGGATTGCTAGCCAAGCGGGATGACCACGACCGCAAATCCGTTTAGGTACTTCCACTCATCGCCCGAAGTCATCCGCATGGTAGTGATGCTGTATGTGGGCACTGTCAGAGCAACGTGGCACCTGGCGTCGAGCCCTGCTAGCCAGCAGGGATGCCGCGCAAATCCCGAGCCCTACCGCCAAGCCCATTTCGCCGTTTCAACTCATCACACGAGGTGATCCGCCTTGTGGTGCTGATGTAAATCCGCTTCCCGCTGTCGCTGCGGAACGTGGAGGACCTGCTCTTCGAACGCGGCATTGATGTTTGCCATGAGACCGTGCGCCACTGGTGGAACCGCTTCGGACCCATGTTTGCCGCTGACGTCCGACGGCAGCGTAAAGATCAACGGCGAGATGCATTACCTGTGGCGAGCGGTCGACCAAGAGGGCGAGGTCCTCGAGAGCTTCGTCACAAAAACTCGCGATAAGACGGCGGCGCTGGCTTTCATGAAGTACGCGCTGAAGCGCCACGGCTCGCCTTCAGAGATTATCACCGACGGCTTGCGCTCTTACAAGGCGGCCATGAACGAGCTTGGCAATGCCGACAAACAGGAGGTCGGACGTTGGGCCAACAGCCGGGTGGAGAACAGCCACCTGCCATTTCGACGAAGAGAAAGGGCGATGTTGCGATTCAGGCAGATGAAGAGCTTACAGAAGTTTGCCTCGGTTCACGCCAACGTCCACAACCACTTCAACCTCGAACGTCACCTCGTCGACAGGACTACCTACAAGACCCGCCGCTCGGCCGCCCTGGCCGAGTGGCAGTCGCTCATGGCCTGAACCGACGCTGGGTTGGGGCTAACTCCGCCAATCGGAGACAAGTTGCGGTTAGACTGACCGCACCGCCACCCATATTCCCCGCCGTTCTCTGTAATTCGCTGCCCCGAAATTGGGCCGCAATTGCGTGGGTTTGTGGTCGGCAACCCGTCATGAGCCGCTATCTTGCGGCCATTCTCCGGCCGTTTCGAGCCCGAATTGCGGGGTGAGTCTCCGCACCAATGACAATCGGTTGGGTTTCCCAGTTCTCGGGAAGTTTACAGGGAAAATCGCTGATTTGGGGTCGATTCAGGCCATTTTGGGTAATATTGCACCGGCGGCACAATGAAATTATTGTGGTTTGGTAATGGCTTGCGGCGATCGCCGGACCGAACTTGTTGGCCCAGCATCGAACGGTCTCATAGGTGACGTCGATCCCGCGTTCGGCGAGCATCTCCTCGACATCGCACAAGCTCGTCGTGAAGCGGAAATAGAGCCACACCGCCAGTCGGATCGTGTCAGGCGGAAACCGGAGACGCTTGAAGGATTTCGGGTTCATTCTCGTCTCTCTATGCGACGAAAGGCCGCAAGCGGAGACAAGTTAGCTTTTGCCTGACACCACCGCCTGAGCCGATGCTGGGTTGTGGAAAGCTCTGCCAATCGGAGACGAGTTGCGGTTAGACTGACAGCACTCACTAGTTTGATGACAGGGCATCGGTGATTGCGATGGTCGAGAAAGCCAAGCTCGATAGCGTGGACAGGAAGCGCTGCAGGTCCACTCCCGGAGCAGTCGAGACATAGAGTACGTCCTTGTCGCGGACGTCGAAGTCCTGCGCCACGAAGAAGCTGGCCGGGTCGGACATGTCGAGGCGATAGACTACCGGAATGCGGCCTTCCTGGGTGCGCCGCGCCGTGTTTGCCAGCAACGGATCCATCGCCGCCGGGTCTTCCAGGCGGAAGATGAAAACGCCGCGCAAGGCAGCGCGATCACTGCGCAGACCGCCAATCCGCCCCAGGGCCTGGGCAAGGCTGATGCCCTTGCCCTCGAACGGCACCTCGGCATTCTGCGAAACCGCGCCAAGCGCCACAAAGGTGAACGGCCGGTGCGAGACCGAAATGATATCGTCGGGCAGCATGCGGATGTTCTGTTCGGGCTGCTGGATTATGGCATCCAGGGGGTGCTGTCAGTCTAACCGCAACTCGTCTCCGATTGGCAGAGCTGTCCCCAAGCCTGCGTCGGTTCAGGCCATGAGCGACTGCCACTCGGCCAGTGCGGCCGAGCGGCGGGTCTTGTAGGTCTGTCTGTCGATCAGATGGCGTTCGAGATTGAAGTGGTTGTGGACGTTGGCGTGGACCGAGGCGAACTTCTGTAACGACTTCATCTGTCGGAACCGCAGCATGGCCCGCTCTCGTCGCCGAAACGGCAGGTGGCTGTTCTCCACCCGGTTGTTGGCCCAGCGTCCCACCTCCTGCTTGTCGGAATTGCCCAGTTCGTTCATCGCCGCCTTATACGAGCGCAGGCCATCGGTCGTGATCTCGGCCGGCGAGCCGTGGCGTTTCAGCGCCTTCTTCATGAACCGCAGGGCAGCCTTTTTGTCGCGAGTTTTGGTGACGTAGCTTTCCAGCACCTCGCCCTCCTGGTCGACCGCGCGCCAGAGGTAATGCATTTCGCCGTTGATCTTTACGTAGACCTCGTCGAGGTGCCATTTCCACTGCCGGAAGCCCTTCATCCGGCTGACCCGCTGGCGCCGGACGTCAGCGTCGAACATCGGGCCGAACCTGTTCCACCAGTGGCGCACAGTTTCGTGGCTGATGTCGATGCCGCGTTCAAACAGCAGGTCCTCCACGTTCCGCAGCGACAGCGGGAAGCGCACATACATCAGCACCACCAGGCGGATCACCTCGGGCGATGAGTTGAAGTAGCGAAACGGGCTGGCGGGTTTGCGAGGTCGAGGCATGCGAGCGCCCTACCCCGCCTCGCTCAAAACGCCAGCGGTGCGTTTGGTCTGACAGAGCCCTCAAGAACCAAGGCTACGTGCCGGACAAAATCGTGACCGATGGCCTCGCTTCGTACAAGGCTGCCTTGCGAGATCTGGGCGGCCTGAAGCGCCACAAACCCGGCCGGTTGCGCGACAACAACCGGGTGGAAAACTCACACCTCCCCGTCCGAAGACGGGAGCGGAAAATGCAGCGGTTCAAGTCCCAGGGTCAAGCCCAGCGGTTCGTTTCCACCCACAGTGCAATCTACAACACCTTCAATATCCAGCGTCACCTCATCTCCCGAAAGACAATGCGACAGTTCCGATCCGCCGCAGTGGCGGAGTGGAACGCTGCGTCTGCCGATGCCGGGTGAAGAAATCAGGCTGCAGCCCTCACGCATGCCGGAAAACTTACCCTGACAAAACCCTCCCTGATCGGCCAGAATTGTTCCCTGTTATCGCGATTCAGTTCCCTGTTACCTCGAGAGCAGGGAAAACGGCATTTTGGACTCAACAAGCTCCTGTTAGACCGCACTATTTTCGGTGCGTCGATGGCCCGATATCGCCCAAAATGGCCTGAATCGACCGAAAATCAGCTGTTTTCCCTGTAAACTTCCCGTGAACAGGGAAACCCAACCGATTGTCATTGGTGCGGAGACTCGCCCCGCAATTCGGGCTCGAACCGGCCGGAGAATGGCCGCAAGATAGCGGCTCATGACGGATTGCAGGCCGCAAACGCCCGGGATTGCGGCCCAATTTCAGGGCAACAAATTACAGAGAGTGGTGGGGAATATAGGTGGCGGGCAAACATAAATTCGAAATGTCGGTTGAGTTTTGTCCTGCTATCGACCGGAAATGTCGCCACTAACTCACCTCAATTTCCGGACAGAGAAAATTTGCCCCGAAAATGAAAAATTCCCCTGATGCAGGGAAAATCGGATGAGTTTCGATATGTGGGAAAATGTTTGTTCTCGAGCCGAAAAAAGCGAGAAAAAACAATAATATAGGTGGCGGAGCGGGTGGGATTCGAACCCACGATAGGCTTTTGACCTATACACACTTTCCAGGCGTGCGCCTTCGACCACTCGGCCACCGCTCCGCATGCCTGTCTTGGCAGAGGCGCGCTCCTAGCTGGCGCGGGGGCGGATGACAAGCGGCGCCTTGCGGCCTATCTCTCGGCCATGACACGCACATTCGGCGAGGCGCCCGGCGCCGACCATATCGAGGCCATTGCCCGCGCCACCATCGCCCGCCTGCCGGAGGAATTCCGCGCGCATCTGGGCGACCTGGTGCTGCTGGTGGAGGACTTTGCCGACGACGAGCTGCTGGCCGAGCTGGGGATCGAGGATCCGTTCGACCTGACCGGCGTCTACGAGGGCTATCCGCTGGGCGAAAAGAGCGTGTCGCTGTCCGGCACCATGCCCGACCGCGTGCGCCTGTTCCGCCGCCCGATCCTCGACGAATGGGTAGCGCGGGGTGACGAGACGCTGGAGCATCTGGTGGCCCACGTGACGATCCACGAGGTGGGGCACCACTTTGGTTTGAGCGACGAGGCGATGCATGCGCTGGAGGAGATGGCGGGGTAACAAAGATTTCCCGTTCGCATCAAGCCCATCGACTTCGCTCAGGATAAACTTCGGACCAGCAGTCCGAAGTCGAGATGCCGTGCTGTGGTGTCTCGACTTCGCTCGACACGAACGGAACTCGGGTTGTGGGGCGAAGGATTTCTGACACTATGCATCGCATGAACCGCCTCGCTCTCCTCGCCCTGCCCCTGGCCCTCGCCGCGCCTGCGATGGCGCAGGAGGCGGAACCGGTCACCCCCGCCTCCATCGTCGAAGCCGCCGCGCCGGAGGAATGGGTGGCGATTGCGCCGGAAGACCTGCTGGTGATGGACCTCGCTCCCGATGCGGCTGGGCGCGCGCGGCAGGTGGTGATCCAGTTGATGCCCGCGCCGTTCAGCCAGCCGTGGGTGGAGAACGTGCGCAAGCTCGCCCGCGCCCACTGGTGGGACGGGACGAGCGTTTACCGCGTGGTCGATAACTGGGTGGCGCAATGGGGTGATGTGAGCGAGGAGAAGCCGTTGCCGGAAGGCACTCTGGCAACGACCGGCCTGCCCTATGCTTCCAGGCCGAGCCGACTCAATCGACCACTCATCGAAGAATATCTGGGAAATGCTTACGAGGGCATCACCGACCACCGGATAGCTTGGCTCGATGGCTACGCGGACTGGCCGCGAACGGGACATTACGCAGACATGGAAATGTGGATAGACGGCTGGCCAATCGCAGCCGACAAGAATGGAGAGGGAGTCTGGCCCATCCACTGTTACGCCCACGTCGGCGTCGCCCGCGACCTTGCGCCCGATACCGGCACGGGCGCTGAACTCTACGCCGTAATCGGCCATGCGCCGCGCCAGCTCGATCGCAACATCGCGGTGGTGGGCCGGGTGATTTCCGGCATCGAGCACCTCTCCACCCTGCGACGCGGGACGGGCGAGGCGGGGGTCTATGAATATCGCGCCGAGGACACGCCGATTGTTTCGGTAAGGCTGGGAAGCGAGTTGCCAGAAGCGCCGCAGTTTGAATACCTGTCCACGGAAGGCGAGAGCTTCGCCCGCTATGTCGAGAGCCGCGCCAACCGCAACGATGCGTTCTACACCGTGCCGGCGGGCGGGGTGGATGTGTGCAATGTGCAGGTGCCGGTGCGGGCTGCGGCGCGGTGACGCCACCACCCCCAACCCCCTCCTCTAAAGAAGAGGGGGCTTTCGATGTCTGTCACACCGGGACGCTGTGGTTGTGGGCGGGGCCGGACGGCTCGGCGAGCTGGCATTTCCTCACCATCGATGGCGCGGCAGGCGAGGCGATTGCGGCGCATGAGGCGCTGCGGCGGCTGGAACTGGGGAGTGGTCGCGGGTTCGGCTCGGTCAAGGTCGAGGCGCGGATCGGCGGGACCGCGTGGCGCACCTCGGTATTCCCGAGCAAGGCGCATGATGGCTACCTGCTGCCGGTCAAGCTGACCGTGCGCAAGGCGGAGGACCTGGCCGAAGGCGATGCGGTGACGGTGGAGCTGGCGCTGCTCTAGTCAAGGCACCGCGTTCTCTAAACTAAACTCCGTCATCCTGAACTCGTTTCAGGACCCATCATGCCGCAGTCGCGGAGTTTGGGGATAAGGAACCATGTTGTCAGGTTGCTGTCTCACTCTCGGCTCAGCGCAATCATCGAGATGGATCCTGAAACGAGTTCAGGATGACGAGAAGGGATGGCGGAAAATGGGCTGTCCTAAACCCGCTCCGCTTCCGCCACGCTGTCACTCGCCCGCAAGCTCGAAACGATCCGCGTGATATGCGCCAGGTCCTGCACTTCGAGGTCCACTTCATAGGTGTGGAACGGATCGTCGCGCTGGGTGAGTTCGAGGTTCATCACATTGGCATTGTTGCGCGCGAAAGTGCCCGCCATCTCGGCCAGGGTGCCCGGGCGGTTGTAGAGCGTCACATGCAGCCGCCCCACGGCCCCGCGCGAATGTTCGCCCCATGACAGGTCCACCCAGTCGGCATCCTGTCCACTGGCCAGTTCCATGCAATCAATGGCGTGGACTTCCACCCCCTGCCCCTTGCGCCGGAGGCCCACGATGCGGTCGCCCGGCAAGGGGTGGCAGCACTGGGCGAGCGTGAAGCCCATGCCCGGCGTCAGGCCCTTGATGCTGATCGCGCGGCCTTGCTGCGGTTCGTCCGGCAGGTCCGCGGTGGAGCCGGGTACGAGGGCTTCCATCACCTCGCGGTCGGTCAGCTTGGCCGTGCCGATGGCGACCATCAGGTCTTCCTCATCATCCAGTTCCAGCCGCTCGACCGCCGCCAGACGCGCCTTCTTGCCGACCTTGGCGGGCAGCCGCTCCACGATCTCGTCAAACAGCTTGGAGCCGATCTCGGCAATCTCGGCGCGTTCCTTCTGCCGCACGGCACGGCGGATCGAGGCGCGGGCCTTGCCGGTGACGACAAAGCCCAGCCACGAAAGCTGCGGCGTGGCATGGGGCGATTTGATCAGTTCCACCACGTCGCCATTGCCCAGCGGCGTCCTCAGCGGCATGTGTCGGCCGTTGATCTTGGCCCCCACGGTCTGCGCGCCAAGATCGGTATGGACGGCGAAGGCGAAATCCACCGCGGTTGCCCCGCGTGGCAACTGGAACAGCGCGCCCTTGGGGGTGAAGGCGAAGATGCGGTCCTGGTAGATCGCCATCTTGGTATGTTCGAGCAGTTCCTCGGCATCGTGGCTGGCATCGACGATCTCGATCAGGTCGCGCAGCCAGCCCACCGCGCCATCGGGCCGGTCATCCTGCTTATAGGCCCAGTGCGCGGCATAGCCGAATTCGTTGGTGCGGTGCATTTCGTGCGTGCGGATCTGCACTTCCACCCGCATCGATCCCGAATGGATCAGCGTGGTGTGCAGACTGCGGTATCCGTTTGATTTTGGAGTGGAAATGAAATCCTTGAACCGCCCCGGCACCATCTGCCACGCGGTATGGAGCACACCCAGTGCGCGGTAGGTATCCTCCACGCTTTGCGTCAGCACGCGGAAGGCCATGATATCGGTGATCTGTTCAAACGAAACGTGGCGTTCGGCCATCTTCTTCCAGATCGAAAAGGGGTGCTTTTCGCGGCCCGATACTTCCACCTGCAGGCCCGCCTCGGCCAGGGCCTGCTTGATCTTCAGGGCAATGGCATCGACCTGCCCGCCTTCGCTGGAACGGATTTGTTCGAGCCGGCCGGTGATCGTGGCATAGGCCTCGGGCTCCAGTTGCTCGAAGGCGAGCATCTGCATTTCGCGCATATATTCGTACATGCCCACCCGCTCGGCCAGGGGGGCGTAGATTTCCATTGTCTCGCGAGCGATGCGGCGGCGCTTTTCCGGATCCTTGATGAAATGCAGCGTGCGCATGTTGTGCAGCCGGTCGGCCAGCTTGACCAGGAGCACGCGCAGGTCTTCGGACATGGCGAGGAGGAACTTGCGCAAATTCTCGGCCGCCCGCTCGTTTTCGGGCATCTGTTCGATCTTGGACAGCTTGGTTACGCCATCGACCAGCCGCGCAACATCTGGGCCGAACAGCGCCTCGATATCCTCGATCGTGGCCAGGGTATCTTCCACCGTGTCATGCAGCAGGGCGGTGATGATGGTTTCCTGGTCCAGCTTCAGGTCGGTCATCAGGCCCGCCACTTCGACCGGGTGGCTGAAATAGGGATCGCCGCTGGCGCGCTTCTGGCTGCCGTGCTTCTGCACCGTATAGACATAGGCGCGGTTGAGCAGCGCCTCGTCGGCGTCGGGATCGTAGGCTTTCACCCGTTCAACAAGTTCATACTGGCGCAGCATCGCCCCCTGATGTGCGGTGCAGCGTGGCATTCGGCAAGTCACAAAGCGTGGCCAGACGCGCATAGGTAAAGGAACCGAATGAAAGCAGGCGTAGTTTTACCGGCATATGACCCTCGCTGACCACACCCCGCCCGACGCGCGCAGCAGCGCAGAAACCCTGCGTGCCGAGCTGGAGAGCTGGATCGCCGAGCCGGGTTTCCCCTGCGTCGGCGCCAAGTCCGCATTGGCCCGCGGCACGCTCAAGGTGGTGCCCGCGCGCGACATCACCAGCGGGTGGAACGATGTGCAGCTGCATGACGAACTGCTCCACTGGGCCTATGACTACCGCGACGAGCCTGGGGGCCTGCGTAGCCTGGCAGTGGTGTTCGAAGGCCCGCTCGACCTCGACGAGGACCAGTTCGAGCAGCATATGTGGGAACGCATCCAGTCGCTGGCTGACAAGGATCACTGGCGCGGCCAGCCCTATGATGCGCGGGTAAGCCCGGATCCGGCCAATCCGCATTTCTCGCTGAGCTTTGGCGGCGAGGCGTTCTTCGTGGTCGGCCTCCATCCGCAGGCCAGCCGCCCGGCCCGCCGCTTTGCCCGGCCCACAATGGTGTTCAACCTCCACGACCAGTTCGAGAAACTGCGCGAGGAGGGCCGCTACGAGAAGATGCGCGAGACGATCCTCGATCGCGACCGCAAGCTGTCGGGCGACATCAACCCCATGCTCGCCCGCCACGGCGATGCCAGCGAGGCGCCGCAGTATTCCGGGCGGCTGGTCGATCCGTCATGGACCCCGCCGTTCAACGACAAGCGCGCATGATGGGCGCCAACATCATTCCGCCGCGCAGTGGCGTTGCCCTGCGCCTGCACGCAGGCGAGGCGCTGGAAGTGGTGGACCTGATGGGCTGCCAGGTGGCGGACCTTGTCGCCTACAACATCGCCGATGTACGCGAGGTGCTGTCGAACGGGCGGACCTTCGATTACGAGGAAACGCTTAAGCTGACGAAGGGCAACACGCTGTGGTCCAACCGCTCCAACCCCATGCTGGAAATCACGCACGACGATGTCGGCTGCCACGATTTCCTGCTGACCCCGTGCAGCGAGGCGACGTTCGCCCATTTCTATCCCGACAAGCCGCTCCACCGCGGCTGCTTCGGCAACCTGGCCGAGGCGCTGGAACCCTATGGGGTTGAACCGGACATGATCCCCACCGCCTTCAATGTGTTCATGAACGTGCCGTTCGATGGGGCGAGCGGGAAGATCAGCGTCGAGCCGCCGCCATCGAAGGCGGGCGACGTGATCCGGCTGGAGGCCAAAATGGACCTGGTAGTGGGCCTTACCGCATGCTCCGCCTATGCCTCCAACGGCGGTACGTTCAAGCCGATCGGCTGGCGGGTGCTGCCGCCGCGCTAGGCCAGCCTCTCACCCCCAGGTCGCCTCGGGCGGCAGGCTCATCAGGATGGCATCGATGTTGCCGCCGGTCTTCAAGCCGAACAGGGTACCCCGATCATAGACGAGGTTGAATTCGGCATAGCGGCCGCGCCATTCGAGCTGCTGCTGCTTGTCGGCGGGCGAGAACTCCGTGTTCATGCGCCCGCGCACGATCTTCGGGTACACATCGAGGAAGGCCTCGCCCACGTCGCGGGTAAAGGCGAAGTGGCGGGCGAAAGCGGCTTCATCCTCGCACTCCAGGTGATCGTAGAAAATGCCGCCCACGCCGCGATGGACGTTGCGGTGGGGGATGAAGAAGTAATCGTCTGCCCACTGCTTGAAGCGGTCGTAATAGGTCGGGTTGTGCGCGGCGCAGGCGGCGCGGAAACGGGCGTGGAAGGCCTCGGTGTCTTCCTTGTATGGCAGTGGCGGATTGAGGTCCGCCCCGCCGCCGAACCATGCGGCCTGTGTCGTCAAAAAACGGGTGTTCATGTGGACCGCAGGCACGTGCGGGTTGGCCATGTGGGCGACCAGCGAAATGCCGGTGGCGGTAAAGCCGGGGTTGTCCACGCTGGCACCGTTGATCGTGCCGGCAAACTGGGGGGCAAATTCGCCCGACACGGTCGAGACATTGACGCCGACCTTCTCGAACACCTTGCCCTTCATCACCCCGCGCACGCCGCCGCCGCCATCGGCGCCGTCATCGGTCTCGCGGTCCCAGGCGAGGTATTCAAAGCTCGCATCCGATCCCGCCTCGCGCTCGATCGCCTCGAACGCGGCGCAGATGCGGTCCCGCAGGGCTTCGAACCAGGCGCGGGCCTCGGCGGTTTGATTGGTCCAGTCGGTCATTTCGGTCTCCCCCCTCCCGCTTGCGGGAGGGGCTGGGGGTGGGCATGGCGGGCGGGCGCAGCGCCCACCCCGCTGCGACTAGGCACGGGCTTGCGCCCATGCAAGTCTCGCTACCCCTCCCGCAAGCGGGAGGGGGTTGTCAAGCGCGGTCCGAACAGGCAAGTGCAAGGGCATGGTTCCTGTTTCGTTCGCTTTCGATTTTTGCGGGGAGGAGTTCCGCCTGGCGGGCGCGCGAGCGCTGTTCTGGCCGCGCGAGAATGCCCTGCTGGTGGCGGACCTGCACCTGGAGAAATCCAGCTACTATGCCCGCACCGGCCAGATGCTGCCGCCCTATGACAGCCGCGCCACGCTGGAAATGCTGGCGGGGCTGGTCAAGGAAACCGGCGCGCGGCGGATCTATACGCTGGGCGACAATTTCCACGATGGCGCAGGCGCGCTGCGGCTGGAGCCCCATGCGGCGGGGATGCTCGATGCGCTGACCCGTGCGCTCGACATGGTGTGGATCACCGGCAATCACGACAGCAAACACCATGACCATGCACCAGCCACGGTGGGGGGCAATTTCGTGGACGAGCTGGAACTGGCGGGGCTGGTCCTGCGCCACCATGCCAAGGCGGGCGAGACACGGCCCGAGCTTTCCGGCCATTTCCACCCGCGCCTGCAACTGAAAGTGCGCCAGCGGTCGATCCGCCGCCCCTGCACGGTGATCAGCGCTTGCGATGGGGGCTCGGGCCGGATGATCCTGCCCGCCTTCGGCTCGCTGACAGGGGGCATGGATGCGGCCGATCCGGCGATCCTTGCCGCCATGCAGCCTGCAAACGCGATCGACGCGGTGGTTCCGGCAGGCGAGCGGCTCGCGCGCTTTCCACTGTGGCGGGCGGCTTAGGGTCAGGACCCATTAACCGCACCATCGAGGCGTCGGAATGGCGAACATTTCGGACTGAAAGGGCCGCCGGGAAGGCTGGATGCCTTTCCAAGGCCGTTTCGGTTCGAGATGGAAGCCATTCCGACGTCCCGAAGGGATTTGGCCAAAACGGCCCATTGCTGCGTCAGGAAGCCTTGAAATATGGGTATATTCCTGCGGCTTCCTTCCTTGCACTGAGCCGTTTTGACTCAAACCTCGATGGTGCGGTTATTGGGTCCTGACCCTAGAGCGTAACCGGTCCCCGCAGGTAGGGTACCTCGCCCTCGCCCGCATAGTGTGCGCCATCGGGGAAGCGCACTTCCACGCCCGCAAGGTCGCCATCTTCCGCCAGCCGCAGGTTTACGCCGGTGACCACATCGCCGTGCTTTTCCTGCGCGGCGGGCGTGAGGCGGAAATGGGTGGTGCTGCCGCAAGCGGCGCAGAAGTGCAGTTCGGCAGAAGGATACTCCTTGTCGGCGCGGACGAAAGTGGCCGTGACACCTTCAACGGTCACATCGGCGGGAGCGAAATAACCCCAGCGCGCGCCGGACTTGCGGCACAGCGCGCAGTTGCAATCGTTCAGGTAGTCGGGGAGGCGGGCGGTTTCGATGCGGACTTGGCCGCAGAGGCAGGTGATGCTGGTCATGGCGTGGCCCCTAGCATGAGCCTGCCCGCAGCGGAATGTCGCGAGGCTTTCCTACAGGCCTGCAACCGGCCTAGCTGGCGGGCATGATGAAAAGGCCCGAAATGCATGTTTCTCCCGGGACGGTGTCACTTTGTCCGCCGGTATTCAACGCGCTGATAGAAAGCGCTTTTCTGGCGCAAAACAAAGGTGACAGGGTGTCACTTGTGTCACCTTTGTCCGCGCAGGCGGTGCGGGCATTGTGGTGGCGGGGCCACGGCGCAGGTCAACCGGAGGCGCGCGCCATGTCCCCACTAGCGCGCGGGCCACTTTCCCCCTACATAGCGCGCTTCGACAGCAATTGCAGGAGCATACCCATACCACGTCCACCCCGCCGCATGATGGCGCCGCCGGTCAAGTCCGGCCCCCGTTTCGACCAGCTCATCCAGTCCGACAAGGTTCGCGTCATTGACGAGGCGGGCGAAAATATCGGCGTCATGTACACCAATGAAGCGATCGAGCAGGCGGCCTCTGTGGGGCTGAACCTCGTTGAAGTCTCGCCCAACGCGGACCCGCCGGTGTGCAAGTTCCTCGATGTCGGCAAGTTCCGCTATGAGGCGCAGAAAAAGGCCAACCTCGCCCGCAAGAGCCAGAAGACGCAGGAGATCAAGGAGATCAAGGTGCGTCCGAACATCGACGATCACGACTATGACGTGAAGTTGAAGGCGATGAACAAGTTCATCGACAACGGCGACAAGGTGAAGGTCACGCTGCGTTTCCGTGGCCGCGAAATGGCCCACCAGCACCTCGGCCTGGACCTGCTCAAGCGGGTGCAGGAAGACATGGGCGAAACCACCAAGGTGGAAAGCTTCCCGCGCCTCGAAGGCCGCCAGATGGTCATGGTGCTCTCACCCAAGTAAGCGCTCTTGCCCCCTCGCCGCTGCCCGCTAGGATGGCGGCAGAGGGAGGCAATTTCGCATGACAGCCAGCCGTATCGGCTTCTGGATCGGCCTGGCCGGATTTGCCACCACCCTCGTCCTCCCCGCGCCCGGCACCATGCCGGCAGAGGCGTGGATCGTGGCCGGGCTGGTGGTGTGGATGGCGGCCTGGTGGATGACCGAAGCCGTGCCGCTGACGGCCACGGCTTTGATCCCCTTCGTGATCCTGCCCTTCGCCGGGATTTCGACTGCGGCGGAAACCGCCTCGACCTATTACTCGGACATCCTGTTCCTGATCCTGGGCGGGGCCTTCCTCGCCCTCGCCATCGAGCGGACCGGCCTCCACCGCCGCCTGTCGCTGGCCATCCTGCGCACGGTGGACCGGCCGGGCAGCTCCGCCAAAGGGAGCGGCGGGCGGCTGCTGCTGGCCTTCATGGCGAGCGCGGCGCTGCTCTCGATGCTGATCTCCAACACCTCGACCGCGCTTATCATGATGCCGATGGCGCTCGCCGTGCTGGCGGGTGGGGGGCTATCGGACCCCGAATGCAAGAGCGGCCTTTCGGGCGCCCTGCCCATCGGCATCGCCTTTGCCGCCTCCATCGGCGGGCTCGGCACCATTGTCGGATCGCCGACCAATGCCATTGCCGTCGGCCTGCTCGACCAGACCATCGGCCTGCGTATCAGCTTTGCCGAATGGACGCTGTTCGGCCTGCCCATCGTGATCCTTGGCGTGCCGCTGGCGGCCTTCATCGTGCTCAAGGTCTGCCGCGTGGGAGAGCACCCGTTCGACCTTGCCGCAGCCCGCGCCGCGATCGACACCCACAGCGCCTGGACCGCGCCCGAGCGGCGGCTGGTTCCGCTGGTGGCGCTTACCTTCATGGCCTGGCTGCTGCAACCGCTGCTGGTGCCGCTGCTGCCCGCTGGCTCGCTGACCGACGGAACCATCGCCGTGATCGCCGGTCTCGCGCTGTTCCTGCTGCCCGATGGCACCGGGCGGCGGATGCTGGTTTGGAAGGAAGCCGACCGCGCGCCCTGGGCGGTCATCATGATGTTCGGCGGCGGGCTGGCGCTGGCGGCGGGCATGACCAAGAGCGGCCTTGCCACCTGGCTGGGACAGGCTCTGCTGCCGCTGGCGGGAGTGCCGATGTTCGTGGTGGCCCTGGCGCTGGTGGCGCTGGTCATCCTCGTCACCGAATTTGCCAGCAATGTCGCCACGGCGAGCGGCATCATGCCCGTGGTCGCCAGCCTCGCCATTGCGCTGGGCGGCGATCCCATGCTGCTGGCCATGCCTGCCGCGCTGGCGGCGAGCTGGGGCTTCATGCTGCCCGCGGGGACCGGCCCCAACGCCATCGCCTGGGCGACGGGCCGCGTGCCGCTGGCGAGCATGGTGCGCGCCGGTCTGCTGCTCGATATCGCGGGCGTGTTCCTGATCGTGTCTGTCTGCTGGCTGGTTGCGGGGATCTAGGCAGCAGTCGCCAGCCGCAGCTTCTTCACCGGCGCAGCCCCGGCAATCTCCCGCACCGGCAGGTGGACGGCAAAGGTCGTCCCGCTGCCCGGCTCCGAGACAACCTCGATCCGCCCGTCCATCAGGGTGATAAGCTGGCGGCAAATGGCGAGCCCCAGCCCCGATCCGCCATGCTCACGCGCTACGCTGCTGTCCGCCTGCTGGTAGCGCTCGAATATCCGCCCCAGCGCTTCAGGCGCGATGCCCCGGCCGGTATCCGCCACTTCGATCAGCAAGTGCGTGCCGAACCGACCGCGCGCCGCCTGCACTTTGAGTGCCACGCTGCCGCTGTCCGTAAACTTCACCGCATTGCCAACAAGGTTGAGCAACACCTGCCGCAGCCGCAGTGAATCGCCGATGATGCGCGGCGGCACATCGGGGTCGATGGTGCAACGGATGGCGATGCCCTTCTCCGCCGCACGCGGCTGGAACATGGCGGTGCAATAGGCCAGCTCGTCGTACAGCGCGACCTCGCCCTGCTCCAGCTCCAGACGCCCGGCCTCGGCGCGGGAGAAATCGAGGATATCGTTCAACAGGCGCACCATGGCCTGGCCGCTTTCGGCGATGTGATCGACGCTGGCGCGCTGGGCGGCGGTCAACCGGCCCTGCTGCCGCAACAGGTCGGCAAAGCCGAGAACGCCGTTCATCGGCGTGCGGATATCGTGGCTCATCGAAGCGAGGAACTGCGCCATGGCATCCGAATGCCGACGCAGTCGGCGGATCATCAGGCCCAGGGGAACGCCGGCCGCCACCATGCCGGCGGCAAACAGCGCCATGGCCAGCAACGGATAGTCCGACATTCAGGCATTCTCCCCAAGTTCCGGGAGATGCCCTAGCCGATCATGGTCAATGGTCCTGCACTTGGTGGATAGGGGAAAGCCCTCAGCCCTTCCACTCGCGCCGCTCCTCGCCCTGGCGGAGCACTTCATAGGCGAGCTGGCAGGCCTGGAACGCCTTGACCGCCGCTTCGTCACCGGGGCGCACATCGGGGTGCAGTTCCTTGGCCCGGGCGCGCCAGGCCTTCTTCACGTCCTCGAACGTGGCATCGGTTTCAAGGCCGAGCACTTCCAGCGCGCGCATCTCGTCACGGCTGCGGGTGCCATCGCCGCTGCCGCCCCAGCCATAGTGCTGGGCTTCGGAGTAGCCGGCGTTGTCGCGCTGTTCGGTGCGGGCGCGTTCCTCGGCTTCTTCCTTGTCGAGACCCTCGAAATAGTCCCAGTTGCGATTGTATTCGGCCGCGTGCTTCTGGCAAAAATACCAGCGGTCCTTGGAGTTGGGGCTTTTGGGCGCGGGACAATCGCCCTTTTCGGTACACAGGTGACGGTCGCAGATGCGCACTTCCACCGCCTCGCGTCCGGCACCATAGGCGCGCCAACGCGGGAAACCCCAATCCATCGATCGACCCGATCGCGCCATCAGTACGTCTTTTCCTTGAGCATCGGGCGGTTATAGGCGCGGGAGGCGCAACATGTAACCTCCCGAATGCCATCCTGAACTCCACATGCCCCTAAGTCCCGGTTACAATTGCTTACCCGATGCTGCATTGCAATATGGCGGAGCAGACCTATCTGCCGATCGCAGGTCCAACCAACGGATATCCGATATGAGCAAGCAACTCGCCATTTCCGCCGCTTTCAGCGTGTTCGCGATGGCCGCTTTCGCGCTTTCGGCAACGTCGGGCCAGATGCCAACGGGCGCGCAGACCGAAATCCACGCGCCCGCCGGTTTTTCAATCCATTCGGCTATTGCCGACTGATCACTGGATCATCACCGTGACCGCGCGGCGGTTGCGGGCCCATGCCTCCGCATTCGAACCGGTGGCAGCCGGGCGCTCTTCACCATAGCTGACCACGCGCACGCGGGCATCGGGAACGCCCAGGCTGACCAGGTAGTTCTTGGCCGCATTGGCGCGGCGCTCACCCAGGGCGAGGTTGTATTCGCGGGTGCCGCGTTCGTCGGCATGGCCTTCCACCGTGGCGCGGGCGCTGGTGTGCTGCAGCAGGTATTCGGCCTGGGCGCGCAGGGCGGCGGCATCCTCGCTGTCGATGTTGTACATGTCGGTATCGAAATAGATCACGTCACGGCCAGACATGGCAGCAGCGAAGTGCGCCTGCGAACCTGGGGCAGGCGCTGTCGACTGCGCAGGAGTGGGTGTTGGCGTTGAGGTGCTTGGTGCACCCGTCTGCTGCACAGGCGGCAATTCAGCCGGCGGCTTCTTGGAACAGGCCGCCAGCGCCAGAACGCCAATGGCGACGCCGATAAGGGCACTTTTCTTCATCTCAGTCTCCTCTGTTATATTCAAACGTAACGAACATTCCCGGCAATAAACCGGAAAAGGGAACAAAATTAGGGCAGGACTGGCCCCCACGCCGGGTCGGATGCGCCGACCGGAGTATTCAGGCGGCGCTCGTTGCGGCCGGTCAGGTCGACCTGCCAGATCGACGTTTCGCCGGAATTGCGTTCAGTGCGGAAGAACTGGATGATGCGGCCGTTGGGGGCCCAGGTCGGGGCCTCATCCTGCCAGCCGTTGGTCAATGTGCGCATGTTGCGGCCATTGGTATCCATCACCCCGATGTGGAAATCGCCCACGATGTGGGTGAAGGCGATCTGGTCTCCGCGCGGGCTCCATTCGGGCGTGGCACAGCGCCCGCCGAAGAAGCTGATGCGGCGCTGGTTCGATCCATCCGCATTCATGATGTAGCACTGCTGGGTGCCCGACTGATCGCTTTCAAACACGATCTGGCTGCCATCGGGCGAATAGGATCCACCGACCTCGATCGACGGCGAAGTGGTGAGGCGCAGCGGCGTGCCGCCTGCCGCAGGAACGCGGTAGATGTCGGTATTGCCGGCCGTGGCCATCGAATAGAGGATATAGCGCCCGTCCGGGCTCCAGCGCGGAGCAAAGGTCGGCCCGCCGGTTTCGGCCACCAGCCGCTGCCGCCCGCTGTCGATATCGTAGATGTAGATGCGCGGATTGCCGTCGGCATAGGACAGATAGGCGATGCGGGTGTAATCGGGTGAATAGCGCGGGGTCAGAGCGGTGGACTGGCCATTGGTGATGAAGCGGTGGTTGGCCCCGTCGCTGTCCATGATGGCGAGGCGCTTGACGCGGTTTTCCTTCGGCCCTGTCTC
Source organism: Altererythrobacter sp. KTW20L (assembly GCF_023501975.1). Taxonomy (GTDB): domain Bacteria; phylum Pseudomonadota; class Alphaproteobacteria; order Sphingomonadales; family Sphingomonadaceae; genus Alteraurantiacibacter. The sequence goes on along the minus strand of NZ_JAMFLH010000004.1, from coordinate 248,526 downwards.
GGCGATATAGGCAATGCGGCTGTCGAAGAACGGGCTTTCGCCCGACAGGCGCGAATAGACCATGTCGGCGCAGCGGTGCGCGGCGCGGCGCCAGTCGGCCGGGGCGACAACCCAGCCATCGCGGATGAGCTCGTCTTCCAGCACCACGTCATAGAGATAGCAACCGACGGTCAGGCGGCCGTCGGGGTTTGGCCGCACATAGCCCTGCACCAGCATTTCGGCACTGCGCCCGCGCCAGGTGGGCCAGGCCGGATTGGTGATCTGGGTAAAGCTTGGCCGCGGCAGGGCATCGGGGCCGACCGGACGGAACAGGCCGTTGTTGCGCAAGTCGTTATAGACCACGCGCGCCAGTTCATGGCCGAGCGCCGCAGTGCCGCTGGCATTGGCGGCGGTGGGCACGTCCTCGTTGGTGGCGAAGCTGGCGATGGCAATGCCGAGGTCGTTCCACGCGTCGGCGGTGACTGTGCCAGTCAGGGGACCACTGCTCGCTCCTTCGCTGCCGAGCGCTTCAGGCACTGTCACCGCAGGCGATTGGGGTTGCTGCGCCAGAGCTGGGGAGGACACTGCAGCCAGCAGGCCGACAAGGACGATGGAGAGATTCTTATGATTCATCATTGGGCCAACCTGTTGTCAAAGTTCCATTCCAGATCCTGCCAGATCGAATAATAAGTTTCCGGCAGGTTGAATGGTGCTGCAAGTCTTACGGCGCGAACCGCCTGTTCCTGATGCCGGGCAACCTGAGCGCGATTGTTGTCGTTGACCCCGTCGGTCCGCAGTGCTCGCGGTGTCCCGGCCACTGTGCCGTCCCGATTGAGGCGAAAGGCAACGACGGTCACCAATTGGTCAACGCCGACCCCTGACGGGGGGTTCCAGTGCGGCTTCAACTGCCGGTTGATTGCGCTAACGATCGAACTGCGCACAGCAGGGGAAGCTACTTCACCCGGCGAGCCGCGATCGCCCGTGCTGTCACTCATCCCCTGCATGAAGTTCTCGTTCACCCGGCTGCCGGTGGCGCGGGTGGGGGTTGCGGTTGGAGCGGGAGTGGGGCGCGCCGTCGGCGTTGGCGTTGGCCGCGGAGCCTGGGTGGCTGTCGGCGTGGGTGTAGGCGTTGCCCGCCGCGTCGGTGTGGCAGTGGGAGTTGGCGTGGGGCGCGGGGCCTGGGTCTGCACCGGGCGCGGTACGGGCGGCGGTGGCGGGGCCTGCAGCACTTCGGGCTCGGGAATGGGCGCGATCTCCGGCGCGAGTGCGGCGGCAGGTTCGGCAGAAGGATCGGGCGCGGTGGATTGCAGGCTCACATCGGTCGCCAGGCTCACCGTGATCCGCTCAGTCCGGGGAACCGGCTCGACCGACTTGTCGTGCAGCACGAAGGCCAGCATCAGCGCAACGTGCGCCGTACCCGCTACCAGCAGGCCGAGGCGTTCTTCGCGCGAAAGGTTGGCGTAGGCTTCCATGCTCTCCCTGGGGCTATGGCGCTTCGGATGAACCGCTGGTGACCAGCGTGACCTGGTTGAAACCGGAACGGTTGAGCTCGCCCATCACCGCCATCACCCGGCCATAATCGAGGCCGCGATCGGCCCGCAGGGTCACCACCGGCATCTCCGCCGTTGAGCGCGTCGAGGCCAGTTGTTCGAGCGCGACAGGAAATTCGCCCGCCTCGATCAGCGTCTCGTCAACATAGATGAAGCCGGACTCGTCGATCGACACGGTCACCTGGTCCACGTCCTGCTCCATCGGATTGGCGCGGCTTTCGGGCAGGTCCACCGGCACCCCGCTGGCCAGCATCGGGGCGGTGATCATGAAGATGATGAGCAGCACCAGCATCACGTCCACAAAGGGCGTGACGTTGATCTCGGCCATCGGCGCGCGGCGACTGGAGCGCCCGCGCTTACGACCGGACGAGTTGAGGCCCATCGCCATCAGGCGGCCTCCATCTCGCGGCTGACCTGGGCCTGGACCTTGTCGGCAAAGCGGGCCAGCCGCGCCTCGAAAGCGTCCACGCTGGACGAGAAGCGGTTGTAGGCAATCACCGCCGGGATGGCTGCGGCAAGGCCGATCGCCGTGGCGAACAGCGCCTCGGAAATGCCCGGCGCCACCACGGCGAGGCTGGAATTGTTCTGCAGGCCGATCTGGAAAAAGCTGTTCATGATGCCCCAGACCGTGCCGAACAGGCCCACAAACGGCGCAACCGCGCCGGTGGTGGCAAGGAAGTTGAGCCGCTCGGCCAGCTTGTCGGCCTCGACCGCCACCTGTCCATCCATTGCCTGGGCAATCCGCGCCTGGGTGGCGGTGGCGTTGCGGATACCTTTCTTGGTGGAGCGGCGGAATTCGCCCAGCCCTGCGGCCGCCACCCGGCCCGAAGGATTCTCACTCTTGGCCCGGGCGATCAGCGCCTCGGGATCGTCATGCTGCCAGAACTCCTGCTCGAATGCAGTGCAGGCCCGCCGGGTCTTTGCCATGCGGGAGGAGAAGGCAAAGATGATCGTCCACACCCAGACCGATGCCAGCACCAGCCCGACAATCACCAGCTGCACCACGAAGTCGGCATCGAGGAACAGCTCGACCGGATCGAGCCTGGTGGGGGCAATGGCACCGGCGGCAGACAGGATATCGAACGAAGTCATGCAGTTTCTTTCACTGGGATGAAGCGGAATTGGGCCGATAGAACTGGTCGAACGCGGCGCGCCATGCGTCGGGCTGGCGGCGCGGACGACCGCTAGGGGCTATAAAGCCCACACGGATGGCAAGTTCCACCAGCAGTTCCTCCCCTCGGACCACACGCTGCACCAGCCGGACGCTGGCGGCCCGCAATTCAGCAAGGTCTGTTTGAACGACAAGTGAATCATCGAGCCGCGCGGGCGCGAAAAAGCGCATGTTCGCTTCGGCCACGGCATAGTTTCCTGCGCCGTCCTCGTGCGCGGCCCGCTGGTCTATTCCCAGCACCCGCAACATGTCCGACCGGGCGCGTTCGCAGAACCTGAGGTAGTTGGCGTGATAGACTAGGCCGGAGAGGTCCGTATCCTCGTAATAGACGCGCAGCGGGAAGAGGTGGCGCGCACCATCAAACAGTCCCGAAGCAGGTTCTGGCACGCTTTTCATAGACGAACCGCCTTACACGTGGGACGAGTCGTGCGACAAGCCCCAATCGGCCTATCCGGCGATCATCCGGCCAAGCGGCTTTCCACCGAACAGGTGGACATGGAGATGCGGCACTTCCTGCCCGCCACTGGCCCCCACATTGGCCAGCAGCCGATAGCCCGGCTCCACCAGTCCGAGCTGGCGCGCCACCGTGCCAACAGCGCGCACGAACCCGGCAATCTCGGCCTCGCTCGCGCCCGCCGAGAAGTCATCCCAGCTTACCCATTGGCCCTTGGGGATCACCAGCACATGGACCGGCGCCTGCGGGGCGATATCGTGGAAGGCGAGCGCATGCTCATCCTCGTATACCCTGTTGCACGGGATCTCGCCGCGCAGGATCTTGGCAAAGATGTTGCCGGGATCGTAGGGCAAGGTTGCGTCCACGGCCATCAGCCTGCCCCCCTCGCCGCTTTCTCGTCCAGCCCCGAAACCCCTTCGCGCCGCGCCAGTTCGGCGCGGACATCGGCCAAGCCCAGGCCGCGGGCGTTGAGGGCGACGAGCAGGTGGAACACGATGTCCGCTGCCTCGCCCACCAGCTCCTCATCACTGCCTGAGAGCAGGGCGACAGCAGCCTCCACCCCTTCCTCGCCCAGCTTGCGAGCGATGAGCGGCAAGCCGCGGGCGTGGAGCTTGGCCACGTAGCTTTCGTCGGGACTTGCGGTGCGCCGTTCGGCGATCACCTGTTCCAGCTGGTCGAGAATATCCATCGGCAGGGGATGCTTCCCCCGCGCCGCAAGGTCAAGCGGCTCAATCCTGCGGATCGTCCTTCTTGCGCATGGAAAAGCGGCGACCAAGGAACAGGCCCGCCAGGCCCAGCGCGAACAGCGTCAGGCTGTTACCCTCGGGCACCTGCGCGCTCGCGGAGGCGGCGCTGGCCGGCGCCGCGAACAACACCAGGCTGAGCGAGAGGATCAAAAGGATGCGGGCGATCATGCATTGTGCTTGGCCATCGCGCGGCGATTCCCGCAATCGGCCAAGTCTTAACGTCCCGTCGTGGGACTGCTTGGATAAATATCCCTAAGAGGGCGATCAGGATCGTGCAGGAAGTCCGGCAGCGCGCAGGGCGGCATGGGCCTCGGCGATGGTGTGGGTGCCGAAGTGGAAAATGCTGGCGGCCAGCACCGCGCTGGCATGGCCCTCGGTCACGCCGTCGACCAGGTGTTGCAGGTTGCCCACCCCGCCGCTCGCCACCACCGGCACGCTGACGGCATCGGCAATGGTGCGGGTGAGCTTCAGGTCATAGCCCTTCTGCGTGCCATCTCCGTCCATAGAGGTGACGAGCAGTTCGCCCGCACCCAGTTCGGCGAGACGGATGGCGTGTTCCACCGCATCGATCCCGGTTTCGCGGCGGCCGCCATGGGTGAAGATTTCCCAGTGGTCATGCACCCAGCGCGCATCCACGCTGGCGACCACGCACTGGCTGCCCATTTTCTGCGCGATGTCGTCCACCACTTCGGGGCGGCTGACCGCAGCGGAATTGACCGCCACCTTGTCTGCACCAGCCAGCAGCAGTGCGCGGGCATCCTCCACCGTGCGGACCCCGCCTCCAACGGTCAGCGGCATGAAGCACACTTCCGCCGTGCGCCGCACGATATCGAGCAGGGTGCCGCGCCCTTCATGGCTGGCGGAAATGTCGAGGAAGCACAATTCGTCCGCCCCAGCCGCGTCATAGGCTTGCGCCTGCTCCACCGGATCACCGGCGTCCTTCAGGTCGACGAAATTCACGCCCTTGACCACGCGCCCGTCGCGCACGTCCAAGCAGGGTATGACGCGGATGCGGACGGTCATCTTGTCGAGTTCCCGCCGATGTTGCCCATGAGATTGTAGAAGACGATGGCCGAAAGCACCACGACCAGGGCAAAGAATGCCACCAGCCCCCAATATGCCGCAGGTTTGCCGGTGCGCATCACCTGCCGTCCGGAAAAGTGCGCCGCCCCGCTTCTCAGCGCCTGCCCGACATAGGCCAGCGAATAGAGGCAGGCCATTCCCGCGATCAGCGCGGCGATGATTTCGCTCATGACCGTCCCCTACCCGCGCCCGGCTATGGCAATCGCCGTCGCCAGGTCCAGCTTGCCTTCGTAGATCGCGCGGCCCGTGATTACACCTTCGATCCCGTCCACCGCGTGCAGCGCCAGCATGCGGATATCGTCCAGCCCCTTCACGCCGCCGCTGGCGATCACCGGAATGTCCACCCGGCGCGCCAGGTCCACGGTCGCCTCGATATTCACGCCCTTCAACAGGCCGTCGCGGCCGATGTCGGTGAACAGCAGGCTGGCAACGCCCGCATCCTCGAACCGGCGGGCGAGATCGACCACTTCGACATCGGATACCTCGGCCCAGCCCTCGGTCGCGACCATGCCGTCCCTGGCATCCACTGCCACGACGATGCCGCCGGGGAATTCCTTCGCCATGTCCTTGACGAATTCGGGGTCCTTCAGCGCGGCGCTGCCCATCACCACACGCGCGACGCCCAGCTCGAACCAGCCTTCCACCGCCGCGCGCGTGCGGATGCCGCCGCCAAGCTGCACATAGCCGGGGAATGCGGCGACAATGGCTTCCACCGCCTCGCGGTTCTCGGCCCGACCGGCAAAGCTGCCGTCGAGATCGACCACGTGGAGGTGCTGCGCGCCGGCCTCGGCAAACAGCAACGCCTGGGCTGCGGGATTGTCGCCATAGACAGTGGCGCGGTCCATATCGCCTTCGGACAGGCGCACGACCTGCCCGGCCTTCAGGTCAATAGCGGGAAAAACGATCATTGGGGGTTCCACTCAAGGAAGCGGGCGAGCAGATCCAGGCCATACTTCTGGCTCTTTTCCGGGTGGAACTGCACGCCCAGCAGGTTGTCGCGCGCCACTGCCGCCACCAGCCCGCCGCCGTGATCGGTCATCGCGGCAATGTCGCGGCCATTTTCGGCAGCGAAGTGGTAGGAGTGGAGGAAATAGGCCTCACCCGGCTCGATCAATTCGGCACCATCGTGGTGCGGAGTGGGAGCAACATCGTTCCAGCCCATGTGGGGGATCTTGATGGCGGGATCGGTCCGCTCGACCAGCTTCACATCGCCCGCGATCCAGCCAAGGCCGGCAGTCTCGCCATGCTCCAGCCCGCGGGTGGCCATCAGTTGCATGCCCACGCAGATGCCGAGGAACGGCACGCCATCGCGCATCACCCGCTGCTCCAGCGCCTCGGCCATGCCTGGAATGCCGAACAGCCCCGCCGCGCAGGCCCCGAAGGCGCCGACCCCCGGCAGCACGATCCGGTGGGCGCCGAGTACCAGCTCGGGATCGGCGGTCACGGCAATCCGCTCCGCACCTGCCGCCATCAGCGCATTGTGAACCGAGTGAAGATTGCCCGCGCCGTAGTCGATCAAAGCGATCGCTTCAGCCACCAAGCTGCCCCTTGGTACTGGGCACGGCCCCGCCCTTGCGCGCGTCCAGTTCCACCGCCTGGCGCATGGCGCGGGCAAGTCCCTTGTACATGGCTTCGCAGATGTGGTGGTTGTTCTGGCCGTAGAGCAGCTGGCAGTGCAGCGTCAGGCCCGCAGCCTGGGCCACCGAATGGAACCAGTGCTCGATCAGTTCGGTGTCCCACTCGCCCAGCTTTTCCTGGGTGAAGCGGCACTTCCATACGAGGTATGGGCGGCCCGAGATGTCCAGCACCACGCGGGCCAGCGTCTCGTCCATCGGCGAATGCGCCTCGCCATAGCGGCCGATCCCGGCCTTGTCGCCGATCGCCTGCGCCAAGGCCTGGCCGAGCGCGATGCCGCTGTCTTCGGTGGTGTGGTGCTGGTCCACATGCAGGTCGCCCCGCACTTTCAGCGTCACGTCGATCAGCGAGTGTCGGCTGAATTGCTCGATCATGTGATCCAGGAAGCCGATCCCGGTGGACACGTCATAGGTGCCCGTCCCGTCGAGGTTCACTTCGACAAGGATATCGGTTTCGGCTGTCTTGCGCTCTGTCCTGCCGGTTCTCATGGCCCTGCCTATAAGACGCGGCGCCGCCCATGCAAGAGACTCGCAGTGGATGACCGTCGCTTTGCGCCTTGACCAACGGCCCCGCGATAGTCACCTAGCTTGCGATATGAGCCAGGATAATCTCGACAGCCTGATCCCTTACGACGAGATCGTGCAGGAAGCCCTGCGTGCCGTGGTCGGTCGCGTGCTGGGCGAAGTGGAAGCTTCGGGCGGCATGCTGCCCGGCGCGCACCACTTCTACATCACCTTCAAGACGACTGCGCCGGGTGTGCAACTGCGCACCGACCTGCGCGAGCGTTTCCCCGACGAGATGACGATCGTTCTGCAGAACAAGTTCTGGGGCCTGAAGGTAGGCGATACCGGCTTTTCGGTCGGCCTGTCATTCAACCAGCGTCCGGCGGAGCTGATCATTCCCTTTGCCGCGATCACTGCCTTCGTCGATCCGGCGGTCGACTTCGGTCTGCAGTTCCAGGCCGCCACGACCGATGTCGAACCGACCGACCACGATGATCCGGAAAACGACGGCCCCAATGGCGGCGGCGATGGCGGTCCGGTTGTAAAGGCGGATGATGGATCGAATGTCGTTTCCGTGGATTTCGGAAGGAAGAAGTAGTTCAAGGGACCCAACCGATGGCGCGACGCACAGGCAAGAATACAGGGAAAGGCGTGAGCCGACCCGCAGCCGAAGTCCCCGGGGTTACCGACAATCCTGCCACCAACCTGCTGCTGGCCGATATCGTTATGCGGACAGGTTCCTACCTGCTGCGGCGCGTTGTCCAGCGTGGCTTTCTCAAGCAGCGCTATGGCAAGGACACGGCGCGCGAGATCGTGCACAACCGCTCGCTTGGCCGGACGCTGGTCTCGGTCGCAGTGGCCCGGCTGGCAACGAACTCGATACCCGGTGCCATGCTGGTGGGCACGGGAATTGCCGCCAAGCTGCTGTACGAACGCGGCAAGTCACGCCACCAGGCCACGCGCGAAGGCGATGCCGAACTGCTCGAGATGTCCGAGGATTGATCTTGCGCCGCACTTGAAAAATGGCCCGCTGCTGTGCAGGAGCGGGCATGGCCGATTCCGCCCACCTCCCCCGCCGCGGGCTGATGTTCATCCTATCGTCGCCATCAGGCGCGGGCAAGACCACGATTGCCCGCAAGCTCTTGGAGCAAGTGCCGGGCATCGGCATGTCGGTCTCGGTCACCACGCGACCGATGCGGCCGGGAGAAGTGGCGGGCAAGGACTACATCTTCACCGACCAGGCCGAATTCGACCGCATGGTGGAAGATGGCGAGTTCCTTGAATGGGCGCGGGTGTTCGGCAATTGTTACGGAACGCCCAAGGCACAGATCAAGGCTGGCCTGAAGGAAGGCCGCGATTTCCTGTTCGATATCGACTGGCAGGGCACCCAGCAACTCTACCAGCGGGCCGAGACAGACGTGGTCCGCGTGTTCCTTTTGCCGCCCAGCTTGGCCGAGCTGGAACACCGGCTGAGCTCGCGCGGAACCGACAGCGCCGAAGTCGTCGCCGGGCGCATGGCCCGCGCCAAGGACGAGATCAGCCACTGGGACGGCTATGACTATGTCGTGGTCAACGACAATATCGAAGATTGCTTCACCAAGGTCCGCACGATCCTGGAAGCCGAACGGATGAAGCGCGCGCGCCAGACCGGCCTCGTCGATTTCGTGCGCCACCTGATGGTCTAGGCCTGATGGCCTAGAAGCTGCGGCTCCAGCGCAGGGCCAGGCCCTTGTCGTCGGGCATGTCCGCAATATGGCCAGGATCCCGCCGCCAGTAAGCGCTTGTCGCCGCCTGTCCGCCCCACAGGGCCCCGCGCCACGCCAGTTCCGCATCGAGTTCCCGCCCCGAAGGCGCCAGAGACAGCCATTGCAGCCCGCGCGAAGCGCTGAGGGTGGCGTAATCCCATCCCGTAGGCAGCGACAGGCCGAGCGATCCGCCCTCCACCCGCAAGGGCTGGGACACCCGCAGGGCGAGCGCATCGTGACCATGAAAAATCCCGCGACGCTCGACATCGAAGGCAAATGCGCGCGAGGACAGGCTGGATCCGGCCGCCACGATTGTGCTTTGCCGGGCAACCGTGTGCCCCTGCCGGTAACTCAAGCGGAACCGCCAGCGCGGGTCCGGAGCCCATCGGGCCGAGGCATCGACGAACAGGCTGTCGGCCCCCGCCAGTCCCAGTCCGGGCTGGAAGAAAGCGCCCAGCAGGCTCGCCTCCTCGCCCAACCAGCTCACGCCCAGCGCGGTCTGGAAATCACCAAAGCTTCGGTCCAGCGCCAGCTCGGCGGTAGTCACGCCCTCGCGCCGTACTTGCCCGCGCAGGGCTGCAAGGCTGCGGTCGGCGGCTGCCGACCAGGCCTCACCACTGGCCGCACTGACCGTCAGTCCCCAGGCGCCCAGCCGATGGCGCAGGGCAAAGGCGGCATCGCTGCGCTCTACCAGCCCGGTATCCCCTGCCGATGACCCGGCGATCATGAAGGCGGGCCGATCCTGCCCCTGCAACTGCGCCACCAGCCCGTCCGCCCCTTGCGCATAGGCAAAGCCGAACTGCACCTGCGGCGAAAGCTGCATGGTAACCCGCGCGGCCAGCACCCGCGCCTTCTCCGCCTCACCCGAGGTCAGCCGCAGGGCTTCGGGCCGCCCGCTGCCATCCACGGTGAAGGCGACCGACGCCTGTCCGTTGCTGCCGCCCATCTGCCTGTGCTGCCCCGCCAGCGCGCCATGCAGCAGACTGCGCTGATTGGCGCTGCGGAACGATCCCGCCAGCGTGGCATCGAAAGCGCGGGCATATTCATCGAGGATCACTGTGGTCAGGCCGTTGCCGGCCAGGGCATCGCCCATGGCAGGCGACAGGGTGCCGCTCGCCTCGCTCAGCGAAAAAGCCCCGGTGCCACCCGCCAGCGATGTCGCGCCGATGGGCTGGAGGGCCGCATTTACATCCAGCACTCCCCGCCCAAACACGTTATCGGTGCCGCTGGCCCCGGCATCGAAGGCGCTGCGCAGCAGGATATCAGCGAGCTGCCGTCCGGTAAGGTTGGGAAAGGCCTGTGCCAGCAGCGCCGCAGCGCCCGCCACTTGGGGTGCGGCAAAGCTGGTGCCGGAAACGACAAAGGCAAAGCCCTCGTCATCAACGAAAAGCTCGCCATCCTCATAGACGCAACAGATCGCTTCGCCCCGCGCGGCGAGGTAGAACTCTCCGTCATTGCCCGCGCGATTGGAAAAGTCGGCCATCCGGTATTGCTCATCGACCGCGCCAACCATGACCACCGCGCCGTTGCCTGCAGCGATCATCTGGCGACCGAAATCGTCGAGCGCGGGCGCCCCGTCATTCCCGGCTGCAACCACCACCAGGACGCCTGCATCGGCCGCATTGCGCACGGCCTGCTGCAAAGTGGCATTGGCTCCGCCCTCGCCACCCAGCGAGATGTTGATGACCCGTGCGCCATTGGCCACGGCATGGTCCACCCCGCGGGCGATATCGTCGTCTAGGAATGAGCAGTCTTCAGCCGAACCGGCGCTTTCGGCGGCGCAGGAGCCCGGCTCGTCGGCGCGGATGGCCATCAGGCTGGCGCCCCAGGCCATGCCGAGCACTCCGGTGCTGTCGCGTGCGGCACCGGCCACCATCGCCACCAGCGTGCCATGGTCATCCGGCCCGTCGAGCGCATTGCGCGAGGCATAAAGGTCGATCGAGGACGCCGCCAGCCGTCCGGCGAATTCGGGGCTGTCGCTGTCGATTCCGGTGTCGATTACCGCAATGGTCACGCCCTCCCCGGTATGCCCCGCCGCCCAGGCGGCATGGGCATTGTGCTGGCGAGGCCCGTCGGAATTGCGGAATTCGGCTGTGTTGAAGGTGGATGGAACTGCGGCCTCGGGAAAGGCCGTCGGTGTGGGCGTGGGTGTCGGCGTGGGCGTTGGAGGAGGTGTCGGAGCAGGGGTAGGCGTTGGGGCGGGCGGCGGCGGCGGCAGACCTGTCGAAGGCCCGCTGCCACCGCAGGATGCCAGCATTGCGCAAGCTGCCAGCAACAGGGCGCGGCGCCCAAGTCCGGAGACAAGTGAGATGTTCATGCAATGCCTCCTTGCCGGTTCCGTACATGGCCGCATTTTCGCGCCCGTGTCCATTCGCGCGGTTGCGTGGGCCGCCCGTGCAAGCTAGCGCCTGCACCGACCATGAATACGGGGAATAAAGACCATGAGCGGCGATCTTGAACAGGCCATCGAACAGGCGTGGGATGCACGCGACAGCGTGACACCCGCCAGCACTGACGTGCGCGAGGTAGTGGAAGCTGCGCTCGAACTGCTCGACAGTGGCAAGGCGCGGGTCGCCGAACCCGATGGCTCGGGCGGCTGGCAGGTCAACCAGTGGTTGAAAAAGGCCGTCCTGCTGTCATTCCGGTTGAACGATAACGAGGTGGTCGATGGCGGATCGGCTGGCGCTCCGGCATTCGACAAGGTGCCGAGCAAATTTGCCGGCTGGGGCGAGAACCGCTTTCGCGAGGCGGGTTTCCGCATCGTGCCCGGCGCGGTGGTGCGGCGTGGTTCGCACATTGGGCGCGGCGTGGTGGTGATGCCCAGCTTCATCAACATCGGCGCCAATGTCGGCGATGGTTCGATGGTCGATACTTGGGCCACGGTCGGCTCCTGCGCGCAGATCGGCAAAAACGTCCACCTGTCGGGCGGGGTCGGCATCGGCGGCGTGCTCGAACCCCTTCAGGCCGGTCCTGTGGTGATCGAGGACGGCTGCTTCATCGGCGCGCGCAGCGAAGTGGTGGAAGGCGTGCGGGTCTGCGAAGGCGCAGTCCTGTCCATGGGCGTGTACATCGGCGCTTCGACCAAGATCGTCGATCGCGCCACGGGCGAGGTCCACTATGGCCGCGTGCCGCCCTATGCCGTGGTCGTGCCCGGCTCGATGCCCGGCAAGCCCCTGCCCGATGGCTCGCCCGGACCCAGCCTCTACTGCGCAGTGATCGTCAAGACCGTGGACGCCCAGACCCGCTCGAAGACCGGCATCAACGAGCTGCTGCGCGACTGATCGGCGTTCCCCGACACCGCCCCGACGGAACGATTCGCCCGGTGAACCGTAGATTCCCCACTGGCAAACAGGCCACTGAAGGGATCGACAATGGAACGCCGCGGAGAAGAAGTTCATACCGAAACCAACGAGGCGCGTGCCGGATCCACCCCGGGCATCGTGCGCTATGTGCTGGGCTTCAGCCTGCTCCTGGCCGTGATCGCCATGTCCGCCGTGTGGATCATCCCGGCAATGACGCAAAGCGATACCGTAGATGAAACGAATCGCACCGCCGATCCCGCTGTAACCCAAGGCATGGAATAGCCGCGCCCTTTGGCGGCGAGCTAGTTAACCGGCGTTTCGAGTGGAGCCATGCCCGTCAGGCTGGCAGCGTGCGCCTCTACCTCGCGCAAGACCCGGAGCATATTGCGGTTGGCGATCTTTTCCAGATCGGTCCGTGAATAGCCGCGCCGCGCCAGTTCGGTGAACAGGGCGGGATAGCCCGAAACGTCCTCCATCCCGACCGGTCCCGTGGCCATGCCGTCATAGTCGCCGCCGATGCCGATGTGATCGATACCCGCTACCGCGCGGACATGGTCGATATGGTCGGCCATGTCCGAAACCGTCGCCAGTGGCGCGGCATTCGCCCTGTCCCATTCGGCCATACGGGCGGCAACTTCCTGCGGCTGGCCGAGGAACAGGTTGTTGAGCCGCGCCTGTTCGGCGGCCCGGTTGGCGCCGTGCTGGCGCAGGTCTTCGTCGAGGAAGGCCGGCAAGCCCACCACCATCACGATGCCGCCTTCCTGCGGCAGGCGTTCGAGCACGCTATCGGGCACGTTGCGCGCATGGCCGTTCACCGCCCGCGCGCCCGAGTGGCTGAAGATCACCGGCGCGCCGATGGCATCCAACGCATCGTGCATCGTCTCCTCGCTGACATGGCTGAGATCGACCATCATGCCCAACCGCGCCATCTCGCGCACCACCAGCACGCCGAATTCGCTCAAGCCCCCGTGGCGCGGCACGTCCGTCGCGCTGTCGGCCCAGCGGGTCGTGGCCGAATGGGTGAGGGTGAGATAGCGTGCGCCCAGCGCGTGCATCTGGCGCAGCACCGCCAGGCTGTCGGCGATCGCATTGCCGCCTTCCATCCCGATCATCGAGGCGATCCGGCCACGCCGCATCGCCGCCTCGACTTCGGCCGCCGTGGTCACGAGTTCGAGCTGGTCGGGGTAACGGGCGATCAGCCGCTTCGTCACGTCGATCTGCTCCATCACCGCAACGGCAGCTTCGGGTCCGGGCAGGCTGGCCGAGACATAGACCGACCAGAACTGGGCACCCACCTGGCCCTGGCGCAGGCGCGGCAGGTCTGTGTGCATCGAAGGGCTGCCCCACCCGCTGGGCGGTACGTCGATCCCGTCGTTGAAATCGAAACTGCCGATGACGTTGCCGAACCTTTCACGCAACTGGCCGGGCATGTCGTTATGGCCGTCGAACACCGGAGCATTCTCCAGCGCGGCACGGGCGACTGCCTCGGGCGACTGGCGCTGGGCGGCGGCGGGATAGGCGAGGAGGGCGAACGCGGCAAGCGGGAGGAGATATCTCACGGCGGGGTTCCTTTTGCGCCGGCACACATGGCCGCGGTTGCACTGCAACATGGCGCAGAATCCCTGCCTTGAAAAGCAGATCGGCGGCCCTCCGAGGAGGACCGCCGACCGATTTTTCCTGATCTGTATCCGAAAAGGATCAGAACTTGATGCTGGCACCCACGCCGCCGCCAACCGCGTCTTCCGAGAAGCCGATATTGGCACCGATGCCAAAGCCGTTTTCGGTGACGAACTGGGCGCGGACGGCACCGGCGTATTCACCTTCGAACACGCCGCCGCCGACTGCGATACCGCCTTCGCCATTGGCGAGGTTGAGCGGCGCAGCGTTCATCGCGAAGCCCATGGCAACACCCTGGAAGGCCTGTGCAGAGCGGCCTTCGAGGTCCGTCACGCGCAGGTTGGTTGCATCGATGCGGGCGTTCAGCGTTGTGACTGCGCCGTTAAGCTGGCCGAGGTTGACCGCATCGGTCGCCGCAACACCGTTCGACACACCGGTGATCCGGCCGGTCGAGCTGTCGAGACGGATCCCGCCGGCCACAACGTCACCGGTCACGGTGACGATGTCGCCGCTGGTGGTCGAGATGTTGCCGCCAGCCGTGATGCTGGTGCCGACAGCCAGCGAGGTGCCGATCGTGGCAGCGCCGGTGGTGGTGAGCGTGCCGGTGCTGGTCAGGCCGGTCACCGTGGCCGAGCCGGCGTTGACCGCACCCGTCGTGGTGATCGAACCTGCGCCGGTGTTGATCGTGCCGCCGGCCGTGGTGATGTTCGCACCATTGGTGGCCAGGCCGCCGTTGGCATTGGTGAGGCCAGCCACAGCCAGATCGCCACCGATGGTGGCGTTGCCGGTGGTGCTGAGCGTGGTGGTGGCGATGTTGCCATCGTTGATGATGCCGTCGGTGGTCGTGACACCATCGACGTCGAGGTTGCCAACGACCGTGGCATTATTGGCGACAAAAAGGGTGCCGGTGTTCGTTGCCGAAGAGTTCACCGTGCCGATGTTGGCCGTGTTGCCGTTTGCCACATTGAAGTTCACCGTGCCGACGTTGGCGGTGGTGGCGTTCACCGTGCCGATCGTGGCGGTGGTGGAGTTCACGGCAGAGGCGTTGACCGTGGCAATGTTGCCGGTCGTGGCGTTCACCGTGCCCAGGTTGCCGGTGGTCGCGTTGACCGACCCGGCATTGACGGTGTTGGCGTCGACCGTGTTGGCGTTTACGTCATCGGCATTCACTTGATCGGCATTCACGGTCGGTGCGTTGACGCTGCCGGTGAAGTTGCCATCCACTGCCGCCACGTTGCCGGCGAAGGTGCCGTTGCCGGCATCATCAAGGGCGAAGGTCTGACCGTTGGTGGTGTCTTCCACCAGGATGCCGTTGTCATCGATTGTCACCGTGGTCGAGGACGAGCCGCCATGCAGCACAATGCTTTCCTCGTTGATGGCAATGTTGCTCGGCCCGGTCGAGCTGAGCGTCAGCGTGCCGGTGGCCGAGGTCACCTGATCGGTTTCCACATCACCCGCGGCCAAAGTGCCCGCCACACCGACATCGCCGCTGAAGCTGCCATCCTCTGCGGCCACATCGCCAATAACCGTCAGGTCATCGGCAATGAGGACGTCCGAGAAGGTCGAGGAGAAGATTACACCGTCGACATCCAGGTTGCCGGCGATATCCACGCTGCCGCTAAAGTTGCCGTTGGTGGCCGACACATCGCCGGTTACCGCCAGATCGCCGCCAACGGAGGCATCATTGTCAACTACCAAATTGTTGTCGACAAAGGCATCGGTAGCCCCGATCGCGCCGACAACACCCACGTCGCCAAACACAACAAGATCACCGCCCACGGCAGCATCACCGGAAGTGGTAAGTGTGGTGGCCGAAACGGTTCCACCAGTAACATTGCCGGTCAGGTCGCCAGTCACATTACCCGTGACGTTGCCGGTCAGGTCGCCGGTCACATTACCCGTGACATTGCCGGTGAAGCTGCCCGCCGAGACATTGCCAGTCGCGCTGAGGGTGGTGGTGGAGATATTGCCGTCGTTGGTGATGCCATCGGTGGTGGTGAAGCCATCGACATCGAGATTGAGTGCGACCGACACGTTGCCGCCGAACGAGCCGGCGTCTGCGACGATCAGGTCGTTGCCAGTGGTCAGGTTGCCCGATGCACTCACATTGAAACCGTTGATGTCGCCACCTTGGGTGAAGATGTCGCCCCCGCCAAGTTCGATATTGCCACCATTGGTGTCGAGCGTTGCACCATTGTTGATCCCGTCGGGAGCACCGTCGTTAACTTCGATCGGATCGAAACCGATGGTGATCTGTGCTTGCGCCGGAAGGGCAAACACCAGCGCCGAAAGGGCGGTGCCGCACAGAATGGTTTTTCTGACTTTGATCATCAATTGTCTCCAATAAATCGAATACGAAACGCTGCAATTGCTAGCATGACGCTTGTCGGGTGTAGGGACTTCTCGAAGACAACGACCTCGCATAGAATGGGACTGCGACCTTACGGCCCGCAAGCGGCAAACAACGCGCCCGCCCTCCATCCAATGTGTGAAATGCCCCTGTTACCCTGTTCTCCCCAAGACCCCATGCCCGGGCCTGCATTATCCTTAACGCACTACGTGTATTTACGTAAAGAGCACTTTGATGACAAAGTTTGACAATCTCGGGCCAAAACGGGACTCGATCAGGTGGGTGGGCTGGAATCCCATACCGATGCCTGCGAAACCCCGGTTTTTGCGTGACGGCCCATGCGGCCGCCCAACTAAAGGCGAAATGAACAAGATGGTTAAGATTTTGAGGATGCTGGTCATTCCGCCGCTACTTGTGGCGGCAGCGGCGGCGCTCCCTGCTCCGGCGCTGGCTGAAGGTTTCGTCAACACCCGGGCCGGCTGGATCGCACTTTCGGCCGAGGCCAAGGCGGCCTATGTCCAGGGCCTCAATGACAGCCTGAACTACTTCTTCGTGGACGACTCGCTGACCGAGGCGCTGGCCAAGCGCGGACGCACCCGTTGCCTGGTCGAACAGCGCATTACCGCTGCTGTCCTGTCGGCCCAGATCACTGCCGCCTACGATGAGCCCCAGTTCAACCGGTTCTCGCCGGTGGCCGTCTATATCCTCAAGATCGGCGAACTGTGCCGGCCCTATATCAACCGGGAAAGGGCCGAGTTCGGGCTCGGCCCGCAGTAGGGTTCATGGGAGCGTCACGGCAGATCATCCAGCAGCTGGGCCTCCAGCCGCATCCGGAAGGCGGCTGGTATCGCGAAACCTGGCGCGGCCCGGCGGGTCGCGAGACTGCGACGGCGATCCACTTCCTGCTTGCAAGCCACCAGTCCAGCCATTGGCACCGGGTCGATGCCGCCGAAACATGGCTGTGGCACGCTGGCGATCCGTTGTTGCTATCCCTCGCCAAGGCCGATAGCGATCCGGTGCGCGAGATCGTGCTGGGCGGCAATGTCCTGGCTGGCGAACAGGTGCAATACGTGGTGGAACCGGACGAATGGCAGGCCGCAGCGCCGCTTTCCGGGCCACAGGGCTACACGCTGGTGTCCTGCGTCGTTGTCCCGGCCTTCCGTTTCGAGGGCTTCGTGCTTGCCCCGCCAAGCTGGCGGCCGGGGGCATGATCCGCGCTGCCCTGCGCCTCCTCCTCGCCGCCTTCTATGCCTATGCCGGCTATGCCCATCTCGTCCGACCCGAACCATTCCTGGCAATCATGCCGTCCTTCGTGCCGTGGCCAGAACAGGTCGTGCTGCTGACCGGGATCGCCGAGCTGTTGGGTGCCACTGCCCTTGCCCAACCCTTTTCTGCCTGCTTGCGCCAGGTGGGAGGCGTGGGGCTGGCACTCTATGCGCTGTGCGTCTGGCCGGCGAATGTGAATCACATGCTGATCGATCTGGCCGTTCCGGACGGTGGCTGGGGCCTTGCCTATCACGTGCCGCGCATGGCCGCCCAACCACTGCTGATCTGGCTGGCACTGTGGTGCAGCGGTGTCACAGGCTGGCCTTTCCGGCGCCGTCCTCGCCCACCTGCCGCATAGCCATGGCAATTGGCCCGCTCTCCTGTTAGGGGGCGCCGCCATGCTGACCATTTCGGACCTGACCGTGCGCCTTGGCGGACGCACAATCATCGAACGCGCCAGCGCTTCGATTCCGCCCGGCGGGCGAGTGGGCCTGATCGGCCGCAACGGTGCAGGCAAGTCCACCTTGATGAAGGCGCTGATCGGCGAGATCGACCCGGACGACGGCGTCATCGCCATGCCGCGCCGCACGCGATTGGGCTATATCGCGCAGGAAGCCCCGCACGGCATTGCCACCCCGCTGGAAGCCGTTCTCGCCGCCGATACCGAACGGCTGGAACTGCTGGCCAAGGCAGAAGAGGCCGCCGATCCCGAACTGCTGGGCGATATCTACGAACGGCTGATCGCCATTGATGCCTATACCGCCCCCACCCGCGCCGCGGTGATCCTGACCGGCCTGGGTTTCGACGAAGAGATGCAGAATCGCCCGCTCGACAGCTTCTCGGGCGGCTGGAAAATGCGCGTGGCGCTCGGCTCGCTGCTGTTCTCGCAGCCCGATGTGCTGCTGCTGGACGAACCCTCGAACCACCTCGACCTCGAAGCCACGCTGTGGCTGGAGAACTTCCTCAAGAGCTATCCAGCCACGCTGGTGGTGATCAGCCACGAACGCGACCTGCTCAACAACGTGGTCGATCACATCCTCCACCTGCAGGGCGGCAAGCTGACGCTCTATGCCGGCGGCTATGACAGTTTCGAACGCCAGCGGGCCGAGCGGGCCAGCCAGCTCGCCGCCGCCAAGGCCGCGCAGGATGCCCAGCGGGCGCGGCTGCAGGACTATGTGGCGCGCAACTCCGCCCGCGCCTCCACCGCCAAGCAGGCGCAGAGCCGGGCCAAGATGCTCGCCAAGATGCAGCCCATCGCTGCGCTTGCCGAAGATCCCAGCCTGAGCTTCGGTTTCCCCGATCCCACCGAACTGCGCCCGCCGCTCGTCACGCTGGACATGGCGGCAGTCGGCTATGGCGACACCCCGATCCTCAAGCGGCTAATGCTGCGGATCGACCCGGATGACCGGATCGCGCTCTTGGGTCGCAACGGCAACGGCAAGACCACGCTGGCCCGCCTGCTGGCGGCGCAACTGGCGCCGATGGAAGGCGCGATGGCGGCTTCGGGGCAAATGAAGGTCGGCTACTTTACCCAGTACCAGGTGGAGGAACTGGCCGGCGGCGATACTCCGCTGGAACACATGACCCGCGCCATGAAAGACAAGACGCCGGGCGCCGTGCGCGCGCAGCTTGGCCGGTTCGGCTTTTCGGGCGCGCGCGCCACGCAGCAGGTCGGCAAGCTGTCGGGCGGGGAGCGGGCGCGGCTGGCGCTGGCGCTGATCACCTATGAAGCGCCGCACATGCTGATCCTCGACGAACCGACCAACCACCTGGACGTCGATGCGCGCGAAGCGCTGGTCCAGGCGCTCAACGACTATTCCGGCGCGGTTATCCTGATCAGCCACGATCGCCACATGGTCGAACTGACCGCCGACCGGCTGGTGCTGGTCGATGACGGCACGGCGCGCGATTACAACGGCAGCATGGAAGATTACATCGACTTCGTGCTGGGCCGCAACCAGCCCAAGGGCGATGCAGCCTCGCGCAGCGGCGGCAAGAGGGACAAGAAGGCGCGCGAGCAGGCCAATGGGCAGGCTAGCGAGGAATTGCGCGCGCTGAAAGAGCGGCTGAACGCCGCCGAGCGCGAACAGACCAAGCTGCAAAAGCAGCTGGCGGCCATCGATGCGGCCCTCGCCAACCCTTCCAACCGGCAATCGGACCTGAAGCGCCTGTCGATGGAGGAACTGGCCCAGCGCCGCGCCTCCGTCGCCGACGCGCTGGAAATGGCCGAGGCACTGTGGCTTGATCTGGGCGAGCAGGTCGAGGCGCTGGCCTGACGTCCGGGGCCTAACCCACCGGGTCGGCCTCTACCGAATAGTTGATCGCCGCATTCCGGGTCTTCTGGAATTCAGGTACAGTCATGCCTTTCATCGCGGCATAGACATCAATGTTGCCCAGCCCCACCACTGGCGCCAGCTTCTCAAGGTTAAAGAAGATCACGCCGTACCGGATCATGCCGATCCAATCGAGGTCGCGGATCAGGGTCTTTTCCTCCTCGGTCAGCGCGTGCTCGTCGGCCAGGGACTCGAAATCGGTCTTGAAGCGGGCGCGAAAGGCCGGATCTACGATGGTGTGGAGGAACTGGTTGATCCGCCACGCCCTGGCACTGCGGGTCACGGTAAAGGGATAGGTGCCTTCCAGCTCCAGCGCCGGCGCCACGTCCCAGTAGATGCGCTTGGCGTAGTCCTCCATGCTCTCCGGCGAGGGATCGGGCTCGGCATCCTCGAACACCATTGACGCGATGGAAGTCATGCTTGGCAGGAAGAAACTGCGGTGCAATTCACTGACCTTGGGTGCGAGAGCCCCGCGCATCAGCATCCACATCACGATTTCGGCGCCTTCCATGCCGCCCAGTTTCACCAGCTCGCCCACCGGAATGTCGATCAGGCTGGTCGGATCGTTGGCCAGCCGGTCCATGAATTCGTGGTCCCAATCCACGTTGTTGAAACCGCAGCGTTCGCCGTGGACCTGGTGCGACAGGCCGCCGGTGCCGGCAATAGCCACCTTGATGTCGGCCGGATAGTTCTGGATCGCGCGGCGCAGGGATCGGCCAAAGTTCCAGAACCGCCTGGCTTTGGGGATCGGCAGTTCGAGCACACCACACTGCAGCGGCACGATCTTGCACGGCCAGCCGTCCTCCTCCGAATGGGGCAGCAGCACCGACAACGGCGAAAACGCGCCGTGGTCCAGCCCCATGCCCTGCCAATAGGACAGGTCGAAGTCATCGGCCACCATGCCGAAGGCGAGGTGCTGGGCGAAATCGGGATCGCCCTTGATCGGCGGGATGTGCCGCGGGCCGCCGCCTTCGTCTGCTGCGGCATATTCCTCGCCGATACCGATGGCGAAGTGGCTGTAATGCTGCATCCAGAAGCTGGTCATGTGATCGTTGTAAACATAGACGATCACATCGGGCTTCACTTCGGCCAGCCAGTCCTTGACCGGCTGGAAACCGTCGAAAATCGGCTTCCATACCGGATCGTCCTGCTTGCCCGCGTCCTGCGCGAAGGCGATAGTGGGGGTGTGCGAAACGGCGAACCCGCCGACGATCTGGGCCATTGCTGCTATCTCCTGCGGACCGAATCGACGGCCCAATGCAGAAGGGGGGCTATGGCATGCAGCGCTGACGATCCTTGAGCGGGGTCAAACCGGGGCTGCGGTAAAGCCCTGCAGATACTGGCGATAGGGCCCGGCAGAGCCGATGCCCCGGCGGTTAATCGGCTGGCGCACCTGACTGGCGCTGGCCGTGGTGACCGCGCGGCGGGTGTGGTGCGGGGTGAACACCTGCGGTTCCGCCGCCAGCCCGCAATGGTCCAGGATGCGGCCGATCCACGGCGCGGGATCGCCGGCCAGCTGTTCGTAAGGCACTACCAGCAGCCGGTCACCCAGCAGGTCCTGCCAGCGGGCGAGCAACTGCTCCTCCTGCCGGAAGAGCCAAGCGATATCGGCCATGTCGTAAGTCCACGGCATGCTCTGCGGAAAGAAGGTGCGGAAGCATGACCAGGCACAATCCAGCGGATCGCGCTGCACCCAGATCACCGGCGCGCCGGGCGCGATACTGGCGGCCAGCCCCAGGAAGCGGCTGGTGTTGAGCGACTTGTCCACCACCAGCCCCGGTGCTGGGAAGCGCTGCCCCAGCAGGTGATCCCACAAGCCCGCCAGCGTTGCCGCATCGGCAGCTCCTGCACTTGAGCAAGCCTCCTGCGCCAGCAGCGGCAGCAGGCTCAGCTCCCCGCCGCCGGCCACCTTGCTGTGGCTGGCGAGGATCTGCTCCACCAGCGTGGTGCCCGATCGCGGCAGGCCGGTAACGAACAGCGTGCGATTGGGCAGCTCGGCCGCCTGCCGTCCCGCTGCCGCCAGAGTCTCGCGGGTAAGCTCGGCGCGGGTAAGCCCGGTCACGGCCGCCGCGGCACTTTGGGCATCGGCAGCGCGGTTGAAGGGCTCGACCCGGCGCATGATCGCCGCGCCCGAAGCATAGCTGGCAAAAGCCTGGTGGTGATCACCCTGCGCATCAAACAGGTTGCCCAGCGCATAGCGATAGGCCGCCTGCGGGACCGGCGCGGCCCGTGCGGCATGGGGCGCGGCGGCCAGCATGGACCGGGTCAGCGCGGGATCGCCTGCCAGATTGCTTACCATCCCCAGCGACAGCCAGGCAAAGCCGTTGCCCGGATCAAGCCGCGCCGCTTCGGCCAGGTGCTCGCGCGCTTCGTCTGCCCGCCCCAGATGCAACGCACTGGTGCCAAGGCCGAAGGCGTGCGCGGCGGGCGAGGGAATATGGCGTGGCACCAGCGCCATCGCGGCGCGCGCCTCCACCAGTCGGCCCGCCTGTTCCAGCACCGCCGCCTTCAGGCAATGCGCCAGCGGCTCGCCGCCGGTGTGCGCCAGATGGATCTCGGCGATCTGGCAAGCCAGGTCCACTTCACCAAGGCTGAGGGCGATCTGCGCCAACTGCTGCCATTGCGGGCCCAGCGGCGCATTCAGCGCCACCAGTTCGCGCATGATCGCCACCTGCCGTCCGCGATCGCGCCGCGCCATGGCGGGCGAAAGCTGCTGGAGCAGGCGCAGGGCGGCAGCAATATCGCGCTGTCCGCTGGCTGGAGGCCGCGAATTCAGGGGCACAAGGGTAAGGTCACTTCACGTCAGGTTTGGGGGGTGATCAGGGTCAACCTTGCCAGCCGGGGCCTGTGGTTCAAGCGCGGAAATGTCGCGATTTGTAATGCCGCAGTCATGCTCGCCGATGGGCTGCAGATTTGTCGTAAATTGTATTGAACGCAGGCAGGACTCAGGTCATACCAAGGCGGGGAGCACGGGACACGGACCGCATAAGGCATCCGGCCCGTCCAGTTGGGGAGGCTGGGTCGTCGCATAGGGACACCAACGGGGCGCGTTGCGCCGCTGCATATTCGCTCATCAGCAGTAAAGGGCGCGGGCTCATCCCTGCGGATTTGCACGGGTAGCGGCATGACCGCCTTCCCGCTTGACGCCGCCCAGCCCGGCCCGGCCCCGATGAAAAGCGGCATCTGGCGCGAGCAGGACTTGCGCCGCGCTCTGGCCTTGGCCCGCAGCGCCCGGTTGCGCGACTACCGCGTGGAAATCGCCCCTGATGGCACCATCAGCATCGTGGTGGGCGACGCCTAGGCCCAACCGCCCAGTGGGCGGAGCTTACTTCTCCTTGCCCGCCACGCCATAGTTGATCGCGGCGTTCCGCGTCTTCTGGAACTCCGGAACGGTCATGCCCTTCATGGAGGCATAGATGTCGATATTGCCGATGCCGGTCACCGCGCCGAGCTTTTCCAGCATGAAGAAGATCACGCCGTAATGGATCATGCCGATCCAGTCGCGTTCCCGCACCAGGCGCTTTTCCTCGTCGGTCAGGCCACCCTTTTCATAGGCGGCTTCCTCGTCCTCGCGGAACAGCTTGCGCATCTCGGGCTGGGTCAGGGAGTGCAGGAAATGGTTGAGACGGAAGCCCTTGACCGCGCGTTCGATGGTGAAGGGATAGGTGCCTTCCATGTCTTCCGCCCCGGCATAGTCGCGGTCGGCACGGGCGCGGGTCACGGCTGGATCTTCCACCGGCGCATCCATGCTGCGCTCTTCCATGATCATAGTGGCGATGGGGCACATGGAGGGGAGGAAATAGGTCTTGTGGGTGCATTCGACTTCCGCCGACAGCGCCCCGCGCATCATCAGCCACATCACGACTTCCGCGCCTTCCCAGCCGCCCAGCTTGGCCAGGTCCGCCACGGTCATGTCGAGCAGGCTTTCCGGATCCTTTTCCAGCCGGTCCATGAACTCGTGGTCCCATTCGGGATTGTTGAATCCACAGCCTTCGCCGTGGACCTGGTGCGACAGGCCACCGGTGCCAGCGATGGCGACCTTGATGTCCTCGGGATAGGACAGGATCGCCTGGCGCAGGCTCTTGCCGAACTTGTAGAACCGGCGCGCGCTGGGTAGCGGTACGGTCAGCACGCCGCAGACCACCGGCAGCAACTTCAATGCCCAGCCGTTCTCGTCGTCATGGTCGACCATGACCGACAGCGGGCTGAACGCGCCATGGTCCAGCCCCTTGCCCTGGAAATAGGACAGGTCGAATTCGTTGGCGACCATCACCCGGGCGACATGTTCGGCAAACTTGGGATCACCCATGATCGCCGGGATATCGCGCGGCCCGCCGCCCTCGTCGGCCGCCTCGAACTTCTCGCCCACGCCCAGCGCGAAGTGGCTGTAGTGGTCGAAGAACGAGGTCATGTGATCATTGTAGATGTAGATCAGGACGTCGGGTTTCTTGGCGCGGAACCACTCCTGCACCGGCTTGTAGCCATCGAAAATGGGCTTCCACACCGGATCGTCGAACTTCTTGGCATCCTTGGCAAAGGCGATGGTGGGGGTATGCGACGTGGCGACGCCGCCGACGATGGTTGCCATGGTCTAAGATCCTGTCCTCTCGCGCTCGGCGGAAATGCACCTGCGCAGCCTGTCATTTGGTGGGCGAATTGTGCCAGCCAAGCGAGGGCGCGGCAACAGGGTTTTACAGGTGAGTGAAGTTTTCACATAGGTGAACCCGGAACTGCCCGAAGGTCCCGCTGGTTTCGATTGCTCCCCTTTGCGATAAGTTGTCCCGTCATGTCCCGATACCTGCCTCTGCCCCCGCCCCTGCTTTGCGCCGCGATTGCCGTGGCAGCGCCCCTCCCCGCCTTGGCCCAGGGTGGCCCTCCGCCGCAGGAGGATACGATCACCGTGGGCCTCGGCCTGGGGGTCACCACCGACTATGACGGCGCGAACGAATACAAGCTCATCCCCGGCGGTGTGCTGCAAGGGACGGTCCGGGGCCACGACTTCCGGCTCAACGGGCCGCGCCTGTTTATCGATGCCATTCCGAACGATCCGGCCCGGCGGGTCGAGCTGGAACTGGGCCCCGTGGTCGGCCTGCGCACCAATCGGACGGGCAAGGTGGAAGATCCGCAGGTCAATGCGCTGGGCAAGCTCGACACCGCGGTGGAACTGGGCCTGCGTGGCGGAATCGGCATCAGTGGCATCGCCAGCCGGACCGACAAGCTGTCGTTCACCGCCACCGCCGTCCGGGATGTGGCAGGAGCGCATGACAGCTACCGCCTCAGCCCGGCCATCGAATATTCCACCCTGGTGGGCCGCCGCACCTTTGTGCGTGCAGCGATTACCGCCGATTTCGCGCCCGGTGACTATGCCCGGTACTACTTCGGCGTGACCCCGGAAGGCAGCGCGGCGAGCGGGCTGGCGGCGTTCGATCCGCAAGGCGGGCTGGAGAGCGTCGGCGCCAATGTGCTGGCCACCTATTCGCTGTCGGGCGGACGCAAGGGCTGGTCGCTGTTCGGTATTGCCAGCTACAGCCGCCTGCAGGGCGATTTCGCCGCCAGCCCGCTGGTGCGCGATGCCGGATCGGCCAACCAGTTCTTCGGCTCTGCCGGGGTGGGCTACACATTCTAGGCAAAACAAAACGGGCGGGAAGCGCAATCGCCTCCCGCCCGCCAAGTGTCTCTGCCCCGAAAGGCGGATGACTTAGCTCAGGTGCTTCGACACCGCAGCGGTCATCTTGAACATCGAGATCTGGTCCTTGCCGATCACCGCGCCCAGCTTGGCATCGGGGTTGATCTGGCGCTTGTCCTTGCTGTCCTGCAGGTCGTTGGCCTTGATATAGACCCACACCTTGCTGGTCACTTCGGCGCGGGTCATCGGGCCCTTGCCGACCACGTTTTCCAGCTCGCTCGACAGGGTAACCGGCTTGTTCAGCGCGTTGTTCTTGGCAGCCATAGTACTTTCCTTCCCTCTTAAAAATGATCATCCGAACCTGTGGGCTCGGTCCCAAACTCAGTCTTCGTCCTCGTCCTCGAAATCGTAGTCGCCACCCTCTTCCCGGGCATAGGTCCCGGTCAGCAGCGCAACGGAGGTTACATGGCCACGGATGGCCTCCACCAGTTCTTCGCGGCTGGCCCCCGGCATCAGGGTGAGCGGCAGGTCAAGCGCGAAGAGCTGGAATAGGTAATCGTGCGGGTCCGCGCCGGTCGGCGGATCGGGCAGCAGCCATTCGGAATTGCCGAAGCTGTTCTTGCCCACGCGCGGCGGCACTTCGCCTTCCAGCAATTTGCCGCGTTGCCCGGCAAGGCCCCACACTGCCCAGTGGCAGAACGGCGCGCCGTCCTTGGCGGCCACCGCATCGGGATCTTCCACGATCAGCACCAGTTCGAAAGTGCCCGGCGGCGGTGCGGTCCATTCAAGCGGCGGTGCCACCGAATCTTCCTCGTCGGCCGTAAAGCTGGGGTCCAGCGCCTCGCCATCGGCAAAGGCGGCGCTGGTCAGCTTCAACCCGCCCTTGCCCAGCATGCCTTCGGTAATTTCGCCAGCAGCAGCCAGCCGCGCAACAACCAGCCCGGCATGGCCGGGACGCGGGTTGTGCAGCGCCTTGGCGAGCCATTGGGGCACAACATCGGACATGGTGACTTCGCGCTTCCTCAATTTGCCGCCCGTCGATGCGGGCAGGCGTAAACGATTCAGTCCCTCCCCAAAGGACTGCGGTGGGCCGATGTGCCTCGCAACAAGCGCCTTGGCAAGGGCGCGAGCGGCTTGTTCTGTCGATCTTTCGCCTTTGAGCGCCACTTTTCAGCAGAATGGCCGCTTTACTCCGCTTGCCAGCAGCCCGACCCGCCGATAGCCTCCCCCCAAGGGCGCAAGAACCCTAACCCCCAGACATCCATGACGATTCCCTTATGGAGAGAAGCCGCCGCCATGAAATCCTCGCATCTCGCGCTGACGCTGGCCTGCGCGGCCATGGTGGCATCCTGCGGCGGATCGAGCGGCCCGACCGGCGGGACCGGCCCCACCCCAACGCCCACCTCCACGCCTACGCCCACGCCTACGCCCACGCCCACCAGCGCGACCTGTTCGCTGTCGTCGCGGCAGGACTGGGTGCTGGCGCAGATGCAGGAATGGTATCTGTTCCCCGACCTGCTGGCATCGGGCGTGAACAAGGCCGCCCATACAAGCGTACAAAGCTATATCGACGCGCTGGTAGCCCCGGCCCGCGCCCAGTCGCGCGACCGATACTTCACCTACATCACCTCGATCGCCGAGGAGAACGCCTTCTTCGAACAGGGCGAGACTGCCGGCTTCGGCTTCCGCCTTGGCTATGACACAGGCGCCCGCCGGGTCTTCGTGATCGAGGCATTCGAGGGTACTCCGGCCCTGGGCCAGGGGCTCGACCGCGGTAGCGAACTGCTCGCCATCGGCACCAGCGAGGCAAACCTGCAGACAGTCAATTCGCTGATGGCGACGCAAGGCCCGTTCGGCGTGATCGAGGCCATGGGGCCCGACAGTCCAGGCACCACGCGCGTCTTCCGCATCCGCGATGCCGGCGGGGTGGAGCGTGTGGTAACCATGGCCAAGGCCAATTACGCGCTCGATCCGGTTTCCAACCGCTATGGCTTCTCGATCATCAACGATGGCGGGCGGCACGTCGGCTATATCAACCTGCGCACCTTCATCGACACCGCCGATGCGGACCTGCGCGCGGCCTACCAGTCGTTTCGCGATGCCGGTGTCACCGAACTGGCGATCGACCTGCGCTACAACGGCGGCGGGTTGATCTCGATCGCCGAACTGATGGGTGACCTGATGGGCCGCAATCTCAACGGCCAGGTGTTCGATTACATTACGTTCCGCCCATCGAAAGCGGGGCAGAATTCCACTTATCGCTTCCGTACCCAGCCACAATCGATCCAGCCCACCCGCATCGCCTTCATCACCAGCCGGGGATCGGCCAGTGCCAGCGAGATGATCATCAATTCGATGCAGCCCTATCTGCCCGCAACCGAACTGGCGCTGGTGGGCGAGAACACTTTCGGCAAGCCGGTCGGCCAGATCGCGCTCGACCGCGCCGCCTGCGATGACCGGCTGCGCGTGGTGGCGCTGCGGGTGGAGAACGCCAACCGCCAAAGCGACTATTACACCGGCCTCGCCAGCACCGTTCCGCAAACCTGCCGTGCCAATGACGATATCCGCTTCCAGCTTGGCGACCCGCGCGAGGACATGCTGTCGGTCGCGCTCGATTTCGTCGGCGGGCGCGGCTGCACGCCGTTCGGCACCACGGCCACAACCCAGCGCGCCAGCGGACGCGAGCTGTTGCAACCGGAGCGGCCCGATACCGTGCAGCAGAACGTGCCGGGGATTTTCTGACCACAGCGGGAAAGGTTGCCGGGCCGGCCGTGCTGACCGGCTTCCGCGCCTTTCCCGGCGTGGCCGCCAACCCGACCGAGGCGCTGGTGGCCCATCTGGCAGCGCGGGATCCCGGCCTGCTGCCCGCTGCCACGCGCCTCGCCATGCTCGATGTCGATTACCGGACAGTAGGCCCTACGCTCGATCTGTTGCTCGATGAAGGTCCCGCAGCCCTGGTCCTGACCGGCTATTCGCACCGCGCAACGGGGATCACGCTGGAAGCGCGGGCAACCACGATGTGTGCGCCCGACGCGCCCGATGTGGCGGGCTTCGTGGCCCGGCAGGGCAATGGCCCCGCGATTGCCACCCCGATTGACCTTGGTGAATTGCGGGATATCATCGCGCCCCACGCGCCCTGTTCGATCTCGCACGATGCCGGACAGTACCTGTGCAACTTCGCCTACCGCCATGCGCTGGACCGGGTGACCACGCGCGGCCTGTCAACCAGAGCGCTGTTCGTCCACCTGCCTGCCATCGCCGGAACGCCGCTGGCAGCAAATGCCGCTTCCACCTTGCCGCTCGATGTCATGGCCGATGCCGTGGCGCGGATCGTGCGGACGCTGGCCGGCTATTCGCCGCCCGAATAACCCTCGTTCTCGCTCCAGGCGCAGCCGTGCAGTTGCTGGTCGCCCAGTTGCACCGTGGCGACATAGGGATAGGTCCGGTCGCTCATCCCGTCGGAACACGAGGCCGGGGTTATAGCGATGTCGAACAGGCGCATGTCGAGCTCGCCGCTGAACGACAGCCCGCCGCGCCCGGCAAACCGGGTGACCGGCACCCGCTCGCCGTCGATGTTTTCAGGCGTGGACCAGGTGAGCATGCCATGGGCAATATCGCCGCCCCAGAACGGCTCCGTGCCGACAAGGCGGATCGTCTCGTCCTCGCCAATGGCGGCAAAGGGCTGGTCGTCTGCTGCATTGCCGGGCAGGTCGGCCTCGGGCCCGCTGTTGCAGGCGGCCAGGGCCAGGGAGAGCGCCAGGGCGAGATTAATGGCTGTAGGTGTTCGCATGGCCCCGGCATAGCGGGGCCGGCGGCAGCGCGCCAGTCGGCTATTCCGCCGCCTGGCTGTAGTGCGCTACCTGCTCCTGTTCGAGCTGGGCGGCCTGTTCCTGCGCCAGTTCATCGGCCTTGCGGGCAAGGCGTTCGACTTCGGCGCGGGCGCGGTCGGATTCAACCTTCAGCGCCTTGTCGGCCATGGTGCGCCAGGTCGTGGCGGAGCGCATTGCGCGTTCGCGGACGTTGTCGAGGGTGGCGCGGGCAGCCTCTGCCTCGGCCTCGCGTGCGCGGGCATCGAGGAATGTGAAGGACTGGTTCATTGCAGCTGCTCCTTTGTGCGGGCCTGCCTGTAAGACGGAGCCGCAAGGGAATTGCCGGGCGCAGCAGGATGCCGCGCCCGGCAGTCAGCTGAAATCAGTCGGCCGACGACAGGTTGACGGCGCTTTCCTTGCCGTTGCGGCCCTGCTCGATCTCGTAGTTGAGGCGCTGGTCCTTATCGAGCGAGGTCATGCCCGCGGCCTGCACGGCCGAAATGTGGACGAAGCTGTCGGCCGAGCCGTCGTCGGGCTGGATGAAGCCATAGCCCTTGTCCGAGTTGAAGAATTTGACGGTGCCAGTCTTGGCCATGATGTATTCCTTTCACAGAACATTGGTAGTGACTGCAACATGCAGCCAGGGTCGTGCGTCAGTGCGTCCAGAGAAAGGAAGTCGTCGTCTAATTTGCGCCGTTAGGCGGTCGTCAAAAGCCGAAGTCCGTCGCAATATTCGACGTCAGCGATTGCCTTGTAGCATGCCTGCGGCGGAAAACCTAACGATCGCTTCCCTCGCCCGCCCAATGGTGCCATGCGGCCCTCTGCAACCGAGGGAACAGAGCCATGAGCGACGAAGACTATGTCTATGACGAGGACAGCGGCGAGTGGCTGCCTGCCTCCGAACTCGCCGCCCGCAACGAACTGGCGCGTGAAGCCGAGAACGTGGTCGAGGTGCGCGATGCGGTGGGCAACCTGCTGGCGGATGGCGATGCCGTCACCCTCATCAAGAACCTCGACGTCAAGGGCGCGGGGCAGACGCTGAAGCAGGGCACCGTGATCCCCTCCATCCGCCTGACCGGCGATCCGCAGGAGATCGACTGCCGCTATCCCGGGATCAAGGGCCTGGTCCTGCGCGCCGAATTCGTCCGCAAGAGGTAGCGCCTATCACCAGCCTCACCATCCTCGTCGATGCCGATGCCTGCCCGGTGAAGGAGGAGATCTACCGCGTGGCCCTGCGCCACAAGGTGCCGGTCAAGGTCGTCAGCAATTCACCCTTCCGCATTCCCGATAGCCCCTCCATCACCCGCGTCGTGGTGGACGGCGGGTTTGACGCGGCGGATGACTGGATCGCCGACCACGCCAGCCCCGCAATCGTGGTCATCACCGCCGACATCCTGCTGGCCGACCGCTGCCTGAAGGCGGGGGCGACCGTGATCGGCAACAACGGCAAGCCGTTCACCCAAGGCTCCATCGGCGGGGCCATTGCCACCCGCGCCATCATGGCCGACCTGCGGGCCGGGGCCGACGGCATCACCGGAGGCCCTGCCCCTTTCAGCAAGGCCGACCGGTCGCGCTTCCTGCAGCAACTCGACACCGTGCTGGTCAAGCTGGCCCGCAGCGGCCTATAGCCTGCCCCGGGCATCCCGCCCGCGATCGGAACCACCATGGCCAAGGGTCAGAAGAAGTCGAACAAGGAAATCCGCAAACCCAAGGCGGAAAAGCCCAAGACCAACGCCGCGCTCGCCCCGCTTGCTCCCGGCGGCGTGAAGGGCCTCGAGAACATGAAGAACCGCTAGGCCCCCACGCTCAAGCCTGCGTCCCTGCCTTGCCCGCCACCTTGGCCCCCAGCTTCGCATCGGCCTTCGCCTTGTGCTCGGCCAGCAGGCGGTCGAGCTCGTCGATCCGCATTCGTTCGGGGGTGCCTTTGGGCAGGCCCTTCAGCCGGCAGGTGGCCCACAGCTGCTTGCGCTCGGCCTCCAGCGCTTTCAGGTAAAGGTCGGCCATCAATCGATGACCGGTTCTTGTGGAGCCGGGTGACGCCCCGCCTTGCCGAACTGGCGGTCCAGCACGGTGACCAGCTTGTTCGCCGCATCGCGCGCGGCGGCATCGACAGTGGCGGAATTGGCCGTGACCGACAGCGGATCGCCCCCGCGCGGCCGCGCCTCGATCATGCAGCGCACATCGTCGGCCCCGCCCTTGGCGCCATTGGTATCGGTCAGGTGCACCTCCAGCCGGGTGAGCCGCTCGGCAAAGCGCGAGAGGCGATCGCGCAGATGCGCTTCCACCCGTTCGGCCACGTTCTCGGTGCCCATGATGCTGCTGTCGGTGTTGAACTGGATATCCATGATTGCTCCGTTTTGTGGTTGGCGGTGATACCCGGTCAACCGGACAGGCTGCACCGGGGTTCCCCGTCTCCCCTCCGCTGGCGATCATAGATCAGGCGGCCAGCGGGATAAAGCGGCAAAGGTGACAGAAGTGACAGGGTGTCACCTTTGTCGCGCGCTGGAAATGGCGGATTTGTGCGGGTTTGCGCCGGGTTTCGGGCGGGTGGACAAAGTGACACCCCCCCCGGGAGAAGCGCGGACCCATCCCTGCCCGCCCCCAACCCCTCCCACAGGGAGGGGAGCAGGAAGGAAGGCGCTGGAAACTCCCCTCCGGGGGGCGGGCAGTCTGTGTCTCGAGCCTCACTCCCCCTCCTCACAATCCCCCACATCATCCGCCCACAGCTCGTCGCCGCCAGCCACCCGCTCCACCAGCGCCTCGAAATCATCGGGCGCGAAGTCGTATTGTTCGGCGTGGCGATCGGGCGGGATGGGGGTGAGGCGGTGGTGGCGGGCGAGCAGGCCCAGGGTCAGCGTTTCGTTGAACACCCGGTGCGTGCCGACCAGCTCGCCCCGGTAGTAATGCGGCACCTCCACCCCGTTCATCGCCCGGTCGAGCGCGGCCTCGGCCAGGGCATCGAACTGGCGGCGGAATGCGCAGGCCCAGGCAATGTCGAACGGCTGGCCCTTCAACCGGTTGCGCAAGCGATAGGCCGATTGCCGCGCCATCCCGACAGACCGCGCTGCCGTGCTGACGCAGTGCGTGGCGGCAAGCTGCCGCAGGAACTCCGCCTGCTTGGCCTGCGTCCACTCGCGCGGGTTCTGCACGCGGGCGAGGCTGGTGTTGGGGCTGGCGCCAGATGCTGACAGTGCGGGAGCGGGCGCGGCGGCGGTGGGGAGGTTTTGCTGGGTCATGCGCGGGAGCCGAGCATGGTTTGGGGGGTGTAGGAAAGGGTTTTAGAAACTCTCAGAGACTGGGAACATT
The DNA here is from genome assembly GCF_023501975.1 of Altererythrobacter sp. KTW20L. Taxonomy (GTDB): domain Bacteria; phylum Pseudomonadota; class Alphaproteobacteria; order Sphingomonadales; family Sphingomonadaceae; genus Alteraurantiacibacter. Next base: position 216,051 of record NZ_JAMFLH010000004.1, on the reverse strand, counting down.
AACCACACAAACCATCTGGGAACTTGGCACGTCAATTTGTCATTCACCGGATATCAAGGGCCTTCAAAAGGCCAACGTGAATACAAATGTTTTCCCTCGGGTTCAGTTTTTTATTATTAGAGGAATAAGAAAAGACTTGATGATTCGAACCTCTAACAACGTTTCCTATGACATTAAAATGATATAATAGCTTCAATACCTCGTTCGCGCCGAGTTTATAGCTATCAGAAACGTCATTTTTAAACTCTGCATCATACAGCTTTCTAAATTCATCTTGTGAAAATATGTATTTTCTGTGCTCCGCAAGCATATCTAGTATTTCTTGGATATTTTCCAAAATAGAATATGTCTCGTCGATGATTTCTCCTCTCAAGTACTCCGAGTGACCCTCGTTCGCGCGCTTAATCATTGCCCCCGAAACAAAATCGACACCATCATTTAGAGCTAATTTTGCGCATTCACGGATATAACTCACAAAATCCCTAGGTCTACCGTAAGTAAAACGTCGAACATAAGTAAATGCGTCCTCCGTCTTTCGATGCCTTCGGTCATGCCTCACAGCATCGGAAAAATATTTCCCCCAAATTTTTTCGAAATCTTGCGGACTTGCATTAGCATCCAATGCCCGAGTTAACCTATAGGCAACGAGCTTCTTTATTGAGCTCAAATTCCAGTCTAAAACTATCGCCCGATCTAGCCATTTGTTCTTGTCAGGATCCCTGCACAAATCAAATATATCATCTCTCAGGAAGACTAGCGGAACCACGTTATGCGTTTCACCCAATGAGCGCCTAACGTTCTGAACCGCTTTAAGCAATCCTATCAAAAGATCGAAATATTTTTCCTTTCTATCCGGACGAAGGACTCCCTTATAATCCTCATCGAGTGCATCAAATAAAATGTAATATGATCTTTTCGAAATATTCTGTGATATATACTTTTTTAATATTTCATTTCTTTGAGAAATTTCAAGAAATGCATTTTTGTCTTTAGCTCCACCAACTCCACCGCCGAGGCCCAATATATTTAAACTAAATGAACGATCGCTGATCTTCTGTATTGAGTTCGACAATGCATTCTCGATATCAATATCAAAAAAGCCCCTAAGCTGCCTCCTCCTAAGTTCATCAACTGTATTATCTTCGATCATCATGCAGCATATCGTGCAATAAATAACATATTCCCAAACAGAAATATACTGATTTGGCGAAGTGTAAGAATTGTCGTCAAGGCTATAAAGCTGGTTGAATGGAAAATTCTTAAATGAAAGAAGTTTTGCGACGCCAATATTTTTACTTTTATTCCTTATGTATTCCGCAATGGCTGTCTTTCCTGTTCCCTTCCTTCCAATTACTACGTTTCTTTTACCGCCCTCAATCAAAGATACGTCCTCAAAGTGGTAAAAGTACCGTGCAATATCTTCGTCGAGCGCTTCAATAGGCCAACTAGATATCTCCTTGAAAAAATCCCGAGGTTGGCTCATTCGATCCTCACTTCAAATTTGATTTGCGCGAGATAATGGGCAAACAGCTCTGGATATGTCCAGAGATTTTGTTGGAAGTTGGTGGATTGGTATAGGTGTCGGAAGCAAGGTGCCCATCTTTGCGGCAGACCTTCCTGGCAATGAGAATGGAAATATCAGTCAGGGTTCCCTCCAACAAAAAAGGGCAGGCCCTCCACGGACCCGCCCTCTCTTGGCTCACGCCGCTTTACGCCGCGCTATGCGATAGAAATCATTCCGGCATCAGCACCGTGTCGATCACGTGGACCACGCCGTTGGAGGCGTCCACGTCGGTCATGGTCACCATGGCGGTGTTGCCTGCAGCGTCGGTCAGCTGCACGCCGCCTTCGGCCATCATGGCAGTCAGCGTCGCGCCGTTCACCGTGGTGATGGCATAGCCTTCATCGCCCGCGCCCTGGATGGCGGCGATCAGGTCTGCGGCCATCACTTCGCCGCTCACCACGTGATAGGTGAGGATCGAGGACAGCTGCTGGGTCTCGGTGGTGGTGAGGGTCTCGACCGTGCCATCGGGCAGCTTGTCGAACGCCGCGTTGGTGGGGGCGAACACGGTGTAGGGGCCATCACCGTTCAGCGTTTCGACCAGTCCGGCGGCCTGCACGGCGGCGACCAGGGTGGAGAAATCGGGGTTGCCGCTGGCGACATCAACGATGGTGTTGCCTTCTTCCATCGTCATGGTGTCGGCCATGCCGTCATCCATGGTGGTGTCTTCGGCCGCGTCGTTGCCGCAGGCCGAGAGGGTCAGCGCGGTGCCGAGCAGCAGGGGGAGCATAAAGCGTTTGGTCATGAGTGATCCTTCCGGGACAGGTGTCGTTAAGGGGGGAGATTCCCGTCCACAACGCAGATGCAGCACGAAGGGTTCCGTGGCGACCTGTCCAAAGGTTCAGGGTTGGGTCAGCTTCGCTCGCGCCGGATGGTCTCGGTCAGGCGGGCCACGGTGATGCCGAAACGGCGGATGCGCATGACGTTCTCCGCGCTCTGCCCGCCGGGGTTCACCGTCACGACCTGGTGGACGTTGAGGTTGTTATCCAGCGTATAGGTCAGCGTCAGGGCATTGCCCGATACCGAGCCGCTGACCGGCCCGGCATCGGTAATCGTACCCGCAAAGCGGCCCGGCGCAGTCTCGCGCAGGCGCCAGGTGCGCTGGCGGGTGGGTTCGTTGCCGATCGTCACCTGCTGGTCCAGTTCCATGTCGCCGGGGGCACGCAGGGTGCCGAAGGTGGTGACATTGGTCTCCTTGGTGGACGAAAAGATCTGCGACAGCGTGCCCTGGCTCACCGTGCGGCCGGTGAAGAAGGCGGCGGGATCGAAGGTCGCGGCCCTGGGTGCCGACTGGGCGTGCAGCCCCGCCGAACCCACCAGGGCGAGCGCGGCCATGGTCAGCTTCATGGTGCGGCGCACGCTCAATCGTGCTCCCTGTCGCCCTGCCCGATATAGAGCTCGCGCCCGCCTTCGTTATAGACCCGGCTCATCTGTTCCATGCCTGCTTCCGCTTCCTCTGCCGCAACAAAGGTTTCGATGCCGGAGTTTTGTTTCGCCGCGAAGTCACGCACTTCCTGGGTGATCTTCATGCTGCAGAACTTGGGCCCGCACATCGAACAGAAGTGCGCGGTTTTCGCGCCTTCGGCAGGCAGGGTCTGGTCGTGGTACTGTTCCGCCGTATCGGGATCGAGGCTGAGGTTGAACTGGTCGCGCCAGCGGAATTCGAACCGGGCGCGGGACAGGGCATCGTCGCGCACCTTGGCCGCCGGGTGGCCCTTGGCGAGGTCCGCCGCGTGGGCCGCCAGCTTGTAGGTCACCACGCCCACCTTCACGTCATCCCGGTCGGGCAGGCCCAGATGCTCCTTCGGCGTGACGTAGCAGAGCATGGCCGTGCCATACCACCCGATCATCGCCGCGCCGATGCCGCTGGTGATGTGGTCGTATCCCGGCGCAATGTCGGTGACGAGCGGCCCGAGGGTGTAGAACGGCGCTTCGCCGCAGGCCTCCAGCTGCTTGTCCATGTTCTCCTTGATCTTGTGCATCGGCACGTGGCCGGGGCCTTCGATCATCACCTGCACGTCCTGCGCCCAGGCGCGCTTGGTCAGCTCGCCCAGGGTGTAGAGTTCGGCAAACTGCGCCTCGTCGTTGGCATCGGCGATGGAGCCGGGACGCAGGCCGTCGCCCAGCGAATAGGCAATGTCATAGGCTTTGCAGATCTCGGTGATGTCGTCGAAATGCTCGTAGAGGAAGCTCTCCTTGTGGTGGCTGAGGCACCACTTGGCCATGATCGATCCGCCACGGCTGACGATCCCGGTCACGCGCTTGGCGGTCATCGGGATATAGGGCAGCCGCACGCCGGCGTGGATGGTGAAATAGTCCACGCCCTGCTCGGCCTGTTCGATCAGGGTATCGCGGAAGATCTCCCAGGTAAGGTCCTCGGCCACGCCGCCGACCTTCTCCAGCGCCTGATAGATCGGCACGGTGCCGATCGGCACGGGGCTGTTGCGGATGATCCATTCGCGGGTGTCGTGGATGTTTCGCCCGGTCGAAAGGTCCATCACCGTGTCCGCACCCCAGCGGATCGACCAGACCATCTTGTCCACCTCGTTCGCCACATCGCTCGCCACGGCACTATTGCCGATGTTGGCGTTGATCTTGACGAGGAAGTTGCGCCCGATGGCCATCGGCTCGGCTTCGGGGTGGTTGACGTTGCTGGGGATGATCGCGCGGCCCCGCGCCACTTCGTCGCGCACGAATTCGGGCGTGACATAGTCGGGAATGCTCGCGCCGAAATCCTGCCCGTCGCGAATATGCGCCCGCACCATCTCGCGCCCGATATTCTCGCGCACGGCGACATATTCCATCTCGGGCGTGATGATGCCGCGGCGGGCATAGTGCATCTGCGAAAGGTTCATGCCCGGCTTGGCGCGCAGCACCCGCTTGTGGACATTGGGAAACGGCGCCACGCCGCCGCTGCGATCGGGGCCGAGCTGGCCGTTGTCCTCCGGCTTGGTTTCGCGCGCTGTGTATTCCTCCACATCGCCGCGCGCCAATTGCCATTCGCGGCGCAACTGGTGCAGGCCCTTGGCGATGTCGATCTGCACACTGGTATCGGTATAGGGGCCGGAGGTGTCATAGACCCGCACCGGCGGTTCGCCGCTCGAAGGCTCCAGCGAAATCTCGCGCATGGCCACTTTCAGCGGCCCGACATGGACCTTGGCAGAACCACGGATCGGACCCGTCGTAACGCCTATTTCGAGCTTGCTGTTAATGTCAGCCATTTGATCCGTCTTTCTCTTGTAGATTGATTATCAGAAACGCAGCAGGGCGACGCAGATCAGCACCAGCCCGATGCCGAAGGCCAGCAACGCCCACACGCGGTTGACCGCGCCCAGCAACAGCGATGCAAAGTGCAAGAACGGGCGGCCCCAGGCCAGGATCACCACGCCTTCCAGCACCATGCCCGCGCCGATCAGGGTGACCACCACGCTCAGCCAGTCGGCGGAATTGTATGGGTTGACGAGGTAGATCGCGGCCCCCAGCGCCAGCACCACGATGCCGGTCAGGAAGCGCAGCCCCTCGCCCTTCTCGAAGTTGTCGAGCATGACGGCCCAGCTTCCCGGACTGCGCAATTCGCCCATCGCCGCGCCCAGCGCATAGAGCCCCATGAACAGGGCGATCCAGGCGGAAATATCGGATTCTTGGGCCATGTGCGTGCTCTCCTGCGATAGGCGGGAGAGGGTTCTGCGGCATGTGCGCCGGCCCTCCCTCCGCCCGTGCTAACGGGTTCAGGTTCAACGGGTCGGGTGGAGCCTAGCCCACCCCTCTCAGCGCAGGCGCGCTCCCCGGGGATGGATGGAGGTTAGGGGAGTGGGGGGGATGTGGCAAGCGGTGTGGAAGGGTGAGGTGACGCGCCGCGCTGACTGGCGCCCGCTCCTTGCCTTTTGGGCAGGCGCGCAGCCGTTAATTGCGCCGCGCGTGGCCTGTGAGCAGGAGGTGGCGTTCGGTAAGGCCGTCATTGTTCTGGTCGAGAAATGCCGAAATCACAAAGCCCGTCTCGATGCCGCCGGGGCCAAAGAAGCCGCCATTGATGGAATACTCCAAAACACCCGGCAGTGCCGTAGAGGGGCTTGCTTCCAGTTGTGAGGTATAGCCCAGCCGATTGTTCGTTTGGTCAAAATCCGATGTGCCGGTAAGCGGCCCAACCATCACCGGACTGCCAGAGGTGTTTAGCTGAAATGACAGCGAAAACGACACCTCGCCTGTCTGCGTGTTGCGCGTGATTGTGCCGCTACCTTCGGTAATGCCGATCGAATCTGTTGGCGAAGTCGAAGTCGCGGTGAAGCCTTCTACATCGATGATCGTGTAGGTGACGGCGGGCGCGGCGGGTATATCTGCAGAAAAGGAAGGGATGCCGAAAGCACACAAGGTGCCGCCGGTCTCGTTGCTCGCCTGCAGGACTTTGTAGTGCCCAAAGCGGCCATATTCAGCAGCATCAGCGGTGGCCGATCCGGGATTGGTGAGAAGCAAGGTTTCGGTGGGATTGAGATTGCTGGGGAAGGAATAGGCAGTGAACTGGGGCAAATTGGATGTGATTTGCTCGGGCAAAAATGTCCTGACCCCGTCCAGCGTCCAGCCTTGATTGGCTGCGGTGTATTTCCCCTGCCCGACAGTGTTGAATAAATCGGTGCCATTGAGGGCGAAGGCGCCGCTGGCGAGCCGTCCATAGCGGATGCAGGCAGTGGCGAAACTCTGATCCGCCGTCAGCGCGTTGATCTTGGCATAGGAAAATATCGGAGCGGTAGTGGGAGTTGGCGTCGGAGTTGGCGTCGGAGTTGGTGTCGGGCCAGGCGTGGGTGTCGCCCCGCCGCCGGAACCGCCACCACTTCCACCACAACCGGCGAGAGCGAGTGAACTGGCAGCTATTGTCGCCAACACAGTGATCAAACGCATGAATACCCCCCTTGCCCGAGCCCCCTATCGAGCAATGGACGCGGATTTTGTTATCGAGCCATCCGGCGCAGTCAACTTGATTGGCGGCAGTGCCTTGCTGCGAACACAACCCCGCCCAGAGCCCCGCCCAGAGCCCTGCACCGAGCACTGTTCCATGGGTTTAGACCGTGGGCCCGAGGCGACATACCGTTGAGTTGGGCCTTGGCACCGGGCTGGCGCTAGTACTCCATTTCCTCATGCTGCCAGGGTACATCAGTTGCGGCGGTGCGCGGCCAACCTGGCGCTGCTGCTTGCCCGCCCATCTCATCCGCGCCATCACGTCGGCACATGACCATGCTCTACCGCCTCGACGCCCCGGCGGCCCATATCGCCCGCGCCTTTGCCGCCCGCGCCGGGGACGATCCGTGGGCGGGCGGCTATGTCGCGCCGGGCAATTTCGCGCCGGTCATCACGGCGGGGCGCGAGTTCATTGCCGGACCGAGGCCGGAGCGGGGGCCGCGGCGGATGGTCCCCAGGCTGTGGGGCGTGCCGCCGCCGCCGTCGGCCCATGATGCCGGGCGCGCCATCACCAGCGTGCGCAACACCGACAGTCCGTTCTGGATCGGCAACCTGCGCAACAGCGAGTTCCGCTGCCTGGTGCCGGCCACAAGCTTCTTCGAATGGGGCGCGGGCGTGGATGTGGAGGGGCGGCGCGAGCGGTTCTCCATCACTTGTCCCGGAACTGGCCCGGGCCAGCCACTCATCGCCTTTGCCGCCGTGTGGAAGGATAGCGAGGTGCCGGGCTTTGCCCTGCTCACCTGCCCGGCCAATGGCTTGCTGAAAGGCCTGGGGCGCGAACGGATGCCGGTGATCGTGCCGCCCACGTCTGCCGCGCAGGACCTGTGGCTCCACGCCGGGTGGGACAGGGCCAGCGCGCTGGTCGCGCCCTTTCCGGCCGAAGCAATGGAAGCCCGCCTGCTCGATCCCTTCGCCTGAGGCGCGACCTGTGCTATAACCTGCGTCCGAGGGGATGAACGCACAAGGAGATTGGCCCATGAAACGGTCCCTTATCGCCCTGCCCGCCGCTGCCGCCGCCGCCGCGCTGGCTCTTCCGCCTACCTCTGCCGCCCACCACGGCTGGGGCTGGACGCAGGATGCCGAAAGCCGCCTGACCGGCGAGATCCTGTCGATCACTTTCACCAACCCGCACATGCATCTGCGCCTGCGCGATACGATGGGCATGGAATGGTCGGTCGATCTGTCCCCGCCGATCGTGGCCGAAAGGTCGGGCTTTGGCGCAGACCATGCCGCTGCGGGCGACCGGGCAACCGTTACCGGCCACCGGGCGCGCGATATGTCGGTGCGCAGTTTCAAGGGTGAGACGATCACCGTGCGCGGGCGGACGTTCGACGTCTATCCCCAGCGCGAGAAAACGCTCTCGCCAACAGGCTGAACGGCAACCGAAATCCGCGCCGCCTGCCGCCAGGGCTCTTGCCTTGTCCTGACCAGCGGCTATGGCGGTTACACCCGTAACCTGATTCCACGAGGCGTAGCCCCCCATGAACACGACCCGCCGCGCGCTGCTTGCCAGCGCCCTGTTGCTGTCCGCCGCCATCGGCCATAACGCCCATGCCCGTCCGATGACGCCCGAGGACGTGGCGCGGATCGAGTTCACCGGATCGGTGGCGATCTCGCGCGACGGTTCGCACATCGCCTATACCACCGCCTCACGCCCCGATGTGACGGCGGGCGAGGATAACGGCGGGCTTACCCAGCGGCTCTACCTCGCCGATGCCCCGATGCAGGCCCGCGCCTATCTGCCGGAAGATGTCAGCCCGGGATCAATCGGCTTCTCGCCCGATGGATCGATGATCACCTACCTGTGGGCCGATAGTGACGACAAGCGCGCCGTGTGGGGCGTGCCGGTGAACGGCGGCGCACCGCGCAAGCTGGCGGCCGTGCCTGAAGTCAACGTGCTGGCCTATGCCATGGCCCCCAGCGGCGAGAGCACCTACCTGCTGGCCGGCCCTGCTCCCGATACCGCCCGCGAAGCTGAAGCAGGGCGCGGTTTCAATGCCCGCGTTTACGAGGAAGAGCAGCGCTTCAACCGCCTGTTCGTGGCCGCCAGCGGCACTGCCGAGGTGGATGCAGCGCCGCGCGAGCTGGAAGTTCCCGGCCACGTGGACCAGATCATGCTGGCCCCCGATGGCACCTTCATGGTGATAACCTCGGCCCCCACCACGCTGGTGGACGACAACCTGATGGCCCGCCGCCCCCATATCCTCGACCTTGCCAGCGGCACGGTGCGGGTGGTCGAAACGCCGGGCAAGATCGGCGATATCGAGATCTCGCCCGATGGCCGCCACCTGTCGCTGATCGCCGGGGTCAGCATCAACGATCCGGCGGAGACCACGCTGCACCTGGTCGATGTCGCCACGGCAGAAATAACCGCGCTCAATGCCGGCGCCGCCGAAGCTGCGACCGATGCCGAATGGATGGCCGATGGTCGCCTGGCCGTGACGGTCGATGTCGGCGTGCAGAGCGTGCTGCGGTTCTATGATGCCAATGGCCGGCTGGAACGCGAGATCGACCCGGATGGCCTGATCTTCACCCGGCTGGAGCAGGGCGGCAACCGGCTGGTGGCCCTGGCCAACAGTCCTGCCCATCCGACCGAACTGTTCCTGCTGACCGGCGGCGAGTTCCAGCGCTGGACCGCACACAACCCGTGGCTGGCCGAGATCGACATGGGCGTGCAGCGCGCCGTGACCTTTACCGCGCGCGACGGCCAGGAGATCGAGGGCGTGCTGATCGAACCGGTCGGCGGCGTCCCGTTCGAACGCGCACCGCTGATCTTCGATGTCCACGGCGGGCCCGAAGCGCACGAGAGCAACGGCTGGCAGACCGGCTATTCAAAGCCCGGCCAGGTGGCGGCGGGCCGCGGCTATGCGGTGTTCCTGCCCAACTACCGTGGCTCCACTGCCTATGGAGTGGATTTCTCGATGCAGCACCAGGGCGACTATGCCGGCAAGGAATTCGATGACCTGGTCGATGCCAAGTATGCCCTGGCCGAAATGGGCATTGCCGATCCGGACCGCGTGGGCATCACCGGCGGGTCATATGGCGGCTATGCCAGCGCCTGGGGCGCGACCTATTATAGCGCGGAATTTGCCGCATCGGTCATGTCCGTGGGCATTTCCAACAATATCAGCAAGTTCGGTACGAGCGACATTCCCAACGAATTGTACCTCGTGCATGATCGCAAGTGGCCTTGGGAGGAATGGGACCGCCTGCTGGAAGGCAGCCCCATTTTCCATGTCGACAAGGCCGAGACCCCGCTGCTGATCCTGCACGGCGAGGAGGATACCCGCGTGTCCGCCACCCAGAGTATGGAGCTTTACCGCCACCTGCGCATCCGCAAGCCGGAAACCCCCGTGCGGCTGGTGCTTTATCCGGGTGAAGGCCACGGCAATGCCATGGCGGCATCGCGCTATGACTATACCCTGCGCATGATGGACTGGTTCGACACCTACCTGATGACCGGCAACCGCCAGGCCGAAATGCCCGGCCCCCGGCCCATGGTGGCAGCGGTGGAGGATGAGGGGGAGGATTAATCTCCTCAGCCCCCCGCCTGTCCTAAGCTGTCTGCCCTAGCCCGCCTGCTCTATCCCGCCTGCCATTGGGCCACGGCGTCAACCGGATAGAGCAGCATCAGCACGTTCAGCGTCAGGTTGTCGCGGATCACCGCCAGGGCAAGCAGCTCGAGGAACAGGCCTAGCGCCACGCTGGCCCAGCCGGGCAGGCGCAGGGCGAGGAGGAAGCCTGCCACCATCCAGCCGATGTCGGCGGCAGAATTGACGATGCTGTCGCCGGTATAGCCCAGGCTGATCGTCGCCTCGCGGTAGCGGTTGATGACCATCGGCGTGTTTTCGGCGATTTCCCAGGCGGCTTCAACCACCACTGCAATGGGCAGCGCCCATCGCGAGGGGTAGCCGCCGAACAGCTTCCACTTGCGCCACAGCAGCCAGGCCGCGCCCGCCATCAGCAACCCGTGAGTGAAATGGCTGGGGGCATACCAGTCGGTGATGTGCTGGCTGTTCTCGCTCGATTGCACCACGCCGTGCCACAGCTTGACCGTGCCGCAGGTGCAGATCGGCGGGCGGTCCATGGCGAACAGCACAGCCACCGCCGCCACGAAAACCACCAGCGCCGCAATCCACGCACGCCTGTGCGGCCACAGCCTCCTGCCCTGTATCATCCGACCCTGCGACCCCCCGCAATATTTGCCTTGTATTTACCTGATCTTGTTCCCTGTCCGCGCCTGCTTGGCAAGTGCCCCTTCTGCCCCTTGGCCCATACCGCCTTGCGCCCATGATTGCGCCTTTCGCTCAATAGGCTAGGGATTTGGGCATGAGCGGGCGGACATGCGATATAGCCATTGCCGGGGGCGGCCTTGCAGGAGGCCTGATCGCGCTGGCCCTGGCGCAGGAGCGACCCGACCTGTCTGTGCGGCTGGTCGAGAGCGGCGACATGCCCGGCGGCAACCACCGCTGGTCGTGGTTTGCCAGCGACCTGTCTGCCGAAGGCGAGGCGCTGCTCCATCCGATCCGCAAGACACAGTGGGACGCGGGCAACGAAGTGGTGTTTCCCGGCCACCGCCGCCGTCTTGCCACCCCCTATTGCTCGATGGCCTCGGCCGATTTTGCCGCCGCCCTGGAACGCGAGCTGGCACCCGGAACGATCATACTGCGCCAGCAGGTGGCAGGCCTGGATGCTGGCGGAATGACCCTGGCCGATGGCAGCCGCATCACCGCCCGCGCCGTGATCGATGCGCGCGGCTTTGCCCCTTCACCCCACCTTTCGGGCGGTTGGCAGGTGTTCATGGGGCGCCACCTCAGGACGCACGAACCCCATGGGGTGGAGCGGCCAGTTATCATGGACGCCAGCGTCGACCAGCTTGGCGGCTACCGCTTCGTCTATGTCCTGCCGCTGGGCGCACACGAGCTGTTCGTCGAGGATACCTATTACCAGGACACGCCCGAACTGGATCGCGCCGCCCTGTCGCACCGGATCGACCTCTATTGCCGCCAGCACGGCTGGGAGGGCGAGCTGCTGGGATTTGAAACGGGCGTGCTGCCGGTGATTACCGGCGGTGACCCGGCGCGCCACCTGGAACCCTTGCGCATTCCCGGCGTGGCCCTGGTGGGTGCGCGCGGGTTGTTCACCCATCCGCTGACCAGCTACACCCTGCCCTTCGCAGTCAAGGCAGCGCTGGCCGTGACAGCCGAGGCGGACCTCCCGGGCGACCAGCTGGCAGCGCGCATCGATGCCATGGCGCGGCGGCACTGGGCCGCGACCGGTTTCTACCGCCTGCTCGGCTCCATGCTGTTCGGCGCGGCCCTGCCGCACCGGCGTGCTGGGATATTCGAGCGATTCTATCGCCTGCCCGAACCCCTGGTGGAACGGTTCTATGCCGCACGTTCGACTTTTGCCGACAAGGCGCGGATCCTGATCGGCAAGCCGCCCGTTCCCGTGATGCGTGCCATGCGGGCACTCGTCACCAAGCGTCCATCCCTCGACCTGACCCAAGAAAGCGATCCACGATGACCAGCTCCACAACCCGCACCGCCTGCGTGATCGGAGCCGGGTTCGGCGGCCTCGCGCTCGCCATCCGCCTGCAAAGCGCCGGGATCGCCACCACGGTGATCGAAAGCCGCGACAAGCCCGGCGGGCGCGGATATTTCTGGCAGAAGGACGGCTTCACATTCGATGCCGGACCAACCGTGGTCACCGATCCCGCCTGCCTGCGCGAGCTGTGGGAACTGAGCGGTGCCGACATGGCGAAGGACGTGGAACTGATGCCGGTCATGCCGTTTTACCGGCTGAACTGGCCCGATGGCACCAACTTCGACTATTCGAACGACGAGCCGCAATTGCGCAAGGAGATCGAGAAGCTCGATCCCGCCGACGTGGCCGGATACGATGCCTTCCTGCACTATGCCGCAGGCGTGTACCAGGAAGGCTATGTCAAACTGGGCACAGTGCCGTTCCTCGATTTCAAGTCGATGATCAAGGCCGCCCCGGCGCTGATGAAGTACCAGGCCTGGCGCTCGGTCTATTCGATGGTGTCCAAGTTCATCCGCAACGAGAAGCTGCGCGAGGCCTTGAGCTTCCACACCCTGCTGGTGGGCGGCAACCCGATGAAGACCAGCGCGCTCTATGCCCTGATCCACAAGCTGGAGAAGGATGGCGGCGTCTGGTGGACACGCGGCGGCACCAATCGCCTGATCGCCGGCATGGTCCGCCATTTCGAGCGGCTGGGCGGCACGGTGCGGCTGTGTGACGGGGTGGAACGGGTCGAAACGCTGGGTAACCGTGCCACCGGCGTGCGCACCAAAAGCGGCTGGTCGGGCACTTTCGATGCCGTGGCCAGCAATGCCGACATCATGCATTCCTACCGCGACCTTCTGGGCGACAGCTATCGCGGCAAGTCGCAGGCCAAGAGCCTGGGCCGCAAGACCTTCTCGCCCAGCCTGTTCGTTGTGCACTTCGGGATCGAGGGCACCTGGCCCGGCATCCCGCACCACATGATCCTGTTCGGCCCGCGCTACAAAGGCCTGCTCGACGATATCTATAGCCACGGCGTGCTGCCGGAGGATTTCTCGATCTACCTGCATCACCCCACGGTAACCGATCCCGGTATGGCGCCCGAAGGCAAGAGCACGTTCTATGCGCTGGTGCCGGTGGCGCACCGGGGCAAGCTCAATGTCGATTGGGACGTGGTCGGCCCGCATCTGGAAAAGCGCATCCTGGATGAGATCGGCCGCCGGCTGATCCCCGACATCCATGACCGGATCGTGACCAGCTTCCATTACAGCCCCAAGGATTTCAGCCAGGACCTGAACGCCCACCTCGGCAGCGCCTTCAGCTTGGAGCCGGTGCTGACGCAAAGCGCCTGGTTCCGCGGCCACAATCGCGACGATGTGATCTCCAACTTTTACCTTGTGGGCGCAGGCACCCACCCCGGCGCGGGCATTCCCGGCGTGGTCGGTAGCGCCAAGGCGACGGCAGGGTTGATGATCGAGGACCTGCTGGGTTGATCCTCCCCGGCACGGGGAGGGGGACCATGCGCAGCATGGTGGAGGGGCGCGCACCGTGATCACCGGCACCAAGGGCACGGTGAAACTCGCCCGCAAACTCCGCAGCGAGATGAGCCTGCCCGAGACAATGCTGTGGCGCGAGCTGCGCAAGCGCCCGGGCGACTACAAGTTTCGCCGCCAGCATCCGGCAGGGCCATTTGTGCTGGATTTCTACTGTGGCGCGCTCCGCCTCGCCATCGAAGTCGATGGCATGGCACATGACAGCGAACCGCGCGTTATGCGCGATCAAGAGCGTTCCGCCTTTCTGAGCACCCAGGGGGTTGCCACCTTGCGAGTTCCTGCCAAGGCTGTGTTGCAGGATATCGAGGCTGTGGTGTTGAGGATTGTGGTTGTCTGTCAGGAACGAGAAGCGCGTTTGGCAGAGCGCCGCTCGCCCCTCCACCATCCTGCGGATGGTCCCCCTCCCCCGCTGGGGGAGGATTTTCTATGAAGCGGCTTGCCGTTTATTGCGGGTCTGCCACGCCGGCCGATCCGCGCTATATCGCGCTGGCGGGCGAGGTTGGCCGCACGCTGGCGGAGCGCGGGATTGGCGTGGTCTATGGCGGGGGCCGGGTCGGCCTGATGGGGGCGCTGGCGACCTCTGCGCTAGAAGCTGGCGGCGAGGTGATCGGGGTGATCCCGGAAGCGCTGGCGGGGCACGAGTTGTCCAACCACGATTGCACCCAATTGCATGTCGTTCCCGGCATGCATGAGAGGAAGCGCATGTTCACCGACCTGTCGGACGGCTTCGTCACCCTGCCCGGCGGGGTCGGCACGATGGACGAATTGTGGGAAGCGGTGAGCTGGGCGCAGCTTGGCTATCACGCCAAGCCGGTCGGCCTGCTCAATGCCTTCGGGTTCTATGACGGCCTGCTGGAATTCAACCGCAAGATGGGCGATGTGGGCTTTGTCCGCCCCGCCCATCGTGGCATCATCATCGCTGCGGAAACGATCCGCGACCTGTTGGAGAAGATGGCCACCTTTACCCCCACCACCAATGTGCTGCAGATCAGAGCGGACGACCTGTGAAGCGCAAGGGAACCACCGGGCGCAAAGCCGGGCGCACGCTCGTCCCCTCGCTCCATGTGCGGGAGACGCCGCGCCAGCCGGGCGGGTGGCATGAGCGGGCCGAACTGGTGGACGAAGCGCGCGAATCCATCGCCAGGGGCTCCAAAAGCTTTGCCGTGGCCAGCCTGCTGTTCGACAAGGCCACGCGCGAGCGGGCGCACCTGCTCTATGCCTGGTGCCGCAAGTGCGACGACGTGGCCGACGGGCAGGATCACGGTGGCGAGCTGTCGCAGGCCGATGGCGCGGCGGTCGAACGGGTTCAAGCGATCCGCGCCCTCACCCACCGCGCGCTGGACGGCCAGCCCACCGCCGACATCGCCTTCGACGCATTGGGCCTGGTAGCCGACGAATGCGGCCTGACCCGCGAGATGGCCGATGACGTGGTGGACGGCTTCGCGCTCGACGCCGCCGACTGGCGTCCGCGCACCGAGGGCGACCTGATGCGCTATTGCTTCCACGTGGCGGGCGCTGTCGGCGTGATGATGGCCCGCGTCATGGGCGTTGCGGCCGACGATCACGACACGCTGGACCGCGCCTGCGACCTCGGCCTTGCCTTCCAGCTCAACAATATCGCCCGCGACGTGTGGGAAGACGATGCGGCGGGGCGCTGTTACCTGCCGGTCGAATGGCTCGTCGAGGCCGACATTCCCCCCGGCCAGCACATGAAGCCACGCTACCGCCCGCAACTGGTCACCATGGTGCGGCGGCTGGTGGACATGGCCGAGGAACACGAGGCCGCCGCCCGGCTTGGCGCCGCACGACTCACCTTCCGCCAGCGCTGGGCCGTGCTGGCCGCGGCGAATATCTATGGCGCGATCGGACGCGAGGTGCGGCAGCGCGGAGCAGCAGCCTGGGATCACCGGGTCCACACCGGCGCGCTTGCCAAGCTGGGCCACGTGCTGCGCGCCTTCGGCCAGGCGCTGCGCCAGCCCCCGCCGGTGGCAACAATGCCGCGCTGGAGCCGGGGCGACCTGATGGCCATGGCGCGCATGGCCGGCGATCCCGCGCCGATTCCCGATACCCCGCTCAGGGACGAGGACGTGCGGCCGGCCTGATCAGCCGCCCATATATTCCTTCAGCGCCGCCTGCTGGCCCTCGTCCATGTGGAGGCCGAGCTTGCTGCGCCGCCACAACACGTCTTCTGCCGTCACCGCCCATTCCGCCTCGCGCAGGTAGTCCACTTCGGCCTCGCTCAGGCCGCTGCCGAAATCGCGGCCGAGGTCGGCGCGGCTTTTTGCGTCGCCCAGCCAGACCACGGCATCGAGGCCATAGGCCCGCGCCAGCCGCGTGGCCTCGGCCTTGTCGAGGAAGGCATATTCAGCCAGCAGTTCGGCCACCAGCAGGCCCGCCGCATCGCGCGGGAAATCGCCGCCGGGCAGCGCCTCGCCTGCGGTCCAGTGATCGCCCTTGAGAGCCGGTAACCGCGTAGCCAGCAGGTCCACCGCTTCTTCTGCCACATGGCGATAGGAGGTGAGCTTGCCGCCATAGATGCCCAGCATCGGCGCGCCCTCGTCCTCGGCGCTCAGCACCAGGCGATAGCCGCGCGTTGCCGCTTCAGGGCGATCCTTGCCGAAATCCACCAGCGCCCGCACCCCGGCATAGGTCGAGACAATATCGGCCGGGGTAATGTTCTTCACGAAATAGCGGTTCACCGCATCGCACAGATAGCGGATCTCGTCCGCATCGGGCTCCACCTTGTCGAGCGGGCCCTTGTGGTCGGCATCGGTCGTGCCGATCAGCGTGAACTGGCCTTCATAGGGGATGGCAAAACAGATGCGGGTATCGGGCTGCTGGAAGATGTAGGCGTAATCGTGATCGAACAATTTCGGCACCACGATGTGCGATCCGCGCACGCGACGGACGGAATACTTGGGCGCGGTTCCGGCCAGCCTCGCCAGGTCGTCCACCCCCGGGCCTGCCGCATTGACCAGTGCGCGGGCAATGTAGTGTTCTCCGCCTGCCGTCACCTGCCACAGCTCGCCCTCGCGGGTGATCGCGGTGACTGGCGCGCGGGTCCGCACAGTGGCCCCGCGCCGCGCCGCATCGACTGCGTTCAGCACCACCAGCCGCGCATCGTCCACCCAGGCATCGGAATACTCGAATCCCGACATGATCTCGGCATAGAGCGGCTCGCCCGCCGGATGGTCGTCGAACGAAATCGCCGCGCTGCCCGGCAGGCTACGCTTTCCGCCGATGTGGTCATAGAGAAACAGCCCGGCGCGCAGCATCCAGTGGGCGCGCATGGCCTTGTTCACCGGCAGGACGAAGCGCATCGGGCGCACGATATGCGGCGCAATCCGCCACAGGGTCTCACGCTCGCCCAGCGCCTCGCGCACCAGGCCGAATTCGCCATGTTCGAGATAGCGCAGCCCGCCGTGGACCAGCTTGGTCGATTTGCTGGACGTGCCGCTGGCAAGATCAGCCGCTTCGAGTAGCAATACGCTCGCCCCGCGCCCCGCAGCATCGCGCGCCACGCCGGCGCCATTGACCCCGCCGCCGACGACGATGAGGTCGAATGTCGGCATGTCGGTCACGGTATGATGCGCTCCTTCGGCGGCTTCACGTTCAGGCGGCGGAACAGCACGCCCCTTTCGCTATAGAGCACGAAACATAGCGCCAGGGTAGAACAGATCAGCAGCGCCAGGGCAAAGGGCCGCGCCGTGCCGTCATAGGATTGCCCGATTAGCAGCCCAACCATGGCCGCGCCGAACATGCGGAAAAAAGCCTGCACAGAACTCGCCGCGCCAGCGATATGCGCGAAGGGTTGCATGGCGATGGAGCCGAAGTTGGCCCCCAAAAAGCCGAGCAGGCCCAGGTTCAGCGCCATCAGCGGCAGGAACCATTCGATCTGGCCGGCGCGGTAGTGGCTCGCCCAGACCTGCATCGCGCTCACCGCAATGAACATGAAAATGCCGGTATGGCTCACCCGCCGCGCGCCAAACCGCATGACGATGCGCGAATTCGTGATATTGGCCACGGCCATCATCGCCGCCGTGCCGCCGAACAGCAGCGGGAAAGCGTCATCGCTCACCCCGAAATGTCCGATGAACAGCTGCTGCGCGATGTTCACGTAACCGAACACCCCGGCCATCACCAGCAGGGTGCCGATGACATAGCCGATCGACTGGCGGTTGATCAGGGCGGCATGCATGTTGCGCGCGATCACCGGCAGGTTGATGAGCTGCTTGTTTTCCGGCGCGAGAGTCTCGGGCAGGCGATACCACACCCACACCGCCGCCAGCGCGCCGATGGCCGCCTGGGTCACGAAGATCCAGCGCCATCCGGCCACCTGCAGCACCGCGTGCCCCAGGCTGGGGGCAACCACGGGGACAGTAATGAAAACGGCCGCCACGATGGACATCAGGCGGGCCATGCGGTCGCCTTCATAGAGGTCGCGCACGATGGCCATGGGGGCCACCATCAGGCCCGCCCCCAGCACTCCGCCGACAATGCGGGCGAGCAGCACCATCTCGAAATCGCGCAGCACGGCAACCAGCAGGGCAAAGCCGACATAGCAGCCCAGCGCCAGCAGCAGGATCGGCCGCCTGCCATAGCGGTCGGCATAGGCGCCAGGCACCAGGCAGCCCACCCCCATGGCGATCGAATAGACCGCCACCACCAGTTGCCGCCGGTTGCCGTCGATCACGCCGAGGTCGGCCGCCATGTCCTCCAGCGCGGGCAGCATGGCATCGATGGCGAGACCGTTGAGGCTCATCAGCAGGGCAAGCAACACGATCAGCTCGCGCTTGCCCATTGGTAGCTTGGGGGCAGACTCGGTCGTGGTTGGGGTTTGTGGCATCATGGTCGCTTAGACAATGGCGCTGGCTGTGCAAAGTGCCCTAAAGATCCATGATGGCCAATGATCCGCCAGGCGAGGACGATGAAGGCAAGGCCGCCATGGGCCTGAGGAAGATTATCCACGTGGATATGGACGCCTTCTTCGCCAGCGTGGAACAGCGGGACAATCCGGAGCTGCGCGGGAAGCCGGTGGCCGTGGGCGGCGCGGGCGGGCGCGGCGTGGTGGCGGCGGCAAGTTACGAGGCACGCAAATTCGGGGTGAAAAGCGCCATGCCCAGCGTGACCGCCCAGCGCCTGTGCCCGGACCTGATCTTCTGCAAGACCCGGTTCGACGTCTACCAGGAGGTATCGGCCCAGATCCGCGCGATCTTCCGCAGCTTCACCCCGCATGTCGAACCGCTGAGCCTCGACGAAGCCTATCTCGACGTGACTGACGACATTCGCGGGATCGGCAGCGCCACCCGCATTGCCGAGCTGATCCGCGCCGAAATCCGGGCGCAGACCGGGCTGACCGCCAGCGCGGGGGTGTCCTACAACAAGTTCCTCGCCAAGCTGGCGAGCGACCAGAACAAGCCCGACGGCCTCTGCGTGATCCGTCCGGGACAGGGCGAACGCTTCGTGCAATCGCTGCCGGTGCGCCGGTTCCACGGCGTAGGGCCGCGCGGGGCGGAGAAGCTGGCGAACCTCGGCGTCGTTACCGGCGCGGACCTGGCGGCTAGGGATGCCGACTGGCTGCGCAGCCACTTCGGCAGCTTCGGCGAATACCTGTTCCGCGCGGCGCGGGGGATCGACCTGAGGCCCGTCCGCGCCAACCGTATCCGCAAGTCGATCGGCGGCGAGCGGACCTTCTTCGAGGATATCTCCGCGCCGGAGGAACTGCGCGAGACGCTGGAACGGATCATCGCCATCGTGTGGGACCGGATCGCGGAGAAGGACGCAAAGGGGCGGACGGTTGTGCTAAAGCTCAAGTACACCGATTTCCAGCTCGCCACCCGCTCGCGCACCCTGGCCCAGCCTGTGGCGGACCGCGCAACCTTCGCCGCAACGGCCCGCGGGTTGCTGGAGGACGAGATGCCGCTCTCCCGCCCGATCCGCCTGATGGGGCTGACCCTGGCAAACCTTGAGAACGAAGGCGGCAGGGAGGCAAGGCGGGAGGACGGGCAGTTGAGTTTGCTCTAGTCTCCCTGCCCGTTCGCATCGAGCCCTTCGGCTTCGCTCAGGATGAACTTCGGACCTGAAGGTCCGAAGTCGAGATGCCGCGCGGTGGTGTCTCGACTTCGCTCGACACGAACGGGCCTTTGCCTATTTGCAATTGAAACAAGGCCAGCCGCTCCGCCACCACCCGTACCTTGTCCTGCGGCAGGGCGTCCGCTGCAAAGAACCGCGCGTCCACGATCTCGCGCATATCGGGTCGGGGCGTGCCATCGACCTGGCCGGTAACCACATGGGCCTCGTGACGCGCGCCGTGGTAGGTTTCGTCCAGCGTGGCCACAAGTCGCAGGTCCACCAGCGCGCAACCCAGTTCCTCGGCAAATTCGCGGTAAGCACCGGCCAGCGGATCCTCGCTGCGGCCAAGCCCGCCGCCCGGCAGGCTCCACAGGCCCGAGCCATAGGAATGGCGCACCAGCAGCACCCTGCCATCCCCATCGCGGGCGATGATCGAACATCCCCGCACATGGCCGCCGCGCAACCGCAGCCACCTCTTCCGCGCCCGGTGCGCCCAGCGGTAGAGCAGGCGGTGGAGCGAAGCCGGGATCAGGTGAAGCATGTCACCGGCTGGCTCGCCGCCGCCAGCAGCCGCGCCACGGGGAGATCATGCTCGCCCCGCACTGCCGCATCGAACACCGCGCGCTTGTCCGCCCCGCGGATCACCAGCATCACCGCATCGCTATCCAGCAGTGCGGGGATGGTCAGGGTAATACGGTCGAACGGCGCTTCGGGCGGCAGCGGATCGGGCGTGAGGCGGCGGACAGACTGCGGATCGTCCGCCTGCGGATCGGTGTTGGGAAACAGGCTTGCCACGTGGCCATCTGCCCCCATGCCGAGCCAGGTGATGGCGAAATGCGGCGGCTCTGTGCCTTCCGCCAGCGCGCAGACATCCACGCCTAGCGGTTCGAGCAGGGTGCGCAGCTTGCCGGTGTTGCTGGCCGAGTGATCTTCCGGCACCAGCCGGTCATCGCCCGGCAGGACCACGATCCGGTCCCATGCCAGATCCCGCTTTGCCAGCTGGCCGAGGATCGGAAAGGGCGTGGAGCCGCCCGGCAGGCACAGGGCCACGGTCCCGTCGCTGTGCGCCAGGGCATCGGCCAGTTGCGCCTCGAGCCAGTCGGCAATCGCCGCGTCGGTCGCATCTTCGATGATCGTCACGTCAGTCATGCCATCGCCTTAAAGCAAAGGCCGCCGGAGCGCGATGGCTTCCGGCGGCCTCCGTTTGCGCGCCCGCGAGGGGGGGGAGCAGGCGCGCGGGGGGTTGATGAGGTGTGGCTAGTCAAGCAGGCTGGAAAGGAACCACACCCGTTCCTCGGCCATGTCGGTCCAGCCGTCGATCAGGCCTTCGGTGGCATTGTCGCCCGCGCCGGTGGCATGTTCCTTCAGCGCCTTCAGGCTGGCGACCAGCGCGGCGTTGTCATCGCGCAGTTCGGCGATCATCTTGTCGGCCCCCAGAGAATTGCTGTCTTGGTCGGCGACACTGGTGGCCTTGGCGACCGAGCCGATCGAGGTGAGCGTCTTTGCGCCGTTCTTGCGCACCCGCTCGGCAATCAGGTCCACCTGGGCGAAGATCGCGGTCGCCTGTTCGTCGAACAGCAGGTGCAGCTCGCGGAAGCGGCCGCCGGTCACGTGCCAGTGGAAATTCTTGGTCTTGAAATAGAGCGCCATGTGATCGGCCAGCAGGCCGTTGAGCCCGTCGATCAGCGCGGTCCTGGAGTTGTCGCCCTTATCGGCCATGATACGTGTCCCTTTCCGTCTGGTTCATTGCCTATAACCGCGAAGGGGGGCGAAAGTTTCACGCAACCTTGTGCCCAGACTGATCGTCTCAAGCGATCAACCAGTCAGGCCGCGCGCGGAAAGTCCGATTACTGCCGCACCCACGAGCAGGAGGCCGGCAAGGCCCAGTGCCACGGGACCCAGGGGCACGCGCGCCTCCCACTCGCGCCCGGCCATTGCGGCGAGTGTCAGTGCCACCCCGCTGCCCAGCGCGCCGCCCGCTGCTGCCAGCCACATGTTGCCGGTCAGCGCCATGGCCAGCACCACGAGCCGCGCACTGTCGGTCACTTGCGCGGCCACAAGCACCAGCAGGATCGCACCGGTCGAGCGAGTCGGCTCGGCCGGAGCAGGCGGCGCCCGGCGCAGGACCAGCTCCAGTGCCGCCAGCCCCAGCACCAGCGCCACGAACATCTGCCGCGCTGCGGGCGGCAACAGCGGAGCGAGCAGAGTTGCCGCCCATGCTGCCGACATGCTCGCGGCAATGGCGCTCAGCCAGATCGCCACCAGCAGCCCTGCTCCCGGCCCCAAGGCCGCGGACAGCCGCGCCACGCGCACCTGGTCACGCCCGGCGGCAACCAGCAGCAGGCAGGCGAGGAACGAGAGGAAAAAGGCGGGCATGGCCGCTGTGGACTATAGCGCGGCAGGGGCCTGGTAAAGCATGGCCACGAAGGCCAGAGCATAGCCCATCACGGCAAGCCCGGCGAGCCAGCGGTCGAATTCATCCTGCGCCCGCGCCCGCCAGGCCAGCGCGCGCCTCGCCAGCCACAGATCGAGCGCCAGCGCCGCCAGCGTTACCGCCAGCACCAGCCATCCGGCCAGCGCCTGCCCCGGCCAGACACTGGCGATGCCATAGACCGCCACGAAGTGCGCCGCCCACAGCACCAGACCGCCAAGGAAGGTGAGCCAGCGCCGCATGTCAGGCAGGCACCAGACGGATAAGCATCGCAGTGATGGATCCTTGCGCACAGGCATAGAGGAAGAACAGGGTGAGCAGGTCGAACGTGGTATTGCGCGGCCGGGTGACGAGGCCGCGGGCGGTACGGGCCGCCAGATAGATCGCCATCAGCACCACCACGGCCACCAGCTGCCCCTGCAAAGCCAGCAGGGCGTGGCTGAAGGCGCCCTGCACTGTCAGTTGCGGATCAAGCCCTTCGGTCTGCCACGAGAACCAGTCCGTCGTCAGCGCCGTTGCCACCAGCCCGGCGGCAAACAGCATGGCCGCCGTCGGGCTCCACACGCTGGCCGATTTCTCGCGCGCCATCAGCCGGTTGCCATAGAACACCAGTGCCGCCGCCCCGGCATAGAGCGCAACCACCGGCACGGCCCACCACCGGCCCTGCGGCGCGGTCCAGAACTGCGGGTGGACGCCCATGGTGAACAGGTAGCCGAACACCGCCATGGTGAAGATCATCCCCGCCACCACCAGCACGCAGACCATGGCCCACCAGCCGTGGGTGCTGGGGCCGGTGACGTATGTGGGCAGGGTCACGCCTGCCCCCACATCGACCAGGTCCATCCCCACCTTGCGGTCGGTGTCCCACAGCCAGCGCATGATGCACAGTATCGCCAGCGGCAGGCAGATCAGCGACGGGATATAGGCTTGCACCGTCAGCAGCAGGAATACCCCGGCGGTAAAAGCCGCGGCCAGCAGCGGCCAGACGCTGGGGCCCATGATGATGGCGAGGTACTGCGGTTCGGCCTGCAGGGGGCTGGTTATCAGCGTCTCGCGTCGCCCGGTGGGGGCATAGGGCAGGAAGTGGCGTCCTTCCTCCACTTCCCTGGCCAGGTCGGGATTGTCCCACAAGGGATGGCGGCTGCGCACCACCGGTATCGAGCGGGCGGAGTAGATTCCGGTCGGCAACCATTCCAGCGTGCCGCCGCCATAAGTGTTGCCTACCCCGCCTTCGACTGTGAAGCGGAAATTGCGCGCCAAGTCATACAACAGCAGCACTACGCCTGCGCCCATGATGAAGGCGCCGACCGTCGAAATCAGGTTGGTCCATTCCCACTCCATCCCCGGCAGGTAGGTATAGACCCGGCGCGGCATACCCATCAGGCCAGTCAGGTGCATCGGCAGGAAGGTGATGTGCATCCCCGCAAACATCAGCCCGAACACCCAGCGACCCAGCTTCTCCGACAGGCGGCGGTCGCTCGACATGCCGAACCAGTAATAGAACGCCGCAATCAGCGGAAACACCGCCCCGCCAATCAGCACGTAATGCAGGTGGGCCACGATGAAGTGCGTATCGTGCGCCTGCCAGTCGAACGGCACCATGGCCACCATCACGCCCGTCAGTCCGCCCATGACAAACGTCACCAGGCCGCCGATCACGAACAGAGTAGGCGTGTTGGCGCTGGGTTTCCCGGTCGCCAGCGTGGCGATCCAGCTGAACACCTGGATACCCGCCGGAATACTCACCGCCATGCTGGCCGCAGAGAATACCGCGATCGACAATCGCGGCATGCCAGTGGTGAACATGTGGTGCGCCCAGACGCCGAAGCTGATGAAACCGGTGGCCACCATGGCCAGCACGATCAGCTGGTAGCCCACCAGTTCGGTCTTCGCCAGGCTCGCCACCATCATCGAGACAAGGCCCGCGGCGGGCAGGAAGATGATATAGACTTCGGGGTGGCCGAAGAACCAGAACAGGTGCTGCCACAGCATCGGATCGCCGCCGCGTGTGGCATCGAAGAACGGCCAGTTGAGCGCGCGTTCCAGCTCCAGCAGCAGGGTGGCCAGGATCACCGAGGGAAAGGCGATCAGGATCATCGCGGCAAAGACCAGCATGGCCCAGGCAAACAGCGGCATCCGCGCCAGGGTCATGCCGGGGGCGCGGGTCTTGAGGATGCCGACGAGGATCTCGATGGCCCCGGCGATGGCGCTGATCTCGATAAAGCCGATCCCCAGCAGCCAGAAATCGGCATTGATGCCGGGCGAATAGGTCGTGCTGGTCAACGGCGGATACATGAACCAGCCGCCATCGGGGGCAAGGCCGAAGAACAGCGAGCAAAAGAACGCCAGTCCGCCGATGAAATAGGCCCAGAAGGCATAGGCCGACAGCCGCGGGAACGGCAGGTCGCGCGCCCCCAGCATCTGCGGCAGCAGCATCACGCCCAGTGCTTCCATCATCGGCACCGCGAACAGGAACATCATGATTGTGCCGTGCATGGTGAAGAACTGGTTGTAGGTTTCCTGTGGCAGCACACCCAGCATCGGCAGCGACAGCTGCGCCCGCATCACCAGCGCCAGCACGCCCGCCAGCAGGAAGAACAGGAAGGCGGCGGCGACATACCACACGCCCACGAAGTTGTTGTTGACGATGGTCAGCCGCCCCCACCCCTTGGGTGCGGCCCAGATGTGCTTCAGCTCCTCCACCTCGCTTTGCGGGCGGGCCTCGGCGGTGGGGAACCGGTCGTATAGCGCGTGGTCGAACCCCGTTTCGGACTTCACCGCTGGGCCTCCAGATAGATCGCCAGGGCCTGCAACTGGTCGGCGGTCAGGTTGGCATAGGGCGGCATGCGGTTGTTGGGCTTGAGCGCCTGGCTGTCGCCGATCCAGCCCATCAGCGTGCCGCGATTGTTCGGCAGGATGCCCGCCCCCAGCGTGCGGCGGCTGCCCATGTGGGTGAGGTCCGGCCCGGCCAGGCCATTGGCCGTGGTCCCGGCGATGCGGTGGCAGGCGGCGCAACCGGCGACATCGAACAGCAGCGCGCCATCGCTCTCGTCAGGTGGCACAGCAGCCACCTCGCGCGCCGCCCGCGCCTCCATCAGCGCGGCGAACTGCGCAGGCTCGTGGGCGATCACGGCAAAGCCCATCAGGGCGTGCGGACCGCCGCAATATTCGGCGCATTGCCCGCCATAGGTGCCCGGCACATCGGCCTGGATGCGCATCAGGTTGCGGCGACCGGGGATCATGTCGAGCTTGCCCGACAGGCGCGGCACCCAGAAACTATGGATCACATCGGCCGATTCCAGCTCCAGCACTACCGGCTCGCCCACCGGGATGTGCAGTTCATTGGCATCGTGCCACAAGGCCTGCCCGCCATCATCGAGATAGGCCACCCGCCACCACCACATCTCGCCGGTAATCCGCACGCGCAGCTCGTCCCCCTGGATCGGGTCGGACAGGTGGCGGGTCAGGGTGAGGCCGTAGATCAGCAGCGCGGTCAACACGACCAGCGGGAAGATGATTCCGCCCAGCCAGATGGCCTTCTTGCCGCCGATCTTCAATTGCGTGGACCGCCTGCCGAACAGCGCCAGCCACAGCGTTGCCACCACGACCAGCGTCACGGTCACGGCCATGGCGATGAGGATCCAGCCCAGCGTGCTCACCGCATAGGCATAGGGCCCTGCGGGATCGAACACCGGGGGCGGCCATCCTTCGAACATCAGCGGGCTCCTGCCTGGTAGAGATAGGCGGCGATGTCGCGCGCCTGTTCAGGGGTAATCGGCATGGCCGGCATGCCCGTTCCCGGCACCAGCGAGGGCGCATCGCGGATATAGGCGGCCAGCACATCGGGCCGGTTGGGCAGTTGCCCGCCGATCAATCCGCGCGCCTCCATGTTGTCGAGCGGCGGGCCGACAGTGCCCTGGGGCCAGGCGATGCCGGGGATCGCATGGCACGCGCCGCACCCGGCGGCGATAGCTTCCTCGCGGCCATTGCCGGCATCGGCCAGCGGCATTTCGCGGCGGTTCTCGGGCTCACCCTGACAGGCCGTGACAGGCAGCAGCAGCATGGCGGCAAGCACGAGGCGGAACAAGTCTGCGCGTGGGCGGGTTATGGCACCATGCGCGCCATTGCTCCCCTCGCCTGTGCCCTGATGACAGGTGGCCTGCTGGGCGGCTGCGCGGCGGTGGAAACCACTTCGGCCGATCGCTTTGCCGCCAGTGGCGAATTGATCGCCATGTCGGGCGCCGATGCGGGCGCGGCCAATGCCTGCTTCACCTGCCACGGGCTCGATGGGCTGGGCGACGGAGTCGGCGCGCCGCGCCTTGCCGGGCTCGATGCCGGATACCTTGAACGCCAGCTTGCCGCCTATGCCGATGGCCGCCGCCAGCATGCGCAGATGGCGTGGATCGCCGGACGGCTGGATGCTGCCGAACGCGGCGCCGTGGCGGCGCACTATGCCCAGATGCCGGTCGAGGCCCGCATAGTTGCGGGAGTGGAGCGGCTCGACCTTTACCACAGTGGCGATCCCGCGCGCGGATTGCCCGCCTGCGCCGCTTGTCATGGCACCCAGGGCGAAGGCGCGGGTCCCGGTAACCCGCCGCTTGGCATGCAGCCGCCGACCTATCTGGCGCAGCAGCTGGACGACTGGCGATACGCCCGCAGGCGCAACGATCCCGGCGACGTGATGATGCGGATCAGCCAGCTTCTGACCCCTTCGGAAAGCGGGGAACTGTCGGCTTATGCGGCGGCACTGGCGGGTGTCCCGGACGATCCTCGATCTCCGGCAGCATCCCGCTCAGCACATCGTGGTGATCCACGAAGTGGTGTTTCAGCGCTGCCGCTACATGTGCCGGAACAAGCACGCACAGCACGATGACCGAAGCCGTGTGCACGTCTTCGGCGATGTCGAGCACGGCCATCCGCATGACCGGGGACAGGGTGTCGAGCGGCATTTGCGGCCAGGTCAGCACTCCGCCCAGGTACAGCGGCCCGGGCGGGGCGACGGCCGACCACATGGCCCAGCCCGACAGCGGCAATGTGAAAAAGGTAATGTAGAAGATGATCGCCGTGGCATGGGCGATCTTCGTCTGGAATCCCTGGCTGTCGGCATCGTTGTAGGGATCGGTCACCATGGCGCGCCAGCCCAGGCGCGCGATCGCCAGCAGCAGGATCGGTAGGCCCGCAGCGCTGTGGATCTCGTAGGCGCGCAGCTTGTCGCCGCCGGGCATCATGAAATCGGTCCAGAACCCCCAGCCCATCTGGAACAGGATCAGCGCGGCCATTATCCAGTGAAAGGCAATCCCGACCGGCGAGAAGCGCCCGCGCCGGGTATAGCTGTTGCCCCACTCTTGCAGCCGACCGATCACACAGCCACCCGTCCGTCGGCCCGCGACAATTCGTGGTGGCCCAGCCACAGTGCTGCCGCCAGGTAGAGCGCGGCGGACGGCACCCACATGATCAGGCCCGCCAGCTGCTGGTCCTCCAGCGGGCTCATACCCCAGGCGGCCGTGGTGATATAGTGCGGCGCATACATCGGCACCCCGGCAAAGGTGATGAGCGCGCCGAGCAGGCCCATCAGAACCGTGCTGGCGAGCAGGGCGGCAATCGCCGGGACCACCCGCGCCTCGCGCAGCGCGGCCCAGAACCCGATGGCGGAGCCCAGGATCGTCAGCTGCATGGCCCAGTACATCGCGTCGGACGACAGGGCCGCGCTATAGGCATCGGGCGCATGCCACAGCCAGAACACCACGGTCTGCACTCCGGTCCACAGCGCCAGCCCGCCGGGCAGCCGCGTGCGCAAGGCAGGCAGGGCAAAGACCAGCATGGGGGCCAGCACCGCAGCCAGCAGCACATGGTGCGCCACCCTTGCAGAGAACAGCGCGGAGCTTAGCGCACAGAACGGCGATACGAACAGCAGTGCAGCCAGCAGTGCCGCGCCCACCGTGCGCCGACGGCCCGCCGCGCCATCGGCCATGCGCCACCACCAGGCGGTTATCGCGCCCATCACCGCCCACATCACCAGATCGACATTCCACCGGCCGAGCCATTCGTGCGGAGCGGGTGCGACACCGCAGTAGGGCAGCCATTGGCTGACTGCGGCCGCCCTCATCCCATTTCGGCCGGAGATGGCGCCAAGTTGGGCGGCGCATTGCGGGTAATCCGCCACACCGTGTTCGACAGGTCATCGGCCACGATCAGTGCGCCTGCCGGGTCCACTGTCACGCCCACTGGTCGGCCATAGGTTTCGCCATCGACATGAAAGCCGGTCACGAAGTCCACCGGATCGCCCGCCGGGCGGCCATTGCGGAACGGCACGAAGACCACCTTGTAGCCCACCGGCACCTTGCGGTTCCAGCTGCCATGCATCCCGACGAACACGCCCTCGGCATAGCCCGCGCCCATGGCAGTGGAGGAGAAATCGACTCCCAGTGCGGCCACATGCGCACCCAGCGAGTAATCGGGGCGGATGGAGCGGGCGACCATATCCTCCTTGAACGGACGCACCCGGCGGTCGGGATAGGTACCCCAATAGGCATAGGGCCAGCCATAGAACCCGCCCGCGCGCACCGAGGTGAGGTAATCGGGCGGCACGTCCGGACCCATCTCGTCGCGCTCGTTGACCACGGCCCACAACTGGCCGGTGCCGGGCTGGATGGCCAGGGCGGTGGGATTGCGCAGGCCGGTGGCATAGCGCCGGTGCGCGCCGGTAGCGACATCGACCTGCCAAACCATGGCGCGCTCTTCCTCGATCGCCATGCCGCGCTCGCCGATATTGCTGTTCGATCCGATCCCGACATAGAGATACTGCCCGTCGGCACTGGCAGTCATCGCCTTGGTCCAGTGGTGGTTCACTTCGGACGGCAGCGGGGCCAGTCGGCGCGGCGGACCGCTCGCCACGGTCTGGCCGGGCTGGTAATCGAACACCACGATGGCATCCTGGTTGGCCACGAACAGCCGGTCGTCGATCAGTGCCAGGCCATAAGGCGCGTTGAGATCTGCCGCAAAGATGCTGCGCGTTTCGTAAGTCCCGTCGCCATCGGCATCGCGCAGCAGGGTCAGCCGGTCGCCGCCTTCCACCGAACTGGTGCCCTGGCTCTTGATATAGCTGGCAATGATGTCTTTCGGGCGCAGCGCAGGGGCGCCCCCGCCCATGCCTTCCGCAACCAGGATATCGCCGTTGGGCAGCACGATGCTCTGCCGCGGGATCGCCATGTCGGTGGCAATGGCGGTGACGGTGAAGCCTTCGGGAACACGCGGGCGGCGGTCGCCCCAGCCGGTGGGATCGGCCACATTCATGCTGGGCAACAGGCCGCGATCTGGGTCGGGCATTTCGGCCACCGCGCCAGTCTGCTGCACTTCGTCGGCACCACTGCCGCAGGCTGCCAAAGCCAGCGATGCAATCGAGCTCAGAACAATCCGCTTCATCGCCAGTTTCATCGCCAGTCTCCCCGAAAGCCGCGACTGAAGGCCGCCCAGTTGGCGGCAATGGCCACAGCCAGTGTCAGCAGCGACAGCACCAGCCCGTCAGGCATGGTGGCAAAGGCATCGCGCGCATGAACAAAGGCGCCGAACAGGCCGAGCACGAAGGTCGCGGCCACCAGCGCCACGACCAGCCACCAACCGCGCCAAGATCTGCGGCTGAACACGGCCGCAATAATGCTGGTCGCCAGGGCGATGCCGGTCAGCACCATGGCCCCGGCATTGAGCCAGGCGGCAAAGTTGATCCACTGGATATGCTCGGTCCGGTAATAGGCCCAGTCACTCAGGAACGCGCCCAGGAAGAGCGCAAGCAAGCCCGCCAGCGGAATGGCGACAGATGCAAGATGCCCGCTGCGGCGGGCCGGTCGGTTGGCGATGGCCAAGGTCTTTCCCCTGTAACTGAGCCGGTCTCGGTGGCGCGCGGCAGGCACCCGCCCGTGGCTGGCACCCATGGAACTCCAAAGCCCGGAACCGGCGTTGGTTCCAAACAAGCGCGCATTTGCGGCCTAGGGTCAGGACGCGCCCTGTCTGCTGGTGGATGATCCAAGCAGGTCCGCCAGTTCGCCATCGAACCCGCGCGCCGCAGCATGCATCGCCGTCAGTGTTTCGGTCTGGTCACGCAGCCCGAGTTGCCGGGCGAGCGCCAGCGCGGTTTCCAGCGAGGCAAGGTCGGCTGCCATCAGCTTGCGCACCGCGCCAACCAGCGCGATATCGCGCAGGGGCCCTTCGGGCAGTGTCTCGCTGTCGCGCTGCGCGTCGTCGAGAATGCCGCGCATCCAGATGTTGGCGGGGCCGCTGGTCCTCATTCCGGCATGCGTGAAGATGTCCACCTCGCGTCCGTGCCCCTCGGCAATGCGGTGCAGCAGGTCCCTAAGATCGTCCCCCGCCTTTTCCGCGATTTGCGGTAAGCGACCGGTCACCAGGCGCGCACCTTCGGCAAGATCCTCGATACACAGCGCGAGCAGGTCGTCGCGGCTTTTCACTTCATCCGTCATCGGCTGGATTCTCCTCCCTTGGCTGAGGGACGAGGATCAGCGTGCCTCGTTCCACCCGCCAAGAATCGAGCTGCGACAGGAAATTCATCCCCAGCACGTCGAACCCGCCCAGCGCAGGAGAGATCACCACGTTGAGGTCGCGCGCCTCGATTCCGCCCAGCGTCAGGTTATCGACCGTGCCGGTCTCGGCCCGCACCGCGCCATTGGCGGTCTGCAGGATCACCGGGACCAGTGTGGTGCCTGCGGCCACCTGCGCTTCGTCGGCGGTTTGTTGCGACAGGGCGGTCACGGTCGCCCCGCTGTCCACCAGCATCCGCCGCTCCACCCCGTTAATCCTCGCCATCGCCCAGAAATGGCCGTCGCGCGACATGGGGATGCGCACCTCGTCGCCCACCACCTGCTGCCGGTCGAGCCCCAGCCCGCCGGCCAGCCGCGACATGGTTGGGTCGAACTGGGCATGCTGGAACAGGAAGAACAGGCCAAGCGCCAGCAACCCCACCGAAAACAGCGCACGGAACGCCCGCCCGACAAAGGGCAGGTTGAACAGCACGATCAGGAGGACAGCGGCCGCGACGGCGTAGAGCGCCACCTGCTGCCATTCGTGTTCGATTGAAAGGGGCAAGGAAACCTCGACTGGATGGAATACCCTGCCAACTGACGCGAGGCGCATTTTGATCCCGCGCGGGCCAATTGACCCAGCGGCACGAGGGATCGCTAGGCAACAGTTGCGATAAAATGTGACTGGTCTGCTCGGCTTCCGGTGTTAGTCTTCCGCGCGAGGGGTTAACTCTTGCCGAGGGAGCGACCATGCGCACATTTGATCGTCGGGACATTCTGGCTGGCATTGCCGCCGCCCCGTTGTTGACTGCCGGAGCAGGCCTGTTGCCGGGAAGCGCCGTTTTTGCCCAGGCGGGCTACAACACCCGCCCGCTGGTTCCGGCCGGTGAAGTGCCGCTGGTCGGCATGGGCACGGCCCGCAATTACGAGAACCCGCAAACCGAGGAGGACTATGCTCCGCTGCGCGCCACGATCCAGCGCATGGCGGACCTTGGCGGCAGGGTGATCGACACCGCGCCGTCCTATGGCCGGGCCGAGGAAGTGATGGGCCGCCTGATGGCCGAGACCGGCACGCGCGACAGCTTCTACCTCGCCAGCAAGGTGGGCGCTTCCAATGCCGAGGAAGGCCGCGCCCAGCTCGAACGCTCGTTCGAACTGCTGCAGACCGATTTCATCGACCTGATGGCGGTGCACAACCTGCGCGATCTCGATAACCAGCTTGCCCTGCTGCGCGATGCCAAGGCGGCGGGCCGGATCGGCGCCGTGGGCATCACCACATCGTTCAAGCCGCAGTACGATGAATTCGCAGCCGTGATGGAGCGCGAGGAGCTCGACTGCATCCAGGTGGACTATGCGCTCGACAACCGCAGCGCCGCCGACCGCATCCTGCCGCTCGCCGCCGAGCGGGGCATGGCGGTGATGATCAACCTGCCGTTCGGCCGCGGGCGGCTGTTCTCGGCCACCGAAGGCATGGACCTGCCCGATTGGGCGCGCGAGATCGGCGCGGAGACCTGGGCGCAGGTGTTCCTGAAATACATCATCTCGCACCCTGCCCGCCCCATCGCCATCCCCGGCACCGACAAGCCGCATTACGTGGACGACAACCTTGGCGCGGCACGCGGCACCCTGCCCGATGCCGCCCTGCGCACGAGGATGGAACAGTTCATTGACAGCCTCTGACGGCGCGACCCTCGGCGGTGCAGGTGCACCCCGGGGGCTCGCCCGCCTGATCGTTGCCGAACCGGAGGAAGTGCCGGCCGTGGCCCACGGCTTCGGCCTGTTTTTCTTCCTGTTCGCCAGCTATTTCATGCTCCGTCCGGTGCGCGAGACTTTCGCCATCGCCGGCGGGGTGGACAATATCCAGTGGCTGTGGACCGGAACCTTCGTGGCCACGCTGGTCGTCGTGCCGCTCTACGGCTGGGTCGCCTCGCGCATGCCGCGCCGCCAGTTGCTGCCGATCCTCTACAGCCTGTCCGCCATGGTGATGTGCCTGTTCGCCTTCAGCCTGTGGCGCGACCCGGACAACGTGTGGATCGCGCGCGGCTTCTACATCTGGCTGTCGGTGATGAACCTGTTCGTCATCTCGATCGCCTGGAGCCTGATGGCCGACCTGTTCGAGCGTGACCGGGGCCATCGCCTGTTCGGCCAGATCGCCGCCGGAGCAAGCCTGGGGGGCCTGACCGGGCCATTGCTGTCGGGCCTGCTGGTGGCCCATGTGGGCGAGCCCGGCCTGCTGATGATCTCCACGGCACTACTGATGGTAACGCTGGTCTTCGTGCGCCGCCTGCTGGCCTGGCGTGAACGGCAGGGACCGCGGCTGGATGCGGCGCCGCCGGATCGCATGGGCGGTTCGGTCTGGGCGGGCCTGTCGCTAATCGCGCGTTCGCCCTACCTGCTGGCCATATCCGGCTTCGTCATGCTGCTGACCACAGCCACGACCTTTCTCTATTTCGAGCAGGCCCGCATCGTGGAAGCGACTTTCCCCGACCGCGCGCAGCAGACCCAGGTCTTCGCCGCGCTCGATGTAGCGGTGCAATCGCTCACCATCGGCATCCAGCTGTTCTTCACCGGGCGGCTGGCCAAGCGGCTGGGGGTGACCGTGCTGCTGGTGGCGGTGCCGGCCACCATGATGTTCGGCTTCGGCCTGCTCGCCATGGCGGCCACTTTCCCCGTGCTCGCCTTCGTGATGATCGTGCGGCGGGTGGGCGAATATGCCCTGGTCCGCCCGGGCCGCGAGATGCTGTTCGCCCCGCTAGACACCGAAACCAAATACAAGGCCAAGAACGCCATCGACACGCTGGTCTATCGCGGCGGGGACCTGGTGTCGGGCTGGGCCTATACCGGCATCGTCGCGGTCGCCTCGCTCAGCGTGGTGGGCTTTGCGGGCATGGCTGTGGCCGGCATATGGGCGGCCCTTGGCTTCGCCATCGGCCGCCGCCACGACCGCGAGCCTGCGACAGCACCTGCCTAAGAAGTGGACTCAGCAATTGCGGGTGGAGCGGGTGAGGGGAATCGAACCCCCGTCGTCAGCTTGGGAAGCTGCTGCTCTACCATTGAGCTACACCCGCAAGGTGCTGATTTTTCGAGGTTTTCTAAAACTGCTCGAAAAAAGTTTACAGTACGGTTTACAGCCCGTCCCGCAGCCGCTCGCCGATTGCCATAACAATCTGTTGCGGGTCAACATAAGAACGCCGGATCCCGCGCACCTGATCAGGCGACCACCAGCCCTGATTTCGCGGAGGTGCGCTCGCGCACGACTAACACTGGGCAAGAACGCGGTGAAGCGAGCCTCGGCCGGACCGATCACGCCCCACAGAAGGCGCAGCCCCAGAATGGCGGCGAGCGCGTAGCCAACCCAGACATGGGCACTCGACCCTTCCTCGGTAAGGACGGCGTTGGCCAATACGGCTGCGACGATGGACCAGTGCGTCAGCTTGACCATCGGGTCCCATCGGGACCGCTTCGGTATTGTCGGTGTCATGTGATTTTCCTTTCGACGGTGAGCCAGTCGAAAGTGACCGCGGTCTTGAGTTGTCGCCATTGGAGAGACGCTTATCCGGAGCCTTGTAAGCGCGTGCTTATTATTTGCGGACCTGTTCTTTTGATCACACTCAATTATTTGAAAGTGACTGGCAGGTAGCTCTTCTGCTTGTTCAACTCACAGTGAGTCTGATTTCTATCGCGAGAAAGTTCCACTGTCTGTCTTTGGGTCACGAGAAGTTCCGCGACAGAAGCTGCCAAGGGTGAGATAAGCGTGCAGCAGTTGAAAAAGAGGAAGTCTGCCATGCGCAACGTCCATCCCGAGCTTCACCTGGTCGAGCGGATCGGGTGGTTGCGCGCGGCCGTTCTCGGTGCGAACGACGGGATCGTATCGACCGCGAGCCTCATCCTCGGCGTTGCCGCCGCCTCTCAGGGCCGCAGCGAGATCATGCTAGCCGGCGTGGCCGGACTGGTCGCCGGGGCAATGTCAATGGCCGCCGGGGAATATGTCTCGGTTAGCTCGCAGGCGGATACCGAAGCAGCCGATCTGACGCGGGAGCGAGCAGAACTCGCATCGTCTCCCGAGGCGGAGCTCGACGAACTCTCCGGAACCTACCAGCGACGCGGCGTGGCGAAAGCGACGGCAGATGAAGTTGCCCGGCAGATGATGGAGCACGACGCACTGGACGCGCATGCACGCGACGAACTCAGTATAACCCACGTCACGACGGCTCGGCCCATTCAGGCCGCTCTGACCTCAGCGGCCACCTTCACGCTTGGTGCGGCGCTTCCTCTGCTGGTTGCCAGCGTGCTTCCTCTCGGGCGGCTGCTTACCGGCGGCGTCGCGCTTGCCTCGCTGGTGTTTCTTGCTGGCCTGGGCGCGATCGGCGCCAGAGCTGGCGGTGCACAAGTCACAAAGGCTGTCCTCCGGGTAACCTTCTGGGGAGCCGCTGCGATGGCTGTTACCGCAGGGATCGGTTCGCTCGTGGGGACGGTCGTTTAGTAAGTGGCTGACCAGCGTTTTCCGCGACGGGAACAGCCACCAAAGATAGCGCGGCAATCGAGAAGGAGAGCCCGGTGTATTCAAGGATTTTAGTCGCCGTGGATCTGGATGAACCCAGTTCCTGGCAAAAGCCCATTTCCACGGCTCTTGCCCTCGCAGACTGCTTTGGAGCCAAGCTCGCGCTTGCCTATGTTGTGCCCGACAGGGTGCTGATGTTGCAGGCGCAATGGTCGGTATCGTCAGTCCGCGCGATCATGGAGGACGCGCGGATCAAGCTGATGAAGGTCGCGCGCGATCACGCCCCTGGCAGGGATGTCGAGGGAATTGTCAGAAGTGGCTCCGTCTATGCCGGACTGATCGAGGCTGGCGAAACCTTTGGGGCCGATCTGTTTGTGCTGTCGTCGCACCGACCGGAAATGAAGGACTATCTGCTGGGGGCCAACGCCTCGCGCGTCGTCCGTCATGCAAAGTGCTCGGTGATGGTCGTGCGGGAATAACGCCGGTGCCCGGGCGACAAACATGAAGCGCAAGGTTCCGCCGGAACGCGAAGCACTGCTGCGCGCCGGGGACCTGGAAGGAATCACTGATTCTGAAGCCAGCTCGCTGCGCGAGCGTTTCGGCAACAACGTCATCGCCGAATATCAGGCGAGGTCGGCGCGCCAGTTGGCCGGCGATACCGCGCGCGATCCGATGCTCTGGTTTCTGCTGGTCACGAGCCTCGTGTTTGCCGGCCTGGGCGAGTTGTCAGATGCCGCTGTCCTGATGCTTGCCCTGGTGCCGCTCGTCGGGATGGATTTCTACCTCCACCGGCGGACCGAAGCGTCGCTCAAGGGCCTCAGAAGTGCTCTGGCCACACGGGCGGTCGTGATCCGTCGCTCCGGCAAGCGGGCTGTCGCCGCAGATGAATTGGTCGCGGGTGATCTGGTGTTGGTCACTGCCGGCGAGGCGTTTCCGGCGGACGGCGTAATCGCGGCGGGCGATGACCTGCAGGTGGACGAATCCTCGCTGACCGGGGAAGCGTACCCGGTTGCCAAGCGTCCTGTGTCGCCTGGCGAGCCCGTCCCGGTCGAGGAAAACTGGGTCTTTGCCGGCACCCGCCTTCTGACCGGGGCGGCGCAGGTGCGGCTGCTCTTTACGGGACGAGAATGCCTTTATGGCGAGATCGTCGCGGCGGCGACCGGGACGCGCGACGAGCGGACGCCGCTTCAACTCGCCGTGGCAGGGCTCGTTCGCCTGCTCCTGCTTGTCGCGGTTGCGATCTGCCTCTTGCTCGCCGGGATCCGTCTCTACCAGGGACATGGCCTGATTGACGCATTCCTTAGCGCCGCGGTCCTGGCAGTCGCCGCCATTCCCGAAGAATTTCCGGTGGCACTGACCTTCTTTCTTGGCGTCGGGGCCTTCCGCCTTGCCAAAAGCAAGGCTCTGGTACGCCGCGCCGTGGCAGTGGAGAATATCGGCCGGGTCGGGGTGATCTGCAGCGACAAGACCGGCACGATCACGGAGGGTCGGCTGCTCTTGCAGGAGCTGCGAGGGGCTGGGGACACGAGCGATGAACGCCTGCTGGAATTGGGCGCTATGGCTGCGCGCGAAGCATCCCACGATCCGCTCGACGAGGCGCTCAGGGCCGCAGCCCCGTTCGCACCTTCCGGATGGACGCTTGTCCGCAACTTTCCTTTTACCGAAGCGCGCAGGAAGGAGGTGGCGATCTGGGAAGGGGGATCCGAAACGCTCGCGGTCGCTAAGGGTGCCCCTGAAACGATTGCCGTTCTGTGCGATCTCTCGCCCGCACAGCTCGCGCAATTCGATAAGGTGCTATCGGAACTTTCGGCGAGCGGCCAGAAGGTCATTGGATGTGCGTTCAGACCTGCACCGAAAGGCGATCTTGAACCTTCTGACAGCTTCAACTTTGCCGGTCTGATCGGGATTTCTGATCCGGTTCGCAAAGGTGTCCGCGAAGCCGTTGTGATCGCCCATGGCGCCGGAATCCGCGTTGTCATGGTCACAGGAGATCACCCTCGCACAGCCGCAGCGATCGCCCGCGAAGCGGGATTGGCCACGAACCCGTCTATAATGTCGGGCGACGAACTGGAGCAGCGCATCGACGGCGGGGAGCGCTCGTTCCTCGGCGCGCTGGATGTGATCGCCCGGGCATCCCCGTCCCAGAAGGCCAAGCTGGTCGAGGCCATGCGAGAGGACGGAACGGTCACGGCTGTGACTGGGGACGGCGTGAACGATGTGCCTGCGCTCAAGGCGGCCGATATCGGCATTGCCATGGGGTTGAGGGGCACGCAGAGCGCGCGCGAAGTTGCCGCGATCGTGCTGATGGACGACAACTTCGCTACGATCATCAAGGCTATCGCCGAGGGACGCCAGCTGTTCGCCAATCTCCGCCGAAGCTTCGCGTTCCTGCTGATCGTGCATATTCCCCTGGTGACAACGGCGGCGGCGGTTCCGCTGCTCGACTTCCCCCTGCTTTACCTGCCGATCCACATCGTTGTGCTGGAACTTTTCATCCATCCGGCAGCAATTCTTGGCTTCCAGCAGAAACCCGGACCCGCCGCCATGAAAGGCGTCGCGCGAGCTGGAGGGCTTTTCAGCGCATACCAGGTTGCTGCAATCATTATCACGGGCCTGGCGGTTGCTATCGGCGTCGGCTGGCAATTCATCTCTGCTCTTGGCGATGGAGCGAGCGTCGGTGAAGCGCGAACGCTGGCGTTCTTCGTCCTGCTCTCAGCCCTGTCCGCGACGCTCGCTGTTCTCAGCGGCCTGAAGAACCTCTCTTCCAGGCTGGTCGTGTGCGCCGCGGCCGCTTTCGTGCTAGGGATAGCTTGTGTGTCTGGCGTAGCCAGCTGGTTCGATTTTACCACTGTGGGATGGAAAGCCGGATTGCTGGCTTCCGGCCTGGGCATTCTTTTTGCTCTGCCGGGTACATCTTTCCATTTGGCAAATGGGCACAGACTCGCATCGGAAGGGTCGCGCACTCCTGCCGTCGGAAGTTCGATCTAGCGCACCACGTTTGCCGCGGGCTCCGGAAAGGGAGAATACGCATGGCGATGATGAAAGCCGCAATACTCGTTGAGCCAGGCCGTATCGTTCTGGATGAAAGGCCCATCCCCCCGCGTCGGGTCACCCGACGTGCTGATCCGTGTAACCACAACCAACATCTGCGGTGCCGACGTGGACATTCTGAAAGGCGAGTATCCCGTCGCCTAGGGACTGACGGTAGGCCCCGAACCTGTAGGCATTATCGAGAAGCTTGGGCCGGCGGTCCTCGGCTATCGGGAAGGGCACGCATAATCGCCGGAGCCATACCTAGCGCCATGGACGACAGCTTTTAGGATCCCTGCTGCCCCAGCGGTGCGACCGAGATCAGGGCGCATTGCTGCCTTCACCACAGCGCATTCCACATACAACGCCTGTGACCACCGCCCCGATAGAGTATACCCCCGCGAGGCGTTTGGGCGAGACATGGGTTATGCGCAAGTCTGTCTCATTTGGGTTGACTCCGTATATTTGGGACACCTAAGCAAGGTGGTCTAGAACCAAACGAGACGGGGTCGCGATATGCTAGTGGGATATGCTCGGGTGAGCACCTCATCTCAGTCCTTGGACGTACAACTGGAAGCGCTGCAATCGGCAGGATGCGATGAGATCTTCTCGGAGAAGCGCTCAGGGTCGAGCACCACTGGACGTGACGAGTTGAAAAACGCGCTGTCGTTCGTGCGCAAGGGTGACACCCTGGTGGTCACTCGCCTGGATCGACTGGCGCGCTCTGCTGCCGACCTTCACTCCACCATCAAGATGCTAAGCGAGAAGGGTGTAGCCTTTCAGTGCCTCCAGCAATCGTCCATTGATACGAGCACCTCGACCGGGAAGCTACTGCTCGGCGTGCTTGCATCGATTGCTGAATTTGAAGCCGACATTCGCCGGGAGCGTCAACGCGAGGGGATCGAGCGAGCGAAGTCAGCAGGGGTCTACAAGGGGCGCAAAGCAACCATAGATGCGTCTGCGGTGCGTGCACTGCGTGACCAGGGGCTGGGGGGCACCGAGATAGCTAGCAAGCTCGGTATCGCGCGAGCGAGCGTATATCGTGCTCTCGCGAGCGGTGAATAGCCGAGCCACGGCAGCGTTTGCATATATGCGTGAGGTGATGGATGTCCTAGAGATTGCCGCAATCTCCCACCCGGATGGCGCCTATCAGGCGGTGTCCGACGTACTTGTGCCATTCACTAGATAATAGTGAGCGGGCAGATTTTGGTTCTCTCTAATATCACTCCATAGGCGAGTTGATGCCGATCGCCGCAACGAAAGCAATCACGGCCGCCGCCAACAATAGCTCGATTGCCAGGCTTCCCCGCAACGCCGTAAGCGCCGCCGGGTCAGACCCGATTGATGGGTGCCCCGACTTATGCCGCCGCCGACTAATTGCTGCGTTACGCGCGCCGCAGCCCAGCATTGCGCCAACAAACAGGACTTTCACCAGCAGTAACCGGCCGTACTCGGTTTCGAGAGTTTTCAGGGTCGCATCGAGGCCGAATATAAGGTGCACATTAATGAGCCCGGTCAGTGCAACCGTTGCGACCAAGCTGACCCCCCACGGTGCAAACCTGTGCAAGCGTTCGAGCAAGGGCTGCGGCGCGAAGCACTGCGGGTCTCTATGCGCCTTCACCGTCAGGACCAGAAACCAGACGACAGCCCCGATCCACAGCCCACCCGCCAGCAAGTGAGCCCAATTGTTGATGCGGTGGATATGCCCCAAGGGCCCCTCAGTAGCTGCCGCATGACCCGTCCATCCCAGCGTCAGCAACGCCAGCGCATAGAAAATCGCGGCAAGCCCTAAGCCTCGCCGAAATTTCGTCCACACAACAATGATGGCCAGGGCTGCGAGCAGGAACGCCAGACGGGCAAGAAAGGCCCAGCCCATTTCGGTCGACAGGACCATGGCTTCGATGGTCGCTGCGTCCAGCTTCCACGGCGATTGTCCCATCATGCCGCCGATGCTGACAAGAAACAGGGCAGCCGACAGCACAGGAGCAAGCGTCGCGCCTGTGACCGCGAGTGCCGCTATCGTCCCCGACGCATCCCTGACATCGAATTTGCGAAACCCGGTCACGCGGTACGCAATCAGACCGAACAGCCCAATCAGCACCACGTAATGCAGGAAACGCAGCAGCAGATGTAGCCAGTCAGTCATCGACAATTAGCTTACCGTGAAGTGGACCGTTCCCGTCATTCGGTGCCCATCGGCTCCAGCTGCCTGCCAGCGAACTTCGTAGGTCCCGGTGCGCAGCGGCTCCCGAAGGTTCAACGTAAGCGTCTTGTTTCCGTTCGACCAAGCGGTCTGAAAATTGCGAATGACCATCGGACTATGGTTTGCCATGCCTGGCATCGCAGTCATGACGATGGATGTCGCCACTGTCGGCGTAAGCAGTGGTTCGCTGAAGGTCAAAGTGAGCGCGCGCGGCCGGGAAACCGTGGCGCCTTCAGTCGGGGAAGAACTGACAACCCTCGTATGGGCTACTGCCACACTAGGCGCACCTACCGTGGCTAAAGCCAGCGCAGCGGCGGCAATGATCGTGCTGAAGCGCATCTTATTATCCTTCATCATCAGAACCAGAAACGGATGCCGGCGACAAAATCCATGAAGCCAGTGTCCTCGCCACTTACTTGTGCAAGATAAGCACTGCGACCCAATCGCCAACTTTGCTCGACCCCAACGTAGGGGGCGAATTCCCGTGCAATCTCGTATCGCAAGCGTACCACAACTTCGTTAGAGTGAATCTCGGCACCAATGCCGAGTTCTTCTACATCTTGAGTCGCCAAAATAGCCTCTGCTCGTGGCTGAAGGATGAACCGCTGTGTTATGCGCTGGTCAAGTCCGGCCTCCAAGCGGGCCGTCACGTGGCGGATGCCCGCTTGCAGATCGAAAATTGAGCGCCTGCAATTCGGGTCGAAGTGCATGTGCGTGATGGCGCGATCTAGGAACAGCACAGCGAATGGTTCGTCTGCCCAATGTGGCCACGCACATTGCCGGTGGACGATCTACCCTGACAAAGGCGGAAACTGAGCGGG
The DNA here is from genome assembly GCF_023501975.1 of Altererythrobacter sp. KTW20L. Taxonomy (GTDB): domain Bacteria; phylum Pseudomonadota; class Alphaproteobacteria; order Sphingomonadales; family Sphingomonadaceae; genus Alteraurantiacibacter. Next base: position 174,875 of record NZ_JAMFLH010000004.1, on the reverse strand, counting down.
CTCCAGCCGTGGCGTGAACCTTCCTTCCGCAATTTCAGACCATCAGGCAGTACCGCGACTGAACAACTATCGGCGAAGACTACCAAAAGGAGCGCGCAATGCCCAAAGTCGATCCGCTGGAAGATCACTCCCCTTCGGGCGCCAACACACCCATGCCCCATAATCGTCGAGGTGCAGCCGGTGAGCATGCTGCAAGCATCGATCCTGTTTGCGGTATGACAGTTACTCCGACCTCGGAGACGCCGACCGTCACCTTCGCAGCCAAGACTTTCTATTTCTGTTCGGCAAAGTGCCACACGAAGTTCAGCGCTGATCCGTGGTTCTACGCCTCGGGTCGTGCAAAAGGCCGCACCAAGCAGACCTCTGCCGCCGCAAAATACACCTGTCCCATGCACCCCGAAATTATTCGTGACGAGCCAGGCGCTTGCCCGATCTGCGGCATGGCACTGGAGCCGATGTTGCCTTCAGATGCACCCAGTGAGGAACTGACCGACTTCACCCGGCGGATGTGGATCTCGATTGCGGCAGCAATCCCCCTCATGGTGCTGACGATGGGCGAAATGGTGGCACTGCCTGTCCGCGACTGGATCGGGCATCATGTCGCCAGCTATCTGGAATTCGCACTGGCGACGCCGATCGTACTGTGGGTCGCACAGCCGTTCTTCAGGCGTGGCTGGGATTCGGTGACAAACCGCTCGCCCAACATGTGGACCCTCATCAGCCTCGGCGTCGCGGCCGCCTACCTCTATTCCCTGGTGGCGACTTTTCTACCGGGCGTGTTCCCGGAAGCCTACCGGATGGGCCACGGCGTTGGCACCTATTTCGAGGCGGCAGTGGTGATCGTGGCACTGGTCTACGTCGGGCAGGTGCTGGAATTGCGCGCACGTGAGCGGACCGGAGACGCAATTCGAGCATTGTTGGACCTGGCACCCAAGGTCGCACGGCGCGTCCTGCCCGATGGCTCGGAATATGATGCCCCACTGGAAAACATCATGGAGGGTGACCGGCTGCGCGTGCGCCCCGGTGATGCGGTGCCGGTCGATGGGGTCATTATCGAAGGCCGCTCATCGCTGGATGAAAGCATGCTCACTGGCGAATCCATGCCCTTGGAGAAGGGGCCGGGTGATGCGGTGGTAGGGGCGACAATCAACAAGAACGGATCTCTGGTAATCGAGGCAGCGAAAGTAGGCGCCGATACGGTGCTGGCACAGATCGTGACGATGGTGTCCAACGCACGCCGTTCACGCGCGCCGATCCAGGGGTTGGCAGACCGTGTCGCCGCGGTGTTCGTGCCAACCGTGGTCACCATTGCAGTCGTCGCCTTCATCGCCTGGCTGATTTTCGGGCCTGAACCGGAGCTGGTGTTCGCACTGGCTTCGGCGGTGTCCGTGCTCATCATCGCCTGTCCCTGCGCGCTGGGACTTGCCACGCCGATCTCGATCACAACGGCGGCAGGCCGCGGAGCGCAAGCGGGTGTGCTGGTAAAGGACGCCGAGGCGCTGCAACGCATGGCGTCTGTGGACACGCTCATCGTCGATAAGACCGGGACCTTGACCAAGGGAAAGCCGCAGCTGACCGACATCGTCCTGCTCAACGATCTGGCGGAGGCTGACCTTCTGACTTTGGCCGCTGCGCTGGAACGTGGCTCGGAGCACCCCCTCGCCGAAGCGATCATCGAAGGGGCAGAAGCGCGCGGTGCGACAAAAGCCCAAGCGACGGAATTCGAAGCCATCACCGGCAAAGGCGTGCGCGGGAGTGTTTCCGGGTCTGCCGTGGCGCTTGGCAATGCAGCCATGATGCGCGAGATGGGTTTGACCACCACACAGGCAGAAGCAAAGGCCGACATCCTTCGCGCAGAAGGAAAGACGGCCATGTTCGTCGCAGTCGACGGGCAGCTTGCAGGCATTATTGCCGTGGCTGATCCGATCAAGGACAGCACAGCGCAGGCAATCCGGGAACTGCACGCTCTGGGATTGCGCGTCATCATGGCGACCGGGGATAACGAGCGCACTGCTCAAGCTGTCGCCAGCAGCCTTGGCATTGACGAGGTTCGTGCTGGCGTCCTACCCGAAGCCAAGAAAGACCTGATCGAGCAATTGCGTCGTGAGGGCCATGAGATCGCCATGGCTGGCGACGGGGTGAATGACGCACCTGCGCTCGCTGCGGCCGATGTGGGAATTGCCATGGGCACCGGGGCGGACGTGGCGATGGAAAGTGCTGGGATCACCCTTCTGGGTGGCGATCTTTTGGGGATTGTCAGGGCGCGCAAGCTGGCGCGTGCGACACTTCGCAACATCAAGCAGAACCTGTGGTTCGCCTTTGCCTATAACGCGCTGGGCGTGCCACTGGCAGCGGGCCTGCTTTACCCTATCACCGGGCTGCTGCTTTCACCGATGATTGCCGCCGCGGCGATGAGCCTATCTTCCGTCTCGGTCATCACCAATGCGCTGCGGCTGCGGTACGTCAAGTTGTGACGAGGGCGTTTTCGACGATCCGAGCAGGATACTGGAGCGGCGGGAAAAGCTCGACTTCATCTCGCGACCCAATTGCGACCTGACTAGGATGAAGGCTCATTAGCGTCACGCGCCTTGCAACCTCGTTGCAAGGAGTCGTCTATAACACCCGCAAGCTCGCGGATGTTCAGGCGGATGCAAGGAACTCTCTGCCGGCCGTTACGTTTAGGTCGAGCAATCTTCCCAAGACATTGGCGAACATTCAGCAGAAAAATGGGAAAAAGAAATGAAACAGATGATCATCTCAACTGCACTTGCCATCGGTCTAGCCGCGTCACCGGCTTTTGCGCAGAGCGCACCACACCAGCACGCTCCAGCGCCTGCCGAGTCAAGCCAGATTGACCAGGGCACAACGATGAAGATGGGCTCTGAGGGAATGCAGCAGCACCGACAGTCAATGGAGGAAATGCGCGCGCTTATGCAGCGAGCGCATGCTGCTACCGATCCCGCTGAACGCCAGCGCCTGATGGGTGAGCATCGTCAGCTGATGCAAGAACGGATGGCGAATATGAGGGAGGGTGGCCACGCGATGATGCAATCGTGTCAAGACCACATGGCGATGATGCATGACATAATGGGGCAGATGGCTGCTCATCACGAAATGATGCCGTCCAGCTAAATCTGAGTGTGGGCGGTGGGCGACGACACCGTCCTTGAAAGTCAACGTAGCATTTGATCAGCTCAAATGGAGCCCATGTGACAAGAGAGCGTATCACGTAATATGTCACAGTTTGTGTCACACTGATTTTTTGAAGAAACCGCAGACTACTAAGGCATTTGAAGATTGCCGGGGAGAGAGGATTCGAACCTGCGGCTCAACTCCTCCCGCATATATTCAAATGCAGCCGAGGTTTTGCGGCTCAACCAACCGACAGCGCACGATACATGCTCGCTCGCGCGGTGCCGAGCGTGTTCGCAATCGCTTCAAACACATTGGTGAGCGAGGAGATGGATGTCCTAAAGATTGCCGCAATCTCCCACCAGGATGGTTCCAATCAGGCGGTGGTCAGCCGACTTGTGCCATCCATCTGATACAGTTGGCACCGTCATGGTCGCACCCCGTCTCTGATCGGTCCCATCAGATCGCATCGACGGCCTTCGCCAGTAGGTTCCGCACCTCACCCTCGACAGACGTCAATTCGGCATTCTCGATCGCCTGCATGGACGCCACCGGGTCGATGGCGCTGACCTCGACACCACCATCGACTTCCCGAAGGATGACGTTGCATGGCAGCATTGCGCCAACCCGAGGCTCTATACCGATCGCTTGATGCGCCATCTTCGGATTGCAAGCGCCGAGGATGCGGTAAGCGGGCATCTCGATATCGAGCTTCTTTTTCATCGTCGCCTGGACGTCGATCTCTGTCAGGACCCCGAAGCCGTGGTCCGCAAGAGCCTTGCGAGTGCGGGCGTCCACGTCGTCAATAGCTGCATCGGGAAACATACGATTGATTGTGTAAGCCACAGTGAATCCTTTCACCTGAATGCGAAGACTTTTGAACATGACGACAGCCGCAAGGTCCTTGCTCGCAATGAGCTGGATGACGGTATCCGGCGAGTTCCATTGGTAGGAACAAAGCTAGGCACCACTTCGTTCCGCACGCCTAACCGTCGGTCTGAACGCCGTATACGGGTCGCGAGCTTGGCCACCTCACACCCCAGCCATCGCGCACCACCTTCAGGTAGATAGGCGGCAGTACGAGCATGTTCAGCGCCGTCGAACTGGCCAGCCCGAACAGAATCACAATCGCCATCGGTGCCTGGATCTCGCTCCCCGGTTGGCCCATGTTGATCGCCAACGGGAGCAAGGCCAAGCCCGCGGAGATGGCCGTCATCAGGATCGGAACCAACCGCTCCTCCGCACCGCGACGAACAGCATCAGCGAGTTCAACCACGCCTTCGACCTTTTGTAGATGCTGGATATGGCTGACCAGCATGACCCCGTTGCGGGTGGCGATACCGAACAGCGTGATGAATCCGACAATCGTCGCCACCGACAGAAACCCGCCGGTCACCCACAGGCCGACCACGCCGCCGACCAGAGCCAGCGGCAGGTTGATCATCACCAGCAAGGCATCGCGGGCCGATCGGAATGCCTGTCGCAACAGCAGGAACATGCCCACCAGCACAATCAAGCCAAGGGCCAGCAAGGTGCGCGAGGCACTTGCGGCGCTTTCGAACTGCCCGCCAAGCTCGATCCGCGCGCCTTGCGGCAGTTCGATCTCAGTGAGCGCGCTGCGCACATCTTCCACCACTGCGCCAAGATCGCGGCCCGAAACATTGGCAAGCACCAGCTGAACCCGCTCGACGCTCTCGCGGCTGATGGCGTTCGGTCCCTGGTCACGCACAACGTCGGCCACTGCGCTAAGTGGCAGCAACGTGCCATTCGGAGCAGCCAGCAACATGACTTCAATCTGGCCCGCATCGGCATACTGTGCAGGATCATAGCGCACGACCACATCGGTGATGACAGGACGCTCGATCAGCTGGCCGACGGTGGCGCCGCCGATTGCAGCCTCGATAGCGCCGGTGGCGTCACCTACACTCATGCCATAGTTGGCCAGATCGTCCCGCCGCAGGCGCACCCGTAGATAAGGCACCATGCTCTGGGTGTCCTTCTGCACATCGACCGCGCCCGGCACTTCGGCAATCCGGCTTTCGACCTGCGTGGCGAGGCGTTGCAGCGTATCGGTGTCAGGCGCGAAGATCTTGATCGCGATGTTGGCGCGCGCTCCCGACAGTATGTGGTCGATCCGGTGGCCGATGGGCTGGCCGAAGATCGCCTGGACGCCCGGCACCGTGCCCACCGCTTCGCGCAATGCGGTCAGCAGTTCCTCCCGCTCGCGCCCCTCGCCCGTCAGCGTGGCTTCGATTTCAGAAGCGAACACTTCCTGCGCGTGCGGATCGCCCGGCGCGCGGCCCGTGCGGCGGGCGGTGGTTGCGACTTCCGGCTGCGAAAGCAGGGCCGCCTCGACTTCACTTGCTGCGCGGTCGCTGTCCTCCAGACTGGTGCCGGGCAGTGTCGTGACGTTGACTGTCAGCGAGCCCTCGTTGAACTCGGGCAGGAAGGCGCGGCCAGCGAGCGCAATGCCGATCGCAGCGACGATCACCAGAGCGACCGAGCCAAGGGCCACCGCCTTCCACTGGTCCATCAGCCGACCAAGAAGGGAACCATAGCGCATCTTCATCCGCGCGACCCATTGCGGTTCGCGTCCCACAGCCTCCGAGTTGCGGGTCAGCAGGTCCTGGCACAGCGCCGGGGTCAGCGTCAGCGCGATGAACAGGCTGGCCAGGAGGGATACGCCATAAGCCAACGCCAGCGGCTGGAGCAATCGCCCTTCGATGCCCGAAAGGCCGAACAGCGGCAGGAACACCAGCAGGATAATCAGCGTGGCAAACAGGATCGAACCCTGCACCTCGCCCGTAGCTGACGCGATGACCGCGATATCGCCCTGCTGCTCCGCATCCGGCTTGGCGCGTTCGAGCCGCAGCCGCCGGACCACGTTTTCGACCACGATGATCGCATCATCGACCAGCATGCCCAGTGCGATGGCGAGGCCGCCCAGCGTCATGGTGTTGATCGTGCCGCCACCTGAATTGATCACAATGATCGCGCTGACCACCGATACCGGGATGGCCGCCAGCGCAACTGCGGTTGCCCGCCAGCTGAGCAGGAACAGGAACACGATCACCGCCACCAGCACCAGCCCTTCGACCAGTGCATTACGGACATTGTCGACCGAGCGCTGGATGAAGTCGGACTGCCGGAACACCCGGGTTTCCAGCACCATGCCTTCCGGCAGGGTCCGTTGTAGCTCGGCGAATACCGTATCAAGCCGGTCGGTCAGTTCGAGGGTATTGGCGCCCGGCTGCTTCTGCACCGCCAGGATTACTGCGGGCGCACCGTTGAATGCTCCCGTTCCTCGCTTAAGGCCCTCGCCGATCACGATGGTGCCCACGTCACGCGCCAGCACCGGCAGGCCAGCCTGCTGCCCCACCACAACGTTTCCGAATGCCTCGGCATCCTCGGCACGACCCACGCCTTCGACCAGCCACTCCTGGCCATTTGCGAGCACGACCCCGGCGGAACGGTTGTTACTCGCCCCACGCATCGCCTCGACCACTTCGTTCATGCCTACGCCGCGGGCGGACAGGCGCGTGGGATCGACCAGCAACTGCACCTGCCGCTCGTCCCCCCCGATGGTCATCACCTCGGCAATTCCAGGAACTGACATAAGGCGGCGGCGCACGATCCAGTCGGCGGTGGATTTTAGCTCCATCGGGCTGGCGGTGTCCGAACGCATGGCGACGAACATGATCTCGCCCATCACAGACGAGGCAGGCGTCATGTGCGGCGGGGGCAGGTCGTCGGGCAACTCGTCGCCCGCAGTTTGAAGTCGCTCCGAGATAATCCGCCGCGCGTCGGCAGGATCGGTCGCCCAGTCGAACTCCAGCGTAACCACGGACAGACCCGTGGTGCTATTTGAGCGGATGCGGCGCAGGCCCGGCGAGCCGTTGAGCGCGGTTTCCAGCGGGATGGTGATCTGCTGCTCGACCTCGGTCGGCGTGTAGCCGCCCGCATCTACCACCACGGTAACCGTGGGTGCGGTGAGATCGGGGAGCACGTCCACCGGCGTTTGTGATGCAGTCCAGGCGCCGAACAGCGTCAGCAGTACGGCCAGCGCATAGACGACCGGACGGTTGGTGAGGCTCCAGCGAACCAGGGTTTCGATCATCTCCTCGCCCTCAGTGCGCATGGCCATGCCCGAAGGCATCGGGGGTAGAGGCTGCGGCACGCACGGCGGAGGCACCTTGTGAGACGACCCGCTCTCCGGCTGCCAGTTGGCCTTCAACGGCCACGCGGTCGCCGCTGCGGCGCAGGACGGTCACAGGCCGACGTTGGAAGGTTTCCCCGGCGATCTGGACATAGACCACGTCTTGCCCGCCTTCATTGAGGATCGCGCTCGCTGCAATTGTCAGCGCCGGGCTGCCTGCACCGATCAGCAGTTGTCCCTGCACCCGCTGGCCGGGGCGCAATTGGCGGCTGTTCCACGCGAAAATCACCGGCAGGGTGCGGGTGGCGGGATCAATCGCCGCGCCGCCTTGCACCAGTGCCAGGCCGTTGCCGGCGGTAAGCGACAAGCTCTCGCCCGGCAGGGTGATCTCCAGCCCCTGGGGTTGGGCTACTTGCGCTGCGCTGCCTTCAGGCACGCGGGCCACCAGCCACAGGGCGGCGGGATTGCCGATGCGCAGCAATTGCTGGCCGCCGGTAACGCCCTGACCCTGCACTATCGCCGTTTCGAGAACCTCGCCGGATATGGGGGCGACCACGGGAACACCCGCGCCGCCACCTGCCAAGGCAGCGCGCCGCGATTGGGCCGCGCGCAACCGCGCTTCGGCCAGCTGCGCCTGTGTACGCGCCTCGTCGAGCCTTCGCTGGGGCACGGCCTCTGCCTCCACCAGCGCCTCCATGCGCCGCACTTCGGTCGCCGCTGCGTCGCGGGCGATCCGCGCCTCGTTGATCGACAGATCGAGCGTGGCGACATCCTCGCCGCCGCCAAGGGTAGAGGAGATCGTGGCAATCACCTGGCCGCGCCGCACCGCCATGCCGGGTGACGGAATCCGCGTTGCCCGCACGATACCGTCCACCGGGGCAGAGATCACCGCTTCGGCTTGCGGCTGCATCTGCACGTCGATCGTCACCGGGATCGCTTCCGCCATATTGGTCATGACCGCCGCCTCGGCCAGGAACGGCACGCGCCATTGCACCTCCTTGGTGAAGGCGATGGCACCGTCCACCTCCTCTTCGGCCGGTGCAGCAGCCGCGCCCTCCTCGCTGGTGGCCCATACGGTCACTTCGCCCAGTTCGTGTGCATCCACGCTGCCACGCGAATCCAGCACCAGCCGCAACCGGGCCTGTCCAGAACGGGTGGCCCTGAGCAGCGGGCGGAAGATGCCCGGCGTGTCGGAAACCTGCGCGCTGGCACGGTCGATCGCTCCATCCGGCCACACCAGTTCCGCTGTCAGCGTCCCTTCGGTGACCGCGCGGTAATCCTCCAGCCACGACAGGTGCGCATCGAACCGCCGGTCCTTGTCCATCACCAGCGGGCGATGTTCGACGAACAGCTCGGTCGCTTCGGTATAATGGGTGACCTTGATCCCGCCGTCGAAGTGGCCGGCTGCTGCTTCGGATGCAGGCGTATCCGCGCCGCCGGAACAACCGGCGAGCGCAAGAGCAAGAGTGGAGACAGCAAGGGCCACCAACAGGCGGGATCGGATCATGGTTCGGTTCTTCTCTGCGTCAGCGGATCAATGGTCGTGGGGGACGGTTTCGTCGTGCGGCTCGGCCTCGTCATGCGGTACAACCACAGGTTCGGGCGCGTCGTTGTCGTCGTCGGCCACAACGGCTTCGGCAGGGGCGGCTTCTTCGGCAACGTCGGAGCATGCACCGAGCGCAAGAACCAGCGGCAGGGCGGCAAGGGCAATAGTCGTCTTCATGGGGCAGTCCTTCCAGTTGCAAGATCGAAAGCGATGGCTGCCTGGGCGGCAGCGGTGGCATGGCGGATGACAGCCAGTTCGGCGTCCCGCTGTGCGGCATGGGCGTCGAGCAGTTCGACGACGCCGATTTCTCCTGATTGGTATGCGATGGCAGCAATCTGGCCGAGCCGGGCCGCATCGTCGCGCGAGCGGGCGGCGCGGACCGCTGCCTCCCGCGCGGCATTGGCACGAGCGGCGGCGGCCTGTTGTTCAGCCTCGACAGTGCGGCGGGCAATCGCGAGTTCGGCCTGCAAGGCGCGCTGCTGCGCCTGCGCCTGCGACACCGCAGCACCGCCGCCATCGAAGATAGGCAAGGTCACTCCTACGGAGACCGCTGGACCGACAGCGCTGCCCATGCCGTCGCTGACATGCTTGATGCCCGCCCCCACGGAAAACTGCGGAACCCGCGACCGGCGTGCGGCGACCACACGTTGGCTGGTAGCCAGGAGGCGCTGCTCCTGAGCGGCAAGATCGGCGCGATCGCCTGGCACCTCGCCACTGCGCAGGCTGGTGATCGCGGTCGGCGGAACGACCGGGTCAGCCAGCCCGGTCAGCGATGCAAGGCTGGCGCAATCCGCTGCACGCTCGCCCTCGGCCATGCTCAGTTCGGCATCGGCGCTGCTGGCGGCCACGCGCGTGCGCCGCAGGTCATAGACCGCCGTATCGCCTTCCCGCGCCCGTGCACCGGCGATCCGCTCGGCCTCGGCCAGGGCGGTCGCGTGGTTCTGCCACACTGCGAGTTCGGCCCCGGCGGCCGCGCAAGATACGAAGGCGCTACGAACCTGGGCGATCAGCCCAATCCGCGCCCAGGCAATGTCACTCTCGACTGCGCTTACCTCGCTGCGGGCCGCATTGCGCAAGGCGTCGCGCTGGCCTGACAGGTCGATGGGCTGGACGATACCAAGCTGCCATTCGCGCTCACCACCAACACTTTCGCGCGACACCTCCAGCGAAGGGTTGTCGAACGGACGCACCAGCTCGACCCCGGTCGCCGCAATATCGCGGCTGGCGGCTTCAAGATCAGCGATACCTTCACGGGCCAGGGCGCGTTCGATCGCCAGTTGCTCGGTCAGGGCTTCCTGCGCGGCAAGGGCCGAAGGCGCGGCGCACAGCGCCACCGCAAGGCTGAGGGATGCATGGCGCATCCGCAATTTGGGCATGGTATCCTCCACATGGTCTGACAGCCGGGCACGCGCCCGGCAAAGGCGTCAGGCCAGCCGTGGAGGTCTCAGGAGGGATTCCGGGCGTCGAACCACGGTAAAGTGCTCTGACCGCGCCTCATGCATCGAGCGGCCGACTAGTGGGAGCGCGTCGGCCGTTGCGCCATTGGAAACGACGTCCGCAGAAGCCAGGGCGAACGATGGGCTGTGATCGTGCGTCAACGAACCATCGCCGTCTTGCGCGTCGGCCAGGGCATGCTTCCCCGAGCTATCATCGTGTTCATGGGCATGTTCGCTGTGATGCGTGTGGACAGCACCGGATACCGCCAGTTCTTCATGCCCCACCAGATGCGCGTCCCATGCAGTGCGCGGCACGATCAGCGCGCATAGAAGCAAAAACAGGGAAAGACGGGCGAGCATTTCGCCGTTTCTACGAGGGAAGCTAGGTTTAGGCAATCAACTAACTCATTCCCGAGCGTGTCGGCGCTCATACTAAAGAAGTCCTGCTGGAACCCCAGAATTCTGCGGTTTATGAAGAATGGTCGGAGAGACCGGATTCGAGCAGCCAGCGCTTGGTATCACACAGATGGCAGCACAAAGTATGGCCCTCAACCACCTCTTATCCCACAAATGTTGTACTTATGATATTTGTGGGATAAATATGAGTTTGTGACCATCATCAAACCGTTCACCGCTGAGCAGGAACGCTCGCTCATCAACATGCGCCAGCGCTATGACGCATGGATTGAGGCGGAACGCGAGTTGTTCGCCATACCTTATGACCTCCGACGCAAGAAGATCGGCGAACACGAATACCTCTACGAGATCTTCGATCGGTCTGGGAACGGTAGAAGTCTGGGTCCATGGGATGAAGAGAAGCAGGCCAGGTTCGAACAGTACAAGACCGCAAAGGTTGCCTTGAAAGAGCGCCGCGATGGTGCTCGCGATGCACTGGGAGAAAGCAGTAGAATCGCCCGCGCGCTGCGCCTCCCAATGATTTCTGCTGATGCAGGACCAATCCTGCGGGAGGCGGACCGCCGCTCGCTTCTTGGCAGTCACCTTCTCGTCATCGGCACAAATGCCATGGCAGCCTATGCACTCGAAGCCGCCGGCACCTTTCGCGATGTGCCGGATGAGACCGAAGACTTCGACCTCGCATGGACGGCAGATGAGCCAGAGGACTGTACGCTGGTGTGGGATATGCTCAAGGCTGTAGATCCGACATTCACGGTCAACACCGAACGGGAGTTTCAGGCGAGAAACGCCAAGGCATATGAGGTGGAACTGCTGGTTGCGCCATCCCTCGCCAACACTCTGGGCGGAACGGACCGGCCGCGCCCCGTCGCGTTACCCGAGCAGGAATGGCTGCTGCCCGGTCGGCGCGTCGATCAGGTTGTACCCTGTCGTGATGGCACCCCCGCACGTATCGTCGCACCCGATCCGCGCTGGTTCGCGCTGCACAAACTGTGGCTAGGCGCGCAAACCAAACGCAACCCTCTCAAGCGGCGCAAAGACACGATCCAAGGCAATGCCTTGCTCGACGCGATTGCCGAGGTCATGCCCCATTACGATCTGGGCGGTGCGTTCTCGACCACCCTGCCCGATGAACTCATGCCCTATTGGCATGATTGGCAACGGCGGAACGCCTGACCTGGAGCACGGGCTTGGGAGGGTGGAAAGGCACAGAGTGCAGTTTACAGCCCGCCCGTAAGGTATTGATTTGAATGAGGGTACCTTCAGCGAAGTTTACAGCAAAAACCGCAGAAACCCGCCATTCTCGTCAGCTTGGGAAGCTGCTGCTCTACCATTGAGCTACACCCGCATTTCAGAGACTTATGCCAAGACAAAGGGCGTCTTTTACAATACCGTTCACAAAGGCCGTCCCGAGCGCCCGCATTTGCCGTGTCGGCGAGGAGAGGTCAACGCCCTTGTAACTTGCAAAGTTGCAAGGTGATTTCATCCGCCCGGCTCAACCGGTCAGGCGGTTGGCGCTTCGTCAGAGCACCCTGGCAAAGGCCGCCACGCCGTTGAGCGATGGTGCCGCCAACTGCTCGGCGGGCCGCGCCAGAGTGGGCAGTGGCTCACCGCCACAGAAGATCAGTTCCATCGTCTGGACGCAGGTCACCGCCCCTTCGTCGGCCAGGGCATACCACACCTGCTTGGCTTCCTTGCGCGTGCTGACGAGATCGGCGCGGCGAAGTTCGGCCAGCTGCTGGCTCAGGGCCGGCTGGGTGATTCCTGTCACTTCGCCGATTTCGCTGACAGTCCGCTCGCCGCGCAGCAGGCAGCTCAGGATCATCAGGCGCTGCGGCTGGGCGAACACGCGCAGCTTGTCGGCAATGCCTGTTGCCACGTCCCGGTCCTCGTAAATCGCGCTCATGCCAGCGGCCGGCAGAACCAGTCCGCCCCTTCTTCCGGTGCGTCGTCGCCATCGGGCGGAGGGGCCAGCAGGGCATCGCCCGGCTGCCAACCCTCGGGCGCGAAGCCCCTGCCATCGCCAACAGCTTTCAGCGCGGCAACCAGCCGCAGCATTTCGTCTGCCGAACGCCCCACATTGTGGGGATAGGTGGTGATGGCACGGATGATGCCATCGGGATCGATGAAATAGGCCGATCGCATGGCCATGGCATCGGTACTGCTGTCATCGACCATGCCATAGGCAAGGCCGACCGCCATGCTCGGGTCTTCGATGATCGGGAACTGGATAGTCACGTCAAACTGCTGCTCGATCGCCTTGACCCAGGCCAGATGGGAGTAGAGACTATCGACCGAAAGGCCCACCAGCGCGCAGTCCAGCGCATCGAATTCGGCCTGCCTCCTGGCCAGGCCGACGAATTCCGTGGTGCAGACCGGGGTGAAATCCGCCGGGTGCGAGAAGAATAGCAGCCAGCGCCCGCGATAGGAGGAGAGCCGCACCCGCCCCCGGGTGGAGCGGGCGATGAAGTCTGGCGCGGGATCGCCAATCCTCGGGGGACGGGCGGGTTTGCTGGACACAGGTTCGGTCATTTACGGATCGTTCTCATTCGGGTTGCTCTTGCCGTCCAAAGACACTTGACGCAATGCCTCTAACAAATTACATAGTTTATGTAAATATGAATTACAGGAGTTTGTCATGACCGATTCTGCAACCGACGCCGCCCTGGCAAAGGCCAGTTCGCAGGTGATCGCTGCACAGGCCGGCGTTCCCGTCATCAAGGCGTTCTTCGATCCGGCGACCTTCACCGTAACCTATGTGGTCCACGATCCGGAGACCCGGCGCGCCGCGGTGATCGACAGCGTGCTCGACTATGATCCCAATTCCGGCCGCACCTCCCATACCTCGGCTGACCAGGTGGTCGCCTATGTCGGCGAAAAGGCGCTGGTGGTCGATTGGCTGCTGGAAACCCACGCCCATGCCGATCACCTGTCAGCCGCGCCCTATCTGCAGGGCAAGCTGGGTGGCAAGATCGCCATCGGTGAACATATCGCCACAGTGCAGGACGTTTTCGGCAAGCTGTTCAACGTGGGCGAGACCTTCCGCCACGATGGCTCCGATTTCGACCAGTTGTGGAAGGATGGCGACCAGTTCGCCATCGGCAACCTTGGCGTGACAGTGCTTCACGTCCCCGGCCACACACCGGCCTGCGTCGCCTATGTGATCGGCGATGCGGTGTTCGTTGGCGATACGATGTTCATGCCCGACTATGGCACGGCCCGCGCCGATTTTCCCGGCGGCGATGCGCGCACGCTGTACCGTTCGGCCCGTCGAATCCTTTCGCTGCCGCCCGAAACCCGGCTGTTCATGTGCCACGACTACCTGCCCGAAGGTCGGACCGAATATGTCTGGGAAACCACGGTGGAGGCCGAGCGCGCCGCCAACGTCCATATCCATGACGGCCTGACGGAAGACGAATTCGTCGCCATGCGCGAGGCGCGCGATGCCACGCTCGACATGCCCCGCCTGATCCTGCCTTCGGTCCAGGTCAACATGCGCGCAGGCCACCTGCCTGCGCCCGAGGAGAATGGCGTGACCTACCTCAAGATCCCGGTGAACGCCGTATGATCCCGGGCTTTCCCCATGCCATGCCGGTGGAAGGCTTTGCCGGCGGCCTGCTGATCGGGCTGGCGGCGGCCGTGATGCTGCTGGGCCTTGGCCGGATCGCCGGGGTCAGCGGCATGGCTGCCCGCGCCACGGGCATTGCCGATACTGGCGCGCCGCGCGGCCTTGCCGTGGCCTTCGTGGTCGGCTTGCCCCTGGGCGCACTGCTCGTCTCGCTGCTGGCCGGCGGGGTGGAGGTGCGCTTTCCTCCTTCCGTCTGGCCGCTGGTGATCGGCGGGCTGCTGGTAGGTTTCGGTACAAGGCTGGGTTCAGGCTGCACCAGCGGCCACGGCGTATGCGGCCTGTCGCGGCTGTCGCGCCGGTCGATGGTGGCCACCGGCCTGTTCATGGCGAGCGGCTTTGTCACCGTGGCCCTGCTGCGCATGGGAGGCCTGCTGTGAAACAGAACCTGACTGCCTTGGCCGCAGGCCTGCTGTTCGGTGCAGGGCTGGCATTTTCTGGCATGGCCGATCCGGCCCGGGTGCAGGGCTTCCTCGACCTGTTCGGCAACTGGGATCCGACGCTGGCCTTCGTGATGGGCGGGGCGATGATCCCGATGGCCCTTGCCTGGCTGGTGCAACGCCGGATGGCCAGCCCGCTGGCAGTGTCGAAGTTCAGCCTGCCGGGCACAGTGCAGCTCGACCGGCCGCTGGCCGTGGGAGCCGTGCTGTTCGGCATGGGCTGGGGCATTGCGGGCCTGTGCCCGGGGCCTGCCATCGCCGATCTCGGAATAGCGCCTCTGGCGGTCCTGCCGTTCGTCGGCGCGATGTTCGCCGGCATGGCGCTGCACCGCGTCCTCACACGCTGAACTGGATCAACCGATGACTTTCAAGCGGCTTTCGGCAGACTACTTTGTTTCACCCCAGGTGACGCCGGAGGATCTGCGCGAAGCTGCTGCCCGCGGGTTCAAGTCGGTCATCTCCAACCGCCCCGATGGCGAGGAAGAAGGCCAGCCCAGCGCCGCCGAGATGCGCGCGATGGCCGAAGCGCGAGGCATGGAGTTCTTCCACCTGCCGGTCATTCCCGGCGCCATAACCGAAGCTGACGGGGCCGCCATGGCCGAGGCGCTGGCAAGGCTGCCCGGCCCCGTCCTGGCCTTCTGCCGCTCGGGCGCGCGGGCGGAGAAGCTGTTTGAAATGGCCCGCACCGAAAAGCCCGTTCCGGCAGGCGCCAAGACCTATGACGTGGTCATCGTCGGGGGCGGCAGCGCGGGTATCGCCACCGCCGCCAGCCTGCTCAAGCGCCGCCGCGACCTGTCGATCGCGGTGATCGAGCCGAGCGCGGTGCACTATTACCAGCCCGGCTGGACCATGGTGGGCGCAGGCATATTCTCGGCCGAATTTACCCGCCGAAGCGAGAAATCGGTGATGCCGAGCGGGGTCGAATGGATCCGGCAGGCAGCATCAGGCTTTGCCCCCGACGAGAACCGCGTACTGCTGGCCGACGGCACTGCGGTGACCTACCGCGTCCTCGTCGCCTGCCCCGGTATCAAGCTGGACTGGGATGCCATTCCGGGCCTTGCCGAAACGCTCGGCCAGAACGGTGTGACCTCGAATTACCGCTATGACCTGGCCCCCTATACCAACCGGCTGGTGAAAGACCTGAAGGGCGGCCGCGCCCTGTTCACCCAGCCGCCGATGCCGATCAAGTGCGCCGGTGCGCCGCAGAAGTCGATGTATCTTTCCTGCAGCAAGTGGGAAAAGAGCGGCATCCTGCAGAACATCGATGTCCAGTTCCACACCGCCGGGGCCGTGCTGTTCGGCGTGGCCGCCTATGTCCCGGCGCTGATGGAATATGTGACGCGCTACAACGCCCATCTCAACCTGGAATCCAAGCTTGTCGCGATCGACGGCCTGGCGAAGATCGCCACTTTCGAACAAAAGCGCGGCGACACAGTCACACGGGTCGAAGAGAAATTCGACATGATCCACGTGGTCCCGCCACAGGTCGCGCCCGATTTCGTGCATAGCAGCCCGCTTGCCGCCGCCAGCGGCTTCATCGAAGTGGACGAGGCAACGCTGCGCCATGTGCGCTATCCGAACGTGTTTGGGCTGGGCGATGCCTGCTCTGCCTCCAATGCCAAGACCATGGCCGCCGTGCGCAAACAGGCGCCGGTGGTGGCGGTTAACGTGCTGGCTGCGCTGGCAGGCAAGCCGCCGGTGGCCGACTATGATGGCTATGGCAGTTGCCCGCTGACGGTGGAGAGCGGCAAGGTCGTGCTGGCCGAATTCGGCTATGGCGGAAAGCTGCTCCCCAGCTTCCCCAACTGGCTGATCGACGGCACCCGCCCGTCGCGCCTGTCGTGGTTGCTGAAGGACACGATCCTGCCGCCGGTCTACTGGCACGGCATGCTGAAGGGCCGCGAATGGATGGTCGCGCCGCACATGATCGACGCCTGAGATGAAAGCCCTGGCGCGCTATCTGCCGATCCTGGACTGGGGCCGCGGCTACAACCGCACGGTCCTGACCAGCGACCTGGTGGCCGCGATCATCGTCACGATCATGCTGATCCCGCAAAGCCTGGCCTATGCCATGCTGGCGGGCCTGCCGCCCGAAGTGGGCCTCTATGCCTCGATCCTGCCGATCATGGCCTATGCCCTGTTCGGCACCAGCCGCACGCTGGCCGTGGGACCGGTGGCGGTGATCTCGCTGATGACGCTGACCGCAGCGAGCAGCGTTGCCGCGCCCGGCAGCGCCGAATTCATCGCCGCTGCGCTGATCCTGGCACTGCTGTCGGGCCTGATGCTGATTGCCATGGGTGTGCTGCGGCTGGGCTTCCTCGCCAACCTGCTGTCGCATCCGGTGGTATCGGGATTCATCACGGCCAGCGGGATCATCATTGCCACCAGCCAGGTGAAATCGCTGCTGGGCGTGAATGCCAGCGGACAGGCCATGCCCGAGCTGGTGACAACCCTGCTGGCCGCCCTGCCGCAAACCAACCTGCCGACGCTGGTGATCGGCGTCAGCGCAACAGCTTTCCTGTTCTGGGTGCGCAAGGGGCTGAAACCGCTGCTGATGAAGGCAGGCCTGCCCGCGCGCCCCGCCGATCTGATCGCCAAGGCCGGGCCGATCGCGGCTGTGGCCGTATCGACGCTGGCGGTCATCGCCTTCGACCTTGAAGCGGCGGGCGTGAAAGTGGTCGGGTCGATCCCGCAAAGCCTGCCGCCGTTCACGGTCCCTATGTTCGATGCGGGGCTGTGGCAGCAATTGGCCGTGCCCGCCCTGCTGCTGTCGATCATCGGCTTTGTCGAGAGTGTCTCGGTGGCGCAAACCCTGGCGGCCAAGAAGCGCCAGCGCATCGTGCCCGACCAGGAGCTGATCGGTCTTGGCGCAGCCAATGTCGCGGCCAGCTTTTCCGGCGGCTATCCGGTAACGGGCGGCTTTGCCCGCTCGGTGGTGAACTTCGACGCTGGCGCCGAAACCCCTGCGGCGGGCGCCTTTACCGCGGTAGGCATCCTGATCGCCGCGCTGTTCCTGACGCCGCTGCTCGCCTCGCTGCCCATCGCCACGCTTGCGGCCACCATCATCGTGGCGGTCCTCAGCCTGGTCGATTTCAAGACCCCGCGCGAGGTGTTCCGCTATTCCAGGGCCGATTTCAGCGCAATGCTGGCGACCATCCTTGTCACCCTGCTGGTCGGGGTGGAGCCGGGCGTGATCGCCGGGGTGGCCCTCAGCCTCGCGCTGTTCCTGTGGCGCTCCTCGCGTCCGCATGCCGCCATCGTCGGCCGCGTCCCGGAAACCGAGCATTTCCGCAATGTGAAGCGCCACGCGGTGTTCACCGATCCGCGCGTGCTGACGATCCGCATCGATGAAAGCCTGACCTATCTCAACGCCCGCTGGCTGGAGGAATTCGTGCTGGAGCAGGTGGCCGAAACGCCTGACCTGAAGCACCTCATCCTGATGTGTTCGGCGGTCAACGCCATCGATGCCTCGGCGCTGGAAAGCGTGGAAGCGATCAACCACCGCCTGTCCGATGCCGGGGTGACGCTGCACCTGTCGGAAGTGAAGGGGCCGGTGATGGACGCGCTTGAGCGCAGCCATTTCCTGTCCGCGCTGACGGGGCAGGTGTTCCTGTCACAGAATGCCGCATTCGACGCCGCAGTGGCCCTGGCCGCAGCCGACGAGGAAGCCAACGGAGAGCCAGACCCGATGCTGGCAAGGGGATTGATATGAAACCGACCGGAATTTCCATCGTAGCCATGGGTGCAGGCCTTGCCCTGTCTTCCTGTGCCACTGTTCCGCCGCCCTCGGCTGGCCTTGCGGATGCCGACCTTGCCAGCGCCGGGGCTATTGCCGACCAGTTCCAGCAGCGCCTCTCGCTGCAATTGATCACCGCGCTGCGCGAAGGCGGGCCGGTGGCAGGGATCGAGGTCTGCGCTGAGCAGGCCCCGGCAATCGCGGCCGCCCTGTCGCAGGAAACCGGCAGCGAAGTGCGGCGCATCTCCCTTGCCCCGCGCAATCCTGCTGCCATGCCCGAGGCATATCTTCAGGGCCCCTTGCGGGATCTGCAGGCCCGCCCGCTGGATGAAGAAGGCAGGCCGCGCATGGTCGGCTGGATCGAAGGGCGCGGCGCGGATGCCCGTCAGCTAACACTGCGCAGCGTGGTGATGCTGGACCAGCCCTGCGGTGTTTGCCACGGGAAAGACATCGCCCCCGATGTGCAGGCGGCGATTGACCGGCACTATCCCGCAGACGTGGCCACCGGCTTTTCGGCGGGCGAACTGCGCGGCGCGATCCTGGTTGCCCGGAATGTCGCCAGTTCACACTAGTAACTCATTTAATTTAGCAATTATTGAAAGTGTGTAATTGAATTGGACCAGCAGCCCGGAAGGGTGCATTGCGAACCGGACACATCGTGAAAGGAACCACCATGACACTGCACATCGGCGACATCGCCCCCGACTTCACCACCGAAACCCAGCTCGGCCCGATCAGCTTTCATGAATGGGCGGGCGATAGCTGGGTTTTCCTGTTCAGCCATCCGGCCGATTTCACCCCGGTCTGCACCACCGAAATGGGACGCACCGCGCAACTCGCCGGCGAATTCGCCCAGCGCAACGTCAAGCCGCTCGGCCTTTCGACCGACACGGCGGATGAACACCTCAAGTGGATCGAGGACGTCAACGACA
Source organism: Altererythrobacter sp. KTW20L (assembly GCF_023501975.1). GTDB lineage: Bacteria > Pseudomonadota > Alphaproteobacteria > Sphingomonadales > Sphingomonadaceae > Alteraurantiacibacter. Next base: position 155,458 of record NZ_JAMFLH010000004.1, on the reverse strand, counting down.
CGCAGAATACCGAATTGAAGTTCCCGATCCTGGCTGATGCCGACCTGTCGGTGGCCAAGCTCTATGACATGATCCACCCGCAGCAGAGCGAGACTGCGGCCGTGCGATCGGTCTTCATCATCGATCCGGACAAGCGGATTCGCCTGACCATGACCTATCCGATGAGCGTGGGCCGCAACTTTGCCGAGATCCTGCGCGTGATCGATGCGCTGCAGGCCGGCGACAAGTATCGCATTGCCACGCCGGCCGACTGGGAAGTGGGCAAGGATGTCATCATCCCGCCGTCCATCAAGGATGAGGAAGCGGCCAAGCTCTTCCCGCAAGGCTGGAAGGAACTGCGGCCCTATCTGCGGACCACCAATCTCGGTTGAACTGCGCTACAAGGCATTGCCCGGCCACTACGGAGTCGCCGGGCAATGCCTCTTACCTTCTGCCACTTTGCTGAACGGGGCCGGACATGATCGAACAGGAATGGGCCATATTGCTGGCACGCATCCAATTTGCGTTTACCGTCAGCTTTCATTTCATCTTCCCCGCCTTTTCCATCGGGCTCGCCAGCTATCTGGCGGTGCTCGAGGGGCTGTGGCTGAAAACCGGCAAGGGGGTCTATGCCAACCTCTATCGCTACTGGCTGAAGATCTTCGCCATCGTCTTTGCCATGGGCGTGGTCTCGGGCATCGTCATGTCATACCAGTTCGGCACCAACTGGTCGGTCTTTTCGGACAAGGCCGGGCCGGTGATCGGGCCGCTGATGGCCTATGAAGTGCTGACCGCCTTCTTCCTGGAGGCAGGCTTCCTTGGCGTGATGCTGTTCGGCATCAACAAGGTGGGCCGCAAGCTGCACTTCGTGGCGACGCTGGCCGTGGCAGTAGGCACTTTCGTTTCGGCCTTCTGGATCCTGTCGGTCAACAGCTGGATGCAGACGCCGGTGGGCTTCGAAATGGGCGCCAACGGCCAGTTCTTGCCGGGCGAAAGCTGGTGGACCATCGTGTTCAATCCCAGCTTCCCCTATCGCCTGGTTCACACCCTGCTGGCCGCCTACCTCACCACGGCTTTCATCGTGGGCGCGGTCGGGGCCTGGCACCTGCTGCGGGACAAGGCCAACCCGGGCGCGCGCAAGATGTTTTCCATGGCCATGTGGATGGCCACGATCGTCGCCCCGCTGCAGATCCTGGCGGGCGACATGCACGGCCTCAACACGCTGGAACACCAGCCCGCCAAGGTCATGGCGATGGAAGGCCATTACCAAAGCCATCCCGATGGCGCGCCGCTGATCCTGTTCGGCATTCCCAACAGCGCGGAGAAGCGCGTGGACTATGCCATCGAAATCCCCAAGGCTTCGTCGCTGATCCTCAAGCACGATCTCAATGCTCCGCTGGCCGGGCTGGACACTATTCCCGAGGCTGACCAGCCGCCGGTCGGCATCGTATTCTGGGCTTTCCGCATCATGGTCGCCATCGGCTTTGCCATGCTGGGCATCGGGCTTTGGAGCCTGTTCGCCCGCTGGCGGAAGCGCTTGTATGACTGGCCGCTGTTGCACAAGTTTGCCGTGGCCATGGGGCCATCGGGCCTGGTCGCCGTGCTGGCCGGCTGGGTGGTGACGGAAGTGGGTCGCCAGCCGTTCACTATTTATGGCCTCCTGCGCACGGCGGACAGTGCCTCGCCGCTCGATGCCCCTGCCGTCGCAGCCTCGCTACTGGCGTTCGTTGTCGTCTATTTCGCCGTATTCGGCATGGGCATCTGGTACCTGCTGCGGTTGATGAAGAAGCCGCCCGAAGCGCACGAGGCGCCGCTCAGCGATGCCCCCATCCGTACCGCTGGCCTGACCCCGGCACCGGCGATCCTTGAAGGAGAAAACAAGTGATCGACCTTACCGTAGTGTGGGCCGTCATCATCGGCTTTGCCATCGTGGCCTATGTTGTGATGGACGGGTTCGATCTTGGCATCGGGATCCTGTTTCCCTTCTTCAAGGTGGGCAAGGACCGCGACACGGCGATGAATTCCATCGCCCCTGTGTGGGATGGTAACGAGACCTGGCTGGTCATGGGTGTGGGCGGACTGCTGGCGGCCTTTCCGCTGGCCTATGCCATCATCCTGCCTGCGCTCTATGCCCCGATGATCGCCATGCTGCTGGCGCTGGTGTTCCGCGGCGTGGCGTTCGAATTCCGCTGGCGCGATCCGGCGCACCGGGCGCTGTGGGATGTCGCCTTCACCGCCGGATCGGTCGTTGCCACCTTTGCCCAAGGGATTGCGCTGGGCGCGCTGCTGCAGGGCATCACGGTGGAAGGGCGCGCCTATGCCGGCGGCTGGTGGGAATGGCTTTCGCCCTTCAGCGTGCTGACCGGGTTCGGTCTGATGGTGGGCTATGCCCTGCTGGGTGCCTGCTGGCTCAACTGGAAAACCGAAGACGGGCTCCAGCGCCAGGCTATCACCTATGCCGGACGGCTGGGAATCGCCCTGCTGCTGATGATCGGCGCGATCAGCCTCGCCACGCTGACGCTGGAAGCGCAGTACTCGCAGCGGTGGCTGAGCTTCCCCGGCGTACTGGCCACCGCCCAGGTGCCGCTCGCCACGCTGGTGGTCACCTTCATGTTCTATCGCAGCCTGAAACTTAAGAAGGATGCGCAGCCGTTCGTCTGGGCGCTGGCCTTGTTTGGCCTGTGTCTGGTGGGCCTGGGCGTATCGATCTGGCCCGATGTGATCCCTGCGCGGGTGACGATCTGGGAGGCCGCCGCGCCTTATCGCAGCCAGGTGTTCATGCTGGTGGGTGCCAGCATCATGATCCCGATCATCCTTGCCTATACCGCCTGGTCCTATTGGGTGTTCCGCGGCAAGGTAGGGCACGATGGATACCACTGATGTCTGACGGGGCCAGAAAAGTTGCCTGGTTTGTGGGCATCTGGGCACTGGGCGTGCTGGCGATCAGCGTGGTCGGCTTCCTGATCCGCGCAGTAATCGCTCCCTAGGCCTCCGCGCTTTCACGAGCGCTAGCACTTGGGATTGCGGGCCCTTTCTGGCACACTATCGGCAAGGCGCTGCCAGCAGGCCGGACAAAATCATCCTGAAACCCCGCCGCGGCACGCATTGACGGGTGGCGGGGTGGGCCGACACTGGTTATGGAGCCGATTCGAAAGGCCGCACGCTGGGGAGCTTGGGCGGGCCTTGGACTAGAGCTTAGAGGAGCATCGACATGCCGTTGGTCAACATGAAACCGCTTCTGCGCCACGCAATGGACAACCATTACGCCGTGGCCGCATTCAACCTGGTGGACTACAGCTCCACCAAGGCGATGGTGAAGGCCGCCGAGGAGCTGAACGCTCCGGTCATCTGCCAGACTTCGTCGAAAACCATCAAGTATTTCAGCCACAAGGAAATCGTTTCCTGGGTACGCACCGTGGCCGAGGATTCGCCGGTGCCGGTCGTGCTCCATCTCGACCACTGCCATGACTTCGACATGATCGAGGAATGCGCAAAGTCGGGCTGGACCTCGATCATGATCGACGCATCGGAATTCCCGTTCGAGGAAAATCTCGCCCGGTCGAAGAAGGTGCGCGACATCGCCGAGAGGTATGGCGTCGGCATGGAAGCCGAACTGGGCCAGATCATGGGCGTGGAAGACGACATGGTGGTGGACGAGGCGGACAGCGTGCTGACCGATCCCGAAGATGCCAAGCGCTTCTGCGACGCGCTCGACCTGTCGGCCTTTGCCTGCGCGGTCGGCACGGCCCACGGTTTCTACAAGGGCGAGCCGGTGGTCGATTTCGAACGCATCGCCGCGATCAACGCCCTCACCCGCACGCCGATGGCGCTGCACGGCGGCACCGGCCTGTCGGACGAGACTTTCGCCATGGCGATCGCCCGCGGCGCGGCCAAGATCAACATCTCGACCAACCTCAAGCACGTGTTCGTGCAGAGCTTCGTCGATTACCACACCGCCAATCCCAAGGATTACGAGCCGCTGCGCGTCCTCGATGCGCAGTACCAGGCGATCAAGACCATGTTCCACGGCTTCATCGAGAAGTTCGGCGGGACGGGCCAGGGTGCCAAGTTCCTCCAGAGCCAGCGTGAAATGGCTTGAGGGGGAACCGGGGCACATGATGAAGGCACTGATTTTCGACTGTGACGGCGTGCTCGTCGATACCGAGCGCGATGCCCACCGGGTGGGCTTCAACCTCGCTTTCGCCGAAGCCGGGATCGATGCGGAATGGAGCGTGGAGCTCTATGCCCGCCTGCTGCTGACCGCTGGCGGCAAGGAGCGGATGCGGGTCTATTTCGATGAATTCGGCTGGCCCGAAGGCATCGATACCGAAGATGCCAAGCAGGCGCTGATTGTCGATCTGCACCAGACCAAGACCCGCCTGACCAGCGAGATCGTGGCCGACCTGCCGGTGCGTCCGGGTATCCTGCGGATCATCGACGAGGCGCGCGCCGAAGGCATCCGCCTCGGGGTTTGCACCACATCGAACCCCAAGTTCATCGACGCCGTGCTCGACCTGTTCGGGCCTGAGCGCAAGGCCGCGTTCGAATTCGTCCATGCCGGCGATGTGGTGCCCAAGAAGAAGCCCGCGCCCGATATCTACCTGCTGGCGCTGGAAACCCTCGGCCTTGCCGCCACCGATTGCATGGTAATCGAGGACAGCCGCAACGGCCTGCTCGCCGCCACCGGCGCAGGCATTCCCACACTCGTCACCACCAGCACCTATACTGCCGAGGAAGATTTTGCCGAAGCGGTCAAGGTCGTCCCCGAACTGGGCGATGCGCCCGACATCCAGATCACCATCGAAGACCTGAAAGCGCTGAACGCGGCGGCGACCGCGGCAGCGTAAGGGAGGAACAATGCCTACACTGAATGTTGCCCAGATCGAGCAGACGCTCGACGTTACCTGCGATACGGTTATCCGTAACGAACAATACTTCTCCGACCTCGACGGCCTGGCCGGCGATGGCGATTTCGGCACTTCGCTGGCCACCGGGTTCAAGGTCATCAAGGCCGAGCTCCCCGGCATGGACAAGAGCGCGGTCGGTGCCATGCTGCTCAAGCTGTCGATGCTGTGTTCCAAGCATGTCGGCGGCTCGTCCGGCCCGATCTGGGGCACCGGTTTCATGAAGGCCGCTTTCGTGTCCAAGGGGCTGGAGGAAGTCACTTATGACCAGCTGACCCAGATGGTCGGCGCGGCGGTCGAAGGCATCATGGCCCGCGGCGGCGCGGTGCGCGGCGACAAGACGCTGCTCGACGCGCTGATCCCGATCCACGAGAAGATGCAGGAAATGGACGGCTCCGACCTTGGTGCCGTGCTGGCCGCCGTGACCGCCGAAGCCGACAAGGCAATCGACGAAACCCGCACCCTGGTGGCCCATCGCGGCCGCGCCAGCCAGGTCGGCGCCCGCAGCGCCAACACGCCCGATCCGGGCATCGTCGGCGTCGCCACCATCCTTTACGACTGGTGCAAGCACTACGGGGTGGATTACAAGCCCCAGGCCGCCGAACTCGCCCGCTGAGTCAGGTCAACAATTCGCATACCCAATTCCACGGAGAGGAATGAACCATGAAGAAGCTTGTCAACGATCCTGCCAATTTCGTGCCCGAATTCATGGCCGGCGTGATTGCCGCCAACAGCGACCTGCTCGAAGCCATCCCCGAATTCCAGCTGATCAAGCGCAAGAACGTCGATGCCAGCAAGGTGGCCATCGTCCAGGGTTCGGGTTCGGGCCACGAGCCGGCCCACGTCATGGCCGTTGGTCCGGGCATGCTGACCGCCGCCTGCCAGGGCCCGGTCTTCGCCGCGCCGCCGGTCGATGCCTGCTATGAAACGATCAAGTCGGTTGCCACCGATGCCGGCGTACTGGTGCTGGTCAACAACTACCAGGGCGATCGCATGGCCTGGGACATGGCTTGCGAAATGGCCGAAGCCGAAGGCATCCGCCTGAAGCAGTTCATCATCAACGATGACGTGGCCGTGCAGGACAGCCTCTACACCGTGGGTCGCCGCGGCGTAGCCGGCAACTTCTTCGTCATGAAGGCCTGCGGCGCGCTGGCCGAAACCGGTGCCAGCCTCGACGAGGTTTATGCCGTGGCCGAGAGGGTCAACGCCAACGTCCGCACCATGGGCCTTGCCCTCACCAGCTGCATCCCGCCGGCCAAGGGCACCCCGATCTTCGACATCGGCGATGACGAGATGGAAGTTGGCGTGGGCATCCACGGCGAACCGGGCCGCGAACGCACCAAGATCAAGCCTGCCGACGAGATCACCGAGATCCTCTACAAGGCCGTGCAGAGCGACCTGCCGTTCTCCAGCGGTGACCGCGTGGCCATGATGGTCAACGGCCTGGGCGGCACCCCGCCGGCCGAACTCTATGTGATCTACAACAAGGCTGCCAAGCTGGCCGCCGAAACGGGCCTGACCATCGCCCGCAACTATGTCGGCGAGTATTGCACGGCGATCGAAATGGCCGGCTGCTCGCTGACCATGCTCAAGCTGGACAGCCAGCTGGAAGAACTGCTGGCAGCCCCGGCCCAGACCGCCTGCCGCATCTTCTGATCCGGTAAGCCACCACACACGAAAAGGCCCGGCCCCTGCGAAGGGACCGGGCCTTTTTCATGGGAACTGGCGGGCGATCAGGTGCGGGTGATTTCACCAGTGCACTTTTCAATCCTCAGGACCGCGGCGGACTGGTCGCTCACCAGCCAGTAGCCGGTATCGCGCTCATCGTGTTCGACCCGGAGTGCCTCGACGGGCACGGCAAGGTGTGTGCTGGCCAGTTCGACAGCGGCCTCTTCACTCGCCACCGCCTTGGCCTGGCCATCGGCGCAGGCTGGCTCGATCACCAGCCGCAGGCCAAACTGCGCAGTCGCGCGCTCCGCGTGAGCGGGCACTGCTGTCGTGGCCAGGGCGGCAAGCAGGAGATGAACGGGACGCAAGTGCATAAGGCTCCAACACGGATGGAGCCGGTTTGTGCCCGCTGCGCGCTGACAGGAATGCTAAACCCCGCTTAAGTATCTTTCCTGCAACGGCAGGCCGTTGCCGGCTGCCGCATAGCATGGCGCCAGCCCTGGCAATGTCGAGCGCGAAGACAGCCCTGTCCCGTCGGGCGACAGTCCGGAACCGCGCCCCTAGCGGCCGCTGTCGCGCGCGGCGTTGATATCGACGACCTTGGGCGTGGCGGCAAACAGTTCGGTAAACGGATCGTCGAGCTCAAGGCTGCGCGGTTCGGTCCCTTCGCGCACGGTGGTGCGGCGCATGTCGCGCTTTTCGTTGGCATAGTCGTATTCGCCGCCCTTGTGCATCGAACACAGGTTGTCCCAGATCACCATGTCGCCGACGTTCCAGCTGACGCTGAAGATATACTTGTCCTGCGTGCAATGGGCGATCAGGTCCTGGATCAGCTGGCGCCCTTCCGCCTTGTCCATGCCCTTCACGTCCATCGTGTGGGCGGCAATGAACAGCGCCTTGCGGCCCGATCCGGCGTGGGTGTGGACCAGCGGGTGCTCGGCCTTGAAGCGCGCGTCGATCTCCTCGTCGGGGATGTCGGCGCCCGCCAGCTTGCGGCTCCACCACAGCGAATTGATCCCGATCTTGTCTTCCAGGAAATGCTTCATGTGATCAGGCAGGTCGTCATAGGCAGTGCGGGTATCGGCAAACCAGGTCTGCCCGCCCTCGCCCGGCACCGAATGGGCCAGCAGCAGCGAATAGGAGGTGCGCTTGGTCATGAAGGCGCTGTCGGTGTGCCACAGCCGGTCACCCTTGCGATACTGGATGGCGGCTTCATCCTGCGTGATCTCGCCCTCGGCGTTGAGGTTCGATGCATCGAACAGCTCGCGGAACGGCAGGCGATAGGTTCCACCCTCGCGCAGCGGCACCCGCTCCAGATAGCCGAAATTGCGGCTGAATTCGACGTGCTGCTCGTCATTCATGCCGGTGTTGCACCATACGGTGACGCCCCACTTGTCCATCGCATCGGTGACCTGTTTCACCTCGTCTGCAGACAGCTGGCGGGTGAGATCGAGGCCCGAGCAATAGGCTCCGAACTGCGGCAGGATGGGTTCGACGTGAAGGCTCATGGGATCCTCGCTTGACTTTGTCCGTCCCCATAACAGCGCGTGATCGACAATGCGAGAGGGCGCGCTAGGATGTGCGATCAGGAGAGATGTGATGAAGACGATAGCGATTCTGGGAACGGGCGCCGCCATGCTGCTGGCAGGCTGCGCCACGGCGGCGGACGGCAATGGCGAACTGCCGGTGCGCGGACCGGACGGCGAGTGCGATGCCAGCGGGGTGCAGGACCACATCGGCCACCGCGCCAGCGCAGAAGCCGGCCAGACCCTGCTGCGCCTGACCGGTGCGCGCACCTTGCGCTGGGTTCCGCCACGCACCGCCGTGACGATGGATTTCCGGCCCGACCGGCTAACCGTGTCCTATGACGACAACATGATGATCGAGAGGATTTCCTGTGGCTGATGACACCCGTCCCGCAGATCCCGGCCCGCATGATGGCCGCCAGCGCATCCCGCCATTGGGCGCCTTCGAGGAAAGCGCCAAGTTCACCCGCGCCATCCGCGTGGGTGAGCGGATCATCGTGGCGGGCAACATCGGGGTGGAGGAAGACGGCTCGATCAGCCCCGATGCCGGGCGGCAGGCCGAACGCTGCTTCGAACAGATCATCGACTATATCCAGCAACTTGGCGGCCGTTCGGACGACATCGTGCGCGTGCGCATGTTCGTGACCGACATTGCCGATGCGATGGTGGTGACCAATGCCTTCACCAAGGCCTGCGGCCATGCGCGGCCCGCCGGGACGCTGGTGGGGATTAGCGCATTGGCAGGGCCAGCCTTCAAGGTGGAGATAGAGGCCGAGGCGATCGTAGGCGCTGGGCAGTGAGGTTGTCCGCTTCGGCCGCAGTCATAATGGCAGGGATGTTGCCACTCTCGGCGTCCGCACAGGTGCAAAATCCCACAACGGTGAACGGGCAGGTGCTGGGGCCAGTAGAGAATTTCACCACCCATGGACCGGCGCTGGTCTGCATGGAGGGGATGGGTGTCCACGTCCGACAGGGCGAAACCGTCTATCTTGAATATCTCGGCATTCACGATGGTCGACTGCGCAAGGTGATGAGCGATGGCTCCAGCCTTTCGCTGGCGCACGGCGACGCCTGGGTCGATCAAAGGGGAGCGGAAGATCCGGCCTTCGGAGCTGACGGTGTTCACTACTTCCAGATCGATTTCTCCCCGCAATATCAGGTGTTTCTGGGAAACGGGCTGGCTCATGAGCGTCAGTCCCCCCGTAGTTATTCTGTCTGGCAGCGCGCTAAAGGGGACCGTCGAGGATGCTTGGCTGGTCGACGCCATTTCGTTCAATCTCGCGGAGGGTATCGAATGCGACCGCAAGTATTGGTACGGTTGGGACCGGGTCGCCTGGACGCGCCCCGCTGGTCAGGAACGGCCTGAAGAATGACCAACGAAATCCTGTCCAGCCGCCAGGGCGCCCTCGCCACCATCACCCTCAACCGCCCGCGCGCGCTCCATTCGCTGAGCCACGGCATGTGCGAGGCGATGAGCGTGGCGCTGCTCGAATGGCGGAGCGATCCGGCGGTCGAGGCCGTGGTGATCGACCACGCGGGCGAGCGCGGCTTCTGCGCAGGCGGCGATGTGGTGTCGGCCCGGCGCAGCGTGCTGGAAGATGGCTGCGTGGCGGCGCGGGCGTTCTTCATGGCCGAATACCGCCTCAACCACCTGCTCTATACCTATCCCAAGCCGGTGATCGCCTTCATGGACGGGGTGACGATGGGCGGCGGCGTGGGAATTGCCTTGCCTTGCACATACCGCGTGGCGACCGAGAACACTTTGCTCGCCATGCCCGAAGGTGCAATCGGCCTGTTTCCCGATGTCGGCGCGGGGCTCTACCTGTCGCGTCTGCCCGGGCGGCTGGGCCAGTTCCTGGCGCTCACCGCCGCGCGGCTCGACGGGGCGGAATGCCTGTGGGCGGGGCTGGCGACACACTACCTCAAGGCCGAAGACCTCGCCGAAGCCAAGGAGGCCATTGCGCGCGAGCCGCTGGCAGCGGGCGATATCCTGAAAGACCTGTCGAGCCCGCCCCCGCCCGCCCGGCTGGAACGCAATGCGGAGAGGATCGACGGGCTGTTCGCCTCTGACAGCCTCGAAGGCATCATTGCCGCCCTCTCGGCCGACCCGTCCGACTGGGCGGCAAAGGAACTGAAGGCGGTTACCGCCAAGTGTCCAACCTCTGCCAAGGTCGCCTTGCGCCAACTGGCCGCAAAGCCAACCGATTTTGCCGCCGAGATGGCGCTGGAATATGCCCTCGCCGCCCGCATGATCGCGCGGCCCGATTTTGCCGAAGGGGTTCGCGCGGTGCTGGTGGACAAGGACAATGCGCCGCGCTGGCAGCCTGCCGCGCCGGAGGATGTCTCCGATGCCATGCTTGATGACATCTTCGCGCCCCAGCCCCCGGCCGAAGGCTGGACGCCGTTTCCATAGGCCGATTGACGTGTTGAAAGAATTTCTCGCAAGCGATTTGCTCACCGATGGGCCATGTGCCCCGGCATGAAAAGCCTTACCCATCTCCAGCGGCTTGAGGCCGAATCGATCCACATCATGCGAGAGGTTGCTGCCGAGGCGACCAAGCCCGTGATGCTATATTCCATCGGCAAGGACAGCGCGGTGATGCTGCACCTGGCGAAAAAGGCGTTCTATCCTTCGCCGCCGCCGTTCCCCTTGCTGCACGTCGATACGACGTGGAAGTTCAAGGACATGTACGACCTGCGCGCCAAGGCCGCCGCAGAGGCCGGTATGGAACTGCTGGTTTACCAGAACCCCGAAGCGGCGGAACGCGGTATCAACCCATTCGACCACGGCCCCTTGCACACCGACATGTGGAAGACCGAAGGACTGAAGCAGGCGCTGGACCTTTACGGCTTCGATGCTGCCTTCGGCGGCGCCCGGCGCGACGAGGAAAAGAGCCGCGCGAAGGAACGCATCTTCTCGTTCCGGACTGCCAGCCACGGGTGGGATCCCAAGAGCCAGCGACCCGAGCTGTGGAACGTGTACAACACGCGAAAATCCAAGGGCGAGTCCATCCGGGTGTTCCCGATCTCCAACTGGACCGAGCTCGACATCTGGCAGTACATCATGGCCGAGAACATCGAGATCGTGCCGCTCTATTTCTCCGCGCTGCGGCCCACCTATGAATACGAGGGCGGCCTGTTCATGGCCGACGATATCGATCGGCTGGAAAAGGTGATGGGCAAGAAGCCCGAGATCTCCATGAAATCGATCCGCTTCCGCACGCTGGGCTGTTCGCCGCTGACCGGCGCGGTCGAAAGCGAGGCAGCGACCCTCTCTGAAGTGGTGCAGGAAATGCTGCTGACCACCACCAGCGAGCGGCAGGGCCGCGTGATCGACAAGGATGCGGGTGACGGTTCAATGGAGAAGAAGAAGCAGGAGGGCTATTTCTGATGGCCGACCAGTCCCTGAACGATTCCGCGAACGATTCCGCCTACCAGACGGAAACCCTCATCGCCGAGGATATCGACGCCTATCTTGCCCAGCACCAGAACAAGACGCTGCTGCGCTTCATCACCTGCGGCAGTGTGGATGATGGCAAAAGCACGCTGATCGGGCGGCTGCTGTACGATTCGAAGATGATCTTCGAAGACCAGCTTGCCGCGCTGGAAGCCGACAGCAAGCGCGTGGGCACGCAAGGGCAGGAGATCGATTTCGCCCTGCTGGTCGATGGCCTGACTGCCGAGCGCGAACAGGGCATCACCATCGATGTCGCCTACCGCTTCTTCAGCACCGAGAAGCGCAAGTTCATCGTCGCCGATACCCCGGGGCACGAACAGTACACCCGCAACATGGTGACAGGAGCCAGCACGGCGGACCTCGCCGTGATCCTGATCGATGCGCGCAAGGGCGTGCTGGTGCAGACGCGGCGGCACAGCTTCCTGGCCCACCTAGTGGGCATCCGCCACATTGTGCTGGCGGTCAACAAAATGGACCTTGTCGGCTATGACCAGTCCACTTTCGAACATATCGTGGCCGATTACCGTGCCTTTGCCAAAGACATCGGCATCACGGAGTTCACCGCCATCCCGCTCAGCGGGTTCAAGGGCGACAACATAACTGCGGCGCCGTCGGCCAATACCCCGTGGTATTCCGGTCCCAGCCTGATCGACCATCTCGAAACGGTGGAGATCGACAATGTCGCGGCCCAGGCCCGCCCGTTCCGCATGCCGGTGCAGTGGGTCAACCGCCCCAACCTCGATTTCCGGGGCTTTGCCGGGCTGATTACCGCAGGTTCGGTGAAGCCGGGCGATGCGGTGCGGATCGTGCCTTCGGGCAAGACCAGCACCGTCGCCAAGATCGTTACCATGGGCTGCGATCTTGTCGAGGCCGTGGCCGGTGAATCCGTGACCATTACCCTTGCCGACGAAGTCGATTGCAGCCGTGGCAGCGTGATCGCCGCCGCCGATGCCCCGCCGGAAAGTGCCGACCAGTTCGAAGCCAGCCTGGTCTGGATGAGCGACGAAGACCTGATCCCCGGCCGCGGCTACTGGCTGAAACTCGCCAGCCAGACCGTGACCGCCACGGTCGCCCAGCCGAAGTACGAGATCGACGTCAACAGCCTCGAACATCTTGCCGCCAAGACGCTCAAGCTGAATGGCATCGGCGTGACCGAGATCACCACCGACAAGCCGATCACTTTCGAAGCCTATGCCGACAGCCGCGCGCTGGGCGGGTTCATCCTGATCGACAAGCTGACCAATGCCACGGCGGCCGCCGGCACGATCAACTTCAGCCTGCGCCGCGCGCAGAACGTCCACTGGCAGGCGCTGGAAGTGACCCGCGAACAGCACGCGGCGATGAAGAACCAGAAGCCCGCCGTGCTGTGGTTCACCGGCCTGTCTGGCAGCGGCAAGAGCACCATCGCCAACGTGGTGGAAAAGAAGCTGCACCGGATGAACCGGCACACCTACCTGCTCGATGGCGACAATGTGCGCCACGGGCTCAACAAGGACCTGGGCTTTACCGAGACCGACCGGATCGAGAATATCCGCCGAGTCGGCGAAGTGGCGCGGCTGATGGCCGATGCGGGCCTCATTGTCCTAACCGCCTTCATCAGCCCGTTCCGCGCCGAACGGCAGATGGTCCGCGAGATGCTGCCCGATGGCGAGTTCATTGAAGTCCATGTCGATACCCCGCTGTCAGTGGCGGAATCGCGCGATGTGAAGGGTCTGTACAAGAAGGCCCGCGCGGGCGACCTGAAGAACTTCACCGGCATTGACAGCCCCTATGAAGAACCCGAAGCCCCCGAGATCCGCATCGACACCACGGCGATGACGGCGGAACAGGCGGCGGATATCATCATCGACCGGCTGCTCGGGTGAGCGGCATGACCGACGCCGAACTGGCGACCCATTTGGCACAACAGGCTGGCGACATCCTGCTTGCCAAGCGAGCTGAGCTTATTGCGCAGGGCATCGATGGGAAGGCTCTTGGCCTTGCCGGCGACGCAGCCGCCAATGCATTTCTCGTCAAAATGCTGCGCCGTTTGCGTCCCGATGACGGACTATTGTCGGAAGAAGAAAAGGACAATCTCGACCGCCTGTCCAAAAGCCGCGTGTGGATCGTCGATCCGGTCGATGGCACCCGCGAATATGGCGAGGCGCGCAGCGACTGGGCGGTCCATGTCGGCCTTGCAGTGGATGCTGTTGCCACGGTGGGCGCAGTGGCCCTGCCTGGAATGGACGGCGGCGTGGTCCTGCGCACCGACAAGCCGCGCCCCCTTCCCGCCGCGCCGGAACATCCGCGCCTGGTGGTCAGCCGCACGCGCCCTGCCGCCGAGGCTGTGGCCGTGGCCAAACTGCTGGGCGGTGAGCTAGTACCGATGGGCAGCGCCGGGGCGAAAGCCATGGCTGTGGTCATGGGCGAGGCGGAAATCTACCTTCACTCGGGCGGCCAGTTCGAATGGGACAGCTGCGCGCCGGTGGCCGTGGCGCTGGCCCATGGCTTGCACTGCAGCCGGATCGACGGCAGCCCGATGGTCTATAACCAGCCGGACACCTACCTGCCCGACTTGCTGATCTGCCGCCCCGAATGGGCTGAATCGGTACTTGCCCACCTGCGCCAGATCAGCGCCTGAACAGGATCAGGTCCAGGCCCACGGCCCGCTGATCGCCAGGGTGCGCGTGGGGCTGAACACGTTGACGAACAGCGTGCGGCCATCGGGCGAGAAACAAGCCCCGGCAGTCTCGCTCTGAAGGCGCAGCCGGGCAAAAGCATAGGCACGGCCATCGGGCGTGATACCGCGCAGGTGGTTATCCACGCTGTTGCCGGCCTGGTCTTCGCAAACGATCAGGTGGCCATCGGGCGCGATGGTGAGGTTGTCGCCATAGCTGTATTCTTCGCGCGCGCCGCTTTCGTAGAACAGGTCGAGCGCGTCAGGGCCATGCATCGACGGCCTCAGGCGGAAGATCTGCCCTTCGCGCGCCGCGCCGCCCGACGTGGCGGTGAAATAGAACTCGCCCTCGCCCATCCAGATGCCTTCGCCGCGGGCGAACAGCGCCGCACCCATTGCCGCGCCGCGCTGGCGCAGGTCGTCGTCGGGGCTTTCGGGATTGTCGAGCGTGATCCACCGGCCTGCCACCAGCTGGCCCGGCACGATCGAGACCGCACCATCGCGGTTGCGTGTGTCGGTCACACCATCAAGCACCAGCGCCTGGAGCACGCCGCCCTCGACCAGTTGCCCGGGCCGGGTGGGGATGAAGCGATAGAGCAGGCTGTCGTCGCGGTCCTCGGTCAGATAGACCACGCCGGTGGCCGGATCGACGCAGGCCGCCTCGTGGTTGAAGCGACCCATGGCGGTCAACGGAACGGGCTCCACCTGCCGTTCGGCATTGGCGGGCACTTCGAACACCCAGCCATGGTCGCGATTGGCGCGGCGGCCGTCGGCGCGGGACACGTCTTCCTCGCAGGTCAGCCAGGTGCCCCAGGGCGTGACGCCGCCAGCGCAATTGCGGATCGTGCCTGCCAGGCTGCGGTACTCGCGCTTCAAGTCGAGCGTTGCCGCATCGAGCACAAGCGTCGTCGTCCCGCCGGGCAGCGGGATCAGGCTGCGGGCAACAGTATCGAAGGCCGGGCCGGTTGCACCGCCGCTGTCCTGCTGCGGCGACAGCTCGTGGTTGCGGACCAGCGCGAGTTCGCCGTTGCCGATGTCAAAGCAGCCCATGCCGTCGGCGAAATCGGGGACAGTGCCGCCATCGCTCATCGTATCGCCCAGCGACGACAGCACGCGGTAGGAAAAGCCGCGCGGCAGGTCGAGCAGAGCGGCGGGATCGGGCACCAGTTCGCCGTAGCCCTCGACCGTCGGGAGGCCCGCCATCCCGCCGGAACCACGCGCCGCACAGGCCGAAGCGGCGAAGGCGGCAAAAGCGCTGCCGGTGGCACGAAGAAAGAGGCGGCGGTCGGCGTGCATGGTCTGCTCCCTGGTAAATCAGCTTCCTTGCATAGGCGACATTTGCGACAATTGCATGTCCCCTCGCGCATGTCCCCTTGTGCCAGCGCGATGCAGTGTGCTGTTATCGTTACCAACAAGGAGAGCGATGATGAGATCGGCCAAACTGCTGCTGGCGGCAACTGCACTGGCATTCGCGGCACCCGCCGTGATGGCACAGGAAGCCCCGCCCGTCCTGGCGGCCGAGACCACCGGCACGCCGGACGAGCGCGCAGCCACGATGCTGGCGCAAATGACTTTGGACGAGCAGTTGTCCCTGCTGATGGGCTTTTTCGGGGCAGATTTCGAGCCTGCCCGCTATACCGCCATGGAGGGCTCGCGCGCGGGATCGGCCGGCTATGTCCCGGGCTTGCCCCGCCTCGGCATACCGCCGCAATGGCAGGCCGACGCCGGGATAGGCGTGGCCACGCAGGGCGGTGCGCCGGACAAGCGAGGACGCACGGCCCTGCCTTCGGGCCTCGCCACGGCGGCCACCTGGGACCGCGGCATGGCCCATGCCGGCGGCGCGATGATCGGGCGCGAGGCGCGGGCGGACGGTTTCAATGTCTTGCTGGCAGGCAGCGTCAACCTGATGCGCGAGCCGCGCAACGGGCGCAATTTCGAATATGCGGGGGAAGACCCGCAGCTGGCTGGCGTGATGGTGGGCGAGCAGATCGCCGGGGTGCAGTCGAACAACATCATCTCCACTTCCAAGCACTTCGCCGTCAATGACCAGGAAACCGCGCGCGGCACCGGCAATTCGGTGCTGGAGGAAGCCGCCATGCGGATGAGCGACCTCCTCGCCTTCCAGATCGCGCATGAGGTGGGCGATCCCGGATCGGTGATGTGCGCCTACAACCGGGTCAACGGGCCCTATTCCTGCGAGCATCCGTTCCTGCTGACCCAGGTTTTGCGCAATGAATGGGGCTGGCCGGGCTACGTGTTGTCGGACTGGGGCGCGGTCCATTCCACCGCCCCGTCGGTTAATGCCGGGCTTGACCAGGAATCGGGCTTCGGCCTGCAAAGTGCCGCCTGGTTCCGCGCCGACCGCTTGCGGGCCGCGCTCGATGCAGGCGAGATCAGCCGCGAGCAGATCGCCACGATGGTCGCCCGCATCCTGCGCACGATGTTCGCCCACGGCGTGATCGATAACCCGGTGGAGGAAGGCCAATACATCGACTTTGCCACCAACCGCGCCGTGTCGCAGGCAGGGGCCGAAGCGGGCATCGTATTGCTCAAGAACGAGGGCGGCCTCCTGCCGCTCGCCGCCACGGCGCGGCGGATCGTGCTGATCGGCGGCCATGCCGATCGCGGCGTGCTGTCGGGCGGCGGATCGAGCCAGGTCTATCCCGGCGACGGTCCCGATGGCGGGAACGCCGTGCCGGGGATCGAGCCGACCAGCTGGCCTGGCCCCGTGGTCTATTACCCTTCCAGCCCGCTGGAAGAACTGCGCGCGCTGCTGCCCCACGCCGACATTTCCTACCACGACGGGCGCGACCACGAAGGTGCGGCGGCAGCCGCCAATGCGGCAGACCTCGCCATTGTCTTTGCCAACCAGTGGGCGAGCGAGAGCATCGATGTGCCGATGCATGTGGAGGACGATACACTGGTGGAGTCGGTCGCGCTCAACCAGCGCAATACGGTGGTGGTGCTGCAAACGGGGGGGCCGGTGCTGATGCCCTGGGCAGGCAGGGTGCGCGCTATCGTGCAGGCGTGGTATCCCGGACGCATGGGCGGCGCGGCCATCGCCCGCGTGCTGACCGGCGCGGTCAACCCTTCGGGCCACCTGCCCGCGACCTTCCCCCGCAGCCTGGACCAGCTACCCCATCCCGGCGATCCACAGGAAGGGGACGTGGTCTATACCGAAGGTGCGACGGTGGGCTACAAGTGGTTCGACGCCAACGGACTGGAACCGCTGTTCCCCTTCGGCCACGGCCTTAGCTACACCAGCTTTGCCTATTCCGGCCTCACTCTCAGCCGCGCTGGCGAAGGGCTGGTGGCCACGTTCCGCGTGACCAATAGCGGCGATCGCGCCGGAGCCGATGCGGCGCAGGTTTACGTGAGCGGATCGGGCTGGGAAGCCCCGCAGCGGCTGGGCGGTTTTGCCAGGGTCATGCTAGAACCGGGCGAGACGCAGATGGTGAGCGTGGCGGTGGACCCGCGTCTGCTGGCACTGTGGGACATTGCCAATCCCGGCTGGAGCCGCGCGGCGGGAACCTACCGCGTGCACCTGGGCGAAAGTTCACGGATCATCGTCGACAGCGCGGAGATCACCCTCCCCGCTGTCCACCTGTCACCGCACTGGCGCCCGCAATAGGAGATCAGATGCGCCCGCGCAGGCCGATCATCCACAGCCGCGGCGCACCGGGGCGCGCACCCGAGGGCGAGAAGCCCGCGTTGTAGGTTTCGCCGAACACATTCTGCACCGTGCCGAACACCGATACGTTGTCCGTCACATCGAACTCTGCCGCCAGGTCCACCAGCACTCGGGCATTGATCCGGTCGCCAACGGCGATCGGGCCCTGGCCAGCCGTGGAGCGGGTTTCGCTGACCCAGTTTATCGCGGTGTTGAGGCTCATGCGGTCCAGTTCGACCCCGGCGTTGAGGGCGATCTGGTGGGTCGGCTGGTATGGCAGGCGGTCACCCTTCTGGACCGCACCCCACGGCTCGTAACCGCTGACGAAGTCGGACTGGAAGCGGGCGTTGGTAAAGGTATAGGCCAACGAAACGGGGAAGGCCGGGCCGCCCTGGACGCTGCGGTCGCCCAATGTCGTGCCTGCCAGCACCTCCAGCCCCTTCACATCAACCCCGCCGCCATCGAACTGGTCGCCGATGTTGCAGTTGCCGCCGGTGGATGCGGTGCAGGTGCCGACCATGTTGGTATAGTCGTTGAAGAAGCCGATCGCCTCGAACTGCCAGTCGGCATTGCCCAGCTTGACGCCAGCCTCATAGTTCCACGACGTCTCGATATCGACCGTGGACCCGGGCGAAGGCGTGTTGAAGCCCTTGTGGGCCCCGGCCACCAGCCGCACGTCATCGGCCAGCCGGTAGGCGGCGGAAATGCCGGGGATGAACACATCGACCTTGCGCGTGGTCACCGAAGTCGGCGTGGTGCGGGCTACGTCGCCCAGCGCCCAGCGGGTCTGCCGCAGGTCGATGGTCTCGTAACGCAGGCCGGGAACCAGGGTCAGGTCGCCCGCCTCGATGGTGTCGCGGATGAAGAAGGCCCAGGCCTTGGCATCGCCCACGCGATTGTCCTGGCTGCCCGGCGCGCCGGCACTGGTCAGGAACATGCGCTGGTTGACGATCTGGTAGCGGTCATCCTGCTGGAAGCGATCTTCGGAATCCTCGTGATAGCGGGCCGACAGTTCCAGCGTATGGCCGATCGAGCCGGTGGCAAAGCCGGCCGACAGGACCGACTGCACGCCGGTTGTCTGGTACACGCGGTTGTTGTTGCGCACCCTCAGCGCGCCTGCCCGTCCTGTATAGGCTTCCGCCCCGACAATGTCGGCGAAAGGAACGGCGAAGGCAGTGGGGTCGGCCAGCACGGCGGACAGCGAGTTCCACCCGGTATCGGCCGCATTGCGCACGTCGTTGAGCTTGTACCACGAACGCGCCGTGTCGGTGCGATAGGCGATGGTGCTGAACGACAGTTCGGGTGCCAGTTCGAGATAGTGGCTGAGCTGGTATGTCTCGTGCTCGACATTCATCTCGTCGAGCTGGCTGGAATTGTAGCGGCGGTTGGGCGTGGCGGCGAAATCGGCCAGCGTCAGGCCGAGATAGGTTTCGTCGCTGCGCTCGTCATTGCGCTGGTACTTCAGTTCGAGCGAGTGGGTGCGGTCGGCCGAACGCAGGCCGAGGCGCGCGGTATAGTCGCTGATCTGAAAACCGGTCGATCCGCCGATGTCGAGATCCTTGAAACCGTCGGAGTGCTCGTAGAGCCCTTCCACCAGCGCACCGATCTCAACATCGCCGCCCAGCGGTGCCCAGCCGCCCACCCAGCCGTGCAGGCGCTGGCTGTCATGGTTGCCATAGAGCGCCGTGGCGCGCGCTGCCACTTCGCCTGCATCCACATCGGGAATGGGGGTGGCAAAGAAGTTGATCGCGCCGCCCACGGTGGACGGACCATACTTGATGGCCGCCGGGCCCTTGGCCACTTCGATGGCGTGGATGCGCGCCATGCGCGGGAAATAGTAGGCCGCCGGGGCGGAGTATGGGGCAGGCGCCATCAGCACGCCGTCCTCCATGATCGCCACGCGCGCGTTGCGATCCGTGCCCGACCCGCGGATGCCGATGTTGGGGCGCAGGCCGAAACCTTCTTCTTCCTGCAGGAACACGCCCGGCACCTGGCGTAGGATGCGGTTCACGTCGCCCGAAGCGAAAGTCTCCAGGTCCTCGATATCGAGCCGCTGGACCGATCCGCCCACATCGAGCGCATCTGCCTTCGATGCCGTCACGGTAATGCGGTCGATCGCCCTGTCCTGGCTGTCTGCTGCTTCATTGGCCATGGCTGGCGATGCAGCCGCGCAGATGATGGCAGCCAGGCTAGTGCTGGTCGAAAGGCGCATTGTCGTTTTTCCCCGAATCCGTGTGGTTTCCGTGCCCCTAATGCACTTGATAACCACTCGCAACAACTTTCTTGCGAGTAATTCGCAGTCTTGCTTTGCGGTGAATTGGCCATTATCGGAGTCGGCGCAACAAGGGCCTGGCTTTGGCAGGAACGGGAGATTTCACATGGTGCGGAACAAGCGGATTTTCACCTTGCTGGCAGGTATTGCCGTTCTTGGCGGATGCACTTCGCAGGACAACGCCACCAGCGAAGGCGGCGAGGTCAATCTCTATTCCGCCCGCCACTATGACAGCGACCAGGCGCTCTATGACCGTTTCACCCAGGAAACAGGCATTACCATCAACGTGATGGAAGGCAGCCCCGACGAACTCGTCGCCCGCATGACCGCCGAGGGCAGCAACAGCCCCGCCGACCTGTTCATCGCTGCCGATGCCGGCGCCCTGTGGCGCGCACAGCAGGCAGGCCTGTTCCAGCCGACCGCTTCGGCCACGCTGGAAGATCGGATCCCCGCCAACCTGCGCGAGCCCGAAGGCCTGTGGTACGGCTTCATGCGCCGCGCCCGCGTGGTGGCCTATGATCCGGCCAAGGTGCAGCCGGAGGAAATCGACGACTATGCCAAGCTGGCGACCCCGCGTTTCCGCGGCCGCATCTGCGTGCGCTCGTCCGATAGCGTCTATAACCTGTCGCTGGTCGGCGCCTTGATCGAGGCCTGGGGCGAGGAGCGGGCCGGTGAATGGGTGCGCGGCGTGGTGGCCAACATGGCCCGACCGCCCGAAGGCGGCGACCGTGACCAGATCCGCGCCGTGGGTGCCGGTGTCTGCGAAGTGGCCCTGACCAACAGCTACTATTACATCCGCATGGCCAACAGCGACGATGCCGCCGATCGCGCAGTGACCGAACGGGTCTCCCTCGGCTTCCCCAGCCTCGATGGCCAGGGTGCCCATGTGAACATCTCGGGCGGCGGCGTGGCGGCCAATGCGCCTAACCGCGACAACGCCGTGCGCCTGCTCGAATTCCTCGCTTCCTCCGAATCGCAGACACACATTTCGGCCAACAACAACGAATATCCGGCCTCGCCCGACGTGCCGGCGCCTGCCCCGGTTGATGCCTATGCAGAGTTCACCGCGCACCCGATGCCGGTGGCGGCTTTCGCTGCGCGGCAACCTCAGGCGCAATCGCTGATGAGCGCGGCGGGCTGGCGCTGACCGCAGCCAGCTTCCCCCGACCTGCGGCATTGCGCTGGCCATCGCCGCTTGCGGTGATGGCGGCGATTGCCGGGCTGATCGTCCTGCTCCCTCTTGGCGGAGTGATCCTTGCCGCGATGGGCAGCGGGACAGCGGACATCGCCGGGCGGGATATCGCCCGCTATGCCCTGACCTCGGCATGGCTGGCGCTGCTGGTGGGGGTTGTCGTGGCTTTCACCGGCACGATTGCCGCGTGGCTGGTGGCGATGCACCGCTTTCCTGGGCGCTCATTCTTTGCCTGGGCCCTGGCCCTGCCGCTGGCCGTCCCGGCCTTTGCCATGGCCTACAGCTATGCCGACCTGCTCGACGTGGCAGGCCCCCTGCGCACCGCCATGCGGGCCTCGCTGGGAACGGACCTGCCGTTTTCCATCCGCAGCACGGGCGGCGCAGTGTTCATCCTGTCGGCGGCATTCTATCCCTATGTGTACCTCGCCATGCGGGCTGCCTTCATCAACCAGTCGGTCAACGTGCTGGAAGCCGCCGCCATGCTCGGCTGCAACGGCAGACGCGCGCTGTGGCGGGTGGCCCTGCCGATGGCGCGACCGGCGCTGGCGGCCGGTACGGCGCTCGCCATGATGGAAGTGCTGGCGGATTTCGGTGCCGTGCGTTTCCTCAACGTCCAGACCCTGACCACGGGAATCGTGCGGGCCTGGACGGTCTATGGATCGACCGTGAGTGCCGCCCGTTTCGCCCTGCCCCTGCTGGCGGCTGCCGCCCTGCTGCTGTGGATCGAGCGCGCCGGACGCAAGGGACGTACGCACGAGAGCGGCAGGGGTCGCTGGCGCCAATGGGAACCGCAGGCGCTTTCGCCCGCACGCGGCTGGCTGGCTGCGAGCTATTGCCTGTTCCTGCTAACCGCCGGGTTGCTGCTGCCGGTCGGCTGGCTGGCGTGGAATGTCGGCTCCGCCTCGCCTGACTGGGCGCGGCTGCTGGCCGCCCTGCAAAACAGCCTGTCGCTGGCGGTCGCCGGAGGCCTGCTCACCGTTCTGCTCGCCACGATGCTGGCGCTCGGCACCCGCCGCCTGCCGCTGGCCGGGCGGATCGCCAGCCTGGGCTATGCGACACCGGGAGCGGTCATGGCCATCGGCCTGCTGGCCCCGGCTGGCGTCATCTGGTCGCTCGCCCCTGGATCGGGCATGGCCATCGCCATTTCCCTGCTGCTGCTGGCCTATGCCGCGCGGCTGATGGCAGCGGCACTGGAGCCGATCGACGCCGGACTTGCGCGGGTAACGCCATCGATGGTCCAGGCTGCACGCACCCTCGGAAGGTCAGAGACCCGCGCCGTTATCGCGGTGGACCTGCCGATCGCCCGCGGGGCCATGCTGACCGCCGGGCTGATCGTGTTCATCGATATCCTGAAGGAACTTCCCGCCACGCTGATCCTGCGGCCGTTCAACTTCGATACCCTGGCCGTAACCGCCCACCACTATGCCATCGACGAGCGCTTGCCCCAGGCCGGGCCGCCCTCGCTGCTGATCCTTGCCCTGTCGATCCCGACGGTCCTGTGGCTCACACGGAGAATTGCGCTGGCGCGCCCGGGCACCTAGGACGCATGTCCATGGAACCCGGACCGATCCTTACCCTGCGCGATGTGACGCGCCGCTATGGTGCACGCGAAGTTGTGCAACAGGCCGGATTCACGCTGAAGCCGGGGCGGATCACCTGCCTGCTCGGCCCATCGGGTTGCGGAAAAAGCACGATCCTGCGCCTGGTCGCGGGGCTGGAGCCGCTGGACGAAGGCGAAATCGCCATTGGCGGACAGACGGTATCGGCCCCGGGCCTGACAGTGCCGCCGGAACAGCGCGGCGTGGGGCTGGTATTCCAGGATAACGCCCTGTTCCCGCACCTGACCGTGCGCGACAATGTGGGCTTCGGGGTGCAGTCCCTCGGCAAGGTGGCCCGACAGGCACTGGTGGATGAGCTGCTTGCCCGGCTCCACGTCGATCACCTGGCCGACAAGTGGCCGCACACCCTTTCGGGCGGCGAGCAACAGCGGGTGGCGATTGCCCGTGCACTCGCGCGCGAGCCCGTGCTGCTGCTGCTGGACGAACCGTTTTCCGGTCTCGACGGGCATCTCAGGGCCCAGATCAGGCGCTCGCTGATGCTCGATCTGCAATCTGTCGGCACCACCGTGCTGGTCGTGACCCACGATCCCGATGAAGCGATGGCAATTGCCGACGACCTCATCCTGATGGCCGATGGCAGGATCCTGCAAACCGGATCCCCTGCCGACTGTTACGACCACCCCGCCTCGCTGGTCGCCGCTCGCCTGTTGGGCGATGCGCTGGAAGTGCGGGTCACAATGAATGGTGCAACTGCCGCCAGCCCATTCGGGCCTGTGCCTGCGGGACACGGCGCAACGCTGATCGTGCGCCCCAGGGACATGTTCATCGCACGGGAAGGAATGCCAGCCACGGTCCTATCAGTCCGCAAGATCGGCCACGAGACCTTGGCAACCGTCGAAAGCGAGGTCGGCGAGTTCTCGATCGACCCGGGATCGACTGCTGTTACGGCCGGGCAGGCAATCCATCTGCAGCTGCGCGCCCGGGTTCCCAACTAGTCCTGGTGCAGGCCGACGTACGCAGGCTGCGGCGCCAGCTCCTGCGCAAAAATGCAAACGGCGAGGGCCCTAGCCCCCGCCGATGCGATCACAATTGGCTCACGAACTAGAAGTTCACCCGCGCGCCAATGAAGTAGAGGCGACCGAACTTCTCGTACTCGGTCACGCGGGCACGGTTGCCCGCATAACGCACGCCCGGCGTATTGGTGAGGTTCTTGCCTTCGAAGAAGATGTTGACGTTATCTGTCACATCATAGCTGGCGGTCAGGTCAACCTGCTCGCGCCCTTCCCAGAAGGTATCGAGCCGCGCGTCTTCGTTGAACTCGTCGACGTAGTCGGTACGGCGGGTATAGGCCAGGCGCGCATTGAACCCGCCCATTTCGTAGAAGATCGCTGCGTTGTAGGTCCATTCGGACTGGTTCGGCAGCGCCACCTTCGAGGCCCGGCCGGCAATCGTGCCCGGCAGGGTGATCTCTGCGTCCGCATAGGACAGGTTGCCGAACACGCCGAAGCCGGACAGCGCACCGGGCAGGAAAGTGAACTGCGCCTGTGCAGCCAGTTCGAAGCCCATGATGTGGCCGCTGGTGGCATTAAGCTTTTCGGAAATCCGCGCCGGCAGGCCGTTGAAAGTGCCGGGCGTCGTCAGCGTGAACTCGTAGTCTTCCAGATCCTTGTAGAAGAAATTGGCCGAGAGCAGGCCGAGCGGCGGGAAGTAGTATTCCAGCCCGAAGTCGAGGTTGTTCGACAGGGTCTGCTTCAGGTCCGGATTGCCGCGCGAGACATCGACCACCGTGGTGGTGCTGTCGCTGTTCTCCTCCACCCGCGGAACAACGTCGCGGAAATTGGGACGCGAGACTGCGCGGGTCAGCGCGAAGCGGGCGACAAGGTCATCCGCCAGTTCATAGCGCAGCGTCAGGTTGGGGAAGAAATCGGTGTAGCTGCGATCCACCTGGCCCACGGTGAAGGTTTCGGTCTCGGTGTTGAAGACCGGCGCCGATCCGGAGAAGCTGGTGTGCTCCACACGCAGGCCCAGCACCAGGTTGGCGCGGTCGAATTCGACGCGGGTCATCGCGTAACCGGCATAGATGTCCTCGCTCGCTTCATAGTCGGAAACGATGGAGTTCGAGATGCGACGGGTGGCATCGGTCTGCGCAATTGGGCGCACATCTTCGAAGTAGGCCCGGACCAGGTCCGAATCATATTTGTTGCCCAGGAGGTAGGCAAAGTTCTGCGACGGGATGTCCGACATCAGGTTGGCGAAGGACTGAGTCGGGGCAGCCGCACCACCGCGGTTGCGCCACTGTTCGTTATCGGTGCCAATTTCCGCCAAGCGCACGCGCGCGCCAGTCTGGAAAGTGGCCGGCGCTCCAAACAGTTCACCCGCAACCGACACATTGGCCTGGAAGGCCCACTCGTCCTGCATCGTATCCTGTTCGCGGAACGTGATCTCACGGAAGGAGTAGCGGCTGAAATCCAGATGCTCTCCGGTCTCGAACAGCGAGATAGTGGGCGCGTCGGGCGTGGTGAAATCCTGCGTGATGTCCGGGCGCAGGCTGGAACGGAACAGCAGCTGGGCGCGGATCGGATAGGTTTCTTCGGCCCGCGAATAGGATGCGGTGTAATCGAGGCTGAGAGTGCTGAAATCGTGCACGCCGCCTGCACTGACCACGAAGGATTCGTCGACCTTCACCCGGTGGCGGAATTCGCGCGCGACCCGCGTGTCGTTCCAGGTGGCCACGGTCTCGGTCGCGCCCGGCTGGAGATCGCCATCGGCATAGACAACGGCCAGCAGGTTGCGGAACTCGTCATCTGTCCGCTTCGACCATGTTCCACGCACAAAATAGCGGCTGACGTTGTCGGGCTCCAGCTCGATCGCGCCGGTCAGCGCCAGGCGCTCGCGGCGGGTGTCGTAGTCCTTGAACTCCTGTTCCGGCACACCGAGGATTTCGTTGCCTTCGGGCCGCTCTACAACTTCCCAGACGGATTCGAAGTTATCCACCTTGCGGTCGGTCTGCGCCAGGCTGCCAGACAGCAAGAGGCCGACCGGACCGGACACGGTGCTTACCGTCCCGCCAAAGCGATAGTCATTGGTGTTGCCGAACTGGTTATGGCTGACACCGCCGTTGGCCGAAATGCGCAGCCGCGGATCGTCAAAGGGCGAACGCGTGGTCAGGTTGACCGAACCGGCAATCGAATCCGCGCTCTGGCTGGGCAGCAGGGTCTTGGAAACTTCCAGCGAAGAAACGACATCCGAAGGAATGGACCCCAGGTCAACCGCGCGGGTATCGGCGCTTGTCGAAGGCAGGTTGATGCCGTCGACCGTGATCGAGGTGAATTCCGAAGGCGCACCGCGGATCGAGATGAAATTACCTTCGCCCTGGTCCCGCTCGACGCCGAAGCCCGGTACGCGCTGGAGCGCTTCTGCAATGTTGCTATCGGGGAAGCGGCCAATGGAATCGGACGAGACTACGTTGGTCGTGGCATCGGCATTGCGCTGCTGGTTGAGCGCGCGGGCCGTGGAATCAAGGATCGTCCCGTAAACCGTGATGACATCGGTGCTGTAAGTCGCATCCATCGTGATCGCAAAGTCGTTGGCAGAGCCCGACGACACGGTCACAGTCTGGCTCACACTTTCGAGCCCCTGATAGATCACGTCGATCACCAGTTCGCCTGCCTCGATCGAGGGGACGACGAAGCGGCCCTGGCGATCCGTCACGATGCGTTGACCGCTCTCGCGCAACACGACAACAGCACCCGGCAGACCGACGCCAGCGGCATCGACCACGCGGCCGGTCACGGTGTTCTGCGCCTGGGCAGCAACGGGGACCACCAGGGCCAAAGCCGTAGCTGACAGCAGCAGGGGACGAAGCAGATTGCGGGAAAAGGCAGACATTGGCGACAAACCCTCATTTTTTGATGACGGGCAGCGGCTAGGTCCGGAATGCGAAAGGAACGCGTCAGTTATGTTGCAAAGCCATGACGGCAGAAACTGGTGCCAATCTGCAACAATTGCCATCCGCGCGCCGACGTCTGCAGCGGATAAAAAAATAGCCGCTCCCTGCGGAACGGCTGTTTTGGAAAAAGGGGGTGGTTGCGGGGGTTGGATTTGAACCAACGACCTTCAGGTTATGAGCCTGACGAGCTACCGGGCTGCTCCACCCCGCGTCACCTCCCGATGCTTGGCGCACCGGCGGAACCTCGCGGCCCCGTTGGCCGGGCAAAACCTGATGGTTCTGCGGCCTTGGCGTCATTTCGGCATGACTGCGCAAAAGACGCCAAAAGGGCCATCCCGTGAGGGACAGCCCTTTGACTGTGAATGGGTTATCCCCTGCGTGCTCGCCGGCTACAATGCCTGGCGGCGACCTACTCTTCCAACGCTTGAGCGTTAGTACCATCGGCGCTGTCTGGTTTCACGGCCGAGTTCGAGATGGGATCGGGTGGGTCACAGACGCTATGACCACCAAGCAATGAAGCCGGCGTGCATGCAGGGTTTTTAAATCGATGTTTGTTGTCTTGAGGCATCATCGTGCTGAGGATATCCTCCACAATGCATGTCTGCGGCATAAGCCACAGGCCTGACATTGATGGTGGGATCAACAAGCGCGAACAGAACTATTAGGACCGGTTAGCTACACACATTACTGCGCTTCCACACCCGGCCTATCAACGTGATGGTCTATCACGGTTCGATGATTGCTTATCTTGAGGGAGGCTTCCCGCTTAGATGCTTTCAGCGGTTATCCCGTCCATACATAGCTACCCTGCTGCACTCCTGGCGGAATGACAGGTACACCAGAGGTATGTTCACCCCGGTCCTCTCGTACTAGGGGCAACTCCTCTCAACAATCGACGCCCACGGCAGATAGGGACCAAACTGTCTCGCGACGTTCTGAACCCAGCTCACGTACCACTTTAATTGGCGAACAGCCAAACCCTTGGGACCTGCTCCAGCCCCAGGATGTGATGAGCCGACATCGAGGTGCCAAACACTGCCGTCGATATGAGCTCTTGGGCAGTATCAGCCTGTTATCCCCGGCGTACCTTTTATCCGTTGAGCGATGGCCCTTCCACGAGGGACCACCGGATCACTATGACCGACTTTCGTCTCTGCTCGACTCGTCAGTCTCGCAGTCAGGCAGGCTTATGCCATTGCACTCTAACAGCCGGTTTCCAACCGGCCTGAGCCTACCATCGCGCGCCTCCGTTACTCTTTAGGAGGCGACCGCCCCAGTCAAACTACCCGCCACAGAGGGTCCCTACACCGGATAACGGTGCGAGGTTAGACATCAGAAAACAGCAGGGTGGTATTTCAAAGGTTGGCTCCACTCGGACTGGCGCCCAAGTTTCAAAGCCTCCCACCTATGCTACACAACTCTTTCCTAATGCCACTCTGAAGCTGCAGTAAAGGTGCACGGGGTCTTTCCGTCTAACCGCGGGTATCCCGCATCTTCACGGGAACTTCAATTTCGCTGAGCATATCCTGGAGACAGTGGGGAAGTCGTTACGCCATTCGTGCAGGTCGGAACTTACCCGACAAGGAATTTCGCTACCTTAGGACCGTTATAGTTACGGCCGCCGTTTACTGGGGCTTCAATTCGGAGCTTGCACTCCTCCTCTTAACCTTCCAGCACCGGGCAGGCGTCAGACCCTATACGTCGTCTTGAAGCCGACTTAGCAGAGTCCTGTGTTTTTGATAAACAGTCGCTACCCCCTGGCCTGTGCCCCCTGAAAAGAGTTGCCTCGATTCAGGGCCTCCTTCTTCCGAAGGTACGGAGGCAATTTGCCGAGTTCCTTCAGGATACTTCACTCAAGCGCCTTGGTATACTCTACCTGACCACCTGTGTCGGTTTCGGGTACGGTCTATACGGTGGGGCTATTTCCTGGAACAACTTGGCTGCCGAACCAATCCGATAAGGATCGACAACTTCCATCATCCGTCACACACCACCAGGCCCACGAATATTAACGTGGTTCCCATCGACTACCCCCTTCGGGCTCGTCTTAGGGGCCGGCTCACCCTGCGCCGATTAGCGTTGCGCAGGAACCCTTGGTCTTTCGGCGAGAGGGCATCTCACCCTCTTTATCGCTACTCATGTCAGCATTCTCACTTCCGATACCTCCACGACCCATTACCAGATCGCTTCACAGGCTTACGGAACGCTCCGCTACCGCTTGATCCGAAGATCAAACCCTAAGCTTCGGTGCATCACTTTAGCCCCGTTACATCTTCGCCGCAGGAACCCTTATTTAGACCAGTGAGCTGTTACGCTTTCTTTAAAGGATGGCTGCTTCTAAGCCAACCTCCTGGTTGTTTTGGGATTCCCACATGCTTTCCCACTTAGTGATGACTTGGGGACCTTAGCTGTAGGTTAGGGCTGTTTCCCTTTCGACGACGGACCTTAGCACCCGCCGTCTGTCTGCCGGATAAGACTCGTTGGTATTCGGAGTTTGGTTAGGTTTGGTAGATCTCGCGACCCCCTAGCCCATCCAGTGCTCTACCCCCAACGGCATACATCCGACGCACTACCTCAATAGTTTTCGCGGAGAACCAGCTATTTCCCGGCTTGATTGGCCTTTCACCCCTAAACACAGCTCATCCGATAACTTTTCAACGTTAAACGGTTCGGTCCTCCAGTGCATGTTACTGCACCTTCAACCTGGCCATGCCTAGATCGCCGGGGTTCGGGTCTAATTCATCGAACTCAGTCGCCCTATTCAGACTCGCTTTCGCTGCGCCTACACCTAACGGCTTAAGCTTGCTCGATAAATTAAGTCACTGACCCATTATACAAGAGGTACGCTGTCACCCCTCAAGGAGGCTCCAACTGATTGTAAGCAATCGGTTTCAGGTACTGTTTCACTCCCCTAATCGGGGTGCTTTTCACCTTTCCCTCACGGTACTTGTTCGCTATCGGTCATGTACGAGTATTTAGGCTTGGAGGGTGGTCCCCCCATGTTCAGACAGGATTTCACGTGTCCCGCCCTACTCGAGTCCTTCATCATCACTTTCGCATACGGGGCTGTCACCCGCTATGGCCACTCTTTCCAAAGTGTTCTGCTAGTTGAAATGAAGGCACTGGCCTGGTCCCGGTTCGCTCGCCACTACTACGGGAATCTCTGTTGATGTCTTTTCCTCCAGGTACTGAGATGTTTCAGTTCCCCGGGTTCGCTTCACCAAACCTATTTTATTCAGTCTGATGATACCTTATCCACCTCTTCTATGCCCCCCGAAGGAAACACAGAGGAAATGGTGAAGGTGGGTTTCCCCATTCGGAAATCGCCGGATCAAAGTTCGCTCACAACTCCCCGACGCTTATCGCAGCGTGCCACGTCCTTCTTCGCCTGTACATGCCAAGGCATCCGCCAATTGCTCTTACCTCACGCTTGAGATCCACACCATCAACGACAAGCCTGTATAACACTTGACCGTTTTCACGATGGTATGGAGGATTATCTCAGCCAGATAATACATCTATTAGTGTCGCACACACACGGTGACCCTAAGATCACTGAGAGCTGTGCTCCACGGCATCGATTTAAAAACCCATTCACAATGTCAAAGATGCGTGGAGCAAATCTC
>NZ_JAMFLH010000004.1:0-122500 GCF_023501975.1 Altererythrobacter sp. KTW20L | reverse complement strand
ACCGGCTCCCTTATACACGTGCGCGCGCGAGGCGCGGCGGGTGCGTGAGCGATTCACCCATGGCCGATTCACCGCGTCCGATTCACCGGATCCGATTCATCCTGCCCCGATTGCCGGGCGAATCGCGCAGCCGCGTGGTTGACCACCCGTTAACCCCGCACAGGGCAAGGGGGCTCCAAGCCTACCCCTGTCGCATTGACCCGATGTTTACGCGGATGGGCTAGGCGCAAGGCATGACAAGGATAGAGGCCGTGCAGGATAGAGGCGCGATCGACAGGACACCCGGCTCTCCCCCGCCTTTGAGCGTGGCGATGAGCGTCTATAATGGCGAGCGCTTCCTGGCCGAGGCGATCGACAGCATCCGTGCGCAGACTTTCGGCGAGTTCGAGTTCCTGATTCTCGACGACGGATCGACCGATGGCACTGCCGCCATCATCCAGGCCTATGCCGCCAAGGATTCGCGCATCCGCCCGATCATCCGCGAGAACCGGGGTCTTGTCTCCAGCCTCAACCAGCTGCTGGCCGAGGCCCGCGCCCCCATCGTCGCGCGCATGGATGCCGACGACATCGCCCATCCCGATCGCTTCGCCAAGCAGATGCAGTTCCTGGCCGACCGGCCCGACCATGGCGTGATCGGCAGCTGGAGCCGCGACATGAGCGAGGATGGCGGCCCCTATGTGACCATGGGCTATGACCACCCCGTCACCCACGAGGAGTTCCTTCATAATATCCGCCACGGCGGCCCGCTGTTGTGCCACCCGGCGGTGATGTACCGGCGCGACATCGTGCTGCAGCAGGGCGGCTATCATGCCGCCTTCCGCCATTGCGAGGATCTGGACCTGTGGCTGCGGCTGGCGTCAGTGACGAAGATGGCCAACCTGCCCGAACGACTGATCCGCTATCGCCACTATGCCGGCCAGGTGTCCAAACGCCACGCGACCGAACAGCAGATCGGCGCGGCCATCGCCTATGAGGCATGGCGGATGCGCGATGCCGGCAAGGCCGATCCCACCGCCGATGCTACCAGCCTGCCGCCGATCGACGCGCTGGATGCCTTCTTCGGTGAAACGGGGGTTTCCGCCCGCGTGCGCGCCGCGGTGACGCATGGCATCCTCCACTCGCCAGTGGCCCTGCGCGACGAGGGCTTCGAGATCATGCTCGACCATGTGCGAAGCGGTGGTTGCCGCAAGGGCCTGTGGCGCACCGTGGCGCGGCTGGCCAAGCTGGGTGAGCCGGGTCGCGCCCTGCGGCTCTCGTCCACGCTGGCTACCGCCTTGGCGACGAGCTGAGGCCCGCCGCTTGACCACGGGCCTGCCCCCCCTGCCCCCGGCCTCACCGACAGCGCCGCCGTTCACACGTGAGCCTGCCGCCATGAGCGTGC
The DNA here is from genome assembly GCF_023501975.1 of Altererythrobacter sp. KTW20L. Lineage (GTDB taxonomy): Bacteria > Pseudomonadota > Alphaproteobacteria > Sphingomonadales > Sphingomonadaceae > Alteraurantiacibacter. Next base: position 121,119 of record NZ_JAMFLH010000004.1, on the reverse strand, counting down.
GCAGCGCGGCGGTTTGGGCCATGGCCAGCCAGTACGGCGCCTTCGTGATCCAGTTCGCCACGTCTGTCATCATCAGCCGGTTCTTCCTGGCGCCGGACGAAGTCGGCCTGTTCTCCATCGCGCTCGCCGCCGCCATGCTGGTGGCCGTGCTGCAGGACTTCGGCCTGTCGCGCTATATCTCCGGCCTGCCCGACCTGTCGGCTGACGAGGTGAACCGCTGTTCTTCGGTCGCCTTCATCTTCTCGCTGCTGATCGTGGGCGCGATTGCGGCGCTCGCCTGGCCGCTGGCGGCATTCTATGGCCTGCCGCAACTGGCGCCCTTGCTGGTGATTATCGCCGGATCATACCTGTTCCTGCCGATGTCGGTCGTGCCGCTGGCTCTGATGGCGCGGACCATGCGGTTTTCCGGGCACTTCGCGGTCAACGTGGGCGGGGCCATGGTCCATGCGACAGTGGCGCTGACCCTGGCATGGCTGGGCTACAGCGCCTTTGCGCTCGCCTGGGCGGTACTGGCGACGGGGCTGGCCAAGGGCCTGATCGCGCAAGTGCTGCAACCAGCCAGGACCTTTCCGCTGCGGCTGGACGGCCTGCGGCCGGTGCTGACTTTCGGCGGCAAGGCCTCGACCCTCTACATGACCGGCGCGCTTGGCTCCCGCTCGCCCGACCTGATCGTGGGGCGGCTGGTGGACCTGTTCGCCGTCGGCCTGTTCAGCCGCGCCTCCAGCCTGGCCGAACAGTTCCGCAGCCTGATCGCCGGGGCCATCGGCGGGGTGTTCTATCCGGCCTTTGCCCGCATCCGCGATTCGGGCCAGCCGCTGGCGCCGGCCTACCTGCGCGTGGTGGCGGGTTACACCGCTGTCGTCTGGCCGGGCATGGCCGGGCTGGCGCTGGCCGCCTGGCCGCTGGTCAACCTGCTCTATGGCGAGGTGTGGATCGACACCGCCCCGCTGCTGACGCTGATCGCGTTGCAGGCGGCGCTGATGATGTCGCTGCCACTGGTGAGCGAACTGCCGATCCTGCTGGGCCGGATGAACCGCCTGCTGGTGCTCAACATTCTCGAGACGATCCTGTCGATCGCATTGCTGGTAGTCGGGTCGCTGTGGGCCGGGGCCTGGGGCGCGGCGGCATCGCGGCTGGTCTATGCTGTGTGCTTCATGGCGATCTACCTCGGCTTCATGCGCGGCCTGGTGGGCTTTGCCATGGCCGACTGGCTGGCGATCCTGGGCAAGAGCCTGGGCGTGAGCGTGGCGGCCCTGGCCCCGCTCGGCCTCACCTATATGCTGTGGCAGGGGCCGCAAGAGATTACCTTTCCCATGCTGCTGCTGGCCGTGGCGGCGGGCGGCATTGGCTGGGTGGCGGCGCTGTTCGCGCTGAAGCACCCGGCACTGGATGACATGCGCCGCATGGCCGCGCAGCTGGTGCGCCCGCTGCTGCCGCAGGTGGGTGCATGGCTGGAGATGGAGCGGGCGCGATGATCTCGCTTTCGTCGGTCACGCTCGATCCCGCTGGCGGAATTCGCCGCGAGCCGCCCCGCCCCGCGGACCTGCGCAACGCGAGCTATGCCGAACGCTTCGACTGGGACACGCTGTTCTATGACGTGTACCGTGCGGGCAAGCACGTGGTGTTCCAGGGTCCGCCACTGCTCAACCTGTTGGAGCCGCTGAAAGCCTCTACGCCCTTTGCCCGCGCCCTCGGTTTCCCGCGCTTTGCCGCGCGGCATATCGGCCACAAGAAGCGTGGCGAGATCTGGCTGCGGTCGGATGCCGACCACATCGCCATCGACGGCCCGCTGGGGCGCTACGAGATCGAAGTGCAGCCCGACATGGCACCCCTGTTCGCCGGGCGGCGGGTGATTACCACGCTGTCGCAGAACAATGACCTCAGATGGATTGCCGACTGGGTGCGGTTCTATGTCCGGATCCACGGGGCCGACGGCGTGGTGGTCTATGACAATGCCTCCAGCGCCTATCCGCTGGTCGAACTGCAGGCCACGTTGGACGAGGCTGCTGGCGGCAGGTTCCCCGCACTCGCCGTGTCGTGGCCGTTCCCCTATGGTCCGCAGGGCGGCATGGCCGGGGCGGTGAACGGAATGGAGACCGACTGGGACAGCGATTTCTGCCAGACCGGATCGCTCCAGCACGCCCGCCACCGCTTCCTGCGCCGGGCCCGGTCGGTCCTCAATGTCGATGTTGACGAGCTGGTGCTGGGCACCACCGGCCAGTCGGTGTTCGAGGCGACCGAGCTGGCCCGCAGCGGCTTCACCAAGTTTCCCGGCCTGTGGATCGGCACCCATGCCATGCCGCCGGTCGCGCGCGAGACCTGCCGCCACGCCGATTTCGTCATCCGCGACGAACCAGAAGACCTCTCCTGCCCGCCGAAATGGTGTCTGGTCCCCGGCAGGGCCGACCGGTTGAGCGACAGCTGGAGCGTCCACAACCTGTTCGGCGCCAAGGCCAACCGGGCCCTGTCGGCAGACTTCTCCTATCGCCACATGCGCGGCATCACCAACAGCTGGAAGGAGGACCGCTGGGCCGCCAGCGAATCCGCGCCGGAAGCCAGCCTGCGCGACCATGCGCTGGAAGCCGCCTTCATGGCTGCCGGACTTGCGCGGTCCGCCACCGCCGAAGGTCCGGTTTGGGCGGCGGGCGATTGCGTGGTATAGTCGGCTCCAGACACGGGGTATCGTCCCCGGTCCTGGCAGGGGAAAGGTTCGCATGGGCTGGATCCATTGGGCTGCCGCCGCTTCGCTGGCACTGACCGCAAGCGCGGCATCCGCACAAGAGCAGGTCGCCGCCGTCGTGTCCGAGGCGGTCGGTGAATTCGGCGCAGAAGTGCTGCAGCTGCAGGACGAACGCTACCAGCGCATGACCGTGCCGGTGATGATCAACGGCGAGGGCCCCTACAACTTCATGGTCGATACCGGCGCGCAGGCCAGCGTGATGAGCCATGCGCTGGCCGACCAGCTCCAGCTGGGCAACAGGTCCACCGCCACGCTGGTAGGCATGGCGAGCGAGCGGCAGGTGACAACCGCGCAGATCGATGAACTGAGCTTCGGCAGCGGCAGCTTCCGCGATGGCACGGCAGCGCTGGTGGATGGAGCGAATATCGGCGGGGCCGACGGCATCCTCGGCCTCGACAGCCTGGCCAACCGGCGCATCCTGATCGATTTCGAGAACCGCGTGATGGAAGTGGCCCACCCGGAAGAACGCGCCAGCAACCGCGGGTTCGACATCGTGGTGCGCGCCCGCCAGGTCCACGGCCAGCTCATCATCGCCCGCGCGGTGATCGACGGCGTGCGCACGGCGGTGATCGTGGATACCGGCGCGCAGGGCTCGATCGGCAACCCCGCACTGCTGCGCCGCCTGCGCAGTTCGCGCCACCAGGCCGATACCGAGATGACCGATATCAACGGGGTCCAGGCTAGCGGACTGGTGCGGATCGCCCGGTCGCTGGAAATGGACCGCGCCAGCATCAGCAACTTCCCGATCACTTTCGCCCGCAGCCCGACTTTCGAGGCACTGGGGCTGGATGAAGAGCCGGCGATGATCCTCGGCATGGCCGAACTGCGCCTGTTCCGCCGGGTGGCGATAGACTTCGCCAGCCGCCGCGTGCTGTTCGACCTGCCCGAAGGCGTGCGGCTGAGCAACACCACGGACTTCGGGCGGCTGTAGGCTTTCTTCCTTGCGCGCAGGGGGGTGAAGCGCCACTTGCGCTGGCATGAAGGCCTCCATGCATGAAACGGACATCACCGAAGCTGCGCTGATCGAGCAGGCGGGCTGGGGCACGGTGCGCCGGTTCCTGCCCTATCTGTGGCCGAAAGACCGCGCGGACCTGCGCTGGCGGATCGTGGTGGCGGCCCTGCTGGTGCTGGCAGCCAAGGCGGTCGTGCTCACCCTGCCCTTTGCCTATGCCGGCGCTGTGGACGCGATGGCGGCAGATGGCGAACCGGCGCTCGCCCTCGCCCTGGGCCTTGTGCTGGCCTATGCCGCCGGGCGCTTTGCCACCACCTTCTTCGACCAGACGCGCAACATGGTGTTCAACCGGGTGGGCCAGGATGCCGTGCGCGGGTTGTCGGAAGACGTGTTCGAGCGGCTGCACCAACTCAGCCTCAGGTTCCACCTTGGTCGCCGCACCGGCGAACTGACCCGCGTGATCGAGCGCGGCACCAAGTCGATCAGCAACATGATCTACTTCCTGCTGTTCAACATCCTGCCAACCGCAGTGGAACTGGTGGTGGTGGCAGTGATTTTCTACGCCCTGTTCGGGTGGGAAATCGTGGCGGCAACGGCAGTGACTATCGCCCTGTTCATCTGGGTCACCCAGGCGATCACCGAATGGCGCACCCGCCTGCGGGCCAAGATGAACGCGCTGGATGGCCAGGCCATGTCGCGCGCGGTCGATTCGCTGCTGAACTATGAGACGGTGAAGTACTTCGGCGCGGAAGGACGCGAGAAGCGCCGCTTTGCCAGCTCCGCCGGGGCCTATGCCGAAGCCGCAATCAAGACCGACAATTCGCTGGCCACGCTCAACATCGTCCAGGCGCTGATCCTGCAACTGATGATGGGCGGGGCCATGGCCTGGACCGTCTGGGGCTGGAGCCAGGGGCGGTTGAGCGTCGGCGACCTGGTGCTGGTGAACACCTACCTGCAGCAGCTGTTCCGCCCGCTGGACATGCTCGGCATGGTCTATCGCATGATCCGCCAGGGGCTGGTGGACATGGCCGAGATGTTCCGCCTGATGGATACCAATGTTGAAGTGACCGATGCGCCGGGCGCGCCCGCGCTCATCGTTCGCCGCCCCAGCCTCGTGTTCGACAATGTCCACTTCGGCTATGACCGGGATCGCAAGATCCTGAACGGCCTGTCGTTCGAGGTGCCGGCGGGCAGCCACATGGCACTGGTCGGGCCATCGGGCGCGGGCAAGAGCACGATCGGCCGCCTGCTGTTCCGCTTCTACGATCCGTGGCAGGGCCGCATCCTGATCGACGGGCAGGATATCCGCGAGGTGACCCAGGCGAGCCTGCGTGCAGCTATCGGCATCGTGCCGCAGGATAGCGTGCTGTTCAACGACACCCTGGCCTATAACATCGCCTATGGCCGCGAGGATGCGACCGAGGCCGATGTCGCCCAGGCGGCGCGCGATGCGGCGATCTGGCCGTTCATCGAAAAGCTGCCGCTGGGGCTCGAAACCGAAGTGGGCGAGCGCGGGCTCAAGCTGTCCGGCGGCGAGAAGCAGCGGGTGGCGATTGCCCGCACCCTGGTGAAGAACCCGCCGATCCTGCTGCTGGACGAAGCGACCAGCGCGCTCGATTCGCGAACCGAACAGGAAATCCTCGATACCTTGCGGCGCGTCTCCGCCGGGCGCACCACCGTGGCCATCGCCCACCGGCTTTCAACCATTGCCGATGCCGATTTGATCCACGTCATTCAGGAAGGCATGGTAGTGGAGCAAGGTAGCCACTCGCAATTGCTGCGCCACGATGGCCTCTATGCCGATATGTGGAACCGGCAGCTGCGCGAGGAAGGCGAGCTTGATGAAGCCGCCCAGTAGGAGGATCACCGTGATGCGCCCCATTTATGCCCTTGTCCCGCTGGCCCTGGCGGCCTGTGTCACCCCCGCTGCCACGCAGGACGGCACGACAGTCGATGTGCGCCACGAGATGCAGGCAGAGATCAACCCCGCCATCGTGGCGATCTGGGACGTGGGCAACAATGCGTCGGACGAAAACGGCATGCTGGATGGCGCACAGATGACGCCCGAACTGTGGGATGCCATCGCCGCTGCCGCTGCAGAGCTGGCCGCGTCGAGCGACCGGATGGCCACGGCGACGGATATCCGCGCCGCCTCGCCCGGCAACATGGCGGTCGAGGATTACGAAGTGCCGATGGAACAGGTCCAGGGTTATATCGACGCCGATCCCCAGGGATTCCGCAACTTCTCCGCCAGCATGGCCGCACTGTCGCGCAACCTCGAAAGTGCCGCGCGCAACCGCGATGCAGCGACGGCCGGACAACTGGTGGCGACCATGGATGCGGTCTGCTCTGCCTGCCACAACCAGTTCTGGTACGCCGAGGCCCAATAGGGCGCCATTGCGAGCAGCCAGCCAAACCGGCTGACGCAGTTTCCAAACCTGTGTTAAGCCCAAGTGGGATGATGGACGCACTCGCCTGGATGGAGCAGTCGGCTCCCAGCATTTTCATGCGCGAGGATTTCTACGCCTATTTCGTGGCGCTGATCCTCCACGCCTGGGGCATGGCCATGCTGGTTGGCGGCGGGATTGCCGTATCCCTGCGGGTGCTGGGCGTGGCGCAGCAGACCCGGCTGGCGAAATGGCGCGCGTTGTTCCCGATCATGCGTCTGGGCGCGGTGCTGGCGCTGCTGTCGGGCCTCGCCCTGCTGGCGGGCTATCCGGCCAAGGCGCTGACCAACTGGGTCTTCGCACTCAAGTTCGCCTGCCTGCTGGGCGCGACATGGCTGGTGATGAACATGGCGCGGGTGAGCTTTTCCAAGGGGATCGAGCCGGTCGGCCTGGTGAAAATGCAGGCTGCGCTCGCCCTCCTGCTGTGGCTGGGCGCAGTCGGGGCGGGCAAGCTCTTGCTCTATACCAACCGGATGCTGCTGACGACCGACGGGCAGTTTGAAACTCTCGCCCAGTTGGCCCGGATATGGGGGAGCGGGTGATGGCCTATCCCGCCGATCCGGTTCTGGACCCTGTCGCCATCGTCAACTGGTCGATCGACACCGGCCTGTTCGACATTGCCTATTCCGCCTGGGGCTGGCCCCTTGCCGAAATCGTGCATTTCATCGGCCTCACCCTGCTGCTGGGCACGGTGGGCCTGGTGGACCTGAGGATGCTGGGCCTGCTGCGCGGACTGTCGCTGGCGGCGCTGCACAAGCTGATCCCGTTCGGCGTGCTGGGCTTTGTGCTCAATGTGCTGAGCGGCGTGGTGTTCGTCTCCTCCTCGCCCGACCAGTACCTCTATAACCCAGCCTTCCAGATCAAGCTGGGGCTGATCGCGCTGGCAGGCGTCAACATGGCGCTATTCTACCTCACCACGGCAAGGAAGCTGGCGGCACTTGGCCCCTATGAAATGGCTCCCAGGGCCGCGCGGATCTTCGCCGGGGTGAGCCTGGCATCGTGGCTGCTGGTGATTGCCACCGGCCGTGTCATCACCGCCTTCCGCCCGCCCGCGTGGTTCTGGTGCGGGTGGTGCAGCTAGGCGCGGCTTTCCGCCAGCGGACAGCGGCGCAGGCGCCAGTTGCGATAGTGACCGATCACCAGCAGCGCACTGCCCGGAATGCTGAGGCCGTGTTCGACCACCGCCGACCAGCCGCCCCACAGGCTCAGCGCCAATAGCGCCAGCCCCGCCAGACCGACCAACCCCGGCCCGCGCTGTCCATGCTGCCGGTAGCCAAGCCAGAAGGCGCCAGCCGCGAAAGGCACGACAAAGGCAAAGGCCGCAAGGTGCACCAGCGGCGAATCGGGGATGAACCGCAGCAGCCCGGGCGACAGCAGGAACAGCACCGGCAGGGCGAGACAGTGGACGAGGCACAACAGCGAAGCAGAGGCTGCGGCGCCTTCTACCATGTTGGTGCGGGTGATTGCGGCGGGCGAAAGGGTGACGGAATCGGACATGGAGTGAACCTAGCTGGAGGTTCGTGGTGATATGTTATATCACACCTATCTTACCACTGCTGCTTTGGTCAAGTGACCATACGTAATCCAATCTGCCAGTTCGCTATAGGCCGCGCCAAGCCAGCGGCTCCGGCAGAGGATCGGCGGAGTAGTCGATCTGCAGGACCCGTCGCCGCGCAGATGATCGTGATCGGGCCGAGCGGTGCAGGATTGGGGTGCGGTAGAACCAGCAGTCACCCTTCTCCGCCAGACAGTTTCGTATCGGCCCCTCGGTGACAAAGCGCGGAATTGCTGCTTCCGAGATACGTCCACATCGGTGCGAACCCGCTACCACCTCGAGAACGCCGTTTCGCTCATCGACCGGATCAAGATGGACGCGAACTGTCACCATATTGGCGAGGAGATCGTACGGCGGCTCCACATGGACCATGCCTTGCTTGACGTTCCAGTTTTCAAAGCCGGGCACATTATGCCTCGCTTTGACTGCGATGGTACGGTCCTGATGCCAGTCCAACTGCCAGTTTGCGCCAGGGCTCTTGTCGAACAGGACCGCCCGCACGGGTTGCGTCCCAGGGCCAAGGACCTGGCCCGCCATCCCGCCGATAGGGCCGGCAGTAGAAAGCAGGTCCGCAAGATTCTGATTCCCGGAAATGCGGATCCCGGCGCGGCCAGCGGGATAGCCTTCAAGCGCTTCTTCGAAAGCCGGAAGCAGCGGGGCGGCTAGACCGGCATGAAGTTCAGCCCCGTCGGTCAGTAGGTGCATCGGGCGCAAACCCCGCCGCTAGAGAATATACTTCGACAGGTCGGTATTCCCCGCCAGCCCGTCCAGCTTGTCGCACACATAGGCGGCGTCGATGGTCACATGATCGCCCTTGCGGTCTTCGGCGGTGAAGCTCAGTTCCTCGAACAGGCGTTCCATCACGGTCTGCAACCGGCGGGCGCCGATGTTCTCGACGCTTTCGTTGACCTGTGCGGCGATGCGGGCGACTTCGGCCACGGCTTCGTCGGTCATCTCCACCGTCAGTTCCTCCGTCGCCAGCAGGGCCTTGTACTGGCTTACGAGGTTGGCGCGGGTTTCGCACAGGATGCGCACGAAGTCGGCCTCGGTCAGGCTGCGCAATTCGACGCGGATCGGCAGGCGGCCCTGCAATTCGGGCAGCATGTCCGATGGCTTGGCGACGTGGAATGCGCCGCTGGCGATGAACAGCACGTGGTCGGTCTTCATCGGGCCGTACTTGGTGGCCACGGTCGTGCCTTCAATCAGCGGCAGCAGGTCGCGCTGCACGCCTTCACGCGAAACCGAGCCGCCGCGCACGTCGCTCACCGCGATCTTGTCGATCTCGTCGAGGAACACGATGCCGTTGGTTTCGGCATTGGCCAGCGCCACGCGGGCGACATCGTCCTGGTCCATGCGCTTTTCGGCTTCTTCATCGACCAGCCGGTCCCAGGCCTCGGGCACTTTCAGCTTGCGGCGCTTCTTGGGCGGGCCGCCGAAGGCCTTGCCCATCATTTCGCTGAGGTTGATCATGGTCGCGCCGCCGGGCATGCCGGGAATGTCCATCGATGTTCCGGCGGCGTCTGCTACCTCGATCTCGACTTCGGTCTCGTTCATGGCGTTTTCGACCACCCGCTGGCGGAAGCTCTCGCGCGTGGCGGCGCTTGCGCCCTCGCCCACCAGCGCGTTGAGCAGGCGCTCCATCGCGGCGGCAGAGGCGGCTTCGCGCACGGCCTCGCGGCGGCGGTCCTTCTCCAGCCGGATCGCCTCTTCCACCAGGTCGCGGGCGATCTGTTCCACGTCGCGGCCGACATAGCCGACCTCGGTGAACTTGGTCGCCTCCACCTTCACGAAGGGCGCTTCGGCGAGCTTGGCCAGCCGGCGGCTGATCTCGGTCTTGCCGCAGCCGGTCGGCCCGATCATCAGGATGTTCTTGGGCGTTACCTCGTCACGCAGCTCGGGATCGAGGCGCTGGCGGCGCCAACGGTTCCGCAGCGCTACGGCCACAGCACGCTTGGCCTCGGCCTGGCCGATGATGTGTTCGTCCAGCGCCGCAACGATGGCTTTGGGGGTCAGGTTGTCCATAGGTCTCTTCAGATGGTCTCGACCGTCACGCGGTCATTGGTGAAGACGCACAGGTCCGCGGCTACTGCCATGGCGCGGCGGGCGATCTTCTCGGGATCCTGTTCGTATTCGGCAATTGCGCGGGCGGCGGCCAGCGCATAATTGCCGCCAGAACCAATGGCCGCAATCACCGTCTCGTCACGCGATTCGGGTTCCAGCACGTCGCCATTGCCGGTGAGGACCAGCATCACATCGGCATCGGCCACGATCATCAGGGCTTCGAGGTTGCGCAGGTACTTGTCGGTGCGCCAGTCCTTGGCCAGCTCCACCGCGGCACGCAGCAGCTGCCCGGCGTGGGCTTCCAGCTTCTTTTCCAGCCGCTCGAACAGGGTGAAGGCATCTGCGGTCGCCCCGGCGAACCCGGCGATCACCTGATTGTCCTTGCCCAGCCGGCGAACCTTGCGGGCATTGGGCTTCATCACGGTGTTGCCCATCGACACCTGGCCGTCGCCCGCAATCACGGTGCGCCCGTCACGGCGCACACCGACGATGGTAGTGGAATGCCACTGGACCAGGCCGTGGCTGTTATAGGGGCTGTTATTGGAATTTTCGCTCATGCCGCCGGATATGGGGCCAAGGCCCCATGGCTGCAAGCACCCGAAGGTTACTGACCGGGTCCGCCCTGTCCGCCCATGCCCGCAGCACCGACCTGGCCGATATTGCCGAACAGGTCCTGCAGCAGGGTACGGTCACGGCCCAGCGTGGGCGTTGAATTGCTGTTGGGATTGAGCCGCACGACCTTTTCCATGCCGCTGCGTTCGGCGGCCAGCACGTTGCCGCGGGGATCGAAATGGATCGCCAGCACCGTTTGGGCGGCGATGCGCGGTCGCGTGAACGGCGCCTGTTCGGTGCGGCTGGACACATAGTACCACACCGGATCGCCGAACTGGCTGGTCAGCGTGGGACGGCCCAGCGTTGCCTGCACCGATTCGCGGTTGTCGAGGCCCGGCTGGACTGCGGCGACCAGCACTTCGTCCACCAGATAGCCGCGCTGGTTCTGGATCGACGAACAGCCCGAGGCCAGCGCCAGCAGGCCGATGCCCGCCATGATTCGCACCGCCATGCGATATCGGCCGACCTGAAAATTGCGCTGCATCGTGAGGCTGTCCTTCAACTCTTTACCCGGCCCGCGACCATCGTCCCGCATTGCGGGTTGCGCCACAAGCCCTATATCGTCCGGGACGAGCCTTACGGGCTGGCGCGCCCCGGTGCAATCCCGGCGGACCATGCGACTGCCCACAGGCCATTGAACCCGCGCTTAACGATCAGGAATGATCGGGCGCCCGCCAAGGAACCGCAAGCCCCATGTCTTTCCTGTCCCGCCTGCTGGGTACCCAGGCCGATCCGACCGACCAGGTGCGCCCACTGTGGCACCGCGTGGTCGAACTGTCGCGCAGTCCGGAATTCTATGCCACCCACGGCGTGGCCGACACGGTGGACGGGCGGTTCGACATGATCGTCCACATGCTCAGCCTCGCCATGCTGCGGATGGAGGCCAGCCCCGACATTGCCCCCCTCACTGCCCGCCTGACCGAACTGTTCGTTGAGGACATGGACGGGCAATTGCGCGAAAGCGGCGTGGGCGACGTGGTGGTGGGCAAGCATGTGGGCAAGCTGATGGGCGCGCTGGGCGGCCGCATGGGCGCGCTCAGGCGGGTGCTGGCAACAGGTGACGATGCGCAACTGGCCGAGGTGCTCCAGCGCAACGTGCATTGGAGCGACACGCCCGACCCCGCAGGCCTTGGCGCGGCGCTGAAGGCACTGGCCGCCGATTTTGCCGGGCGCAGTGACGAGGACGTGCTGGCGGGGCGGATCGGCTGATGCCGAACCCTGAAACAAGCGCTCCCGAATTCAGCCGCATGATCGACCGGCGGCACCTGAAGGCAGCCCCGGTGGAACTGGTCGCGACCGAGGCAGAGTGCGCAGCATTGGCAACGCGTTTTGCCATCGTGCGGATCGACAGCCTTGCCGCCACGCTCGACCTTGTGGCCGATGGCGAGGCGGTGGACGTGACCGGCACCATGCGCGCCGACATTGTCCAGCCCTGCGCCATTTCGGGCGAGGACCTGGCGGTGAAAATCCGCGAAAACGTGACCTTCCGCTTCGTCCCCGAACTGGCCGAAGGCGCGCCGGAAGAGGAGATCACCCTCGACAGCCCGATCCTCGACGAGATCGAATATGGCGGCACGACCTTCGACCTGGGCGAAGCCGTGGCGCAGAGCCTGGCCCTTGCGATTGACCCCTTTCTGACGGGGCCGGAAGCCGAAGCGGCGCGGGCGAAGCACGGGTTGTCGGACGAAGGACCGAAGGGCGCGCTGGCCGAAGCGCTGGCGGCTTTGAAGAAGTAGAGCTCAAAGCAAGCCAACCTCGTCATCCTGAACTCGTTTCAGGATCCATTTCGCGGATTACCCGGAGTTCCTGTTGCGAAAGCATGCCAGGAGGTTTGTTTACCGAACCCCAATTCCGCGCACGCGGCATGATGGATCCTGAAACAAGTTCAGGATGACGTGTCCGGATGGATGGTGACCTCCCTCACCCCGCGTCCCCCACGAACGGATTGAAGAACAGGTCCTCCACCGCCACCCCGAAATAGGCCGCCAGCCGATAGGCCATGGGCAGCGAAGGATCGTACTTGTCGGCCTCCATCGCGATGATCGTCTGGCGGGAAACCTCGATCGCTTCGGCCAGTTCCGCCTGGCTCAGGCCGCGGGCCTTGCGCAGGTCGCGCAGGCAGTTCTTCATTCGCCCGCCCCCCGCTGGCGCAACATCCACACCGCCCAGAAGATGAGGAAGCCGAGGGTTTGGCCCATGATCAGGGCGACAGCCCCCAAGGCCTGATCACTATTAAGTCCCAGGGCAGCAACCAGCCACGCCAGCACCAACATGCCACCGGCCATGCCGCCCCAGTACCAACTGACCATGTGGCCATGCTTCTGCATGTCGTCCATCGTCCGCCACCATGGGACGCAGGCCCAGAACGCAGCCCCTATCACCAGCAAACTGGCAAGGAATACGAGCCAGAACTGCTCGCCTGGCACCACTTGCCTCAACAGGAAGCCAGAAGGAATGGCTAGGGCCAGCGGCCCAAGGAAAGCTAGCAGCGTGGTTTTACGCAAGCGCCGAGAATAATTGGCCTGGGACATCTTCACACCTCCTGAATGTAAAGATATTTAGACATTTTGCGGCAGAATGTCCATATGTTTTGACATTCTGCCAGATTGGCCTTTCCTACAAACTCCCACAGCGCGCACGAAAAGGCCGGAGGCTCGTCGCCCCCGGCTCTTTCATATCGTCGATCCTGCCCGCGTTTTTCTCCGGGGGTGTCACTTTGTCCGCGTGGCGGATTTCAGGAACAAGTCCCTGTAATTACGCGGCTATCCGGACAGAGGCGAAAGTGACACCCTGTCACTTGTGTCACCTTTATCCGGGCGAATCCGATCAAAACGGTTATCTCGGGCCTCTGGGTGTAACTAGCTCTGTAACTAACTGCAAGCCACTGATTTCATTAAAGAAAAAAATGGGATTTCACGCTGCGGCTCAGGAGAAATGTAACTCGTCGCCTCATTATGAGGCTATCTTTTAGCCCTAGATGACCCCTTGATCAGTTCTAACACAGCGGGTTCCACATTGATGTCGACGTCGGGCGGAGTCAACTGACGCTGCATCAGGAGTTGAATCCTGGCTTGCCCGACGCGCAGCTTGCTTTTTTCGGCCTGCAACATGGCTAACACACTCTCGTCGATGTCGAGCTGAACAAAGCGCCTAGACGCTTCCCGAAGGATGCTCAGACGGATGGAATTCTTCAATCGCGAGACGTTCTCGACAATCCCATCAAAGCGACGAGCGAGCGGATGGTCCACGATTTCGCTCAGTGGCTTTCCCGTCATTGCGTTCGCTACCGTCTCTGGAATTCCTGATGCAAGGCGCACTTCGAAGCGCTGATGGTCTTGTGGGCGCCAGTAGATGGCAGCCTCCTCGCCAAGGGATACTGCTTCGACATTGATAGACGACTGCGAGCAATAGCCTGCAACCCAAGGTGCGACTTCGGGCAAGTCACGGAACTCGTATCCTTTACCCACGGTCCTTCTCAAGAGCCGCGGCACCTCGGACCTGCTACGCCAATGGACGAGGTCGTCATATCGTTCATGCATCGTCGTCGTTTGCCACGTGCTATCGACCAACCCTTGTGCTTCAAGCCCATAGACCTCCATGACTGCCACGGTCAGTTCTGATGTCTTCATAGTCGCGGCCGGGGGGCCCTTCGATCCGACGCGTTTCCAGGTCCGCGCTGCAGCAAGGCGGCCTATGGCCAGGTCGAGTGTGGCGATAGCAAGTTTCGCACCGCGTCCGATGAAGGTAGCATCTTCGACGCTCATAATTGGAAATGTCCCACCCACGCCGACGTCGAGGCGGATACCTCGGGTATCGTGCTCATCGAGATACAGACGCTCCGGACCTTCGAGCTCTAGAATTTCAGGCCCGTAGGCGAGAAGGTTCAATTCGAGAGCCTGGGCGGATGCATGAAATGCCTCATCCTTCAAATCCATGATTTGGCTCCTTTTCCTTCAGAATGCTGATCCCCCTCCCCCTCCCGTCGTCCGTTGCTTTTGGACTCGCGGTGTGGCAGTTTCCGTTTCGTTCTTCGGAGGATGAATGGCCGACGGCAGTGCAATTGAATGGACCGACGCGACGTGGAACCCGGTGACGGGCTGCACGCAGATCACGCGTGGCTGCGATAACTGCTATGCGCTGAGGTTCGCCGAGCGCTTCCGGGGTGTCCCCGGGCATCCGTTCGAGAACGGTTTCGATCTGACGTTGCGCCCTGCCCGACTGGTGCAGCCTCTAGCCTGGCGGCGCCCTCGGATGATCTTCGTGAACTCCATGAGCGACCTGTTTCACAAGGGCGTTCCGCGAGCCTTCGTGGATCAGGTCTTCGACACGATGGAGGCCGCTGACTGGCATGTGTTTCAGCTGCTCACCAAGCGCAGTTCCCGGATGCGAGATTACCTCCGTGTTCGGTATGCTGATCGGCCACCACCAAGCCACATCTGGCATGGTGTTTCGGTCGAGGAAGCGCAGGCCCGTTCCCGAATAGATCATCTCCGCGCGGCTCCTGCCGGAGTGCGGTTTCTGTCCATCGAACCCCTGATAGGTCCCGCCGGACCAATGGATTTGACGGGCATCCATTGGGTGATCGTCGGTGGGGAAAGCGGCCCTGGCGCACGACCGATGAAAGCAGAGTGGGTCAGGGAAGTGCGTGAACAATGCCGTGACCAGGGTGTGGCATTCTTCTTCAAGCAATGGGGTGGCATTCGGCCGAAGACTGGCGGCCGTGAATTGGACGGTCGCGAGTGGAACGAGATGCCGATGCAGGTCGCCGCGTGATCGAACTCGAAGTCCCGCCGCACTATGCGGGGCGCGAACAAGCCTACGTCAAGCACCACTTCTTAAGGGAGTATCTGGAACGGCTTGCTTTCAAGATCGCGAGCGCGTTTGACGAGCTGGTCTATGTTGACGGGTATTCCGGGCCGTGGAAGAGCGGTGACGAGAACTACGGCGACACATCGTTCGGAATCGCTCTCGAACGCCTGACAGCTGCCAGAGAGACCTGGCGGGACATGCCAAGCAGACGTCGCGATGTCAGGATGACCGCTCATCTCGTTGAGGAGAAGGCCGGCCCCTTCCGCGAACTCGAAGGGATTGGTGCTCGTTTCCCTGAGGTGTCGGTCAAACCGCACAGGGGAGATTTTCTGAAGCTGGCACCCTCGATCGCATCGGCCATCCCACAGAGGGCTTTTACATTCTCGCTGATTGATCCGAAGGGTTTCACCCTAGACTTGGATGCGCTGAAACCACTGCTGGCGAGGCCGCGCAGCGAGGTCGTTTTTAACTTTATGTATGAGTTTGCGAACCGCTTCGTCGAACATCCTGACCTGGCAGATACGTTCGATCGTCTGTTGCCGGGAGTGGATTGGCGCCCGCGCTTCGCTAGTCTGACGGCGGATCCTGCCTCGGGACCAGACGAGCGCAAGGCATTCCTACTCTCGTGTTTCAAGGAGGCGGTGAAGGCCATCGGCGGCTTCAAATACGTCGCCGACATCGAAATACGCCACCCTGGCAAGAACCGGACATATTATTTCCTGGTATATGCCACCCGGGAACCACACGGCCTGGAGGTGTTCCGGGATTGCCAAGTGAAGGCGCTGGCGGCGCAAGCGCAGATCGCGGGCCAGAAGTCGCAGGCGAAGCGAGAAACGAACGGACAGACTTCGCTGTTCGGCACTGAGTGGGAGAGCGCTGGGATCAACCACCGCCAGTTCCTCGACGAGCAGCGCAACGCTGCAAGGTTGCTGTTGCTGGAGATCGCAGCAACCGAGCCGGGGATCAGGTGGGGCGAGGTGTGGCCGAGGATGCTGGCTGATTATGCCATACGGAAGACCGATGCGGGCGCAATTGCAGGAACACTGCGCAAGGAAGCCATGGTGAGCTTCCCTGGCTGGGGGGGCAAGAAACGGATACCGTCTGACGACTATCGTCTACAGCTTACTTAGCCGAAACTGGTGTAAACTTGCTTAGGCGAATATTGCCATACCTGGTGCTCGCAAGTCACAGCTTAGAAGGCATCACTTAGCCTTCCAGACCCTTTTTTGAAGGTTGCTCGAATTACGATTTCGAGAAAATGCACATTGGGTGTCTCTCGATAAGGAATGGCAACTTGTATCTTGGGGTCGTCATTCCCCCTTATAACCAGATTGCCATTGAGGCTCTCGATTGTCACATCGTTCCAACCATATTCGATGTCAGTGCTCCCAAAGAACTTGGATTTCTTTAAGGTCACACCATAGTCTCGAACAGAAGCCTCGCCGAACCAAAGCTCTCTGCCAAGCTTGAGCGCACTTAGCATCTGCGTGACCAGGGGCTCGGCAAGAAGTTGGACCAGACGCGATATGAAGGCTTCAAAGACGGTGCCAGAGCCGAAGTTCGCGACAGCTTCCGTCCGCCCGTCCGACCATGCAATCAAATAATCAGTCCCTGACGGCACGCCATTCACGGATTTGCGGATTGCTCCCCAACGCGCGCTCACAATCGACGCAACAGGATAGATTTCCCCTCTCCACTGGAGTTGTTCAGGGGAAATACTAAGGAGATTTAATCCTAGAAAACCAACCTTTGTGGTATAGTATAGGTCATCAAGCTGCTCTTTGGATTGGGCTTGGAAACTGTCGAGCGCTTCAAGGTCTTCAGTGACACGACGATTTATGACGGGCGAGGCTTCGAACGCTTTATGAAGCGATGAACTCAACTGCTGCGCCTGCTGGGTCAATTTGTGCGTGTTATGAAGCTCAATCGCCAGATCTCGTAAAAGCTTGGCAAGCTCTTCGCTCTCGTCGTAACTTTGTCCACGGTGGGCGAGGCTGGCATGCATTGGAAACGTGAGCTGCTCCCACGTTTCCAACATTTCATCGATAGCGTCCAAAATCGGCGGCAGGGCATCTGGCCGACTACCGGCTAGTTCCTTGGCTCGGCTTACGAGCCGTTGTGCGCCCGCAATCTCCCGATCCATAAACCCACGGACACGAAGCCCGTAATCATCAACGACCTCGTGAAGGAGCGCCGATGCGTAGCCATTTGAGATGGCTTCCTTGACCAAGTCGTAAATTGCCTCGGCCATAACGTCTGTTTGTGCCCGATTTAGCGTATCAAGGATGATATGCCGCCAAAGCTCCCGGCGCCTTTCTAACTCCGTCGCTGCCATTTCGACATTGGATACAATCGGAAAGCCAGCCAATTGTCGATCTTCGTTGATCTCCTGCACGATGCGGCCGAGATCGACTTGGGTTGACGATTTTATAATCTCGGCAACGATCTCTTTAAGCGATTCGACCGTTTCGCATGAAGCTTCATCTTGCGCGAGTTGAACAAAAGCATTTGCGCGGTGAAGCCCAGTAATACCAAGACTATCGATGTCATCTTTTGACCGAACAGCAGCAGCCGCTTTTGCAGCATTCGGATTCAGACCAGGGAACCAACCTAACTCCGCTTCGATTCTTCGTCGCGGATGCATCAATAATGCACCCGCGGCATGACAGACGTCCTGATCGTGCATCAAAGACTGGTCTTCTACCGCCTGAAGGATTGTTCTTGAATTATCCCGCACGCTCACGTCCAACAAGACGAAGGGATTGAGAGCGGTGGTGACCTTAGTTGACACGGCTTCGACCCTCCTGTTCGATCGAGTATCGACGGAGCAAAACCTCGGACTCGATTGACGATCTATCTGTTTGTCGAAATGATCGATTTTCACAGCTCAAATTAAATTGGTCTAGCGCCGAGTTGAATGAGTCGACATTACGATTGTAACGATCAGGATCCGAAAACTGAAAGCTATCTATAGCACTTGACTGCCCATCTAATCGGATACTTTCTTCCAAACAGTCACGAAGCTGCTCTCGACTGAGCACTGAGCTGTCATACACAGTCGTAGGAGGAAGATACATTTCGTCATCTGACTCTAAGGGTATGGTGGTCTCAGGAACCTCCCCATATTCCTCCATGACATCTCCAGTTCCATCATCCTCGAATGCGTACTCATTCATCGCACCGTCTTCGTATTCCAGGCCGTAATCGGTTTCTGGGATCTCATTTTCTGCGCCGTAATAACCGTCGTCCGAATTCTCGTAACCGTCATCAGATGCGATGGCCGAAATTACCCAAATCACCGCGACTGAACCGAGCAGCCAAACCCACCCGCTCCAAGAATTTCCCGTGGGAGCAGCGCCGTTTGTCTTATTTATGTTAGGAAGATTATGAGTATTTTGCCTCTGTTTCGCTGGGACAGACTGCTCAAGGATTTTGTCCGTGCGCGCTAGAGCGGAATCTATATCAGTAGCAAATTCCGCGAGCCCCTCGACACCCCTCATATTTCTTTCTCTACTCATCAGAAACCTATGCGCCTTGGCGCGTCGGCTTCGCGCGAGGGCACTAGGGCTAAGGCCCTACGGATCTCGTCATTGCCTATGCGGTTTTTTCCAGATCGAGCTGCGGTGCGACCTGCCTCTCTCACGACGAAGCTCACATCAGAGAGCGGACGCCCGGTGAGCTCAGCCGCTATCTCAAGGCCGATTGTGACCTCGTTGGGGACGTTTGAAAGCAAAGCCTCGAGCAGCCCTCTAACCTCTTCTTGCCCCGCTTTGCCCACGTGGATGACGTGATCAAACCGCCCTCGCCGCATGATGGCCGGATCGATCAATTCAACCTTGTTGGTCATGCCGATGACAAGCACCCGATTGCTGCTAGCTTCGGGTATGCGACGCAGAAATTCCGCCATTTCCTCCAAATGATGTTGGCCAGCGCCACCATCGCGATTGGTTAAAAATGCATCCATCTCATCAATGACTATCACTGCGGGCGCGGCGTCCCGAGCAGCAATGAAAACCTCGGAAACTTTGCGAGACGTTTCGTGGATGTAGGGGCTGGCCACACTGGACGCCTCGATCTGGAATGATGGCCATCCAAGATGTTCGATCAGGCGCTCTACCGCGAAAGTTTTCCCACACCCTGGAGGGCCTTCAAGCACGATACCACCAGGGAAATTGATTCCTAAACTGGCATATCTTTTTTCGTCCTGGAGAATTTCGATAATGTGTTCATTGAAAAACTGCGCCAAGTCCTCGCGGCCAGGCAATACAAATGGCATAAGAGCGGACGGCAACCCGGCTCCCGCATTATCTATTCCGTCATTTTTCCTTGTTTGGTTTCCCGAGGGCATCTTAATTGGAATAGCAGCCGCAGAAACAATCGATCTCAAATCGTCCTCATCAAAACTAGGCAGGATCCGCTGGAGAGCAAGGATGTCATCGGCACGGACTGGCACCCCGCCCGTAAGATAGCGACCGAGCAAGTCGGCCTTGTCGATAGGTGCACCGAACCCGATTGGGATCAGGCGATTGAGCTCGGATGAGAAAATTGCGTTTGGCACATTCTCCTCGTTCGCGAGAACAGTTGCGAAGGCAATGCTGTCTGCCAATGCCTCTGACATTTGAATTTCCGAGACCAGCCCCAGAACCCCGCCTACGACAATGTAACGGAATGATTCTTTCGCAAGGTCAAACTCCTCGCTGAGACATTCATCCAGATCTTTGTGTGCGGTGCAAAAATCAGTCCTCGCCAAGACGGCGCGACGCCCATCTTTGGTCGCATGAATCCAGATTGTATCATCGATGTTTTGGATTATTCGTCCGAGGGAGGTATTTGCACTTTTCAGTGCGGTGCCCTGAGGGAACGGTGTGTTTCGCATTACGCACTCATGATATTCGTCATGGCGAGGATCTCTTCCTCGCCGGAACGGAAGATGCGCACCTCGTTCATTTGAATTAGAACAGCCCGCAAGGCTTGGTGATCGTTCGTAGCCAGCGCCCTACGTCCACGTTCAACATATTGAGCGTGTTGTTCAAGATCTGGAAACTGCTCTGGACTCCGCGAAAGCGCATGGAAGAAGTCGATCACGAATTTCTCTGATTTCCAGAGCGCCATAAAATTCCGACCTCTAAGTTCATCTAAATGAGACTCGAAGTCGTTACCGTTGGTATCTATAGAATTCTGAGCGGTTTTAACCAAGCTGGCGAAAGCCTCACGCTCGTCGTCTGAGGCAAACTCTTCACCGCCGGAGGCAAACGCTGATACTGCCGAATCGAGATCCATCTGGCGAATTGTTTTTAGATGATCTTTCCTGAGAAGCGAAATTTCACGTTTTGCTTCTCTAACACCGTCGAGAGCTTTTTTCGTTTCTTCGGGTTCTGCACTGTTGGCATCAAAATTAGCGGCTGTTTGGACTTTTTTACGGATGTCATCGAGTCGACTGTCTTCAACCTGCTGCTCAAGTTGGTCCAGCCTATCGAGTGTCCGCTCTACCTCAGTTTGAACCAATCCTGCGGCCTGTGTATAGTCAGTTTGCGCTTCTTGCCGCGCATAGTAATTATGTCCGCTAGAGAATGATCCTGAAATTTCTGGAACGGAAACGTCTAGACGTATGTTGCCAGAATCAGAGATGTCGAACTCACAAACGAGTTCAGCCCCAACGTTTATGACGCCTTCGTCGAAATCCTGTCCACTGACCTTGAAGAGCCCGATGTATTGATTGTCTTCGATCGGATCTGAAACATCTCCCTCCCAGAGCTTAAAATTCAGCGATCCCGAACTTCCCGCTCGGAGGGTTTCGCCAGACCTGAAAGAGAGTTTTCCTTTTCGAGGGAGTGCGTCGCCCTTGCGAACAAGCGCCTGCAGCTTCCTGGTCTTGGACCTACCCCCAAGTGCTTCAATACTTATGGTATGAGACGCCGGGATTGCATCCACCGATGCCGCTGTGCGGCTGATCGTTATTTTATCGTTCGGGATCACAACCGAGTTGCCCTCAAGATCGAATGCAAAGACGCGAAATGAATTTTCACCTAATTTCGCGAGCGGCAGATCCAGTGATGCCCCATCCTTCAGAGCCGTTCGTCCCGACGACCAACCTGTATCGAGGCTATCGATCTGAAACTCTCCACCCACTGCGCTGACGTTCTTCGCTACCAATTTTGCAGAATTTTCTGGTGTTCGGGCGATATACGCAAACTCCAACCCCTTCATTGAGACCGATCCCCGCGATGATTTGCGGCCGCGGCTCTGGGTGGACCAATCGATCGACTCCGCAAAAATGGCAGCCCCTTCTGCCACGGCAGTCATAGCGTTCACATCGGTCGATGGTGAAATGCCGAGCTGGAAAGCCACTTTGTCTCTGAGCGGCTTATATTGAGTCGGGCCGCCGACGAAGACGATCCGGTCTACATCTTCAGGGCCAACCCCTGCTTGCTCGAGCGCATCGCGCGCTGCGGCGATTGCGCTATCGAGCAAAGGCGCCATCAGGCGGTCAAGTGTCGATCGTTCAAGCGGGATGTCGAGGTAAATTTCCTCGCCCGAGCTGTCCTTTGCGCCTGTATCCATTTCCGACAGAGAAATTACGGCACTCTCGGACTGTGAAAGCGTGATTTTCGCCCTTTCTGCCGCCCAAGTCGCTACGCGAGTAAGCGTTCTAAACTGGCGGTCGGCAGCGAAGTCATCTGCAAGGTCGAAGTTTTCGACAAGCCATGGCTTCACCACCTCGTCCATAAGCGCCCTGTCGATGTCTCGACCACCGCACATTTCGATCCCACCATGTGCAAGAAGGCTGACGCGTCCGCGCATACTCTGAGCAATTGCTATGTCGAGCGTGCCTCCGCCCAGATCGAATACCAAGAAAGTTCCGTCTCTTTCGCGCTGCCTCATGACGCTCATCACAGCCGCCACTGGCTCTTGCATAAGCGCGACGCGCCCTATCCCAGCCATTTCCGCAGCCGCAAGCGTTGCATCCTTCTGCATCTGGTTGAAGGCTGCGGGGACGGTAATCACCGTCCCCATTTCGTCGCTCTGCCTGATGTCTTCGGGCAAATAGGCAAACACCGTTCGGAGGATCTCTGCAGAGCATTCCTCGGGCGTCATAGCACGCTCCAGCGCGCGAATTTTGATCGGCGTGCTTGTGCCCATCATTCTTTTGAACAACGTTGCCCCATTATCAGGATTGCGCGCCCAATTATCGTAAGCCCTGGAACCTACAAAACGATTCCCTCTTTTGTCGAAAAACAATGCTGAAGGCGTTACGTCGTGCTGTTCAGGACTTTTATACAACACAAGTCTCTCGCCATCGAAACTGGCGATTGCACTATTGGTAGTCCCGAGATCAATTCCTACGTATTGCACTGTTCATATCCTCAACATCACTGTTCCGGTCCGCCGCACCCCTTCGGGGCCCATGATGATGGGTTCCATCATCACATCAACAAACAGGTCATCGTCAGGCCCGAAATCGGCTGCATTGAGAGCTGTCGCAGCCATACCACTATCGTAGGCCTCCCCCTCAATACTGACTAAACGCATCTCGAGCGAAGCAAGAGTCTCTTCGAGTTTTTTGTTAAAATACCGGATTTGATTTATCTGGCGCTGGGCGGCCTTTACGTCGCTTAAGTCAATCGACTTCTGGAACAAACGACTGATGCGCCAGCTTTCAATGGCAAGATCGATCAACTTATCTTCAATTTTGCCACTTTGTTCCATCCGAACCCCTCCAAGCGCCCCTCTTTTGCGAGCAACGACATTCTAGGATGAGTAGGTTCGAAATCCAAACTATCTGCTAAAGCTATTGCAAATTTATATCCCGCGAACTGTCTCTCGGTCGCGGGACGAGGCTCATCCCGCCTAGCTATCCCCGACTCCCTTCCGAAGTCGGGCGCGGAGGTATCGGCGCCTCGAGGGCCTCGCGCTTGAAGCCCATTCGCATGGCGTTGTAGCGGTAGCGGACGAAGGTTTCTTTGAAGCCTTCGATGGCCCTATCCTTCTCGGCCACTTCTTCCTTCAGCGCCTTGATCCGCCGCTCGAACATATCCTCGAGCGGTTCTTTCGTCTTCGGCTTGGCCTGGCCAAGGCCAATCTCCAGGACACGCGCATCGAACGCCGTCTTGATATGATCGCGCTTCATCATACCCTGCCGGGATACGGTGAATCCTAGCTGAGAGGCGACCGCCCTTTCGAGCGCCACTGCGGTTAGCTTGTGGGTTTCCGCGTTCCAGTCCCTGATGATCTGGATGATATCTTTTTCTCGCGCAGACGTGATCCGCTCACGCTTACGCCCCTTTTCCTTCTTCATTGTGCCCCCTCAATTTTGGTCCGCAGTAATGGTCCCGTGATGCCGCATTCGGCCTAACCCAGGTGCCATCGGGAATTTTCGGGTCGTCGTGGATGGCGACGATCCTCTCCAGGCTCTCTATCCTCTGGCGATGTGCCTCAATGTAATTCGAGGCGCCGATCGCTCCCTCACCTTCCTCTTCGATCGCCCGGTCGTGGAGCCAGCGCGAATCTTCGAGATCCTTCTGGCTCCGTTCTCGTCCGGCCTCGTCGCCCTTTTTGATATTGCAGTGCTCGCAGGTCGCGCAGGCTCCAATCTCGGGGCACGGCGCTGACATGAAATCGGCATCGCACATTCCGATCTCGGTCACGAACGCGGTAGCGAAGACGGTGTCGCGAAACCCTTCACGCTCGGTCGGTGGCAACCTGTCATGGACGTCGGCCAATGCACCCATCACCTGTCCTGTTGCCATAAGGTCGCGGGCATTTTCGGCAAGCTCCACGCCGGAGACATGATCATAGACACTATTCTGGCTGACCTCAGATCGTCCTGACCATCGAGCGACGAGAAGGTCGTTGACCCCGCTCCGCTGTGCCAGGGTATTGAGCCAGTGGCGGAACGCGTGGGAATTGACGCGCATAGGCTGTCCATCGGACCCGGTGCTTCCGAACCGTTCGAAGATTGAGAGCACCTTGCCATCCTTTGCGTCGCCGCGGCCCGACAGGAAATCGCTAATGTTCTGGTCGGTGGTGAAACCCAGCATGCAGCGGTTGGTCCCCCGGTAGCTGTGCTGATTTGCAAAGGTCAGGAAGAGGTGGTTCGAACGCCGGAGACCACGACGATCGCCGTCGAGGTAGTCCAGCTTGTGCCAGCCATCGAGCAATACGACTTCGAGTTCCCTGCGCGTTACAGTGTGTGGAGTCGTGCTCCTGTCGATTGGGACGCTTCTGTTCTTGAGCCAGAGGTAGGCTGCTGAGCGTTTCGAAAGGCCGAACATCTCGCGCACCTGTTCGATCGTGTAGAGCTGGCTGGGACCGAGATCGGCGCCAGGCAGCCAAGCGCGACTGGGATGGCTCTCATACCATTTGGCTAAGTCGCGGGCCCCTTGGGTGTGGGCCATCAACGTATCGAGCGCTGATCGTGCAACCGGGACCATCGCAGTCGGAATCCACTTGATGTCAGCCTGTTCAGCTTTCTCTGGCCAGTATCGGATGCCGTATCGCATGACGGGCACGCCATCCTCGTCGACGACAGGACCGTGGTCATCGATCTTCTGCCTCTCGACCCAGCAGTCCGCCGGCAGTGTGTTGACCTCCCCGATCCTCCACGGCGCGCAGTGGAATAGCTTTACAGCGGCCATGAGGATGAGATCGCTGGTATCAGTGATCAGGTGAGACAACCTTGCGAGTTCGTCGAGGATCTCCTCGTCGGGGAGCTTCTTCTTCCTGTTGGCCTCAGCGGCTTTCCCCACACGCGAAGTTGTTTCCGGCCGGTCGAATGCATTCTGCCATTCGAAAGCAAATTGGGTAACGCGGTGGCGCGACAGTGTGGTGGAGATTTCCTGTAGGGCTACGCCGAGACGGTAGCGGGAATCCTTGCTGGCGGTTCGTGCCTTGATCGTCTCGCATGCGGCATCAAAGTCGGCGGGAACCAGCAAACATGGGTCGTATCCACGATCTTCCAGTGTCGTTGCGAGATACCGCGAGGCCCTGACGAGAATGCCTAGTGGGCCCTCGCCGATCTTCGGGTTGCCGTCCTTTTTTAACCGGATGATTGCTTTGATGACCGATCCGAACGGATCAGCCAGGGGCGTTCGTTCTGCTGAACCCTTTTTGGTCCCGTTCTCGTGCGTGGCGAAATACAGCATGACCTTGCGGCCGGCCTTACCGCCGGGACGTGGGCAATGACGGCTAACGTTCCATCCAATAGCGTCAAAGTCTAGTTGGTCCCCAAAAGCGGCACAGTCTTCACGCGCCTCTCGGATCAGTTCATCGCGGTTCTGGCGTGCGCTACGCTGTGGGCTGGTGACGAGGTCAACGATATTGGTCATAATCGAGCCCCCTCTCCTCTTTCATAGCGGCGATCCCGGTGATGATTTCGGCGACGTGGGCGATGAGTTCATCCTCGACGGCTACCATCTTTGGGTCGAGACCCATCTCCTCCCGACGGGTCCGGTTGTCGATCAGCGCGTCCAGGACGAGGTCATGGGGACCGTCTATCCAAGCCTGGAACTTCGGGCAGAGGTAACAGGCGTAGGGCGCGTTAACGTTGCAGAACGACGTATGTCCGCAGGTGCCAATTGGTTCGAAGAGTTTCTTGTCGGGGTCCGCATAGTAGCGCCGACTGCCTGCCCGTTCCCCATTGACCGCATCTTCTTCCTTTTCGACGATTGACGCGAACCTTTGGGCGCGCTCGCCGAGAACCATGGCCATTGCAGCGTCAAGTTGTTCGACGATGCCGGAGTCGATGTCGAAGTAGACGTCGACGTTCTGTAGGTCGGTGTGATCGAGGGCGGCTGCGAGTGCCCATTTGGATGCCCCTGCCTCAACCATCCGTGTAGCCAGAGAGTAGCGTAGACGGCGGGTGTTGATCTTCAGAGGGTCGCCGCTCCGGGACAAAACCCGCAATCGCTTAATAGCGCGCTTGACGAGCTTGGTGAACTCCGCTGCCCGGAGATGCCACTCCCATTCTTCCAGACCCTTCTCGACCTTTCGCGCTTCATTGCGCCGGAAGAGCGGTCGGGCTTCATTTGAATCACGGCAAGGGTGCTGGCGCTCGTTCTCGTGTATCAGGTCCCGCAGAACCCTACCGACGAAACGGTTCGCCTTTCTCACTTGGAACTCGGTTCGAGGATTTACGTGCCGCTTCTTGTGGCGCGGGACAGAAACGAGCGTCGTGACGATCTGCCCGTTGATCATCTCGGGCACGACGTCCTCCTCGCGCATCACGGCATATTGGGAAGCATTCGCGCCGAATCCGAGACAGAGCCAGAGTGCGGCCTGTTCGTTGATAGGCATGCTTCCATCGACGCGTGCCGCACGTAGTGCTGAGGTAATGGCTGCGACCTCCATCGCATCCAAGGGGCCTTTATCCGGATCAGCAGACCGGACGGCTTCGCCTTTCGCGTTTCCCCCGATGACAAGGGCATCAAGCTTCCGGACGACATCATCCGTGAAGAAGGGAAATTGCTGGGAATGGCACCAGGTGTAGTAATCCCGGGCGTGTGCCATTTGCCACCTGTTCTTGCTCTCCAGCTGTTGGATTGCCTGGCTAAAGGCGAGGTAGGGTATTTCGGCTTTATCTTGTGTCGCGGCTATGAAGGCCGGCGTGTTGAACAGGGTCAGGCAGTTCCAATACCCTTTCGCTGCTACGGTCACGCTCTTGTGTCGGAGATTATGCGCGACCCACCGTCTGATACTGTTGAGGTGCGGTCCCTCACCGAAGGCGAGGCGTGTCCAGTCAATAGCGAAGGTTTCGGTTGGTGTCGGAATAACCCAACGGTTGACCGATACCTCGAGCATTCTCCCATCACGGAGGGTGATGATGTGGCTATCAGACGGCCATGTTATGTCCGAGGGTTCGGCGAAGAATTCGCCTGCGGTCATTTCGTTCACGAAGATTCTCCAGTCATTGCATCTTGCATGCTGATCAGGATCGCGAAGGCCTGCTCCTCGATATATCGCTGATTGTATTTTCCCGGTTGGGAAGACTTGATGCTCCAGCCCATCAGGTAACGATGAAGTCTTTCGACGAGCTTCTCCTCGGCGCCGGCATTCTCGCAAGCCTTGGAGAAACGATAGTTCCAGGTCCGCCTAAGATGGTGCGGAGCAAAATCAGGAGGAAAGATCTCAGGGAATCGGCTACGAAGAACGACGAAAATATCGTCCACCGCGTCAATGGAAAGTGGCGCTCCATCAGTTGTGCTAAGGACCACGAATGCAGTTTTCTTCGCTGCCCTGGCGGTGGCCGGATTACTGCGACGCTCTTTCAACAACCCTTCGTAAGCAGCTGCCAGCCTTTTGCTGACTGGAAGTAGCCGAGACCGTGTCTTGACGCTCGGCATATCCTTACGCGGGTCTTCGGGGTCGTTGGGCGTGAATGTAATGTGGAACGTTGAACGGGGACCAATCGACGCATGACCACCTTTAAGGGTAAGAATTTCTGCTCGTCGGATCCCGAGTTCATAGTAAGCCAGAAGAATAACAAAGTTACGCAACTGGGTGCGCTTTTGAAATGGGTTCTCTTCCGATCCCGGTCGGACTATCTCAAACAAACGCTTACATTGGCCTTCATCTATCTGGCCACGTTCCGTTGAAACGCTCTTTCCTTTTAAGTTTCGCAGTTGATCGGTCGTCGCCTCAAGCCTTAAGTTACCTTGGACTACGCGAACATCATCATTAGATAAACTGGAGACGACCAACCCCACCCGCCATTTTAGGTAGGCGATAAGGCTATCGACACGAGAACCCTGGGTCTGCCCGACGACAGATCGAGGCATGGCACCGTTGCGGACGGGACGACGATCAAGCCAGAGGAAATCAGCTAGGCTCGTTAGTTCGTCGCTGGTGAACAATCGCAGCGTGCCGAAACGTTTCTCCAGATTGATCTCTCTGCTTCGTGCCCAATCGTAAAAGATGGCTATGGCTGCGATGGCTCGGTGTGTGGTGTTAATTGGCTTTCCACGGTGAGCCGCCAAGCTGTAATCCGTCGCGAAGCCATCGGGGACGCCCGTTGCCCGGTCAATGAGGAGGGGCAGTCTTTCCCCTCCTTCA
Organism: Altererythrobacter sp. KTW20L; assembly: GCF_023501975.1. Classification (GTDB taxonomy): domain Bacteria; phylum Pseudomonadota; class Alphaproteobacteria; order Sphingomonadales; family Sphingomonadaceae; genus Alteraurantiacibacter. The sequence goes on along the minus strand of NZ_JAMFLH010000004.1, from coordinate 92,896 downwards.
AGGACGATCACCTCGGCATGGTATTGGCTCGTATGCATTTTCCTTTCAGACCTTTCCTCCCCCATTCTAGGAACATAGTGGGAACTTAGACAAACGAAAAAAGGGCCGTCCCAGCTGGGACGGCCCTTAATGTCTCAATAATGATCTAGTTACACTGCAGAAGGCCGACTTATGAGAGACCTTTGATGATGCTCTAGTTACACTCTCATTTGCCTCTTTACCTTCCAAGACCTAGCGATTCTGCCAACTCTCACAACTTCAGGCAGTTACGCATAGATACCCGGCATTAGAACGGAATATCGTCGTCCAGGTCGTCGCCGAAGTTCGACGCGCCACCGCCTGCTGCGCCACCACCGGCCGAGCCGCCGCCCTGGTTCCAGCCGCCACCCGAAGAACCTCCACGCGATCCGCCGCCGGAACCGTAATCATCACCACCGCCGCCGCGCGAACCACCGCCGCCACCCGAACCACCGCCCGGTGCGCCATCGAGCATGGTCAGCACGCCACCGATGCCGCCCACCGAAACCTCGGTGGAATAACGGTCATTGCCGTTCTGGTCCTGCCACTTGCGGGTGCGAAGCTGGCCTTCGATGTAGACCTTGCTGCCCTTGCGCAGGAAGCGTTCGGCCACGCCCACCAGGCCATCCGATTGCAGCACCACGGTGTGCCATTCGGTCCGCTCCTTGCGCTCGCCGGTGGCCTTGTCCTTCCAGTTTTCGCTGGTCGCAATGCGCAGGTTGCAGATGCGCCCGCCGTTCTGGAATGACTTGACCTCGGGGTCCTGCCCCAGGTTGCCGATCAAGATCACCTTGTTGACGCTACCCGCCATCGAATCGCTTCCCTTTGATTGTGTGGCGCATGGCCTAGCCAATCAGCATGGCCAGCGCCAAGGGGCGGCGCGGATTTATCCCTACCCCAGCCCAAGCCACACGGCGGTCCAGTAGGTCAGCCCGGCAAAGAAATAGGCCATGGCAAACAGGTAGCCCATCATGACCATCGGCCACTTCCACCCGTTGGTCTCGCGCCGGGCCACGGCAATGGTGGAAAGGCACTGCGGGGCAAACACGAACCAGGCGAGGAAGGCGAGCGCCGTGGCCAGGCTCCAGTCGGCGGCGAGTTGCGGGCCGAGCGTGGCGGCGGCCTCCTCCTCGTCCTCGGCATCGACGGCATAGGTGGTGGCTAAAGCGGACACCGCCACCTCGCGCGCGGCCATCGCCGGGATCAGGGCCAGCGCGATCTCGTGGTTGAAGCCGATTGGCTCCACCACCACTTCCAGCCCGCTGGCGATGTGGCCCGCGATGCTGGCTTCGGACTGGGTCTCGCCCGGCCCCGCCTTGGGAAAGCTGAGCAGCACCCACAGCACCACGGTGGTGACAAAGATGATCGTGCCCGCGCGCCGCAGGAACACCCAGGCGCGCTGCCACAGGCCGATGGCAAGATCGCGCAAGGGGGGCATCTGGTAGCGCGGCATTTCCATGATGAAGCCCGACGCCGCGCCCTTGGTCACCGTGCGGCGCAGCACCAGCGCCGCCACCATCGCACCCATGATCCCGGCCATGTAAAGCGCGAACAGCACGAGGCCTTGCAGGCCAATGCCCGGCCCGACTGTCGTGGGCGGGATGAAGGCGGCGATCAGCAGGGCATAGACCGGCAGCCGCGCCGAACAGGTCATCAGCGGGGCGATCAGGATGGTGGTCAGCCGGTCCTTGGGATCGGAGATTGAGCGGGTCGCCATGATCCCCGGGATGGCGCAGGCAAAGCTGGACAGGAGGGGGATGAAGCTGCGGCCCGACAGCCCGACGTAGGCCATCAGCCGGTCCATGATGAAGGCGGCCCGCGCCATATAGCCCGATTGCTCCATCGCCAGGATGAAGGCGAACAGGATGACGATCTGGGGGAGGAACACGATCACCGAGCCCACCCCGCTGAGCACGCCCTGGGTGATGAAATCGCGCAGGATGCCAGCCGGGAGATAGGCATTGGCCAGCTCGATCAGCGCGCCGATCCCCGCCTCGATCCCGTCGGCAAAGGGCGTGGCCCAGGCAAACACCGCCTGAAAGATCACGAACAGCAGGCCGAACAGGATCACCGGCCCGGCCCATGGGTGGAGCAGCACCCTGTCCAGCCTGGCGTGCAACTGGTGCGCCCCGCTCTCCGACAGGATCGCGCCCGCGGTGATGTTATGCGCCGCCAGCCGCCGCTCGCCCATGGTAAGGCGCGCGACATTGTGGCGCAGCGACAGGTCCTGGTTGTGCGCGCCCTCGATCGCGGCGACGAGCTCGTCCAGCCCGCGCCGCCGGACGGCCACTGTCGGCACCACCGGCACGCCAAGAGCGGCTTCGAGCGCAGCGGGGTCGATCACCAGTCCGTCCCGCTCGGCCAGGTCCACCATGTTGAGCGCGATCACCGTGGGGCGGCCGAGGCCAATCAATTCCTGCGCGAAGACCAGGTGCTGTTCGAGATTGGCAGCGTCGAGCACGATCACCAGCACATCCGGCTGCGCCTCGCCCGCAAAGTCGCCCATGACGACGCTGCGGGTCACTTCCTCGTCAGGGCTGGACGGGTCGAGCGAGTAGGAGCCTGGCAGGTCCACCAGTTCTACCGGCGCGCCCGATGGCAGGACCAGCCGCCCGGCCTTCCGCTCCACCGTGACGCCGGGATAGTTGGCGATCTTCTGCCGCGCCCCGGTCAGCGCGTTGAACAGCGCGCTCTTTCCGGCATTGGGGTTGCCGACCAGTGCGGCGGTGGAAATGGCAACGAAAGGCGCGTTCACAGCACGCGCACCGTCATGGCGCGGGCATGGACCCGGCGCAGGGCCACGGTCATGCGGCCGATCTCGATGGCGATGGGATCCTTGCCGACGAATATGCCGCGATGTGCGATGGTCACTTCCGCCCCCAGGTCAATGCCCAGCGCGCGCAGCCGCTTTGCTTCCTCGGGCGCAAGCACGGCCCAGTCCACCCCGGTGATCTCGGCCCGGGTGAGCGGTGCCAGCGTGTCGAGGGTGAGGGAATCGGGTGACATGACCATGGTCTCTGGCGGCGCGATGCCAGAGCCTTGGCTTAATTGCAACTCATTCGCAATAGAAGAAGTTTCAGGCCTGCGGGTAGCGCAGCCGGCCGAGGAAACGGGCGAGGTCGAAATGCTCGCGTCCGCTGAACAGTTTTGCCTTGGCCTTCTCGAACTTCATCACCCCGTCGATCCGCCGGTCGAGGAAGGCAGCGGCATCGGCCTTGCCGGGGCTGTCATCGTTGACATAGACCGCCAGGCTCGCGGCATAGATGCCCGCCAGGATCGCCCGCTTGGTGTAGTAGTTGTAATCCGTGGCCACATCGCCTGCCAGCCGCCACATGGCGTCGGCACTTTGCCAGCCCAGCTTCAAGGTGCGCGCGGCGTTCTGCGGCATGGCCTGGATGGCCAGCGCACGGCTGATCGCTTCTTCCATCCCGCGCGACTGTTCGAGCCGGAACCACACCAGCTGGCGAATCCGCTCGCGGATTTTCATGCTGTCCAGCGAACCATCGGCGAAGCGCGTCGCCATGGCCTGGTCCACGCTTTCGATGAAGGCGGCGATCATGTCCATCGCGCCCCCGGGAAACGCCAGCCGGGCTACCGCCGGATCGACGCCCTCGCCCTCTGCCGCTGCAACCAGCGCGGCATCGCTCCACCCGTCGAATACTGCCGCCCGGGCAATGGCCGGGCCAAGCGCACGGCGAAGGCCCGCCAGGGATTGGTCGGCAGCAGCGCCCGCCATCAGAAGCGCGGCCCGTAGCTGGTGCCGGTGGTGGCGCGCTCGCTCTCGGCGCGGGCGTAGCGGTCGATGGTGCTGACGGTCACGTCGGTCTCGCCGCGCAGCCGGGCATAGTCGCGCGCGGAACGGCCCGAATTGTCATAGCGATCGGGGTCGGCCCCTGCCTGCAGCAGCACGCGCATCAATTCCAGGTTGCGCGCGTGGACGGCGTACATCAGCGGGGTCTCGCCCGAATTGTTGGTCACATCGATCCGCGCACCGTGGGCCAGCAGCTTGCTGACACCTTCGATGAAGCCGAGCTGCACTGCCTGCATCAGCGGGGTAACGCCGCTGTTGTCGGCCACGTTCACATTGGCGCCCTGCTGGTAGAGGAAATCGATCCACACGCTGTCGCGCCGCGCCACGGCGATATGCATCGCGCTGCGACCAGTGCCGATATCGCGGGCATTGACCACGGTGGAGCCCGGCACGTCGAGCATCTCGGTCACCTTGGCCCCGTCGCGATCCTGGACCGCTTTGAGGAACTGGGCTCCTTCGGACTGGAACTGCGCAGCTGCCGGAGCTGCCAGTCCAAACGCTGCCGCGGCAGCTCCCAGTTTAACCAGTGTCTTGAAAAGAGCGCCCATGGCTGCCTCTCATGCTCCCGTGCAATTTTCCGAAGGGTCAGCCCGCCTGCCTTCGCAGGATTCGCCCTTGCCCCTCCAGCGTTAGCAGAGCATGAACCACCCTGTCATGCCCAAGCTCCCATTTGTTCGCGCGCTGGCCTTGCTGGCCATGCCTTTCGCCCTCGCCTCCTGCGGCGATTCATCCGCGCCGACCGAGCCGCCCCCGCTTGAAGGCGCGCCCATTGGCGGGCCATTCACCCTGGTCGACGAGACCGGCGCCACGGTGCGCTGGAGCGACTATGACGGCAAGTGGCGCATGGTCTATTTCGGCTATACCTGGTGCCCCGATGTCTGCCCGTTCGATCTCAACCGGATGATGGCGGGCTACCGCATCTGGGCCGAGGAGAATCCGGACCTTGCTGGCGATGTCCAACCGCTGTTCATCACCGTGGACCCCGAGCGCGACACGCCGGAAAAGCTGGTCGAATATACCGCCAATTTCGGGGAAGAACTGATCGGACTGACCGGCAGCCCCGAAGCTATCGAGGAAGCGGCGACCAACTTCTCGGCGTTCTATGCGCGCGGCGAGGACGATGCCAATGTCGGCTACCTGATGCAGCATTCCCGCGCCGGATACCTGATGGACCGCGAGGGCAACCCCATCGCCCTGTTGCCGGTGGATGAAAGCCCGCAAGGTGTGGCCGACCAGCTCGCCATGTGGGTGCGATGAGAGTCTCATGAGAGAGCGATTCTGGGAACTGCCGCTCGACGTGCTGGCGCGCGACGAGTGGGAGGCCCTGTGCGATGGCTGCGGCCGTTGCTGCCTGCACAAGCTGGAGGATGAAGACACCGGCGAGGTGGCCGAAACCAATGTCGCCTGCCGCCTGCTCGACACGCAAACCGCGCAGTGTTCCAACTATCGCCACCGCAAGGCTTTCGTGCCCGATTGCCTGCGGCTGACGCTGCAACTGGTGAAGAAGGTGCCGTGGCTGCCGCCAAGCTGCGCCTACCGCCGCCGCGCCGATGGCGATCCCCTGCCCGACTGGCACCCGCTGCTGACCGGCGACGACAAGGCCATGCGCGCCGCCGGGGTCAGCGTGGCGGGCCGCGTCATCAGCGAAGCCGATGCGGGGCCGATCGAGCATCACCTGGTCGAGTGGCCGAAATGAGCCCCGAACGATGAGTCTCGACTGGCTCAGGCGCGAGGCGGCAGAGCCGGTGCTGCAGCTGGCGGGCGGCGAACTGCCGGTCACCATCCGCCGCCACACCCGCGCCACCCGGCTGACCATGCGGCTGGCGCCCGACGGCAGCGAGGTACGCATCACACTGCCGCGCTGGGGTTCCACGCGCGATGCCATGGCCTTTGCGCAGGAGCGCGCGGGCTGGGTCGAAGCGCAGCTTGCCCGCATCCCGCAGGCCTTGCACATCGCACCGGGCAGCCGCGTGCCCTATCGCGGGCAGGACCTGCTGGTCGACTGGCAGGAGAAGGCTCCGCGCCGCCCGCGCATGGCCGATGACCGGATCACCCTGGGCGGCCCGCAGGACAACCTGGCCCCGCGCCTGCAGCGCTGGCTGGAGCGGGAGGCGCTGGCCCTGCTGGCAGACGACCTGGCGTTCTATTGCTCCCGCGCGGGCGAGGACCAGCCGCAGCTCCGCCTCAGCCGGGCGCAGCGGCGCTGGGGCAGTTGCACCGGCGAGCGGAAGACCGGGCGCTGCATCCGCATCAACTGGCGGCTGGTCATGGCGCCCGACCATGTGCGCCGATCGGTCGTGGCGCACGAAGTGGCGCACCTTGTCCATTTCGACCATTCGCCCGCGTTCCATGCCTTGCTTGGCGAGCTGTACGAGGACGACATCAAGGCAGCCGACCTGTGGCTGAAGCGCGAGGGCCGCAGGCTCTACGCCGCTTTCGGCTGAATCCGCCGCCTACTTCACTACTGGCGCTGCCGCCCGCTACCCCCTATCTGGGCGGCATGAAGGAATTTTTCCGCAGTATCTCCCCCCGCAGGGCGGCGCAGGACCTGATCACGGTCTGGCAGGAGCCGAACAGGCACCGCTGGCCGGTGCTGGGCCTGGCGCTGGCGATCACCTTTTCCCTGTTCATGCTGTTCATCCCGGACGATTACCGCACCCAGCCAGCAGCGCCCGAGATCATTTTCATCTCGACCTACGAAGACAATCGCACCGAGCAGGAAATCATCGCCTCCAACTGCCGCAACCAGGAATTGAAGGACGCGATGCAGGCCCGGCTCGATGCCCGCGCCGAACTGCGGCGGGAAATGTACATCGCGCTGGGCCGGGCGACCTTCCTCGATGTGGACAAGATGGTGGAAGAGGCGGAGGCTAACCGCGCTGCCGCCGAGGCCGAAGCCGCCGCCAACGCGCCGGAGCCGACGCCGGAACAACTTGTCACGGTGGAAGAATACTGCGCCCGTGCGCTTGGCTGACAGTGCTCCGGACTACGCGCGGTGGCTGGCGGCAGCTGCCAGCCTCGCCACGCGCGCCCGCCCGCTGACTGCGCCCAACCCCGCCGTTGCCGCCATTGTGGTCAAGCAGGGCGTGGTGGTGGGGCGCGGTATGACCGCTCCCGGCGGGCGGCCCCATGCCGAGGCCGTAGCCCTCGCCCAGGCAGGACCGGCGGCAAAGGGCGCCACGCTCTATGTCACGCTGGAGCCTTGCGCCCACCCCTCCCCTCGCGGCCCCGACTGTGCCGGACTGGTTGCCGCTGCTGGCCTTGCGCGGGTGGTGGTGGGCTGTGCCGACCCCGATCCGCGTACCGATGGCAAGGGCATGGACCGTTTGCGCATGGCTGGCGTGGCGGTGGACCTGGCAGACGATCCCGCCTGCCGCGCAAGCCTGGCCGGGTTCCTCACCCGCCAGACCCTTGGCCGCCCGCATGTCACGCTGAAGCTGGCGGTTAGCAAAGATGGCTTCATCGGGCCGCTGTCGGGCGAACCAGTGCCGATCACCGGCCCCGTCGCCCGCGCCCATGTCCACCGCCAGCGGGCCTTGGCCGAAGCGATCGTGGTGGGCGGCGCGACCTTGCGCAATGATGCCCCGCGGCTGGACGTGCGGCTGCCGGGGCTGGAGCAGCGCTCCCCCCGCCGGTTCGTGCTGACACGGGGCGAGGCTCCGGCGGGATGGGACCGGCTGGCGCGGCCCGGGGATGTGGCGGGCCTGTTACCGATGCAATATGTCTATGTCGAAGGCGGCGCGGCCACGGCGGCAGCTTTCCTGCAGGCAGGGTTGGTCGATCTGCTGCAGGTCTATTGCGCCCCGCACGATCTTGGCACCGGCATCCCCGCCTATGGCCCGCTCGGTGCCGCGACCCAGGGCAGCGCACCGCCGGGCTTCACCTGCGTTGACCGGCGGCCCATAGGCGGCGATATGCTGCTGACCTACCTGCCGACCTGAAGGGATCCAGCATGTTTACCGGCATCGTCACCGCCATCGGCACGATCGACAGCGTCGAACAGCGCGGTGATCTGCGGGTGGTTATATCCTGCCCGTTCAACCCGGCCACCATCGCCATCGGCGCGTCCATCGCCTGTTCGGGCGTATGCCTGACCGTAGTGCAGAAGGGCGGCGAGGAAGGCGCGCGCTGGTTCGCAGTCGATGTCTCGGCCGAGACCGTCAGCCGTACGGCCAGGGACATGTGGCACAAGGGCCGCTCGCTCAACCTCGAACCCTCGCTCCGGCTGGGAGACGAGATGGGCGGCCACATCGTGACCGGCCATGTCGATGCCGTGGGCCGCGTGGTGGACTGGCGGCCCGAAGGCGATTCGATGCGCGCCGTCATCGCCGCACCCAAGGAACTGGCCCCGTTCATCGCCGCCAAGGGTTCGATCACGGTCGATGGCGTTTCCCTCACCGTGAATTCAGTGGATGACCGTCCCGACGGATCAGTCCATTTCGGCCTCAACGTAATCCCCCACACCGCCGAAGTCACCACGCTGGGCGAACTGCCGCAAGGCGGCGAGGTGAACCTGGAGATCGATACGGTCGCGCGCTACCTCCAGCGGATGGCGAGCTTCAGGGCCTAGCCAGCGGCCCCGCGGCAAACAGGGCGCGGTGGATTTCATAGACCACGTGGACGATCTCGCCCCGATCTGTGGCGATGCGCTCCTCCTCGTCCAGCAGTCGGCCGCCGATCTTCTCCATGGCGCGGCGGGAGATGACATTGTCCTCGCCTACCCGGAACAGCACCCGCTCAACGAACCGGAACGCATGGACCAGCATCAGCCGCTTCATCTCGGCGTTGAGGCCGCTGCCCCAGTGCTGGCGCGCCAGGAAGGTCCAGCCGATCTCGACACTGCCGCCATCTGCCGGATCATGGCCCTGGAAACGCGAGGAGCCGATCACTGCACCGGTCGACCGTTCCGTCACCACCAGCGCCCCGCCCTGGGCCAGGGCATCGGCAAAGAAGGCGCGGAATACCGGTTCCTGCCAGCGGTCGTGCATGGGATGGCGGGCCCACAATTGCGGATCGCTGGCGACGGCATATAGCGCCTGCCAGTCGTCGTCCCGTAGCGGCCTTAGGACCAGCCGCTCCCCGATGAGGACCGGCTGGCGGTCCATGTCACCCGCTCACCGCCGCCAGAGCGCCGACGAACTTGTCGATGTTGCCCATGGTCAGTCCGGCGATGTTGATGCGGCCGGAACCGGCCATGTAAACCCCGTGATCGGCACGCAGGGCAGCGATCTGGTCCTTGTTCAGCGGCAGCATGGCGAACATGCCCTGCTGGCGGCCCAGCGGCACAAGATCGACCGCGCCCGCACTGCCCGCAGCGGCGAGCTTTGCGCGCACTTGCTGGATGCGCGTGCGCATCGAGGTGAGTTCGGCCACCCAGTCGGCCGTCAGCGCGGCATCGGTCAGCACCATGCGCACGGCTGAAGCGCCGTGATCGGGCGGCATCGACCAGCTGGCGCGGGCCAGGGCATGGCCATTCGACAGGGCCGCGGTGGTCTGCGCGGCATCGCGGGTCAGCGCATAGAAGGCGCCCACGCGGTCACGATAGAGGCCGAAATTCTTGTCGCAGCTATAGGCGATCAGCGCTTCGGGCAGGCGGGCGACCAGGGCGCGGGTACCATAGGCATCCTCGTCCATCCCCACGCCCAGGCCCTGGTAGGCCAGGTCCACGATCGGCAGCACGCCGGTTTCTTCCAGCAGGCCGACAATCTCGTCCCACTGGGCGGGGGTGTAATCGATGCCGGACGGGTTGTGGCAGCAGCCGTGCAGCAGCACCGCATCGCCCGGCTGCGCATTGTGCAAGGTCGTGCGCAGGGCCTCCATATCGGTCGACCCGTCTGCGGCGGCATGGCTGAAGCCGACCATCTCGACGCCGGTATCGGCAAGGATCTGCGCGTGGTTGGGCCAACTCGGCGTGCCCATGTGGATACGGGTGACGCCGGCCTTCTTGGCCATGGCCACGGCAATGCGCACCGCGCCGGTCCCGCCGGGGGTCTGCATGCCTTCGATCCGCCCGCCGTGCGAGGGATCGCCGCCGCCGAAGATGTGCGGCATCAACGCATGGACAAAGCCCATGTCGCCTTCCGGCCCGAGATAGGCCTTGGTCTCCTGCTCGGCCACCAGCCTGGCTTCTGCAGCCTTGATCGATGTGAACACCGGGGTCGCCCCGTCGGCGGTGCGGTATACGCCCACGCCAAGGTCGATCTTGTCGGATCGCGGGTCCGCTTCGAAAAGCTTGATCAGCGCCAGCAGCGCATCGGCGGGTTGTTGTTCGAGTTTGTCCAGCATAGCGCCGCGCTCCTAGCCGCGGCGCACGCGCAACGGCAAGGACAATTCAAACCGCCAGGGAGGTTTTCCGCTGCTAGAAGGGCAGCCAGCGCTGTTCGTGGCTGAACCGCATATAGCCCGCGTTGACGCCGAGCCGCAGCCCTGCCCCCACGCGGATGGGGATCAGCACGGTGTTGCCGCGCCGCAGGTAGCTGGCGGTGAACCCGCCCACCAGATAGGCCTGCCCCTCGCCCGCCGGATAGCGGCGATAGAGCTCCTCGGTATCGTCAAGATTATAGACCAGCACGAAGGTGTTGCCCGCATTCGCACCGGCATCGAAACCGATCGACGGGCCGGTCCAGTACACCGGGCGATTGCCTTCAATCCGGTGGAACAGCGTGCCCGAACCATAGCGTACACCCAGCACGAATGCGCCGCCGCCCTCGCGCCCGACGATATAGGCATTGGGCTCACCCTGCTTTTCGAGAATGTCCTCGATCAGGCGGGCGAGGCCCTCGGCACCCTTGCCGAACAGGCCTTCGGCTGCGCCGATCAGGTCGTCCTCGGCGTAGGTAGCGGAAGGATTGACCGTGGTTGCGGCCGTGTTGGCAGTGGTGGCCGCGGGTGCAGGATAGGTTTCGGGCGGCAGGTCCAGCGTGGCATCGGCATAGCGGGGGGCAGGTGCCTCATACCGCTCGGTCGGTGGCGCGACCTGCGGGACCGGAGCGGGTGATGCGGCCGGAGCCTGGGGCCGGACGAGGTCTGCATCGATCGCGGAATCGGGATCGATGCGTTCGATCGACTGCGCGGCAAGTGGCGCTGCGGCAAGGCCCGCCAGCATGGCGGCGGCCATGCCGAGCCCATGCTTGCGGCAGGCAGCGGCGATGCGGATCAGCATGGGTAGGCCTCCCTCGTCCAACACACCGGACCAATACAGTCCGGATCACCGGCCAACAGAATCCTTTGCGCGTGAAGCATCAATGAACGCGCGCCGACCCGAGTCCGTTTTGCGGTGAATCGAATCGAATGGCAGGGTGAAATGCGGAGCCCGGCGTAGCGTTGGCGCACCGTATGAGGGAATTTGCGGAAATCTGCAGCCGCGCTTGCTCCCGCCCGATAGCACCGTTATAGGCCCACTCGCCGCTGCGATCCGGAGACGTGGGTGAGTGGCTGAAACCAGTTCCCTGCTAAGGAACCATACTCCTACCGGGGTATCGAGGGTTCGAATCCCTCCGTCTCCGCCACCATCGCCTGCGCCGCCGCCATCATCCGGTCAAGCGCAGGCGCGGCATTACGCGGTTCGGCCCAATTTCCGTCATATGCGAGTCACATCGCCATGCCACCTCCCGTGCACCAACGGCAGGGGCCACACCGATGAACCGCGTCAGTATCGTCACCACCGACCAGCAGGCAGCGCGGTTCGACCGGTTCTCCAACGGCGAGGCGGAGTTCTCGTTCGGCCTGCTCACCCCGGCCGGACCGCAGAAGCTGGTCGAAGGACAGGTCTGGGCCTTCGTGGACTGGGTGATGGACGACCTGTCGGGCCTCGAGATGTGCCGCCGACTGCGCGCCGATCCGCGGCTGGGCGATGCCCATGTCACGATGGTGCTCGAAGCCGACGATCCCGATGACCGCCGCCGCGCGCTGAAAGCGGGGGCTGACGATTACGCGATCGGTCCGCTCGACCGGCAGGCCATACTCGACCGGGTGCTGGCGCTCCACGCCAATGGCTCGCGCCCGCCACTGCGCCAGATGGTCGATGCGGGCGACCTGCAGATCAACGTGGCAGGCGAACAGGCGCGGTGGAAAGGCACCCTGGTGCCGCTGCGGCCCAACGAATTCCGCGTCCTGCGGTTCATGGTCGAAAACGCCAACCGCATCCTCACCCGGCAGGAACTGGTCGATGCGCTGGGCAAGGCGGGCGACCCGGAATACCTGCGCACGGTGGACGTGTGGATCAAGCGCCTGCGCTTCGGCCTGCGCGAAGCGGGTGCGGGCCAACTGCTACGCACGGTCCACGGCAAGGGCTACGTGCTCGACCTGCCCTGAGGCGCGCCACTTTCCCCGCGCTGCCCGATTAACAAGGCGCCCGACAAACAAAAACCCCCGCCCGGGATACCGGACGGGGGTTTTCTAACTGTGTCACCGGCAATCGCTGGCCGGGTCTTGGTCTGTCAGAAATCAACCGAAACAGATGCCGATAGCGACGTGCCGATCTTGTAGGTGTTGATTTCCAGCCGGTTGTTCGCATCGGCCAGGAACTCTTCGTTGATGCGGCCGAAGATGTTGCGCGCTTCCAGCTTGAATTCGGCATCGCGACCGAACAGGTTCAAGCCCTGGCGCACAACCAGGTCAACCTTGATGCCCGGATCTTCGACAACATCGGGGATAGCGCCGCTGCCACGGCTGGTCACCCGCTCGCTGCCATAGGATACCAGCGCCGTAAACTGCTGCAGACGCTCGGTATCCTCAAGGGTGAGCTGGAGGTTGGCGATATGGTCGGACTGGCCGGTCAACTGCGATCCATCGCGGAACAGGTCGGAAGCCTGGATGACAGCACCGCGCTGGTTTAGCGTGGTATCGCCAGCCTTCACCGAAATGTCCGAAGTGGTGTAGGTGTAGTTGGCAACGACAACCAGTTCCTTGGTCGAGAACAGTCCGCCGAGATCCGCCAGATCGAAGTTGTACTGGCCATCGACCTCCACGCCCATCAGCGTGGCCCGGGGCGCGTTGGCAAAGGATGATGTCTGCGCGTTGTCGTTGAACCGCGAGAACACTTCGATCGGGTTCTTGATGTCCTTGTAGAACCCGGCCACGGACACACTGCGCCCGCGACCCATGTAGTATTCGGCGCGCAGTTCGTAATTGGTCAGTTCGCTGTCCACGAGGAACGGATTGCCTTCGAACGACCGGCTGATTTCCGGATCGAAATAGGGCAGGAAGATCAATTCGCGGAACTGCGGCCGGGCGATCGTCCGTGAAGCGTGGGCCCGCACCTGCAGATCATCGAACGGCGTAACGGTGACAGTGCCCGACGGCAGCCAGTAGGAGTTGTCGAGACTGGTGCCGCTGATGATCGCGATCGGTGTGTTGAACACTTCGACCGGGTTTACGAACTGCTGCGCGTCTTCATACCGGACACCAACGTCGAAGGAGAACCCTTCGGCCGGCTCGCCCCGCAGCATGGCATATCCGGCGTGGACTTCCAGCCCGGCGTCGAATGCCGCCGCGTTCTCGCCCGGTTCGACCAGGCGCAGCCGGAAGTAATCGATAATCGCATCGCCCAGCAGAAGATCCGGGCGCAGCAGGCCGACACCCTGGCGGAACTCCGGTGAGCGGGTGCCGTCCGTATTGCGGAAGGCGAACTCGCGGCGTTCGGAATAGCGCGTGGTATCGGAATAGGCATAGCCGACAGTGCCGCTCATCCAGTCGAGCAGGGGCACCGAAATGTCCGCCCCGCCGTACCACAGTTCCTCTTCCAGATTGGAGAATGCTACCCGGGCGTCGCCTTCCTGGCCATCAAGCTGGTTGACGAACTGGTCGCCCAGGAACGCGGTCGTGTTGCTCCGCAGATAGACGAAGTCATACTCGTAAGGCGCTTCGCGCTGGGTCTGGGCATATCCGCCACGCAGGTCGAGCGAGACCCGGCCGAGCTCGAACTCACCGACGAACTGGCTGTTGATCAACTGGCGTTCGTACCAGCCGGTCTGCTGCTGCTGGTAGCTTTCGTCATCGACGAAATCCTCACCCTCGGCCAGGCGCGCCTGCTTGAGCGTGTCGCGGATGAACAGGTTGGTCCAGCGGATCTGCTGTTCGCCGAACTCGGCACCGAAGCCAAGCAAGCCGTTCACCGTGATGCGGTTGTCGGTGGCGATTTCGTTGATATCGGTACCCGACGAAAAATTCTGCAGCGGCAGCTGCTTGAAGATGTCGCGGGTGCGCCATTCGTTGCTGATCGAGGCGGTGCCGATGACACCGAGCCGGCCATCGCTGCCGAAATCGATCGCCGTGCCGCCGGTCAGGCTGCCCGACCAGTTGGCCGGGATATCGCCGATCTTCTGCAGCAGGATCAGGTTGGGATTGCCAAGCTGCTTGCCGATGGCTGCCTGCTGTTCGATCGACAGATCATTGATGCGCTCGCCACTGGCGAAAAAATCCTGCAGTGCCGGCGGAATGTCGCGCGTGCCGTCGTCGAAAGCGGACCAGTCGGTGCCCGATCCGTAGTAGGACAGACCGTTGTGGAAGGTGGTTTCGGTATTGCCGCTCACGCCCATGCCGACAGACAGGAAGGATTCGTCCGGCACCGCGCGGGTCGTGAGGTTGATCACACCGCCGCCGAATTCGCCCGGGAAATTGGCCGAATAGGTTTTCTGCACCAGCGACGAGGCGATGATGCCGGTCGGGAAGATATCGAGCGGGACCACGCGGCTGAGCGGCTGCGGGCTGGGGAGCGGCGAACCGTTGAGCAGCGCCAGCGAGTAGCGATCACCCAGGCCGCGCACGAAGACGAAGCCCTGGCCCTGCACCGACAGGCCCGTGACGCGGCTTAGGGCGCCAGCGATGTCGCCTTCGCCGGTGCGGGCGATCTGTTCGCTCGACAGGACACTGATGACCTGGGAAGAACTGCGGGTGGGATCGCGGTTGATCCGCCCGGTCACGATGATGGTATTGGCACCGGGGAGCGAGATGTCCGGATATTCCTCGTCCTCAACCTCATCCGCAATCTGGGGATCGGTTTCCTGGGCAAGTGCTCCGGTGGTAAAGATGGCGGGAAAGGTGAGCGCGGTGGTCAACGATAGTACGATCGCGAACCGGTTGCCGATCTTCATGGCCCTGGACTCCCTCATGAGTCGTAAAAATTCAAACGGGCAGCCGCCCGAACACAATTGCCGAGCGAGGGGTGTCGGCAAAGGCCGACACCCCCGCGCCCGATAGCCCTGATCAGGCGGTCGCCGGATAGACCGGCAGCGTGAGGCACGAACCGGTGTTGCCGGTGCCGAAGTTCAGCAGCTGCATGTTGCAGGTCCAGCCCTGGGTCCAGTCGTCGTCGGGCGATACCGCGCCAATGTAGGTGGTGACGGAGAAGAAGCTCGACAGGGCAGTCACATCGAAGATCGGCGTGAAGGCGGTTTCGTTAGGGCCGTTCAAATAGCCGCTCACCAGTGTGTTGGTGTAGGCAGTGTTGTTGCCATTTCCAGTGATGAGCGCGAGCGCCTGGGCCGCCGTCGGCCCCGGATCGTTGCCAATGCTGCCATTACGGGTCAACGTGGGACACTGGAAGCCATTCGAAGCGAAGACGGGCGGGCCATCATCCTGCAAGCCGACATTGGCTTCGCGCATGGTCTGGGCGTCATCAATCCGCAGGCATTGCGAATTGCTCGACAAGTCCAGAATAACCGAGTTGACCACCGTGAAATCCATGCCACCGCGGATTCGCAGGCCGGCGCTGCCTGGAGTGCGCTTGATCATCGTGGCATTGGCAATGACCACATCGGTGCGCGGAAGTTGGTCCTCGCGACCATTGCTCGAATCGCCTTCAACCAGGGCATCGCCCACGGCGCGTTGCGACAGGATCACGTGTTGGAACTGGCCCTTCACGCCGACGTCCACGTCAAGCGAATCGTCTTCGGCGCCGTAAACGATCAGCCTCTTCATGTTGACGCTGCCGCCGAAGAATTCGACGCCATCGTCCGAGCTGTTGACCGACTGGAGGTTGTTGATGATGGTACCCGAACCCGAGCCCACGGTGGTCAGGCCCTGCAGTTCGTTGTCGTTACCCAGGATGAAGCCCGAGAAGCGGATCTGGACGAATTCCAGGCGGCCCGAGTTATCCGCGCTGTTCGTACCACCACCGAAGGCCGGAGTGGCCGAACCTTCCAGGGCGAATTCGCAAGCAGCAGAGCCCGGAGTGGCGCCCGCTGCAACGCAGTCGACAACCGGCGCACGGCCGAGAAGCACGACACCGCCCCACTGGCTCGACGAGTTTTCACCGTTGAGACCCAGCACGTTGTCACGGCTGGTGAAGATGATCGGGCGATCTTCAGTGCCGACGGCGTTCAGGCGGTTGCCGCGAGTGGCGGCAAGGTAGGACGAACCCGAGGCATAGACGATCACGCCCGGCTCGATCGACAGGGTCACGTCGTTGCCGGTCGAGGCAGCGCCCTGGTCGGTCCCGATCGCGGTCTGGCCGGCGAGGCGATAGAGCAGGCCGGGGATATAGGGCAGGTTGCTGCTCTCATCGATGACCAGCGGGAGGGCGCAAACCCGCCAGGTGCCGGTCGGGCCGGTGATCGTGCCTTCGTCGGCCAGACCGCCAGCAGCAGTTATCGTCGGGCAGCCGGTGGCCGGGGTCACCAGCGACGAAGTCGGCGTGGGGGTCGGCGTGGGCGCAGGCGGGTTGGTGGTGTTGTTGTTGATGGTGACGTTGCCACCGGTGCCGGGCGAAGCAATTTCTTCGGGACCGCAGGCGGACAAGGCCAGGATCGAGCAGCCAAAGGCGAGAGTACGGGAAAGTTTGGTCACAACGAGCGGTCCCCTGATATAGCCGGGATTGCGGCAGGAATGGCGGTGCGACGTGCATGTCGCGAATCGCCAGCTAGGGCCGCGATGTGACAGTTTGCGGTCTATGTTACGGTTGTCGGGCACTATCCACAGGCGAGGGTTTGGACCACTGCGTGACCAACCAGGAGTCCGACTCGGGGCAGGCCGTGACCCTGCTCGATATTGCAGTTTTATGACACTGTTACGGTTTTGTTGCAGCGAGCCGCGCGGCCATGCATCCTGCCTCTCAACAACAGGTCAAAGGAGAGATACGATGCTGGCCACCATACTATTCGGGACACTGGCCTTCGCCCAGGCCGGATCGCTCGGCGTGATCGACGAGCCCATGCGCGAACAGCGCGAAGTCGCCTATGATGCCCTCGTCACGGGCGAAGCGCGCGCGGCGGTCGAGGCGCTTGAGGCGCTGCGGGCCGACAATCCCGGCGATCCGGCGTTGCTGATCAACCTCGGGTCTGCCTATGCCGCACTGGGTGACACGGCGCGGGCCGAGGCTGCCTATCGCGAAGCCGCCACCAGCGACATCCGCTACCAGCTCGAACTGGCCGACGGCAGCTGGACCGATTCCCGCCGCGCCGCCCGCACCGCCTTGCGTGCGCTCGAACAGTCGCGTGTGGCAATGAACTGAGACCAGCTCAGCATTAGGCTTCAACAGGGTCCGGTGGCCATGGCCGCCGGACCCTTTTGCTTGCAGAAGGCGCATTTAGGTCATGGCCTGTCACGCCGCTGTCATTTGTTGTAAGCATTGGCTCGGGCTTGGAGGCTTGGTTTTAACGGTGATTCTTCGGCGCGCCCTCATTGCTGCATTCGTGCTGGCCATGCTGCCGGCAGCGCCTGCGCGTGCCGACGTGCTGGAAGTGGGCACCGGTGGCGAGGCGCGCTGGCTTTCGGGGCCGGGGATGGCGAGCGAAAGACCCTCGCCTGCTGCCGTATCCGACGTCCCGCTGTCGGCACTGGCCGTGCCCGAACACGCCGTGGCCGATACCACCCGCCATGCCGGCGGCGTGCCTTTGCGCTATGTGCAGGCCGTCGCGACACTTGCCGCACGTTATGACCTGTCGCCTGCCCTGATTGAAGCGCTGGTCTGGCAGGAAAGCCGCTGGCGCGAAAATGCCGTTTCCCATGCCGGTGCACGCGGGCTTGCCCAGCTGATGCCCGGCACCGCGCGCGACCTTGGGGTGAACCCCGACGATCCCTTCGCCAACCTCGAAGGCGGGGCGCGCTACCTGCGCGAACAGTTGAACCGCTTCGACGGCGATCTGGAACGCGCCCTTGCCGCCTATAACGCCGGTCCCGGCCGGGTCATCAGCGCAGGCGGCATTCCCCGCATCCGCGAGACGCAAAACTATGTCGCCGCGATCATGGGCCGCCTGGCCAGCCATTCCGCCCCTTCATCCCCTGCTGTGAGTAGCCGATAACAATGTCCCTTATTGCCCGCCTGTTCGCATTTGCCGCCCTGTTTGTGCCCGCAACGGCCCATGCCCAGTCCACCGCCGGGTCCGGTCCGATCGAATCGGCGCTGATGTGGCTGCAGGGGACGCTGCTGGGCAATGTCGCCACGGCTGTTGCCGTGATGGCGATTGCCGCGGTCGGCTTCGGCATGCTGACCGGCCGGATGAACTGGCGCTTCGGTGCCACGGTCATCATCGGCATCTTCATCATCTTCGGCGCACCGGTGATCGTCGCCGGTATCCAGTCGGCGAGCTGAGGCGGTGCAACTGGTCCGCCACCGCGTCCACCGCGCGCTTACCCGCCCGCAGATGTTCATGGGCGTGACGCTGGACTATTACGTCATCAACATGATGGTTTCGGCCTGGGCATTCCTGATCCTCAAGAGCTTCTGGATGCTCGCGGTTCCGCTGGCGGTCCATGTGGTCGGCTACTTCGCCTGCCTGCGCGAACCGCGGGTGTTCAACCTGTGGATCACCAAAGTCAGCAAATGCCCGCGCGTGCGCAATTTCAAGCGCTGGGGCTGCAACAGTTATACCGCCTGAGCGGCGCCGAAAAACGGCGATAGGAGCAAGTCGATGAGCAAAAAGTGGCTCGGAGCCGCCGCCTGGAGCGCCAAGGAAGCGCCAGCAGGCGACCGGCTGCCCTACGCGGCGCTGGTCGATGCCGATGTCGTGCTGCTGCGCGACGGATCGCTGATGGGCGCGCTGCAGGTGCCGGGCCTGCTGTTCGAGACCGAGGACACCCAGGCGCTCAACGCCCACGCCGCCACCCGCGAGGTGATGCTGCGGAGCAATCTCGATGCCCGCTTCGTGCTCTATCACCATGTCATCCGCCGCCGGGTGACGGTGGAGCTGGACGCGCAGTTCGACGATCCGCTTAGCGCCCATATCGACGCCCGCTGGCGTGAGCGATTGTCTTCCGGATCGCTGTTCGTCAACGACCAGTTCGTCACCCTGGTGCGCCGCCCGGCGCGCGGGAAGGCCGGCTGGGGAGAGAAGCTGGGCAAGCTGTTCAAGGGCAAGGCGACCGAGGCCGAGGAGATCGACCACCGCGACATCCGCTCGCTTCGCGCCGCCTTGCAGGCGCTGGCCGCATCGCTGGGCGATTACGGCGCGCAGCCCTTGGGTGATTACACCGGTGCCAGCGGGCAGGTGAACAACGAGCTGCTCGAACTGCTCTCCGCGCTCTATAACGGCGAGATGCGGCCTGTCCGCCGTCCGGAGGATGCGACCGATATCGGCCAGATGCTGCCCTATCGCCGCGCCAGCTTCGGCATTGATGCCATGGAGCTGCGCGGGGCCACGGGGGCCGATTGCGCCGCCATGCTCAGCCTCAAGGACTATCCCGACGCGACCAGCCCGGGCCTGCTGGATGGCATCCTGCGCCTGCCGCACGAGATGGTCGTAACCGAGAGTTTCGCCCCGCAGGAACGCCAGTCCGCGCGCGAGCGGATCGACCTTGCCCTGCGCCGCCTGCGCGCGGCAGACGAAGATGCCCAGGCCGAGCGGGCCGACATGCTGGCCGCGCGCGACGAACTGGGCGCAGGATCGGTGGCGTTTGGCGATCACCACCTGTCGGTGCTGGTGCGCGAGACCACGCTCGACCGGCTCGACGATGCCGCCGCCCGCGTGGCCGCCGCGCTCGCCGATACCGGCGCGATTACCGTGCGCGAGGACACCAACCTGGAGCCGTGCTTCTGGGGCCAGTTCCCCGGCAACGAGAGCTACCTCGTCCGCCGCGCGCTGATCACCACCGCCAACATGGCGAGCTTCGGCAGCTTCCACGGCTTTGCCCTGGGACAGGCCGATGGCAACCACTGGGGGCAGGCGGTCACGCTGTTGCAGACCACCAGTTCCACCCCGTTCTTCTTCAATTTCCACCACGGCGACCTCGGCAATTTCAGCGTCATCGGACCGTCGGGTTCGGGCAAGACGGTGGTGATGAACTTCCTCGCGGCACAGGCGCAGAAGTTCCGCCCCCGCACGATCCTGTTCGACAAGGATCGCGGCGCGGAGCTGTTCATTCGCGGCATCGGCGGTTCCTATGACCGGGTGCGCTCGGGCGAGCCTTCGGGCTTCAACCCGCTCTCCCTGCCCGATACTCCCGCCAACCGCGCCTTCCTGCGCGACTGGCTGGGCGTGCTGCTGAAGGCCGAGGGTGCAGAGGAATTGCAAGTCATCACCGCAGCGGTCGATGCGGCCTATGCCAACGACTCCAGCTTGCGCCGCCTGCGCCACTTCAAGGAACTGGTATCGGGCAGCCGCCGCCCGCAGCCGGGCGACATGGCCGACCGCCTGTCCGCCTGGATCGAGGATGGCGAGAACGGCTGGCTGTTCGACAACGCCACCGACAAGCTCGACCTGACCACCCGCGTCATGGGTTTCGACATGACCGCGCTGCTGGAAAACCCGCGCCTGCGGACGCCGGTGATGATGTACCTGTTCCACCGCATAGACGAGCGGCTGGACGGCGAGCCGACGATGATCCTGATCGACGAGGGCTGGAAGGCGCTGGACGACGAGGTCTTTGCCGCCCGCATCCGCGACTGGCTGAAGACGCTGCGCAAGCGCAACGCACTGGTCGGTTTCGCCACCCAGAGCGCACGCGATGCACTCGACAGCCGCATTTCCACCGCATTGGTGGAACAGACCGCCACGATGATTTTCATGCCCAACGCCCGCGCCCGCGCGGAAGACTATTGCGACGGGTTCGGCCTGACCGAGCACGAGCTGGCGCTGATCCGCAGCCTGCCCGCCCACAGCCGCTGCTTCCTCGTGCGCCAGCCTGATGCCAGCGTAGTCGTGCGGCTCGACTTGTCGAACGCGCCTGAAGTGCTGACCGTGCTGTCCGGCCGCGAAAGCACCGTGCGGCGGCTCGACCTGCTGCGTGAGGCAGTGGGTGACGATCCTGCCCAGTGGTTCCCGGCGCTGACCGGCAAGCGTTGGCCGGGCACTCCCGCACCTGACGACAAGATCGACGACCGGGAAGCCGCCGAATGATGGCCAGCGCCGCCCCTCCCCCCGCTGGCGGGGTTGACCAGTGCCAGGCCGCGCTCGAAGGCGTGGGCGCGGGCATTGGGGCGAGCCTGCGGGCGATCGACTGCGCGGCCAATGCCATGTCGCAGGCCGCTTTCAGCCGCATCTTCGGGCCGGAGGGCGCGTTTCTGCTGCCCTTGCAGATCATATTGTCGATCTTCGTTGCGCTGCTCGGCTATGGCCTCATTACCGGGCGTTTGCGCATCGGCCTGTCGGCGCTGGCCCCCCGTATCATCACGCTGGGCGTGGTGCTGACCCTAGCGACCAGCTGGATCGCCTTCCAGAACGTATTCTGGGGCCTACTGGTCGGCGGGCCTGACCAGATCGCGGGCGTGATGATGGGGACGCAGGGCTCTGCCAGCACCATCTTTGCCGACAAGCTGGACGTGGTGATGTATTCGCTGATGGAGGCTTCGGGCGGCGCGGGCGCGTCCGAAACCACCTCGATCTTCTCGCCGCCGGGGCTGCTGTGGGCGGGCGGCACCATGCTGCTGCTGGGCACGGTCGGCGTACTCGCCACTTGCAAGATCGCACTGGCAGTCTTGCTGGGCCTAGGCCCCATTTTCATCGTCATGGCGCTGTTCAAAGGGACACGCGGGCTGTTTGCCGGGTGGCTGAAAGCTGCCGTGCTGATGGCGCTTGCGCCGTTGTTCGCCGTGCTGGGCGGCACGCTGATGCTGGAACTGGCCACCCCCGTGCTGTCCTCGCTGATGACCACGCCCGGCCAGATCGACGTGCGCCCGGCCATGGCCTTCTTCATGATCGGCGCGGTGCATCTGGCGCTGATGGCCATGGTGATGAAAGTCACCAGCACCATGGTGGCAGGCTGGAGTGTGTTCGGCCTTGCCGGCGGGTCCGACCGCAATGACGAGCAGCGCGACCGGGTGCCCGCGACCGACCGCGTTTCGCAGGTTGCAACATCACCCGGCGTCGCCGCTGCCGGAGCCGCAGGAATGTCCGCCGCCCCCGCCCGCGATATCCGCGTTGCTGCAAATATGCCCATAGCAGCCAACGACAGCGGCGAAATCCGGGCGACAACCCGCGAAACCCGCATCATCGCCGGAGCGGCCGGTTCCGCCGCCAGCGGCCAAGCCGACAGTACCTCCCCATCCCGCGCGCGCGGGATCGGCAGCCGTTTCAAATCCGCGCCTGCACGACCAGCCTCCTCGGCAAGACCTGAAAGAAAACCATCATGACCCGCGCCATCCTCATCGCGGCCCTGCTTGCCAGTGCCTCGCTGGCCTCCCCCGCAATCGCCCAGGGCGATCCCCGGCTGGTGGTGCGCGAATATTCCGACAGCGAAGTGGTCCGCGTGGCTGGCCAGGTGAACGTCCAGGCCACTATCCGCTTCGCCGATGGCGAGCAGATCCAGAACGTCGCCATCGGCGATTCGCAGAAGTGGCAGGTCACCCCCAGCCGCAGCGCCAACCTGCTGTTCGTGAAGCCCCTGTCCGAACGTGCCACCACCAACATGACCGTGGTGACCGACCGGCGGGTCTACCTGTTCGATCTCGTCGCCAGCCCGGCGCACCGCAACCCGCTCTACGTCCTGAGCTTCACCTATGCGGACGAGCCGGTGGAGGAGGAAGAGGACGTGCAACTGGCCGAGGACGGTTCGCGGATCGAACGCGCCAATCCGCTGGAAATGGCCGCCGCGACCGACGATTTCGCCATTATCGATCCCGCCAGCCTCAACTTTGCCTGGGCCAGTGAAGGCGCGCCCGCGCTGTTGCCCGAAACGGTGTACGACAACGGTTCTGCCACTTTCCTCGCCTGGCCGGTGGGCGAGGCCATGCCCGCGATCCTGATCAAGGACGAGCAGGGCATGGAAGGCCCGGTCAACTTTGCCGTACGCGGCGATGTCATAGTGATCGACGCCGTGCCTGCCGAAATCATCCTGCGATCGGGCGACAACACCGCCCGCCTCGTCAACCAGCGTCCTGCCGCGCTTGCCGGAGCCTAGAGCCATGAAACTCGCCATGCGCCTGCCCGAAAAGAATTCCGCCGCTTCCAATGATCGCGACCCGCGCGAGGACGCGACGACCGAGATCATCGATCTTGCCAGCCGCACCAGCTATCCCGCCGTCGCCAACCGCAAGGGCCATTCCGATGCCCTGGGCCTGGCCGCCGGGATCGGTTTTGTCGCCCTGCTGGGCGCAGCCACCCTGTGGGGCCTCAACGCCAGCCGCATGCCGGACGAGGCCGCCCAGCCTGCCGCACCTGCCACCGTGCCGCCCGCGCAGACCGCCGTTGCGACCCCGCCGCCAGACATCAACGCCCTGCCATCGGCCAATGCCGGGGCCGTGCAGCCCGACATGCAGCAGGGCATGGCGGGGCCGGTCCTGTCGCAGCCGCCCTATGCCGACTATGCCCAGCAACCGCAGTTGAACCCCTATGGCTCGCCGGTGCTGGTCTACGATGCCGGGGCCGCGCCGGGCAGCCAGCTTGTTGCTGCTCCCACCCAGGCGACTGCACCCGATGGCAGCGTGATCGCCGGTTCGGGCTCTGCCGGAGATTTCGCCGCGCGCATCGGCGGCATCGGCGGCGGTCCCGCCACCGCGCAGCAGAGCTTCGATCCCGCTACCACGATCAGTCAAGGCACGATGATCCCGGCCATCCTGGAAACTGCAATCAACACCGATGTGCCGGGATATGTCCGCGCCGTGGTGAGCCAGGACGTGCGCAGCTTCGATGGCGGGCGGGTTCTGGTCCCCCGTTCCAGCCGCCTGGTCGGCCAGTACCAGAGCGGGCTGCAGGCGGGCCAGCGCCGCGCCTATGTCATCTGGACCACGCTGATCCGGCCCGATGGCGTATCGGTCAACCTCGCCAGCCCGGCCACCGGTTTTGACGGCACCACCGGCCTTGCGGGCGAAGTGGACAGCCATTTCTTCGACCGCTTCGGATCGGCCATGCTGCTGTCGGTAATCGGCGGGCTGACCACGATTGCCAGCGGCGGTACGTCGGTGATCCTCGGTGGCGGGCAGACGGCTGCTTCTACCGCCTTGCAGCAGGATGGCCAGCGCCCGCCCACCGTGCGCGTGCGCCAGGGCGAACCGATCCGCGTCTTCACCTCGCGCCATCTCGATTTCAGCCGCGCCCCGCGGTTGTAGGGTAAGGCTTCGTCAATGCCCGCCGAGATACACCAGCTGGGTGACCCGCAATTGCCCGATCCCATCGTGACCACCGCTGCGCCTCCTGCCAGCGGGTCGGTCTATCTCGACGCCTATCTCGCGCCGTTCCGCCAGTGGCTGGACCGCGACACGGTGACCGAGATTCTGGTCAACCGCCCGGGCGAGATCTGGGTAGAGGATGCAGCGCACCCCGGTATGCAACGCGTGGCCGCGCCGCAGGTTGACGACAAGCTGGTGCAACGGCTGGCAGAACAGGTGGCGCGCGTCAGCCACCAGGGTATCAACCGCGAACACCCCCTGCTGGGCGCGACCCTGCCCGATGGTGCACGCGTGCAGTTCTGCGGACCGCCCGCAACCCGCAAGCACTGGGCCATGGCCATCCGCCGCCACCGTCGGCTGGACCTGCCACTCGATGCCTATGACGCAGGGCCATTGGCCGGCAAGCTGGAGCCCGACCTGCCCGATCCGCAGGCCGAGCCCGTCGCCTTCCTGCGCGCCGCCATCAAGGCACGGCTGACGATCCTGATTTCAGGCGGCACCTCCACCGGCAAGACCACTTTCCTCAACGCCATGCTGGGCGAAATCCCGCGCGAGGAGCGCGTGGTGCTGGTGGAAGACACCCCCGAACTGCGCCTGCCCGGGGCCAACGGCGTGGGGCTGGTGGCGGTCAAGGGCGAACTGGGCGAGGCCAAGGTCACCGCCAACGAACTGCTGCAATCGGCGCTGCGCCTGCGTCCCGACCGTATCGTGCTGGGGGAACTGCGCGGGGCAGAAAGCGTATCCTTCCTGCGCGCAATCAACACCGGCCACCCTGGCAGCTTTTCCACCATCCACGCCAACAGCTTGCGTGGCGCGCTGGAGCAATTGAGCCTCATGGTCATGCAGACCGGCATCGGCCTGACCCGCAGCGACACCATCGCCTATGCCGCCAGCGTGATCGACGTGATCGTCCAGCTGGATCGCAACAACGGCCGTCGCGGCATCAGCGCGATTTCGCGGGCGCGGGACCTGGCATGATGTCCACTCTCCAGCAGGACCAGGCAACCGATTTCGCCAGCCCCGAAGCGCGCTATTTCAACCGCGAGATGAGCTGGCTGTCGTTCAACGAGCGGGTCCTGGCCGAAGCCCGCAACCCGGCCTATCCGCTGCTCGAACGGCTGCGCTTCCTGTCGATCGCGGGCAGCAACATGGACGAGTTCGCCATGATCCGCATGGCCGGGCTGGTGGGCCAGGTGCGCAGCCGCGTCACCACTCTGTCGATTGACGGCAAGACCCCGAGCCAGCAGCTTTCCGCCATCGCCGCGCGCCTGCGCCAGCTTGAAACGATGCAGCAGGCCGCGCTGGAAGAACTGCGCCCGCTGCTCGCCGGGCAGGGCATCCACATCAAGGGCGGAGACCTTGCGGACGAGCGTGCCGAGGCCTGGTTGAAGCAGTATTTCCTCGACCACATCGTGCCCGTCCTCACCCCCCAGGCGATCGATCCGGCCCATCCCTTCCCCTTTGTCGCCAACCAGGGGATCGGCGCGCTGTTCAACCTGGAACGCAAGGAAGACGGCAGCCGCCTGGTGGAAATGGTGCTGATCCCCGGCGCCCTGCCGCGCTTCATCCGCGTGCCGCAGGAGATGACGGACGACGGCGTGATCTATGTCGCGACAGAGCGGCTGGTCGTGCGCTTTGCCCCGCTGATGTTCCCCGGCTTCACCATCCGTGGCGACGGCGTATTCCGAGTGCTGCGCGACAGCGACATCGAGGTGGAGGAAGAGGCAGAAGACCTGGTGCGCGAATTCCGCAGCGCCATCCAGCGCCGGCGGCGCGGCCAGGTCATCATGCTGGAGCTGGACGAGAGCTTCGATCCCGAGGCCGAGGAATTGCTGCGCGAGAAGCTGGGCCTGGGCGAGGCCTTCGTCACCAAGACGCTGGGCATGATCGGCATCGGCGGGTTGGCCGCCGTGGTGGGCGAGGACCGGCCCGAGCTCAAGTTCGTCCCCTATACCCCGCGCTATCCCGAACGGGTGATGGAACACGATGGCGATTGCTTCGCCGCGATCCGCGAGAAGGATATCGTGATCCACCACCCTTACGAGAGTTTCGAAGTGGTGGTCGATTTCCTGCGCCAGGCAGCAGCGGACCCGGCCGTGGTGTCGATCAAGCAGACGCTCTATCGCGCGGGCAACCAGTCGCCGGTAATCGCAGCGCTGATCGAAGCCGCCGAAGCGGCCAAGTCGGTTACCGCCGTGGTGGAACTGAAAGCCCGGTTTGACGAGGAGCAGAACCTCAAGTGGGCGGGCGAGCTGGAGCGCGCCGGCGTCCAGGTGATCTACGGCTTCATCGACTGGAAGACCCACGCCAAGATGAGCATGGTCGTGCGGGCGGAGGAAGGCGGCTACCGTACCTATTGCCACTTCGGCACCGGCAACTACCACCCGATAACCACGCGCATCTATACCGACCTGTCGTTCTTCACCGCCGATCCCGCCTTCGGGCGCGATGCCGCGCGCCTGTTCAACTTCATCACCGGATATGTCGAACCCCAGGGGACCGAGCGGATTGCCATTTCACCATTGAACCTGCGCGAGCGCCTGTACGAACACATCGACGCCGAAATCGCCAATGCCCGCGCGGGCGATCCGGCTGAAATCTGGGTCAAGGTCAACTCGCTGACCGAAAAAGGCATGATCGATCGCCTCTACGATGCCAGCCAGGCGGGTGTGCGGGTGGTGCTGGTGATACGCGGCATATGCTGCCTGCGCCCCGGCGTGCCCGGCCTGTCGGACAATATCACGGTCAAATCGATCATCGGTCGCTTCCTCGAACACAGCCGCATCTGGGCCTTCGGCAACGGTGCGCCGCTGCCGGGCGACCAGGCGATCATCTATATCTCCAGTGCCGACGCGATGAGCCGCAACTTGAACCGCCGGGTCGAAACGCTGGTCCCGCTGACCAATGCCACGGTACATGACCAGGTGCTGGAACAGGTGCTGCTGGCCAACCTGCTCGATACCGAACAAAGCTGGCTGCTCGATGGCGAAACGGGGGAATACGAGCGGGTCGAGGATGACGGTGAGCCGTTCAACTGCCACGAATATTTCATGACCAATCCATCGCTTTCCGGCCGTGGCGGCGCGCTGAAGGATAGCCGCGTACCGCGCCTCACCCTGCGCAAGGGCGGCATGTGACCCGCAGCAATGGCGGCCGCAGCCGCGCGCCGGGTGCCGACCGGCCCGACCGGGCCGTGATCGACATCGGCTCCAACACCGTGCGCCTCGTGGTCTATACCGGCTCGCCGCGGGCGCCAGCCGTATGGCTGAACGAGAAAGTGACTGCCCGGCTTGGGCGTGAACTGGCGTCCACCGGCAGGATGCCCGACAAGGCAATGGCCCTGGCGCTGACCGGCCTTGCCCGCTTCGCCATGATCCTGGCCGACCTGGAAGTGGCCGACGTGCAATGCGTGGCAACGGCCGCCGTGCGCGATGCGGCCAACGGGCCGGAATTCCTCGACCGCGTGCGTGCCCTGGGCCTCGATCCGCGGCTGCTGTCGGGCGAGGAGGAAGCGCACTATTCCGCCATGGGCGTGGTCGGCGCCTTTCCCGGCGGCGAAGGCGTGGTGGCCGATCTTGGCGGCGGCAGCCTCGAACTGGTGGCCATCGGCCAGGGCCGCGTCCACGGCGGGGCGAGCCTGCCGCTCGGCACCCTGCGCCTGCCGCCCTTGCGCGACAAGGGCGAGGCGGCGTTCCGCAAGGCCGTGGTGCGCGAGCTGGACGCCGCCGGATTGAACGGTCAGAGCTCCGGCCCGCTCTATCTGGTTGGCGGCACCTGGCGGGCCCTGGCGAGCTACGCCATGCACCGCGACAAGTACCCGCTGAGCGATCCGCATTCTTTCCGGCTCGGCAACGAGGATGCGCTGAAGCTGGTGGGCAAGCTGGCCGCCCTGCCGCCGGAGGAGCCGCAGTCGCTCGACGGGGTACCCAACAGCCGTGCATCCGGCCTGCCCGATGCGGCGGCCATGTTGCAGGTGATGATCGAGACGCTGGGTACCAGTGGCCTCGTCATCTCGGCCTGGGGCCTGCGCGAGGGGCTGCTGTTCGAACGGCTGGAGCCCGCCGCGCGCGAGGCCGATCCGCTGATCGCCGCCGTGTCCCATTTCACCGCCCCGCGTGGCGGTTCGCTGAGCGGCGCGACCATGATGGCGGGCTGGACTTCCAGCGTTGTCTCGCCGCTCGGCAACGGCAGCGAGCGGCTGCGGCTGGCCGCCGCACTGCTGACCAAGGCTCAGACGCGGGTGGAGCCAAACATGCGGCTCAAGCATTCGTTCGACTGGGCTATGGACAAGCGCTGGATCGGCATCGACCATCGCGGCCGTGCACTGATCGGCGCGGCCTTGCGCGGGGCCTGTTCACGGCCCGAACCGACATCGGACCTGCTACGTCTCGCCAGCCCGGAAGAGCTGCGCGAAGCCGCCGGCTGGGGCCTGGCCTTCCGCCTGTGCCGCCGGATCGGGGCGGGAACGCGCGCCTCGATGCTCACCAGCCGCCTGCAGCGCGAAGACGGCAAGCTGGTCCTGTGGCTCGACCAGAGCCGCGCACAACTGGCATCCGACCATGTCGTCTCCGATCTCGGCAAGCTAGCCGACTGGCTGGGATGCACTCCTGAACTGCGCGTGGGCGAACGCAGTGCAGCAGGGTCATGAGTAGTTTGACAGTTTTGTGACGATAACGCGCAAGCCTTGCGATGGCGGCGCGAAAGCCCTTGTGTGAAAAAAATAGCATGACAGGGGAGCAGGTTTTTCCATGACCAAGGCAGACGAACAGGCCGACCGGCCGCAGGCCGAACCAAAGGCCGAACAGCAGGCCCAGCCACCCGCCCCGCTGGATCAGGATGCGCTTGGCCTGAAGGAACTGGCGCAGGCCATCCTTGACCGCAAGTTCCGCCCTCGTGTGGCTTCGGTCCGCCGCCTGGCCGAGGCGGTTCTCGCCAAAGGCCAGGGGAAGAAGAAGGCGCGCAAGGGCGAGAAGAAAGTCCGCAAGCTCGCCACCATTCCGGGCCAGAAGGGCCGGAAAAAGGCCTAGAACGGATCGCCCGTCTGCTCGTCGAACGGGCGGGTATCGGCGGGCGGCATGGTATAGGGCGGGCGCTGCGGCAGGGTGCGGTCGCCCTTCCACGGCACCTGGTCGGTCTCGGTCCAGGCATTGACCGTCAGGCGCCAGAACTTCCACCGCCCGTCTTCCCTGACCAGCCGGTCATCGCGCGTGCCGATGCCGAACACGAAGTTGTTCTTGTAATCGGCGTTCCACTGCAGGATCTGGAAAAAGCAGCGCACCCGCGCACCTTCGGGGTGGGGATCCATGATGAAGTGGTTCATCATGTGCTGGCGACCGTACCACCAGTGTTGCCGGTCGTACCACAGCTTGCGCAGGTTCTCGCGGATGGCATCGTGGCCGCGCACCTTGCCCTGCCAAAGGTGGTCGAATTCGGCATCGCGGGCGAAAGTGGCGATGGCCTGTTCCTCATCCGCCAGGTCGATGCCCCAGGCATAGCGCGCGTAAAGCTCTGTGATCTCTCCGCGATCGTCGGCCGGCATGATCTGCGGCACACCGTCCGGCCAGCAGGGCCCATGGCTGGTTGAAGTCATCTTCCTTTGTCTCCCGTCAAATGCCCGCTTGAACTGTGGGGCTAATGGCTCACATTGACCCTATCAAAAGGGAGAGAGCAATGCCGGAACTTTTTCATCCATTCGCCAGCTTCGCGCTGCAGAAGCGCATGCCGATGCGGTTCGAGGCCGATGTCTTCGAATGCGAAGTGGAAGGCGAGATCCCCGAAGCCCTGCGCAACGGGGCCTATTACCGCACCGGCGGTGACCGGCTGTACCCCACGCTGGAAGACGACATCATTTTAAACGGCGACGGCATGTTCTCGATGTTCAAGTTCGAGGACGGTCACGTTTCCTATCGCAGCCGCTATGTGAAGACCGACCGGCTGAAGGCCGAAATGGCCGCGCGGCGGCGGCTCTACGGCACCTATCGCAACAAGCACACCGATGACGAGAGCGTATCCAACCTGCCCAACCGCGACAACACCGGCAATACCTATGCCTTTGCCCACCACGGCGAGCTGTTCGCCCTGCGCGAGGACAGCCGCCCCTACCGGCTCGATCCCGACACACTGGAAACGCTGGATGTGGGCGAGTTCGGCGCGCTAAAATCGACCGCGCTCACCGCCCATCCGAAGATTGATCCCGTCACCGGCGAATGGTGGAGCTATGGCGTGTTTGCCGCAGGCGAACCGACGACCGACGCCAGCCTCCACGTGTTCGACAAAGACGGGAAACTGGTGCGCGAACAGTGGTTCCACACCCCCTACCCCGGCCTCAGCCACGATTGGGGCATCACCCGCGAACATATCGTCCTGCCGATCATGCCGCTGGTGGCCAGCGAAGCGCGGCTGCGCAGCGGCGGGGCCTATTACGAATATGATCCCGACCTGCCCAGCAAGTGGGGCGTCATGCCGCGTGACGGCGATCCGGCGCGCGACATGCGCTGGTTCGATATTCCGGGCATCGTGATGGGCCACGTAATGAATGCCTATACCGAAGGCAGCAAGGTGATCATCGACACGCCGTGCAGCCCGGGCAACTGCTTCAGCTTCTTCAAGGACAAGCATGGCAACCTGCCTGCCATGCCGGAAACGATCACCCGGATCACCCGCATCACCTTCGACCTTTCCAAGCCCGATGCCGAGGCGGTGACGCTGGAGCCGGTCACCGGCGCACTGGGCGACATGCCCAAGATCGACGACCGCTTTGCCATGCAAAAGTACCGCTTCGGCTATTTCGCCCTGCGCGATTTCCCGCAGATGGGGATCGGCCAGATCGACTGGGCAACGGGCGCGATGAAGGTCCACGAATTGCAGGGTGCCGCGAGCCAGGAACCGGTCTTCGTGCCACGCACGCCCGATGCACCCGAAGGTGACGGCTACCTGCTGGTCGCGGTCGACCGCATGGCGGAAAAGCGCATGGACCTGCTCATCCTCGACGGGAACGACGTATCGCGCCCGCCACTCGCTACGATCAAACTGCCATTCGGGCAGCCGATGTGTTTCCATGGCTGCTGGGTTGCAGCCTGAAGGAGTTATGTGAAATGACCGATCATTCTGCCGCCAAAGCCACGCTCGAAGCGCAACTGGCCGAACTCGAAGCACGGCTCGCCAATATCGAGCGCGACCTGGCCGAGCCGGCCGATCCCGACTGGGAAGAACGCGCCGTGCAGCTGGAGGACGACGATTCGCTCGATGGACAGGCGGTCAACGCCCGCAACACCATCGCCTCTGTCCGCCGTGCGCTCGACCGGATTGCGGACGGAACCTATGGCGAATGCGTCAGCTGCGGAAAACAAGTCGCCCCGGGCCGGCTGGAAGCGCGGCCCGAGGCGGCTTTGTGCATAGATTGTGCCAGCCGGGACTAGTGTCCCGGCCGCACTATCGCGGCAAACTCAGTTATCGCCTTCGGCGCTAGCATCGGCCGGTTCAACACCGATAACGGGAACGTCGATCGTGCGTTCCTCGGTGCCGACGACCACTTCGGGAACATCGACGTTATATTCGGGCAGGTTGCCGCCTTCGACCGAAACTTCGGGCATTTCGCCTTCTTCGGTCTGCTCAACGTCGCAGGCCGAAAGCCCGATGAGCGCGATGCCGGCGGCAGCCGAGGTGATGAGTTTGCGCAATGTCCGTCTCCTTGTTTGTTCAAGGAGCAAAACGGTGGCGCGTCGCTGGCGTTCCCGCAGCGATCATATTTTCACCACATTTTCGTCCATCAGCCCGTAACGCGCCGCACAAACCCGGCGATCATGCGCTCCACCTCGCGCTGGTCGGACCCCACGCTGAGCGCCGGTGACAGGTGGTTGTGGCCGGTGAGGAACTGCATTTCGGGGTAGCGCCCCTTTGTCTGCGTCCACTGGGTGACGACCTGTGCGGCCTGGCGGTGGAAATCGTCGGGATCGAACTCAGCGACCGAAAACTGCATCGGCACGTCGCTCGCCAGCAGGCCCGCCATGCATGATGCCGGACCCCAGCCCTTGCGGTCATCGCCATAATAGGCCTCGGCAAAGTGGTTGGGTTCGGCGGTCAGGGTATCGTAAATGCCGCTCATCAGCACCGCGCCCGCCGTGCCCATGGCATGGTCGCGGCGGTGGGCGAGATAGCCTGCGACATGGGTCGCCCCGGCAGACTGGCCCGCCAGCACGATCCGCTTGGGATCGCCGCCATGCGCTGCCACATTGGCGCGTAGCCAGTCCATCACCAGCGCCAGGTCGTCCGGGCCGGAAGGGAAGCGGTTGGCGGGCGCGAGGCGGTAGGTCACCGTCACACCGACAAAGCCGTGGCGCGCTGCAAAATCGCCCATGTTGGAATAGAACGGCGATCCTTCGGTGTGCTTGTCGCCCATGACGAACCCGCCGCCGTGGACAAACACGAACACCGGCGCTTGCGACAGCCCGTCGCGGTTGAACAGGTCGAGCCGGTGGCGTTCGTCCGGGCCATAGGACAGGTCGCGCTGCACGCGGGTGGCCGCCGCCATGCCCCGGCTCATGCTGGCCATCAGGCCTTGCGTCCCGCCCAGCATGGCGGGCGACAGCGCAGTGCCGAAGCTTTCGAGCTGGGCGCGGATATCGGGGGTCATTGCGGTTTCTCCATCAGCAGTACCGGCTTGATCGCCGTGCCCGCATGGGCATCGGCAAAGGCGCGGTCGATCTCGGCAAAGGGGTAGAATGTCAGCATCCGGTCGAACGGCAGGCGTCCCTGGCGCCAGTATTCGGCCAGCAGCGGCAGGAAGGTCTGCGGGTTGGCATCGCCGCCCAGGATACCGCGCAACTGCTTGCCGCCCGCCAACATGGGGAACATTGGCGGGCTGAACGGGCCGTGGGGTGCGGCCACGAACCCGGCGGTGCCGTTCATCGCCAGCACTTCTAGCGCCAGCGCGTGGACGGCGGGGACATTGGTGGTGTTGAAAGTGAACTGCACTCCGCGCCCGGTAAGCCCCCGGATCTTCGCGGCGATATCATCCTCGTCGCCCATGATGCAGTCGGTCGCGCCGAACTCGCGCGCCAGTTCCAGCCGCTCGGCCGACAAGTCCACCGCCACGATGCGCTTTGCACCCACCAGTTTGGCCGCCATCACCGCGGAAAGGCCGACGCCGCCCGTACCGAAAATAGCCACGGTATCGCCGAAGCCGACCTTGAGCGCCTCGATAATCCCGCCAGCGCCGGTCACCACGCCGCAGCCCAGCGGACCGAGCATTTCGAGCGGCAGGCTCTTGTCCATCTTCACCGCCGTGCGCACCGGCGCGATCGAATGGCTGGCAAAGCTCGACTGGCCGAAGAAGTGCGAATGGACGGGTCCACTATCGCCCGCCAGCGCAGTCGATCCGTCCAGCCGCTTGCCGCCGAAGCACAGCGGCATGGCAAGGTCGCAATAGGTCGGGCGGCCCGCCAGGCAACTGGGGCAGCGCCCGCAGGAATTGCCGCTGAGGATCACGTGGTCACCCACGTCGAACCCGCTAACCCCCTCGCCCAGCTTGTCCACCACGCCCGCGCCTTCATGGCCCAGCACGATGGGTTGCGGGCTATGCCTGCCCGGATGTTCGTGCAGGTCGGTGTGGCAAATGCCGGTGGCGACGAGGCGAATGCGCATTTCGCCGGCGCGCGGTTCTTCCTGTTCCAGTTCGACCAGTTCGGGAGCGGGTCCGCCGTGGCCGGACAATGCTGCGGTGATCTTCATTTGGGCGCTCCCGTCTTTGGCCCAAGATGATGGTCATCCTGGATGTCGGCCACCGGCCCGGTCTGGGTCAGCAGGCTCTTGCGGCGCAGGAACCGGCGGATGGACTCCGGCCCGATGCGCGGGCTGCCATAGCCGGACCAGCCGAAACTGTCGGACCCGAAAGTACGCATCTTGGCGAAGGTCAGGAAGGTATCGTTGAGGAAAATCCCACCCGCATTGATCCGCTTGCCGATGGCCTTGGCCTCCTCGGCAGTTCCGGCAATAACGCTGGCGGTGAGGCCGAAATGGGTGTCGTTGGCCAGCCGGATCGCTTCCTCCACATCGCCATAGGCCATGACCGGAATGCAGGGACCGAAGGTTTCGTCCTGCATGATCTCCATCTCGTGGTTTACGCCGGTCAGCACGGTGGGCCGCAGGTAGAGCCCGCCGCCGAGTTCCTCAACTTCGCCGCCGGTCAGCACTGTCGCGCCCTTCGCTTTCGCGTCCGCGATATGGCGCATCACGATGTCGGCCTGCGGGGCGAAGGTGAACGGCCCGATAAGCCCGGCGCGCGGATTGTCGGCATTGAGGCGCACCTTCTCGGCCTTGTCCACCAGCAGGGCGACGAATTCGTCGTGCACGCTGGCGTGCACATAGACCCGCTCGACCGAATAGCACACCTGCCCGGTCGCATAGACCGCGCCGCGCAGCACGGCCGTGGCGGCACGGTCCAGATCGGCACTTTCGGTGACGATGCAGGGATCCTTGCCGCCCAGTTCCAGGTTGCACGGGATCAGCCGCTCGGCACAGGCCACGGCCACCTTGCGGCCCGTGGGGACAGAGCCGGTGAAACAGATCGTGTCGGCCTGGCCGATCACCGCCTGGCCGATGTCGCCCGCGCCCGTGACATAGTCGAACACAGCAGCCAGTTCAGGCACCTGCCGCACGGTCTCGAACAGTGCCTCGATCACCCGCGGCGTCACTTCGCTGGGCTTGAGCAGCACGGCGGAGCCGGCGAACAGCGCGGGCACGGCATCGAGCAGAGCCAGCATCAACGGCGCGTTCCACGGGCTGATCACGCCCACCAGCGGATAGGCGACGACCTGCGATTCCACCTCCACCGTGGGCATCGAGGTGCTCATGGATTGCCATTCGAGCGCGGCGAAAGCCTTGGGTGCATCTTCCAGCCAGCCGCCGATATTGCCCATGGTTATGAACCCCTGGACATAGCTGGTGTGGCAGCCGCCGGTATCGACCGCGTCGGCCTCGCCGATGGCCATGGCCTGGGCCTTCACTGCGCCCAGCCAGCGCGCCATCACCGCGCACCGCCCGCCCACGCCCATGGCTTCCCAGCCGCGCTGGTTTTCGCGCAAGACTGCGGCCTTGGCGGCGACTTCTTCCGCCGTGGCCAGCGTGATCGTGTGGTCGGCACTGCCGGTGCGCGGATTGCGCACAGCCAGCGTGGCGGCGGTGGTTGCCATCATTCTCTCCCTTGTTGCCGACCGGTGATAGCCGCCTGCCTCAGGCCTGCAACAGGGGAGCGGTGAAACGTGACTAAAAGCCGTAGCCCCAGAAGCCGTAGCCCCTAGAACCCGTAACGCAGCCCCAGCCAGAAGGTCTGCGGCACGCCCATGTCCATCGATCCGCCCTGGTTACGGGTGATGATCGTTTCGTCGAACAGGTTTTCCACCCGCGCCACGGCTGACAGGCGGCCGCTGACCGGGATCTGCCCGAACAGGTCCACCGTGGTGGCAGAGGGGAGCAGATCGGTTTCCAGGTCATCCTCGAACTGGCCCGACACGTGGCGCAGCGTGGCGGCGAAACGCGTGCCGTCGGTACCGGTATAGCTCGCGCCCAGACTGCCCGCGAAAGTCGGCGTCTGCGACGGACGGTTGCCGGTGAGGTTGGCAGCCGCGCCCGATCCGCGCACTTCGGAATCGGTCAGCGCCAGGCTGGCATCCACACCCCACGGCCCGCGCTGCAGCGAGGAGCTGAATTCCACCCCGCGCGACTGCACGGCATCGACATTCTGCCGTTCGCGCAGGTTGTTGGCTACGGTGACGTTGGCAATCGCGTTCTTCACCTTGTTGTCGAACACGGTCACGCCGAAAGTCAGGCCCGGATCGACCGCAAAGTCGATCCCCGCCTCATATCCCCGCAGCCGTTCCGGCCGCAGCGCCGCATTGGCCTGGGTGGTGACGGGGAACACCGCGAAGGGACGATACAGTTCATTCAGGGTCGGCAGGCGCAGGCCGGTATAGGCAGCGGCGCGCAGGGTGACCGCCTCGTTCGCCTCGACCAGCGCGCCAGCACGCCAGGTCACTTCCCAGTCCGAACGGTCGGCAAAGGTATTGTCAGTCACCACGGTGCCCGCCGCATTGATCGCGCGGTAATAGCCGTCCGCGATCGAATAGCGGTCGGCACGCAGGCCGCCGGTCAGGGTCAGGGCGCCCAGTTCGATGTCATTCTCGGCATAGAAGCCGAAGTTCTCGTTCACGCCGCCGGCAAAGCGTTCCTGCGTGCGTGCGCCGGTTGCGGCGTTGTAGGCATCCTCGAACAGGTTGCCCTCGCTGCGGCGCCAGTCGGCACCCAGGCGCAGGGTCATCACATCGCCTACCGGCGGGCGCACCTCGATCTTGCCGCCCTGGCCTTCTGCCGGGGTGTTCTTCTGGTCGAGCGCGCGATTGAAAGTGTTGGAGGAGATGACCACGTTGGAGAAATTGCGCCACTGGGCATAGGCCAGCGCATCGACCTGCCACGGCCCGCGGCTGACCACGCGCAGGCTCACATCCTGCCCTTCGCTGGTGTTGTCGGCCCCGGCAAAGCGCAGTGTGCGCTGGTCATCGAAAGCCAGGCCGCGGAGCTGCACTTCCAGCCCGCCAAGCTGCTGCACCAGCCGCCCGCTGACCGACCACGATTCGTAGCCCGCCCGCACAGAGGCAGGCACGCGCTGGTCCACAGGCGTGGTCCAGAATCCCTGGCCCCGGTCCCACCGACCGCTGAGCGAAGCAAAACCGTTGCCCACATTGGGGGCAAGGCTGGCGCTGATCTCGGTATCCTCGCGCTGGTTGGCCAGCACTTGCCCGGTGAACAGGCCGAGCGCATCGGCGCCTGCACTTTCCAGTTCGATCGTGCCTGCCAATGCCCCCGAACCGAACGGCCCCGAGCCGCCGCCACGCGTCACCCGGATCAGTTCCAGCCGTTCAGGTGCCAGCGCGCTCAGCGGCACATGGCCGAAAAACGGATCGAGCATTGGCACGCCGTCGAGCAGCACCAGCGCGCGGCTGCTCGCATTGCCGCCCAGTGCGCGCAAGGTCACGCCCTGCGCCGTGGGGTTGGAGCTGCGGCTGTCCGACCGGCGGAACTGCTGGAAGCCCGCCACATTGGACAGGGCGTCCTCCAGTCGGCCCGATGCCGCTGTCACCAGCTGGTCGCGCGTCACCTCGACCGTGGAATAGGCCGTTACCGCCGGGGTTGCTTCCAGCCCGCCGCCGAGCACGACAATCGTATTCTCGTCATCCAGCACAGCATCCTGGGCCAAGGCGGGAAACGCAGTCAGCGCGGCAACAATCAAGGGGGCGGCGCTGGCGAGGAGGGGGGATTTCATGGGCAATCTCTCGGGTCTGCGGAACTGGGCAAGCGGCTTGAAGTTGACTTTGTCCGGCGCGCAATAGCGACTTCGGCTTGCCCTGTCACCCCGCCTTTGGCAGGTTGCCGGATCAAGGGAGGGATTCATGCGATTTTTGACACTTGTGGCGGCTGCCCTGTTGCTGGCGGGATGCAATATCGTGGTCGAGGACGATCCCGACGCCCAGCCTGCCGCTACCGGAGAGAACACCATGTCAGCCACTACGCCGATGGTCCCTGCCGACCACGCCCCCCTGCTCGCCAGCACCGACCCGCGCCTCGCCGCCAACAAGCGGCTGGTCTATGACATGTATCGCGTGGTGCTGCAGGCAGGCCTGGCCGACCGCGCGGGCGAATTCATCCGCGAGGACTACATCCAGCACAACCCGATGGCAGCCCAGGGCCTGGCGGGCGTGCAGGACTATATCCGCAACACGCGGCCCGAACGCCCGATCCTCGACAAGCTCGAACTGCCGATGATCAACATCATGGCCGAGGGCGATTTCGTCACCATCGCCTTCGTCCGCCCGGAAACCGGCCCCGATGGAGAAACCTACTACTCCACCTGGTTCGACCTGTTCCGCATCCAGGACGGCAAGATCGCCGAGCATTGGGACCCGATGCTCAAGACCGACACGCCGATCGACCCCAACGACAAGCGGATCGACTGACCGTGCGCATCGGCAAATGGGCCATCGGCTGCGCCCTTGCAGCGCTGGCCCTGTCGCAGGCGGGCGCGCAGGAGGCTGCCCCGTTCGAGCCCGTCACCGATGCCGAAATCCAGCAGCCGGACCCGGCTGACTGGCTGAGCTGGCGGCGTACGCTGGATAGCTGGGGCCATTCGCCGCTGACCCAGATCGACCGCGGCAATGTCGGCACCCTGCGCATGGTCTGGGCGCGGCCGCTGCCGCCGGGGCACCAGGAAGGCACGCCGCTGGTCCACGACGGGGTGATCTATTTCCCCGGCCCCAGCGACGTGATCGAGGCGATCGATGCGCGGTCCGGTCAGCTCCTGTGGCAATACCGCCGGCAATTGCCCGAGGATATCGGCCAGTACCTTCCGGTCTATGACACCAACCGCAACCTCGCCATCTATGGCGACAGGATCATCGGGCAGTCGGCCGACAACTTCCTCTATGCGCTCGATGCCCGCACCGGCGAACTGGTGTGGGAAACGAAGATCGCCGACTATTCGAGCGGGGCAAAGATCAGCTCCGGCCCGATCATTGCCGATGGCCTCGCCATCACCGGCAGAAGCTGCGAGCCCGAGGGCGGCCCCGATGCCTGCGTGATCGTGGCACACGATGCCGTGACCGGCGCGGAGCGCTGGCGCACCTCGATCATCGCGCGGGGCGACGATCCAAACGATGCATCATGGGGCGGGCTTCCGCTGGAACAACGCCAGCAGGTCGGCGCGTGGATGATCGCCAGCTACGATCCGGAACTCAAGCTGATCTACATGGGCACCAGCGTCTCCGCGCCCGCGCCCAAGATCAGCCTTGCAGGTGTCGAGCACGACTACCTCTATCACAATTCCACCCTGGCGCTGGACGTGGCGACGGGGGAAATCCGCTGGCATTACCAGCACATGGTCGATCACTGGGATCTCGACCATCCCTTCGCCCGCATGCTGGTGGACCAGCAGGTCGCGCCCGATCCCGCCGCCGTGGCGTGGATGGCGCCCGATATCGAACAGGGACGCACCTATCGCACCGTCACCGGTATTCCCGGCAAGCCCGGCATAGTCACCACGCTGGACCGCGAAACGGGGCGCTTCCTGTGGGCGCGGCCGACCGTGCGCCAGACGGTGATCGAGCGGATTGACGGGGTGACGGGCCGCGCCCATCTCAATCCCGCCAGCGTGCCGCACGAATATGGCACGGTCCACGAGGTCTGCCCCGGCCCCACCGGCGG
The DNA here is from genome assembly GCF_023501975.1 of Altererythrobacter sp. KTW20L. GTDB lineage: Bacteria > Pseudomonadota > Alphaproteobacteria > Sphingomonadales > Sphingomonadaceae > Alteraurantiacibacter. The sequence continues at coordinate 53,339 of NZ_JAMFLH010000004.1, read as the reverse complement.
GGCGAACTACATGACCGGCAGCTACAGCCCGCTCACCCAGACGCTGTTCCTGCCGCTCGCCAACCTTTGCGCACAAATGACTGCAGTGGACCCGGCCAACAGCCCGGGCGTCTATGGCATGAGCCAGCAGATCTCGATCGTGCCCGAGGTCGAAGGCCTGCTCGGCAGCCTGTTCGCGGTCGATGCGGTGACCGGCGAAACGCGGTGGGAACACCGCCAGCGCGCTGGCTTTCAGTCGCTCATCACCACCGGCGGCGGACTGGTGTTTGCAGGTGACGCAGGCGGCTGGTTCATGGCGCTGGACCAGGCTACGGGCGAGGAGCTGTGGGCGATGAACTTGGGGTCCACGGTCAGCGGCTATCCCGCCAGCTTTGCGGTGGATGGCCAGCAATATGTCGCCGCCTCCACCGGGCGCTGGCTGTCGGATGCCTTCACCCCCGAACTGACCCACGGCACGCAAAACACGCTGTTCGTCTTCGCCCTGCCGGAGGCGGGGATCGGCGCACGGGGGCCGACGCGAGCCTTCCGCAGCAATGCACGAGGAGCGGGCTTTGACGATCCGGCGCTGGCCCAGGGCTTCACCCGCAGTGCCTCTGCCGGTGTGTTCAGCGCGGCACAGGCGATGGAGGGCCGCGGCGTCTACATGCGCGCCTGCGCCGCCTGCCACGGGGTGGATTTCCAGCCTGCGCCGGGATCGCCGGTGGTGAAGGGCGCGGCCTTCATGGCCAACTGGCGGGGCAAATCGGTGGGCGAGCTGTTCGCCTATACCCGCCAGACCATGCCGGTGGGCATGGGCGGATCGCTGCCCGATGCACAATATGTGGCAGCGATTGCCTACCTGCTCAGCGAAAACGGTTTTCCGGCAGGCGACACGCCGCTCGATTCCGATGAAGCATTATTGCGTTCGATCGGGATCGAGAGCTGACGTTCTTTCCGGTCAGTCCACCATCGTGGCGACCAGCTGGCGCAGTTCAGCCGTGCTGAGGCGCGAGGCGCAATGCTGTTCGCCGATGGCAGTGGCACGGGGCGGGATGCCCGCAATGGATTGCGGGAAGGTGCGGCGCAGGGCGCTCGCGATAGTCTGAATTGTCATGGTATTCCTCTGCGGGCGGCGCCTCGCGCCTGCCCTGATTAAAAGTCAAAGTCCGAAGTTCCCGGCCTTGCGCCCATTGGATGATCCGGCGCGGACAGTGTCGCGCGGTTCAAATCAGGTTGCGTAGGTGGCGGGAAAGTCGGGCCGGTCGTTCAGACCGGCAGCGATTCCATGGCGACGAAAATTCGGGCGCCGGGATATCGGTTGAAAGAAATGTAGGAGCGAGGCGCACAAATACAAGGGGCTCGGCCGGCCCGTCTATCGTCGCGCGATTTCAACAGCGGCGGGGGCAGGCCGGGAATGGCCGCCCCCGCATCCGTGCAAGGTTCAGGCAGGCGCGCCGTCGAGCAGGATGGTCTTGGTCTCCGTGTAGGCCCAGACGCCCTCGTCCCCGCCTTCGCGGCCGATGCCCGATTTCTTGTAGCCGCCGAACGGCGCGGTCCATTCCATGCGCATGCCGTTCTGGCCCACCACGCCGGTCCGCACGCGGCGGGCGATGTCGTAGGCGGCCTGCGGATCACTGGTCAGCACGCTGCCGTTGAGGCCGAAGTCGCTCTCGTTGGCGATGCGGATCGCGTCTTCCTCGTCCTCTGCCGGGATCAGGCACAGGACCGGGCCGAAGATTTCCTCCTGCGCGATCTTGCTGCGGTTATCGACATTGGCGAACAGTGTGGGCTCGATGTAATAGCCCTTGTTCATATGCGCCGGACGCCCGCCGCCGGTGATGAGGTCCGCGCCCGACTGGCGGCCTGCCTCGATATACATCTCCACCCGGTCCAACTGGCGCTTCATGGCGAGCGGGCCAAGCTGGGTGTCGGCAGCTTCCGGATGGCCGATCTTCACCCCCTGCATGACGCGGGCGATGGCTTCGGCCAGCTCGTCATGCCGCGCCCGGGGCACGATGGCGCGGCTGAGCATGGCGCAGACCTGTCCGCTCATCACGGTAATGGTATTGCCGAGGATGCCGGCGGCTGCCTCGATGGGGAAATCGTCGCGGATGATCGCCGCGCTCTTGCCGCCCAGTTCCAGCGTGCAGCGGGTCAGCTTGGACCCGCAGACGCTGGCGATGTGCATGCCCGCCGCGCTGGAGCCGGTGAAAGTCACCTTGTCGATGCCGGTGCTGTGGACCAGGTGGTCGGCCGCCTCGCGATCGCTCGGCACCAGGTTGACCGTGCCCGGCGGCAGGCCAGCCGCTTCGGCTGCTTCGGCCAGGATATAGGCCTCCAGCGGGGTTTCGGGGCTGGGCTTCATGATTACCGGGCAACCGGCGATCAGGGCATAGAACACCTTGTTGGCCATGATCGGGAACGGTCCGTTCCACGGCGCGATGGCGGCGACAACGCCCACCGGCTCGCGCAGGATACACACGGTATCCACCGCCATGCCGGGGCGGCGTTCCTCCCACTGGAACCGCTCGCCCAAAGACGCGATGCCGCGCAGGCCCATCACCGAACCGCCGTGCATCGGCCCTGCGGCAGAGGCGAGACCGCCGATCTGCGCTGTCCAGGCAGCAGCCAGTTCGGGCACGCGCTTTTCCAGCTCGTCGATCATCTGCATCAGTTTTGCCTGCCGCTCCAGCGGGGGCGTAGTGGGCCATGGGCCGTTGTCGAACGCGGCGCGGGCGGCGGCCACGGCGCGGTCCATGTCCTCGTTATCGGCATGGGCCACGCGAGCGATTACTTCCTCGCTGGCGGGGTTCACCACTTCGATCTGGGCGGTGCCGTGGGGCTGCACCCATTCGCCGCCGATGAACAGCTTGTCGGGGTGTTTGATGTTCACGCCTTGGGGGGTCATGGTTCTCTCCTTGGAAATTCGACAGGCCTCAGAAATTCGACAATATGGTCAGGGCCTGGGTATCGAGCGGCAGGCCGCGCCGTTGCAGTTCGAGTTCGCGCCGCCGCAACTGGCCTTGCGTATCGATCAAGAAGGCGTGGATCGCCTTGACCTCATCGGGGCTCAAGCGGTCATCCCATTTCGGCATTCCGCGCGGCACCAGCAGGCCGCCAAGCACGATCTGTTCGAAGCCCGAATGTACCCCCTCGCTCATCCGCCGCAAGTCCGGCAGGGGCGCGCGCGGCTGGTTGGAATGGCAGATGGAGCAGTTGCCGGTGAACAGCCCGCTGCCCAGCGCAACCATTTCCGGCGTGGCATCGGCATATTGCGCGGGCGGCTCGGGCGCAGGTTCCAGCGCGGGGAGATCGGCCGGAATCGGTACTTCGCCGCCGCCCAGCCGGAAGACCAGCAGGCGGTTGGCATTGCCCTTGGAATAGGCGGCGGAATAGCCTGGGACGAAGCCCCAGCCGCCGCCGCCCCAGCCGGTCTGCACGGCGACATATTGCACGCCGTCCACCGCATAGGTCATCGGCGCGGCCATGATCGAGGAGCCGGTTTCCGCCCGCCACAGTTCCTCGCCCGTATCGGCATCGCGCGCAAACAGCGTGCCCGCCAGGTTGCCGTGGAACACGATCCCGCTCTGCGTGGCGAGCGCGCCGTGGCGATCCTGCCAGCCCAGCGAGGGGACAGCCCACTTGGTGGCGCCGGTCATCGGGTCGATGGCGCGCAGTTCGCTGGTGAACGGCTGGTCCTTGACCCACTGCCAGTGCGGATGGCTTTCCACCGCCTCGCGCACTGGCGGCGGCAGGGTAGGCGCAGCGGCCTCAAGATCGGGCGTAAACAGGATCGCCGCGCCTGCATTGAGGAAATTCACCTGCCGTTCGACAGCGTCAACCGGCCCCGGCAGCCACATGAGGTTGCCCATGTCGAGCACGTGGGCGAAATAGGTGTTGCGGGTGGGATCGTAGGCGGCAGGATACCAGTTCCTCGCGCCCGGCGAGCCGGGAAACACGATCTTGGGGCCGGTGGTATAGTCGGCCGCCGCCATGTTGAGGTTCGGTCGCTGGGTTTCGAGGTTCCAGCTATCCGCCCAGTTCACCCGCACGATGGGATTGGCGGCCAGTGCCCGGCCGGTTTCACGGTCGATCACGAAGAAGAAGCCGTTCTTGGGCGTGTGCAGCACGACGGGGCGCAGCTCGCCGTCCACTTCCATTTCGGCAAGGGTCATCGGCTGGGTGGCGGTGAGGTCCCAGTTGTCCTGCGGGGTTTCCTGGAAGTGCCAGTTCATGCGGCCCGTCTTGCGGTCCAGCGCCACCAGCGAATTCAAATAGAGGTTGTCGCCCCCGCCGGGCGAACGGATCGCCTGCGGGTATGGTCCGCCGTTGCCAGTGCCGATGATGACCTGGTCGAACACCGGATCATAGTTGATCGCATCCCACACCGTGCCACCGCCGCCGATATCCCAGCGCGTGTCCTCGCTCCAGGTCTCCAGCGCGGCGTCGAGTTCGGCGTGTTCCTGCGGGCCCTCTGCCGGATCGCGCGGTACGGTCCAGAAGCGCCATGCCTCGGCCCCGTTGGCGAGGTTATAGGCCGTGACGTAGCCGCGGGTATCGTATTCCGCCCCGGCATTGCCGATCACCACCACATCGCCCGCCACTTCGGGCGCGCCGGTCACGGTATAGGCGCGGGTCTTGTCTACCACGGTATCGACCGACCAGACGATGGCGCCGGTCGCGGCATCGAGCGCGTAAAGCTGCCCATCGAGCGCGGCGACCAGCACTTTCCCATCCGCGACAGCCAGCCCGCGATTGGCCCAGTCACAGCAGGCGGACCGCGCCACCTGCATGTCCATCTCGGGCACGAAGCTCCACAGTTCCTCGCCCGTGACGGCATTGAGCGCATAGACCCGGCCGAGGTTGCCGCTGGCGTACATTACCCCGTCGATCACCAGCGGTGTCGATTCCTGCACCCGCGCCGTGCCGAGGTCATATTCCCACGCCAGCCCTAGTTCGCCCACGTTGGCTGGCGTCAGCCCGTCCAGCCGCGAGAAATGGCTGCCCGCCCAATCGCCGCCGGTCGTCTCCCAGTTCTCGCCCGCACCATAGGTGGAGGTGTCCACCTCGGGCGCATCGGCCCCGCAGGCGGCCAGCGCCAGTGCGGCCAGCCCGATTGCCAGACGCTGCATCATTGCGGCCCGGATCATTGCGGCCATGTGTGCTGGAACTGCTCGAACACGCTGCGCAGGGAGCGCGGCTTCCTGCCGGTGATATTCTCGACATCCTGGCTCAGTACATCGAAGAACCCTTCGCGGATCGACTGGCCGAAGGTCACCATGCCTTCGCTCGCCCAGGGGATCGGACCATCGGGCACCACGTCCGATGCCTTGCGCGGCACACCCAGCGAATCGAAATAGAGGTACATGCCTTCATCATCGACATGCTGCAGGTCGATCGGCTTGCCCGCCATTTCGGCAATCAGCGCCACGGCTTCCGGCACCGACCACAGGTCCGGCCCGGTGATGTCATAGGCCTTGTTGCGATGCCCGTCCTGCGTCAGCACGCCGACCGCCGCTGCCACGCAATCGTCGCGGCTGACGATGGCGACCTTGCCGTGACCGGCGTTGTCGGGCTTGGTCCCCGCCATCAGCGCGGGGATCGCCATGGCCGTGGCCACGGCTTCGGCATAGAGGCTGTTGCGCAGGAAGGTGAAATCGGCGCCCGACTCGCGGATGAGCTGTTCGGTTTCGTAATGGTCCTTCTGCTCCACCCCCGGATGGTCCGCCAGCCCGCCGCCGACGACCGAGGTATAGACGATATGGTCCACGCCATTGGCCCGCGCCGCTTCCACCGCGGCGCGGTGTTGTTCGACCCGCGTGCCTACGCGCAAGGTGGAGATGAGCAGCATCTTTTCGCCGCCTTTCATTGCCGCCGCAAGCGATGCCGGATCGTCGAAATCGGCAAAGCGCACGTCCGCGCCCAGCGCCGCAAGGTCCGCCAGCTTGTCGGGCGTGCGGCTGAGGCACACTACGTCCTGCGGATTGCACAGGTCCAGCAACTGCCTGGCCGCTGCATGGCCGAATTGTCCGGACGCGCCGGTCACGATGATCTTGCCCAAGATTCCCTCTCCTCTTCTTGGCCGCGATACTAACGAGTGTTACGGTCGAGGCAACACAAGAGAGGGAGAGACCATGAGCAAACTGTCAATCGAAGACCGCCTGGGCTTGCAGGACCTGATCGCCGACTATTCCTGGGCGCTGGATACCGGCGATGCCGATGCCCTGGTCGAATGCTTCACCGAAGACTGCCTGATGAGCGAGGAAGTGTTCGATGATCCCGACATCTGGAACGGTCATGATGGCATCCGCGGGCTGATGAAGCACTATGCCAATGCCCCCGGCTTTTCCGGCCGCCAGCACCACGTGACCCAGGTGAAGTATTTCCCGCAAGCCGACGGATCGGTCCGCCTGAAAAGCTTCGCCTTCGTCACCGAATGCGAGGGCGAACCGCCCTACACGCTGCGCTTTGCCGGCTGGTACGATGACCATGCGGTCAAGAATGCGGAGGGCAAGTGGCGCTTCCAGACCCGCATCGTGCGGCTGTGGGACGGCGAAGTGCTGAAGAACTTCCCCGGCCGCGGCCAGTGGGTGCCGAGGAAGAGGCCGGATTCGCTGATTATCAAGCGCTAGTAGTCGCTGCGGAACAACAGGCCCTCCCCTAACCCCTCCCGCAGGCGGGAGGGGGATAGCACAGGCTGGTCGCTCCCCTCCCGCTTGCGGGAGGGGCCGGGGGTGGGTCTGTCCCGGCTTGCCGCGAGGCCAAACCCTCGTCAAAAGGACTCCCAAACAGGGAGAGACCACATGCACGCAAAAACCATCCTCGCCATTGGCGGTTCGCTCGCCGCGCTTGCCCTTTCCAGCCCGGCACTTGCCGCCTGCGAAGACCTGGCGGGGATGCGGATTGCCGATGGGCGGGTGGACAGCGCGCAGGTGGTCGATGCGGGCGGGTTTACCCCGCCTGCCAGCGGCATGGGACCGCCGCCGGGCGTGGCGGCATCGCCCTATGCCGATGTGCCGGCCTTCTGCCGCGTCCGGCTGACCCTCACCCCCTCCAGCGATTCCGACATCAAGAGCGAGGTCTGGCTGCCGCTCAACGGCTGGAACGGCAAATATGTCGGCGTAGGCAACGGCATCTGGGCGGGCACGATCTCGTTCACCGAGATGGGCCGCAACGTGGTGCGCAGCTATGCCACAGCGGCCACCGATACCGGCCACACCGGCAGCGGCATGACTGCCGAATGGGCCATCGGCCACCCGGAAAAGCTGGTCGATTTCGGCCACCGCGCGGTCCATGTCACCACGGTTGCCGCCAAGGCCGTGGTCGAGCAGTTTTATGGCCGCGCGCCGACGCAATCCTACTGGAGTTCATGCTCCACCGGCGGACGGCAGGGGCTGATGGCGGCATACCGCTATCCGAACGATTTTGACGCGATCAGCGCCATGGCCCCGGCCAACCCGATGACCGACCTGATGACGCAGAGCATGTGGCAGGGATGGCAGCCGCACCGCTTCGGCGTGCAGATCACCCCGGCGGTGCTGGGCCTGGTCAACAGCGCTGTCACCCGCCAGTGCGATGCGCTGGACGGGGTGGAGGATGGCCTGATCGCCAATCCCATGAAGTGCAGCTTCAACCCCGCCAGCCTGCAATGCGCGCCCGGCCAGACGGAAGGCTGCCTGAGCACCGGACAGGTCCAGGCAGTCGCCAATATCTACGGCGGCGTGCGGGCCAATGATGGCACGCTGCTGCTTCCGGGCTGGCCCTATTCCAGCGAAATGCAGCTGGCCGCGCTGGTCATGGGGCAGGAACCCTTCCCCGTGGCGATGAGCTATTTCCGCGACCTGGTGTACCAGGGCCGCACCGACTGGAACTGGCGCACCACCGATTATCGCGAATATACCAATGTGGGCCGCGAATATGGCGCCGACATCCTCAACGTGCCCGCTGACGGGCTGTCCGCCTTCTTCGCGCGCGGCGGCAAGCTGCTGCTCAGCCATGGCTGGGCCGACGGGCTGATCCCCGCGACCAACACGCTGGCCTTCCACCACGGGCTATACAACGCGCTGCCTGCGACACAGGCACAGAACCAGCTCCGCATGTTCTTTGCCCCGGGCATGGGCCACTGTTCGGGCGGCGACGGCCCCAGCGAGTTCGACGTGCTGGGCACGATCGACGACTGGGCGACGACCGGCAAGGCGCCCGATCGCATCCTCGCCACCCGTCCCACCCAGGGCGGCGGCGGCTTCGGTGCCCCTCCCGGCCCGCCCCGCGCACCGATGCAGCGCCCGCTGTGCGCCTGGCCGATGGAAGCGGTGTACGATGGTGTGGGGGATACCGCCGTGGCGGCCAGCTTCCAGTGCCGGGTTCCGGGGAGCGCATGAGGCAGGCCGGTCACCTGTGAGTCCTACCAAGTCACCCCGGGTGGTAGGGTGGTGGCGTAATTCCGCCCTACCCGCGCGGGACCAGCAGCCAGCCCAAGGCCATCTCGCGGTCGGTGAACCAGCCTCCACTGGCCGGTTCCGGCAGCACCTGGCCTTGCGGGTTGGCGGCCCAGGTGGCGAAAGCCTCGGCCCACATGCCGCCAGCGCCGACGGCCATGCGGGTGAGCGCGACGAGGCCGCTCTGGCAGGTGTTGCCGCTGCATCCCGCATCGTTGCCGCTGAGTTCGGCGGCCAGCACATAGCCCGCCTCTGCAGCGACATCGGCGATCAGCACCGCGTCGGCCTGGCGGGTTACGCCGGCGATCAGGGAGGGCGCGGTGGCGACGAGGTCGCGGGCGAAGCGGATCCTGTCGCCGTGGACTTCCATGCTCGCCCTGCCCGCAGCCGACCCGGCTTCGGCAAATCGGCGTCCGGCGGCCAGGCTGCCATCGTGGACCAGGCCGGTGTGGCTGCCGTGCTGCCAGCGCCAGCGGGCGAGGCCCGCCACGGTCGGCACGGCCAGCGCGCCTGCTATCATGGTACGGCGGGTAACTTTCATGGCGCGACTCCGTGCGGTCCTGCGGCCAGATATTCGGCAATCGCCTGCATCTGCTCGTCACTCACCTCGCCGCGCGGAATGGAGGGCATGTTGCCGATGCCGTTGCGTGCTGCGGTGACATAGAATGCGGCAGGCAGGCCGCTGCGCATTTCCAGCAGCGGCTCGGGCCGACCAGCGCGTTCGAGCAGGCCGGTGCCCATGCCGTTGGGGCCGTGGCACACCATGCAATGCTCGATATAGAGCGCCTCGCCGCCGGTGGCCGCGGGGCGCTTTGCCATGGTGATCGGCTGCGGCATCCCCGGCGGGGGACCGGCAGGCGGCGGAGTGGCCGGAGCGACATCCTGGAGGGCATCGGGCGCGTTCTGGGCGACAGCCACTCCCGCACATCCGGCCAGCACCAGCCCGGCCAGCGCGGTAAAGGCAACAGTCCTGCTCATGCTCCGCGCTCCCCTGAATAGGTACCCCAGATGCCGCTCTTGCCCGGGGCGATGATGCCGTTGGGGTCGAGCGCGTTCTTCACCTTCTCGTTCAACCGCCGCATCGCGCCGTTGTTGAAATCATAGCTGTCGGCAACCAGGTCCATATAGTCGAGATGGGTGCGGTATTCGCCATAGCCGTGCTCCTTCGCATCGGCCACCAGCGTGCGGAAGAACGGATCGACCTTGGCCATCATCGCCGGATCGTCCTTGTTGAACACCATGGCGTTGACATTGGTCAGGTGCCGCTCGCCAAAGGCGAAGCTGCCCTGGTAGTCCATGCCGTATTCCTGGTAGCGGGCATAGGTGCGGTTGAACTGGGCCAGCGCCGCATCGCCGTCCTGCGGGATGATGGGCGAAAAGCCGATATGCCCGCCGCGTCCGCCGTACCAGTTCACGTTCTGCATGGGGAAGGTCATCGGCGTGCCGGTCCAGCCGGTATATTCCAGCGGCTCGCCCCGGCGCCAGGTGGTCGGCTGGATGGCCATCGGCCTGGCATTGCCCATCGCGGTCTCAAGAATCTTGTAGGCCGCCTTGTTCACATCCTCGCGGCCATAGAGCCTGAGCGATACGCCCCACCAGCCGATGTTGAAGCGCTGGCGGATGGCGTCGATCACGTCATCGGTGATGGCACCGGGCTTGTCGGTCCAGTCGGTCCGGCGGGTGAGCACGGCGGCGGCGCGCATCCAGTTGCCGATGGAGGGGCTCTGGGTCAGCACCCGCTCGCGCCGCAACGGCGCGATGGTATCGACCATGACCTTCAGGTCTTCCGGCCGGTCGAATTCGACATCCATGCCCATCAGGCTTTCGGGCTCGGGCATCAGCCACATGCCCATCTTGGTGACGATGCCGAAGTTCGATTGCACGAACATCTGGTCCCACCCCGGCCCGAAGCCGAAGGGATAGGCCTGCCACGTCGGCGCATTGGTGAAAGCGCCCATGCCGGTGCGCACCAGGTCGCCATCGGGCATGACCACTTCCATGCCGCAGATGTTCTTCACATGCTCGCCATAGGGAGTGTAGCCGACCCCGCGATCGAGTGCGTTGCCCATCACACTGCCCCAGGAATTGCCGGGGGTGGACAGCCAGTAGGGCAGGTTGTTGCGCTGGATATAGTCGTACAGGTCATAGAACCCGACGCCCGGTTCCAGCACCACGGTGCCGAGTTCCGCATCGAACTCGATCTTCTTCATGCGCGACAGGTCGAGCACGACCGAGCCCGCCATCACCGGCGCGCTGCCGCCATAGCCCAGGTTCTTGCCGCGGCTGATGGGGAACAGCGGCAGGCGGTACTGGTTGGCGATCCGCACCACCGCCTGGACTTCCTCCACGCTTTCGCAGGCCACCGCGCCCGCCGGATGGTGCAGGCTGTCATCGACCGAGAACTTGTCCTGATAGGTCAGCCGGTCGAGGTCTTCGAAGAACACCTTGCTCGCACCCAGCACGGCCTCCAGCGCGCGGCGCGCCTGGTCCATCTTCTGCGTGGTGAAATCGGGAGGAAGGGGGATATCGGCCATTGTCTATTGTCCTTACTGGCCAGAAGCCGAATTTGATGCCCATTGTGTCCGGGCGGGCGGTCGCGCCCCGCCATCCAGCCGCAACACTTCGCCGTTTACCAGCGGCGTGCGGATGAGGAAATCGACCGCGGCGGCAAAATCCTCTGCCGTGCCGGCGCGCTTGGGAAATTCCACGTCGCGCAGCAGTTCTTCCACGAAATCGGGCGGCAGCATGGCCACCATCGGCGTTGCCATGAAGCCCGGCGCCACGCCACACACGCGGATCGCATGGCGCGACAGGTCGCGCGCCCAGACCAGCGTCAGCTCCTTCAGCGCAGACTTGGCGGCGGTATAGGCGCCCATGCCTTCCTGCCCTTCGAAGCTGGCGATGGAGCAGGAATTGACGATCACCCCGCGCTCGCCATCCGGCCCGCTGGGGTGGTTACCGGTCATGCGGTGCGCCACGTGGGCCGCCACGTTCACCGCGCCCATCAGGTTGACCGCGATCACGCGCGAGAACGCCTCCAGGTCGCCCGGACCTTCCGCCGTGGCAATCGGCCCGATCCCGCCGATCCCGGCATTGTTGAGCAGGATATGGATTTCGCCGAACCGTTCCACCACTTCGGCCACGGCAGCTTTCACCGATGCCGCATCGCTGACGTCGCATTGGATGAAATGCGCGCCTGCAGGAGCGTCGTCCGCCACATCGAGGCTGATCACGGTCGCGCCATCGGCCAGCAGGCGACGGGCAGCGCCCTCGCCCAGTCCCGAATTGCCGCCGGTCACGACGGCCAGTTTCCCACGCGGATCCATCAGCTCTCCAAATCTGCGCGATTCTGCGTCGCGACTTTAACGAACGTTACTTTTGAGGTAGCAGGCTATGAAGTCAAGGAGAGGGAGACAATCTTGGCCACCCGCGAAGAACTCTACGCCGTGCTCGATGCCTGGCTGGCGGCGCTGGCAACGCGCGACATATCCGCCGCCCCGCTGGCCGCTGGCGCTTTCATGACCGAGAACAACGTGGTGCTGGAACCCGGCGACGGCTGCTGGAACACCGTGACCGCGCTCCACCCCTACCAGTTGCGGGTGGCCGAACCGGACGCCCGGCAGGTTGCCGTGTTCACCGCCATCGAGGAGACCGATTCGCTCAATCCGTGCTGCATCAGGCTGGAGGTGGGCGAGGACGGCCTTGTAACCGGGGTGGAAACCGTGGTCGCCCGCAACAAGGACGAAGGCTTCCCCTTCGGTCCGCAGTTCTTCGAAACCAAGCCCGTCATGGAAGCCGAAATCCCCGCAGCCGAGCGCGCCAGCCGCGACGAGCTGGTACGCGTGGCCAACGGCTATTTCGAAACGATCGAGCGCAACGACGGGACCATCGCCACGAAGTTCTGGCCGCAGTGCAACCGGGTGGAAAACGGCGTGCAGACCACCAACAACGCCGATTTTCCGCTGCCCATCGCCAAACTAGGTTGCGAGGAACAGTTCGCGCTTGGCTGGTACCGCTATGACGACGACTTGCGCGCCCGCCGCTTCCCGCTGGTGGACGTCGAACGCGGCACCGTGCTGGCCTATGGCTTCATCGACCATTCGGGCCGCCTGGGCGACTACACCCTGACCGACGGCACGCCTGCCCGCAGCCCGGTGCGCCGCCCGCACAGCTATTACCTTGCCGAAGCCTTCCGCATCAGGGACCATGCCATCGAGCAGGTCGAGGCCGATTTCCTTACCGTGCCCTATCGCATGCCCAGTCCTTGGGATAATCGGAGCTGACAACACAATAACAGCCGCTCGCCCCGAGCTTGTCGAAGGGCGCCGAGCGGGAGGGGAGAGATAAGGGATGTTTTCAAGGCGCAACCTGGTCGCGCTCGGCCTGATGACGGGCGTGTTCGTGATGGAAGGCTTCGATATTGCCGCCATGGGACTGGTCGTCCCGCGGCTCGAAGGCCCGCTGGGCATTCCGCCGGAAAACTTCGGCTGGGTCTTCACCGCGATCCTGCTGGGGCTTGGTATCGGCGGGGCGACGATTGCGCCGCTGGGAGACCGTTTCGGCAGGCGCGCGCTGATCGTGGCCGGGTGCCTCGCCACCGGCCTTGTCACCCTGGCAACGGCAACATCCACCACGACGACCGAATTCCTGATCTGGCGCTTCCTCACCGGCCTTGCCCTGGGAGCCTGCCTGCCCAACGTCAGCGCCCTGTCGAGCGAACTGGCACCGGCCGGGATGCGCGCGACGATCATGGCCGTGGTTTCCGCAGGCATCCCGGTGGGCCTGGCCCTGGCCGGATTTGCCGCCCCGGCGATCATCGGCCTGATCGAATGGCAGGGCCTGTTCTACGTCCCCGGCATAACCGCGATAACCCTGGCCTTCCTGCTGTGGTTCATGCTCGATGGCGGAGTTCCGCAATCGTCCGAACCCAAGGTGGTGCCAAGCACTGCCAGTGAAGATGCAGGTGGAGATCCCGCCACTGCCACCAAGCCCGCCGGGGGCCTGGTCGGCAAGTTGCCGCAACTGGGGCTGTTCCTCAGCCCCTGGGCTTTTCCGTTCGCGGTATTCGCCTCGATGCTGGCGCTCAATGCGATGGTGCTGTGGAAGCTCAATTCCTGGCTGCCGACCATCCTTCCGCAAGCGGGTCTGTCGCTCGACGTGGCAGCGCAGGTGGCGGGCGTGGCGAACCTTGCGGGCCTGGTCATCGGCATCGGGGCGTCCATGCTGATGGATCGCTGGAAGAAGGGCCTCACCCTGATGCTGCTGTTCGGATCGATGACGGCCAGCTTTGCCGTGATCGCCCTGACTGCGCCAGACACCACCCGGTGGACGCTGATGCTGATGGTCGGCGTGGGCGGAGCCAATGCCGGTGGCATGGTCCTGCCGGGGCTGGCCGCCTACCTGTTCCCCGCGCGGCTGCTGTCGAGCGCGGTCGGCATGGGCGTGCTGGTGGCGCGACTGGGGGCCTTTGCCGGGCCGCCGCTGGGTGCCGCGATGATCGGGGCCGGGATGCCCGCCCAGACGATCATCGGCGTGGCCGCTTTCCCCGCAGTAGCCTGCGTGGTGGTGGCGCTGCTGGTGAGCCGGGCACTGCTGGTAAAGGGGCGCGAGGAAGCCCGCGTTGCTGCATCCGCAACAGGCTGACAGGGCACTTTCCTACACGGGGCCGGTGTGCACAGGGTGCACCGGCTCTTTCACACCGTCGATCCTCTCGTTTCTATCGCGGGCCATGCTGCTGGCTCGTGCGGGAAATTATCCTGCACAGCCGGCACGGAATCTGTCGCGCTCCCCGGGGGTGTGTCACTTTGTCCCCACTCAGGTTTCAGCAAGTTTTTCCGGTAGTTAGGGCCAGATGCGAAAGTGACACCCTGTCACTTGTGTCACCTTTGTCCGGTGTGCAAGCGAGCCTAGGGCCGGAAGTCCAGCCCGCCCACCCGCTCGGCAAAGCGCCAGCCTTCGGTCGTCCTGACGCACAGGTCGGTGAAGGTGCCGACCAGCGGGCTTTTCACATCCTGCACGGGAAGGCCATCGGGTGCAGCGTCGCCCATGTAGAGCACGATCACGCTGCGGGCGCGGGCGGTATTCTCGTCCACCACGTCCACCAGCACATTGGCAATGGCATGGCGCTGGACCCGCGGCGCGCGGGCGAGGAAGCCTGCCAGGATTGCCTCGCGCCCGACAATGGCCTCGCCCCCGCTGGGGCGGCTGAACCGGGCATTGTCGGTGTAGAGTGCGGCGCAGGCGTGCCAGTCGGCATCGTCGTTGGCCCAGGTGTAGGCGTGGATCAGCCGCGTAACATCGGCCTCGATCGCGCGGCGCTGCCCCTCGTCCATCGTGCTCAATCCTCTTCAGGCCGGGTCACTTCGAGGAAGCGCGTGCGGCCCTTCTCGTCGGTCGCTTCCAGCCGGTCGGTCAGCCGTTCGACAAGGTTGGCCAGATTGGCCAGTTCGTCCTTGTCGAGCCCGTCGAACAGGTAGTCTGCCACCTTGTCGCTTTGCGGGCGCATGACCTCATACAGGCGCTGGCCCTCCTCGGTCAGGGTCAGCCATTTGCGCCGGCGGTTGGCTTCGTCGCGCACCACCTCTACCCGGTCGCTCCGCTGCAGTGTTGCGACCGCGCGGCTCACGCTCATCACGTTGACGCCGGTCAGGTCGGCCACCTCGTGGCTGGCAGTGCGGCCCAGTGCGCCGATGGTCATCAGCAGGCGGAATTCGTTGAGGCTGATGCGGTAGCGGTGCGACAGGTGCGTGCTGAACGGGGCCATCAGCCGGTTGTTCAATTTCAGCATGTCGTGCAGCAACTTTGCCTTGCCCGTCATGTCGTCCCCTGCCCTGTCCACTCTGCTTGTGCCCCTAAACATGCCGAAACGCTGTTTCCGCCCACCATAACACCTGTTAGCATTATGGCGAGGAATCAAAAGAGAGGACAAGAGGGCCATGACTGCCTTTCCGCAGACAATCCATTTTATCGGCACCAACACCCCGCGGCGGGTGGAAATGTCGGTTCGCGACCTCGCCGTGGAAGGCACGATCCCGGCCGATGTCGAAGGCGCTTTCTTCCGCGCCGTGCCCGACAATGCCCATGCGCCGATGTTCGACGATGACATTGCGTTGAACGCCGACGGGATGATCGCCAAGTTCGACTTTTCCGGCGGCGCGGTCGATTTCGCTATCCGGTATGTCGAGACCGAACGCTACAAGCTGGAGCGCGAGGCGCGGCGGGCGCTGTTCGGGCAGTACCGCAATCCCTTCACCGACGATCCGGCGGCAGAGGGCAAGGACCGCACCGTCGCCAACACCACGCCGGTATGGCACGCCGGCCGCCTGTTCATGACCAAGGAAGACGGGCGCGGTTACGAGGTGAACCCCCACACGCTGGAGACTGTCGGCAAGTGGGACTATGAAGGAAAGCTGCGCAGCCAGACCTTCACCGCACACCCCCGCGTCGATCCGGTCACGGGCGAGCTGTTCTTCTTCGGCTATGAAGCGGGCGGACTGTGCGATCCCAACGTGGCCTATTGCATCGCCGATGCGCAAGGCAACCTGGTCAAGGAACAGTGGTTCGAGCAGCCCTACCTTTCCACCATCCACGACTTCGTGATTACCGAGAATTACGCGATCTTCCCCATCTTCCCGACTCTGGCCGATCTCGACCGCTTGAGGGCTGGCGGCGCGCACTGGGCGCATCATCAGGACAAGCCATCCTATATCGGCATCATGCCGCGCTATGGCGATGTGAGCGAGATGAAGTGGATCGAAGGGCCGGTCGGCGTGTCATGCTTCCACGAGGTCAACGCCTACGATGACGGCGACCTGGTCCACATCGACCTGTGCCTCACCGATACCAATGCCTTTGCCTTCATGCGCGAGGCGGGTGGCATCCACCGCGACCAGCGCGAGATCCAGGGCGCGCTGACCCGCTGGACGATCGACATGGGCAAGGACGCGCCCGCTATCGAGGAACGCCCCATCGGCCCTCCCGGCGACCTCTGCCGCCTGGCCGATGCCGACCAAGGCCGCCCGTACAACCGGGCCTGGTATCTCTCGATGAACCCGCAAGCCAAGGGTCCGCCGATGCTGGGCGGCCCGGTGGGCGCCAATTTCAATGCCCTGCTCAGGATCGAGCCGGGCAATGGCCGGGTGACCATGATGGAACTGCCGCCCGGCGCAGGCATCAGCGAACCGGCGCACGTGCCGTCGAGCGAGGCGGGCCACGGCGGCTGGCTGCTCACCGTGGTGGACGTGCCCAACAGCCCCAACCCGGCGGACTATTCCAGCGAGGTCTGGATCGTGGAAGCCGATGCGGTGGAGAACGGGCCGGTAGCGAAAGTCAAAACGGGCCTTGCCCTGCGCAGCCAGGTCCACGGCACCTGGGTCAGCCGCGAGCGGCTGGATGGTAGCCGGGTCAAGTAGCGTCGCGCACTTGCCACGGGGCATGCCTCGGGCATAGTCTGGCGCAGAGGGGAGAGATGCGATGAACAAGCGATTGCTCGCGGCCGCGATCTGTCTGGCGCTGGCCCTGCCCTCCGCGCCGAGTCTGGCGCAGGATGCCAGTGTGGAGGAACAGATGGCGGCCCGCTTCCAGCCGCCACCGCCCGGCTGGCAGATGCCGCGCACCCAATGGGGCGATCCCGACCTGCGCGGCAAGTGGCCGGTCGATTACCTCGGCCAGACCCCGCGCGAGCGGGCGGCCCATTTCGGCACCCGCGCCTTCTTCACCGACCAGGAATACAACGCCGCCTTCCGCGACGCTCAGGAACAGCTCGACCGCTATGACGAGGAGATCGAGGTCGGCGTGATGTCCATGGGCCACTGGGCCGAGCGCGGCCACCCGCTGCGCCAGAACTCGATGGTGGTGGAACCCGCCAACGGCCGCTACCCGCCGCTCACCGCCATCGGCCAGCAATGGCGCAGCGAAGAGCGGACCAGCTGGAATACCGAGGTGTTCGAGGACATGAACGACTTCGGCATCTTCGACCGCTGCCTGACCCGCGGCATGCCAAGCTCGATGCTGCCCGGTGCCTACAACGGCGGGATCCAGATTTTCCAGTCGCCCGGCCTCGTGGTGATCAGCCTGGAGATGATCCACGAGACGCGGATGGTCCATCTGGATGGACGCGCCCCGCCGCCGCCCGAAGTGCAGTTCGACCTCGGCTATTCGGTTGGTCGCTGGGAAGGCGATACCCTGGTGATCGAGACGACCAATTTCCGCCCCGGCATGTCGATGGGGCCCGCGCCCAATTCGGACCAGCTCAAGGTTGTCGAACACCTGACACTGATGAACCCCGACCAGGTGCGCTATGAAGCCTGGGTAAGCGATCCGGTGGTGATGGAAGGCCACTACAAGCTCGACCTGCCGTGGCTGCGCGAATCCGATTACGGCATGTTCGAATATGCCTGCCACGAAGGCAACGTGCAGGTGCGCGGCTATATCATGTCGACCTCGCCCCGGTTCGAGGAACATCGCCAGGCAGTCTGGGCAGCGCAAGGAGGCGGACAATGACGCGAGAACAGCAAATCCCGGACGAACTGCCGGGTCCGACAATCAAGTGGATCTACCACCTCAGCCGGATCATCTTCGGCGGCTGGTGGCTCTATTCCGGCGTGATGCCGTTCATCAATCCGGCATGGCAGCCGCTGGGGCAAGAGCAGCCGGCGATCGATTTCAGCGTGGCGATGATCGACAGCGGCCTGATGACCTGGGTCAAGGTGGCCGAGATCGTGCTCGGCCTGCTGATCCTGGCCAACCGGATGATGCCGCTGGCGGCAGCCGCGATCATCCCGATCAACTTTGTCATCATCTACTGGAACTTCGTGCTCGACGAAGGGATCGTGGAATGGACCTTTGGCGGGCTGACGATCCTGTTCAATGCGATCCTGCTGTGGCCGTGGCGGCGCTATTACTGGCCGCTGCTGGCATGGCGCGGGCGGCCGGACTTCTCGACCAAGCCGGGAATACAGGATTGATCGAAAGCCCGCACTGGCGGGACGCTTTATCCTGGATCAAAGCAATCGGGCCGACGGAGGGGCATCGCAAGCCTGTGTGACGACACTTCGTTTCAAAGGGGAGGCTGAATGATGAAGTCGATGACCGCAGGCTTGCTGGCCGCCAGCGCAATAGTGCTGGCCCTGCCCGCTACCGCCCAGGCGCAGTCCGGGGCGCAATCCTGCGACCGGGACTGCCTGATCGCGCTGGCCGACAGCTATGCCCAGGCGCTGATCGATGACGAACCGGGCGCGGTGCGTTGGGCGCCAGGCGCGGTGGTGATGGAAAACCTCGCTCCGTCCAGCGCGGGGGCCGGGGCCTTCGACACGATCACCGGCGATGGTGAAGACAACTATGCCATCCACGTGCCCGATCCGGTCAGCCAGCAGGTCGGCCTGCTCAAGATGATGGTCGAAGGCGATGCGCCGGTGCTGGTGGGTATTCGCCTCAAGCTGGATGCCAGCGGCGCGATCAGCGAGGCCGAACACCTGGTGGCGCGCAACCTGACGGAAGGCCAGCTCGCCAACCTGCAAAGCCCGCGCGTGCAGATCATGATGCCGGTGCCCGAAGCCTATGCCGACAGCCGGGCGCGCCTGCTGTGGCTGGGCCGTGCCTATTACGATGCGCTGGATCTCAACAACTCGCGCCTGACAGTGATGGCCGACGACTGCGTGCGGCACGAAAACGGCTACCAGACCGCCCGCAACAGCTTCACCCGGCCCGGGCAGGTGTTTTCCGACAGCGAGTTCGCCTATCTCGGCGGGCTCGGCTGCGCGGCGCAGATGGACACCAACATGTGGGAGTACATCGACACGATCGAGAACCGCCGCGTGGATATCGTCGATCCGGTTACCGGCCTGGTCTGGGGGATGAGCCATTTCCACCACGCGATGGACAAGGACCACACGCCGCTGCTTGGCGTGCCGTGGTTCGAAAGCCGCGACATGAGCAGGTTCAATGCCTTCGATATGCCCGCGATCCACATCTACAAGGTGTGGGGCGGCGCGATCCACGAGATCGAGGCGTTGGGCCTGGTCATGCCCTACCAGTCGGAGCACAGCTTCTCGGACTAGGCCCCTGCGGCAGGGCACAAAAAAGGGCGGGGAAGCAGCACGCTTCCCCGCCCTTTTTGTTGGCGGTCACTGGAAGACGATCAGGCCTTCTTGGTCAGCGCATTGGCGAGCAGTTCGGACACATAACCGAATACCGCACCGATAATGATTGCGACGATGGTTGGCAGCACGGCTTCTTCCGGGGCCTTTCCGGCCAGGACCATCGAACCGGCAATGGAAGCAAAACCATAGACGCTGGCCGGAATGGTCGAGAGCAGCGGAACCTTGCTCGACAGGCAGATCACTGCCGCGCCGATGCCGACGGCAATTGCCAGGGCGACCGGTACGTCGAGACCGCCCAGCGGGCCGTTGGCCAGCATCACCGATGCCATCCCGACAACCGCACCCCATGACATGCAGGCAACGGTGGTCGTCGCCCCTTTGGTGCCGCCGCCCGAATGGTAAAAGCAACCCCAGGCGATAAAGGAAACCCAGACCAGCCCGGCGACCAGCGTGGCCGACAGCGGCCCGAAGAACAGCCAGGTATCGAGTACGGCCAGCAAGCCGACCGAAACTGCAAGCGCGAGATATGCAGACATAAAGTAATCCCTCCCGAAACGATTATCTGTTCGTTCAACCGCTCCGGTTCCCCCCGGATGCAGGCGCAGGAAGGTAGATCAGGTCTGTCGTGGCGACAATAGTGCTGGTGGATAAATCCTACACTCGAACAACAGCGACATGGATCATCCGCAGTTCAAAGGCGCCGGACAGGTTGCCGCAAGATGGTCTTCAGCTTCTCGGGCACGGTGCGGCGCGGATCGGACAGGTAGATTTCGTGGTGCTGGCCATTGAAGGCATATCCGCCCTGCGGGATCAGTTCGTGGTGGAGCCGGTGGAGCACCGGGGCTTCGTCGGCAAAAGGTCCGAGATGCAGCCTCGACAGGGATAGCCCTTCATCCAGCCGCCCCATTCGCACCATCGACAGGTCCATCCCGTACTTGGCGGCTCGCGCCTCGGCGACATGTTCGCCTTCGATCCAGTCGGGCAGCATCAGCATCAGGGTCCAGCGCCATTCGTCGCGCCTTCCCGGCTGGGTATAGGCCGCCATGTCATGGGCAAACCACAGTCCTTCGAGAGGTGGCACTACATAATCCCGCCCCAGCGCTGCCTTGCTGAGAAACTTGGTTGCATAGGCAAGCGGGTAGAGTGCTTCCAGCGCCTGGCGGTATTCGGCCGAATCCCCCGGCGAGCCCTGGCCGTCCACCATCAAATAGCTGTAAGGACGGAATATGCCTTCGGCGAAGTCGGCAACAGGAGCACTGAAGTAGTCCTTCTCGGCCCGCTTTAGATCGGTTTTGTCCGCCATTTTGCTGCCCCCTCACCCAAGGGGAACTACGGGAGGCACCTGCCCGATCAAGCTGCGCTGCGCCAGGCCGCAATCAACTTACGACAAACCGCTCACACAAGCGCGTAATACCGCAGGCAGTTGCCGTCGCTGCGCCGCTCGCCCACGCCGATGAACACGTGGCGGGTCAGCCAGTCGTGCTTGCCCACGGCGCATTCGAAGGTGGGGTTGCCGCGCAAGTAATAGTCCTCGTGCGGGACCGGCGCGCCGCCGTTGAAGGCCCAGTCGCGCAGGCGGGCCATGGTGTCGGGCTTGCGGCCCCACAGGAAGCCCTTGTTGTGCAGCAGGATCACCGTGCCGTCGTCCTCCTCCAGCAGGTAGCGCGCATCGAACACGGCGGTATCGTCGGGCCGGAAATAGGCATAGTCGCCGCCCGATCCCGGAATGGCGCGGCCCTTCAGATGCGGGCCTTCGAAAGTGCCGCCCTGGACCAGCACCGCGCTGCGCATTCCGCCATTAGGGTGCGGGGCCATGGTATAGACTTCGGGGAAGGTCAGCCGCACTTCCATCACGAATTCGAGGCGCGGGTTGTCGATTTCCGAGAACGGCGGGGTGAACGGAGTGGTGTCGGAAAACTGGGTCATCAGCTCAACTCTATCAGGCCGCCATCGACCAGGAGGTCGGTGCCGGTAATGAAACTGGCATCGCTGCTGGCAAGGAACAGGACGGCTTTGGCCACCTCGTCACTCTCGCCCATGCGGCGCATCGGGATATTGGCGATCATCATGTCCTTCAGCCGCGCCACATCGTCCGGCCCCATGCCGGGATTGCGGTGGAGCAGCGGGGTGTCGATCGGACCGGGCGAGACCATGTTTAGGCGGATCTTGCGCGGCAGCAGTTCCTTCGCAAACACTTTCATGGCCATGGCAAGCCCGGCCTTGGCGGCGGCATAGGTGCCGTTGCCTTCAAGCGGACCATGCGCGCCGATGGACCCTGTCACCACGATCGCGCCGCCCTCGCCCATGATCCGAACCGCCTTTTGCAGCGCGAAGACACAGCCTTTCAGGTTGATGGAGTGGACATGGTCCCAGTCGGCCTCGGTAATGCCTTCGAGCGGCGCGAAGCCGCCGACCCCGGCATTGATGAACAACACGTCGATCCGGCCGTGGGCCTGTTCGACCGCGCGAACTACCTGTTCGGTCGCGGGGATGTCGGCGATGTCGGACATGTGGCCCGTAGCGCCGGGAATGGACGCCACGGCCTCGTCGATCGTCGCCCGGTTCCGGCCCGTCAGGTGGACCGTCGCACCTTCCGCCGCAAAGGCCTGCGCCGCCGCCAGCCCGATGCCGCTGTTGCCGCCCAGTACCAGCACGATCTTGTCGGTGAATCGCATCATTCTCTCCTCAGAAGGGCGAGGCGGGATTGGGTCCGCCCTCGACCACATCCTGCATCACGTCCCAGTGTTCGGCGATCATGCCGTTCTCGATGCGGAAAATGTCGATCACCGCCCAGCCAAGGTCATCCGGCCAGCGGCGTACGTGGTAATGGACCGTCACATGGTCGCCATCGACGAAGGCGCGCTTCACATCGTGGACGGCTTCGGGCGTTGCCGCGCGGATCATGTCGAGGAAGCGCTTGAGCCCCTCACGCCCCGGCTCGGCGGCCTGGTTGTGCTGGATGTAACCGGGCGCGATGAACCGGTCCACTGCACCTGAATCCATCGGGTTCAAAACATGGGCGAACATGTCGAGCACCAGCGCGAGGTTTGCTTCTTCCTGCGGGGTGCGGCTCATGCGGCGGCCTCCGCCAGCTCGGCAGCGGGCAATTGCCGCCCGCGCATCATGTCGGCCGCCTTTTCCGCCACCATAGTGACCGGCAGGGCGGTATTGCCTCCGGGCACGGTGGGCATGACGCTGGCATCGACCACGCGCAGGCCTTCCACGCCAATCACGCGGCACTGCTCATCCACCACCGACCGCGCGCCCATGGCCATGGCGCAGGTGCTGGTGGGGTGCATGCCGACATAGCAGTTGGCGCGGATCAAGGCGTCGAGTTCGTCGTCGGTCTCCGCCCCGGCACTCGGCGCGCGTTCGGCACCGATCAGGCTGGCCATCGGCTCGGTGCGGTAGATCAGCCTCGCGGTGCGGATCGCGCGGCGCATCTGCACAAGGTCCGCCTCCTCCGACATGATGTTGAGCGTCACGGCAGCGACCTCGTTTGGATCGGCGCTTTTCAGCTCCACCCAGCCGCGGCTTTCAGGATGGAGCTGGACGATCCCGGCCCAGAACACGTGGTCCTGTTCCGCCCTGATCCCGGGGAACCACGGGGCGGCATCGAAGCGGATGGGGTTGACCATGATCTGCATGTCGGGCCGATCAAGGTGGTCTGCGGTGCGCACCACCACGTTACAACTGTTGAGCTGGCTCGCCATCGTGCCGGTGCCGGTGACAGCCCAGCGCGCGGCGTTGAACAGGATGCGGTCCCACCTCAGCTGGCGCAGGAAGGTGACCTTCTCCTTCGCTTCGAATTCGAGGCTGGCGGTGGGATGTTCCTGCAGGTTGCGGCCCACACCGGGGCTGTCATGCACCACCGCGATGCCATGGTCTTTCAGGTGCGAAGCGGGGCCAACGCCCGACAGCATCAGCAGGTGCGGCGAATTGTAGGCCCCGCCCGACAGCACCACCTCGCGCCGCGCGCGGAAAAGCTGCGGACCGGCGGGGGTATCAACCTCGACACCCACCGCCCGCTTGCCTTCGAATACCACACGCCGCACCAGCACGCCCTGGCGCACATCGAGGTTCCGGCGACCCAGCGCGGGCCTGATATAGGCCGATGCCGAGCTGACCCGGCGGCCCCGCTCGTCCACCGTCTGCTCGCCGCGGGCAAAGCCTTCGGGGTTGGCACCGCCGAGATCGTCGGTCGTGGCAAAACCGGCGTTGGCGGCGGTTTCCATCATCTCTTCGTGCAGCAGGTGGGGGCTGTCGATCGGGCGGATCTTCACCGGCCCGCCGGTCCCGTGGTACTCGCTGTCGCCGCGCCAGCTGTCCTCCATCTTGCGGAAATAGGGCAGGCAGTCGGCGTAGGACCAGCCGCGCGCGCCCATCTGCGCCCACTGGTCATAGTCCGCCGGGTGTCCGCGCATGGCGAACATGCCGTTGATGGAGCCCGATCCGCCCATCACCTTGCCACGCGGCAGGGGCATGCGGCGCCCGTCCAGATGCGGTTCGGGTTCGGTCCAGTAGGTCCAGTTGAGTGAAGGCAGGACCATGGCGCGCAGGAAGCCCAGCGGCATACGGATAAAGGGATGGTCGTCACTGCCGCCGGCTTCCAGCAGCAGGACATTGTCCTTGCCGTCCTCGCTCAGCCGCGCGGCCATCACGCAGCCCGCGCTGCCGCCGCCCACGACGATATAATCGAATTGCGCTTCGTCCATGCTGGCAAACCTCTCCTTGCCGCATTGCTAACGCCCGTTACAATCCTATGCAAGGACAGGCGCATGCAAGCAATGGGAGCCAATCCATGACCCGCGAGGACTATGAACACTATGTCGCCGCCTTCAACGCGCGCGACTATGATGCCGTGTTCGATTTCTATGCCGAGGCCCCGCGCATGGCCTTCTTCGGGATCGAGATCACCACGCGCGAACAGCTGAAGGCGTTCTACACCTTCCTCCATTCCTATGTCACCGAGACCGTCACGATCGAGAAGTTCGCTTCCTCGGATGACCTGGCGGCGGTGGAAGGGATCATCCGCATCGAAGCCATCCGCGACCTCACCCGCGAGGACCTCGACGCCAACGGGATGGAGCAGTTCTTCCCCATCGCCAAAGGCGAGGTCCAGGAGATGCGGCAGTACATCCACTACCACCTCGATGGCGGCAAGATTGCATCGGTCGGCTGCGCAGTGGTTCCCTGAGCTATTTCATACTTGCGTTAATTTCGCATATCTGAAAGAACAGAACGCACCGCAGGAGGGCATCCACCAGTGATCGAAACTACCCACGTCGGCAGCCTTCCCCGAGGCCCCGAGCTTGTTCCCCTGTTGCTCGCACGCGACCGCGGCGATGTCTATGATGAAGATGAATTCGACCGCGTGGTCCAGGCTGCAGTGGACGAAGGCGTTCGGCGGCAGGTTGAAGCGGGGGTTTCCATCGTATCCGATGGCGAACTGGGCAAGGTCGGCTATTCGACCTATATTATCGAGCGTTTGTCGGGCTTTGGCGGCCATACGCCGCGCAAGCCGGCACAGGATCTGGCAGCCGTGCCCGATCTTGCCAAGAAACTGGCGCACATCATGGGCGCGCAGGAATTCACCCGCGCCAGCGCCATCGCCAAGGTCGAGCTCGTCAACCTCCAGCCGCTGCACGACGAAGTGCGCCGGTTCCGCAATGCACTGGACGATCACGGCACGGTTCGCGGCAAGCGGGTGCGGTCATTCCTCAACACCGCCTCGCCCGGCCTGATCACCGCCTTCCAGCCCAACCAGTTCTATCCCAGCCACGAAGCCTACCTGGCCGACCTGGTCACGGCGATGAGCCCGGAATACCACGCCATCGTCGATGCCGGATTCGAAGTGCAGTTCGATTGCCCCGACCTGGCGATGAGCCGCCACACCGGCTACCAGGACATGACCGAGGACCAGTTCCTCGGCACGATCCAGGCCAATGTCGATGCGCTCAACCAGGCCACGGCGGATATTGCCCCCGAAGCCATGCGGATGCACGTGTGCTGGGGCAATTACGAAGGCCCGCATGATTTCGATATTCCGCTGGAACGGATCATCGACGTGGTCCTGTCGGCCCGCCCCGCCACGATCCTGTTCGAACACGCCAATCCGCGCCATGAACACGAGTGGAAGGTGTGGCGCGATGCCGCCGAGGCGGGCAAGCTCGATGGCAAGATCCTCGCCCCCGGCTTCATCGACAGCTGTTCCAACTATCTCGAAACGCCCGAACTGATCGCCCAGCGGATCGAGCGGTTTGCCGACTTTTTCGGAAAGGACCGGGTGATCGCCAGCAGTGACTGCGGGTTCGGCACCTTTGCCGGCTATGGCAAGATCGACCCCGCCGTGGCCTGGAAAAAGCTGGCCGCCCTGCGTGCAGGCGCTGACATCGCGGAGGCCAGATTGCGGTGATGGACTTGGGCACCCTGGGAGGCAATCCTGCGGCCAATTCGCAGGTCAAGTCGGCCACCCGGACGCTCGACATCATCGAATATGTCGTCGCCGCCGGGCGACCGCTGGTGGCGCAGGAAATCGCCACGGCGCTGGGCATCCCCGTTTCCAGCCTGTCCTACCTGCTGTCCACCCTGGTCGAGCGGCAATACCTGGTGCGCGAAGGCCGCCGCTATTCAGCGGGGCCTGGGTTGGCAAAGCTGCAGACATCCAGCGCCGGCTTCACCCTGGCCGACCGCGTCGCGCCGCTGGTACGCACCTTGCGGGTCCAGCTGGACGAGACCACAAGTTTCTTTGTGCGCGATGGGTGGGAGATCGAGGCGATCGTCACCGAATCGAGCGAGCAGGCCTTGCGCTATTCTGTGCCGCAGGGCCGCCGCCTGCCGATGCACGCGTTGGCCGCGGGCAAAGCCCTGCTGGCCGCCCTCGCACCTGAGGAAATCGACCGCTATTTCGCCGAGAGCGAGCGCCGCCGCTTTTCCGAAGCGACCATTATCGACGAAGCGCCGCTGCGCCGCCAACTAAACGAGGCCCGCCGCACCGGCTTTGCCATGACCGACGAGGAATTCTCGCTCGGCATCGTCGGCATCGCGCGGCTGGTGACCATCGGCGGCATCCCCGTCGGCTCGATGAGCGTGGCCGTGCCCAAGGTGCGGTTCGATGATGACCTGCATGCCCGGGTGGCCGACCTGCTAGACCGCGCAGCCGACCTGTTGGAAGGCAGCTAGAAGCGCCCTTCTCTAAAATCCTTCGAGGAAATCCGCCTCGATCCGGGAGCGCTCCTGCGGCTCCTCCGGAGCTTGCTCGACAGCGGGTACAGGTCCTGCAGGCGTGGCCAGCGCGCGTCCGGCAAGGTCGAAATCTATCTGCCCGGCCCCTGCTGCGGTGTCCCCTTCATTGCCCGATTGCGGCACCTCCCGCCGGTAGATGCGCGCAGCATCCCACGGTCCCATCGCGTCGTCTGCACTTGCCCGCACCAGCGCATAGGGCGCAAGGTCGGTGCCGACATAGACCATCTCGGCGCTGTCCGGTCCGGTCAGCCGGAAACTGAAGATGTCGGGGATGGCTCCGGGCCGCGGATCGTCAAACCCCAGCTCCACCGTATCGCCG
Organism: Altererythrobacter sp. KTW20L; assembly: GCF_023501975.1. Classification (GTDB taxonomy): domain Bacteria; phylum Pseudomonadota; class Alphaproteobacteria; order Sphingomonadales; family Sphingomonadaceae; genus Alteraurantiacibacter. The sequence continues at coordinate 26,259 of NZ_JAMFLH010000004.1, read as the reverse complement.
ACGGTCAGCGCGGTCATGCTGGTGGTGGCCCTGGTCCCGCCGCGGATATTGTAGAACGCGTTGCCATCGGAATTGAAAGTCTCGGGCCGCAGCCAGCGTCCCTGCCATTCGCCATTGGCCGCCTGCCCGATTTCGAAACGGAAAACCGTGGTGCCGTCTGCTTGCAAGTCCCACGCGCCCTCGATTCCCTGGTCGGGAGCCTGATCGGCAGGTTGCGCCTGCACCGCCAGCGGCAGGAGCAGGGTGAGGAAGGCGAGTACGAGACGGAGCAGGGTCATCACCCGTTCTTCCTGCGGGCGGGCCTGCAACGCAAGCAAAACAGTCTGGACGCGAAAAGGGCGACCAGTTGCCTGGCCGCCCCTTCCCTCCTCTCCCGAAGGAAAAGCGTCTTAGCTGTTGGCGCCGACACCGGTCGCACGCCACGAATCCGCATAGGCGGTGCGGGCGACGTTCGAGTAGGGCACGGGGCTGATGACAGCCTTGATCTCGGTCTGGACGTGCGGCTCGACAGTGGGCTTCGAGGTGCCGCCGTTGGGCTCGCCCCAGACCAGCTTCACTTCCTTGCCCATTTCCACTTCGGCCGGATCGATCATCGCCAGCGTCAGCATCTTGCCTTCGTTCGACGAGTAGCCGACCCAGGTCGACACGCCGATCACCTTGCCATCTGCATTCCGCACTTCATCGAAGGGGTGCATGGCATAAACGGCGCTGGGGAATTCGAAGTACTTGGCACGGTCGCCATTGGCATAGAGCGACGAGAGCACGCGCAGCATGTCCTCGTTGTCGAGCGCCAGGGTGACCTTCTGCTTGTGGGTTTCGCCGGCCATCTTTTCGAGGGCTTCACGGCCCACGAAATCATGGTCAAACTTGACGATGTGGCCATAACCGATGTCCCACGGCGTCAGGTAGTAGCCCTCGATGGAGTCGGGCACGTAGCTGCCGCCGATCGAGCACTTGCCGGCATAGCTGTCGGCACCGGCCCAGGCGCGGAAGTCCTTCATCATCTGGCTGTCGCCGGTGAAGAAGGCGGGCAGCGGCGAAGGCAGCCAGCCCGATTCCAGGGTGTTCGACGAATAGGCACGGCCGCCGACCAGTTCGAGGCCGTATTCCTTGCCGGCTTCGACCAGCGCGCCGTGGACGGTCTTGTAGTCGGCCCAGGGACCGAACAGCTCGTAGCCCGGCTGGCCGGCCATGCCGTGACGCAGCGCGATCACGTCCTTGCCGCTGATGTCGACGTGGGCCATGTTGAAGAACTTGAGGTCCGGAGCGTCGGTGCCCATGGCCTTCGACAGGATCTTCATCGCATTCGGGCCCTGGAGCTGGAAGCGATAGTTCTTGCGAACGCCGTCCGAACGCATCGCGGTGCGCTCGTCACGCTCCACGGTCACGTTCCACTTGGAGCCGTCGGGCTTGGGATACTGGGCGTGGAATTCGACCCATTCGATGGCGGGCGCACGGCCGACGAGGCTGAATTCTTCCTCGGCCAGGTAGAACAGGATCACGTCGCCGATGACATAGCCTTCGGGCGTGACCGGCACGTACTGCTTGGCCTTGTTGACGGCGAAGCCCTTGAAGCTGTTGATGGCGGTGTATTCCAGCAGCGCCATGGCTTCCGGACCGCGCACGTAGAGCTCGACCATGTGGTACGACTGGTTGAACAGCACGGCGGTCTTGGCCCAAGCGCGCTGCTCGTTGCGCCAGTTGGAATATTCTGCCGGAACGCCGGGATAGACGTTCGGACCAGCCTGCTGGTTGCGCAGGAAATCGACTACGCTGGACTGGCCGTCCAGCTTCTGTTGCAGGTTGTCACTCATGGTCTTTCCTCTCCTCGAGGGCTTGCGGGGTGGTCAGGATGCGGGCGTGGAACGCCAGCGGGTTATTGCTTCGTTGACCGCTTCGGGTGCTTCGAACTGGACCATGTGGCCAGCACCCGGAACGATAACGAGGTGCGAATCAGGAATGGCAGCGGCGATCTGCTCGTGCTGCGAAGGGGGCGCCCAGGCGTCGAGTTCGCCGGTCATCACCAGCGTCGGGCAGGCAATCTGCCCCAGCAGGCTGTCCAGCTCGGGCCGGGTGACCAGCGCATTGATCTGTGCATCGAACGTGGCCTGGTCCATTGACAGACACATGGCGCGCAAGGGAGGATAGATCGCCGGATCGGCGCGGCCTGCATCGGCCACCATCGGCGGCAGCCATGTATCAACCAGCACCTCGAAACCGTTCTTGTGGCCCACCGCCTTCAACGCCTCGCGCTTGGCCGGTTCATCAGCGCCAACTGGGTGGACACCGGTGGAAACCAGCGCCAGCCGCTGCACGCGGTCGGGTGCCATGCGGAACACTTCGAGCGCCACGCGGCCACCCATCGAATGGCCGAACAGGTCGAATCGCTCGGCCCCCAGGCGGTCCGCCTCGGCCAGCGCGATGCGCGCCATCTCGACCAGCGAATCGGCTGAACCATAGGAGTTCACCACATGCGAATCGGCAAAGGCCGCCACTTGCGGCGCATAGATGCGCGCATCGCAGATCAGGCCTGGCAGCATCAGCAGCATGGGTTGGAGGGGACTCTCACCTTGTTCGCTCTTATGAAATTTTCGTCTATACGAATAAAGCGCCCTGCGCTAGGGGCTTTCTGACGACGCGCACTAGGCGTAAAGCCCCGCGCGAGAAGCGAGCTTGAGAGGAGAAGATTCGATGTCCTACGCAGCGATTCACCCGAACTGGGAAAAGAACCCCGACAACATGGTGGACGGCTATTCGCTGGAAATGACGGCGAAGGAGATCGAAGGCCTGCGTGAAGCAGCCCCGCTGATCCGCCCCGGCACCCAGGTCGCCGTGACCTTCCTGCCGGGCGAAGAACTGTCGCAGCGGGTCGAAGCCGCCGTGCTGGTGCGCGAACTGGGGTTCGAGCCGATCGTCCACCTTTCCGCACGCCGCATCGAAAGCGCCGAGCAGCTCAACTGGTATCTGGGCGAAATCACCACCAAGGCCCAGGTGAAGCGCGTCTTCATCATCGCCGGTGACCCGCCCGAGCCCGAAGGCCCCTATTCCGATTCGCTGCAGATCATCGAAAGCGGCCTGCTGGAAAAGCACGGCATCGAAATCGTCGGCGTCGGCGGCCACCCGGAAGGCCACCCCAACAACACTCCCGCCGATCTGTGGATCTGGATGGAAAAGAAGATCGCGGCAGTGCGCGCCCACGGCATGACCCCGCTGGTCGTCACCCAGTTCGCTTTCGACGACGATGCCATTGTCGAATGGCTGGCCGAGATGCGCCAGCGCGGCATCGACGTGCCGGTGCGCCTCGGCGTCCCTGGCCCGGCCGGCATCAAGCGTCTGCTCGGCTTTGCCAAACGCTGCGGCGTTGGCGCGTCGGCCAGCGTGATGAAGAAGTACGGCATCAGCATCACCAACCTGATCGGCAGCGCCGGTCCGGACAAGCTGGTGAACTCGCTGGGCGACAAGCTGAACGACAGCCACGGCCGCGTTCGCCTGCACTTCTACCCGTTCGGCGCGCTCACCGCGTCGGCCGAATGGATCAACGCCTACCACGCCAAGCACTCGTAAGATGGCGGAGCTGATCGACGGCAAGGCGGTCGCCAACAGCCTTGACGAAAAGACCAAGGCCCAGGTGGACGAGATGGTCGCTGCAGGCATGCAGCGGCCCGGCCTCGCCGTGATCCTGGTGGGCGACGATGGCGCGAGCCAGGTCTATGTCCGCCGCAAGATCAAGGCCTGCCAGAAGGTCGGCGTGACCTCGATCGAACGCCGCCTGCCCGCCGATACGAGCCAGGAAGACCTGCTGGCCATCGTCCACGAAATGAATGCCGATCCGGCGATCCACGGCATCCTGTGCCAGGTTCCCCTGCCCGACCATATCGACACGCGGCTGGTGCTGCGCTCGATCAGCCCGGACAAGGACGTGGACGGCTTCCACCCGGTCAACGTGGGCCGCTTGTCCACCGGCACCGGCGGCATCGTGCCCTGCACCCCGCTGGGCGTGATGATCCTGCTCCAGTCGGTGATCGACGATTTCAAGGGCAAGGACGCGGTGGTGATCGGCAAGTCGAACATCGTCGGCAAGCCAGTGGCGAACCTGCTGCTCGATGCCGAATGCACCGTGACCGTGACCCACATCTACACCGCCAACCTGTCCGAGATCTGCCGCAAGGCCGATATCATCGTGGCCGCCGCGGGCGCTCCTCAGTTGGTCAAGGGAAGCTGGGTGAAGGACGGCGCGGTGATCATCGATGTCGGCATCACCCGCGTGATGGGCGATGATGGCAAGGAGAAGCTGCTGGGCGATGTCGCGTTCGACGAATGCCAGCACGCCAAGGCGATCACGCCCGTGCCCGGCGGCGTCGGCCCGATGACCATCGCCTGCCTGCTCGCCAACACCGTCCAGGCGGCCAAGGCGCTGCAAGCGGGGAACGGCGCGGCCAACGACTATGCCGACGCGCCTGACCGCAGCATGTTCAAGTAATTCGGGGTTCAAGGGATCCGGGCGGGCATCAGGTCCGCCCGATCTTTTGGTGACAGGCCGTGCGCCGACTGGCAATCCAGCGGCATGGAACACCCTGTCGATGTCCTGATTGTCGGAGCGGGGATTGGCGGCATATCGATGGCCGCGCACCTGCAGGACCTGTGCCCGCAACGCAGCTTTGCCATTATCGAGGCGCGGGACCGCCCGGGCGGCACCTGGGACCTGTTCCGCTATCCCGGCGTGCGTTCCGATTCGGACATGCACACGCTGGGCTTTTCCTTCGCCCCGTGGCGCGGGGCCAAGGCGATTGCCGATGGCGAGGACATCCTCGCCTATCTCGACCGGATCATCGCCGAACGCGGGCTGGACCGGCACACCCGCTATGGCACCCGCGTGATCGCGGCCGACTGGCGCGAGGCGGACGCGCTGTGGCACGTGACGCTGGAGGATGCCGCCGGGCGCCACACCATGACCGCGCGCTTCCTCTATCTTGCCTCGGGTTATTACGATTACTACCAGCCGCACCGGGCGGACATTCCCGGTCTCGAGCAGTTTGCAGGAGCCGTAGTCCATCCGCAGTTCTGGCCGCAGGATCTCGACTGGTCTGGCCGCCGCGTGGTGGTGATCGGATCGGGCGCGACTGCCGTTACCCTCGTGCCTGCACTTGCCGGGCAGGCGGTCCACGTCACCATGCTCCAGCGCACGCCGACATGGATGGTTGCCCAGCCTTCGGTGGACCGGCTGGCGCGGAGCTTGCGCAGCCTGCTGCCGGAGAAGCTCGCCTACCGCGTGACCCGCTTCATCAACACGCGGCTCCATGCGCTCATCTTCCGCCGCGCCCGTTCCAATCCGGCCAGGGTGGCTGCCTTCCTCACCCGCAGGCTGAAGCGCCAGCTCGGCGAGGCTTACGATCCGCAGCATTTCCTCCCGCCCTATGGCCCATGGGAGCAGCGGCTGTGCCTGGTGCCCGATGGCGACCTGTTCCGCGCCATCCGGCAGGGCAAGGCCTCTGTCGCCACCGGCCACATCGCGCGGGTGGAGGCAGACGGCGTGGTGCTGGACGATGGCGCGCGCCTTGCCGCCGACATGCTGGTTACGGCCACCGGGCTGACGCTCGCCATCGGCGGCGGGATCGCGGTGACGCTGGATGGCGTGGCGGTGCACTGGGAGGACCGCTGGTTCTATCGCAACTGCATGTTCTCCAATGTGCCGAACCTGGCCGTGGTGTTCGGCTATCTCAACGCCAGCTGGACCTTGCGGGCCGACATGACCGCGCAATACGCCTGCCGGGTTCTGAACGAGATGACCGCGCGCGGTGCCACCGTGGCCCGCCCGGTGAGGGAGCACGACGATCCGGACACGGCGGTCGATCCCTCGTTCGGCTTCTCGTCCGGCTATATTCGCCGTGCCGCAGGGCTGATGCCGAAGAGCGAGGCCGCTCTGCCCTGGCGGCTCAACATGGATTACCTCGCCGACTTGGCCGATTACCGCGACAGGCCGGTGGACGACGGGGTGCTTGCCTTCACCCCCGCCCCCACCCCCGCCCAAAGTCCGGTGGCGCGGGCGGGTGAATTGGCCTAACTCCCCGCCATGACAGCAACAACCCGCATCTACACCGCCGGCATGGTGGTGATCGGCGACGAGATCCTCTCGGGCCGGACCCATGACAAGAACATCGCCCAGGTGGCGAGCTGGCTGCAGGTGCAGGGCATCCGCCTTACCGAAGTGCGCGTGGTGGCCGACGACATGGAAGCCATCGCCGCTGCGGTGAACGCGCTGCGGACCCAGCACGATTACCTCTTCACCACCGGCGGCATCGGCCCGACCCACGATGACATCACCGTCGATGCCGTGGCCCTGGCCTTGGGCGTTCCTGTCATTGTCCATCCCGAAGCCCACGCGATCCTGGCGGACTACTACAAGGACAAGGAAGGCGGCCTGACCGAGGCCCGCCTTCGCATGGCCCGTACGCCTGAAGGCGCGGACCTCATCCCCAACCGCATGTCGGGTGCGCCGGGGATCAAGGTGGCGAACGTATTCCTGATGGCTGGCGTGCCGGGCATTACCGCGCAGATGCTGGAGGCGCTGACCGGCACGCTGGAGGGCGGGCTGCCGCTGCTGACCGATACGGTCGGCGGGTGGATCAAGGAAAGCGAAGTGGCCGACCTTTTGCGCGCAACCGAAAAGGCCCATCCCGGCTGCCAGATCGGCTCATACCCCTTCTTCCGCGAAGGCCGCACCGGGGCCAACTTCGTGGTCCGTTCGACCGACGCCGCGCTGCTCGCCGTCTGCATGGACGCGCTGTGCCTGGGGCTGGAGGAACGCGGGTTCGCCTTCACGCGCGGCGGGATCTAGGCCGCGCCGGGCGGGCCGCAGCAACCGGCAGCTCTACCACATCCGCCGCCTGGGCCTGCAGCCTGTTCCACACATCTAGCGCGGCAATCTTGTAGCCTTCGGCGAGCGTCGGATAGTTGAAGCTGTTCTCCACGAAATAGTCCACCGTCCCGCCCAGGTTGATCACCGCCTGCCCGATGTGGATCAGCTCGCTCGCCCCTTCGCCGATGATGTGGACGCCCAGCACCTTGCGCGTATCGCGCGCGCAGATCATCTTCAGCACGCCATAGTCCATGCCCATGATGTGTCCGCGGCTGGTCTCGCGGAACCGCGCCACGCCGCATTCGTAGGCAATGTCGGCCTCGCGCACCTGCTCTTCCGACATGCCGACCGCGGAGAGTTCCGGCACCGAATAGACGCCGTAGGGGTTCGACTTCCCCTCGGTGCTGTAAGGCGCATCAAAAGCATGGCAGGCGGCAGAGCGGCCCTGTTCCATCGAGACCGAGGCAAGGCAGGGGAAGCCCACCACGTCGCCCGCCGCATAGATGCCGGCCACGCTGGTCTGGAAGGTGGTGCGGTCCACCTCCAGATAGCCGCGCCGGTCCACCTTCAGCCCGACCGTATCGAGGCCGAGCGAGCCGGTTGCGCCCGAACGGCCTGCGGTGAACAGCACGACTTCAGCCGAGACCTGCCGCCCGTCCTCCAGCATGCAGACCGGATTGCCGTTGGCGGCGAAGCGGATCTTGTCGACCATGCCGCCCAGCCGCAGGGTCATGCCGTTGTCGCGCATCAGGTGGACGAGGTTGTCCACGATCTCGCCATCGAGGAAATCGAGCAGCCGGGCGCGCGGATCGATCAGGGTGACGGGTACGTCGAGGGCGGAGAAGATCGTGGCATATTCCACCCCGATCACCCCGCCCCCGACGACTGCCAGGCTGCGCGGCAAGCGCGGCCGGGCGATGAAACTGTCGCTATCGAACACATTGGTATCGTTGAACGGGATATGGGCCGGGCGATGCGGCTGGGTGCCGACCGCGATCAGCACCTTGCCCGCTTCGACCACCTCCTCGAAATTGCGGCCTTCCTCGCGCCGCTCCACCACGATCCTGCCGGGTCCATCGAACCGCCCGCGCCCGACCATGGTCTTAACCCCGTTGCGGGCGAACTGGTGTTCAAGCACGGCGACTTCGTATTCGCAGGTCCGCGCCATGCGCATCGACAGGTCTTCCGACACGATATCGCCCTTGGCGCGATAGGACCGGCCATAGAAGCCCCGCTCGCGCCAGCCCGACAGGTTGAGCGCCGTTTCCCGCAGGGTCTTGGACGGGATCGTGCCGGTGTGGACCGAGACGCCGCCCACCTTGGAGCGGTCATCGACCACCAGCACGCTTTTGCCCAGCTTGGCCGCCTGGATCGCCGCCCGCCGCCCCGCAGGCCCGCTGCCCAGCACCACGAAATCGAAACGCGCCATATGCCCATGCTCCCTTGCAAGGGTAGAACGGGGCGGGCGGTGTCGGGTTAACCCTGCGGGAAATACGGACCGAGGGGCTGACAAAGGTGACAGAAGTGACAGGGTGTCACCTTTGTTTCGGGCCCGAAAATGGCGGATTTGTGCGGGCTTGCGGGGGTGGGTGACAAAGTGACACCCTGCCGGGAGAAACGCGCTGGAGGGGTGTGCGGTGGCCATGAGCCGGGGGTGGCATGGCTGGGGGGCTGTAGGAAAGTCGGGCCCGTCTTACGCAAACACCAACCGTCATCCTGAACTTGTTTCAGGATCCATCGGGCGGCACACTCGGAGCCATGCCGCGCGAACGCCACCCTTGCGTCTATCTTCTTGCCAGCAAGCCCTTCGGCGCAATCTATATCGGCGTGACATCCGAACTGGTGGGCCGGATGTTCCAACATCGGACCGGAGTGAGTGGTGGCTTCACCAGCCGATATTCCGTCTATCGTTTGGTCCGTTTCGAAGAATTTGGCACGATGGACCTGGCCATCACCCGCGAGAAGCAATTGAAAAACTGGCACCGCCAATGGAAGATCAACCTGATCCAGAGCGACAACCCTGATTGGCACGACCTTGCCCCAGGGATCGGCCTGCCCCCGCTTGCTCCGCGCAAACCGAGGGATGGATCCTGAAACAAGTTCAGGATGACGAATGGGAGAAGGGTCGCGGTGATCGCACACTGACCGCAAACGCCCCCATTGCGGACGTTGCCCACACCTGCCAACCTCGGCACTATCAAGTCGATAGTGAGGGACTGATTGGTGGATGCGGTGCTCGAAAGGTTAACTTCAATGCTTGTCGGGGCAGGGATAACCTTGCTGATCCTGGATTGGGCATTTGGCTATCATGAGATGACAACTTGGTGGGGTGCCATATGCGTTGCTGCCGGCATTCTGGTCGCGTCTCTGCATTGGAGGAAGGCTCGCAAGGCAGTCCATAATCACGACTGACCGGGGAAAGCTCCGTTAAGCGGCTTCTTTCCACCCCCGCTCCAGCCCCAATACAAAACAAAAAGGCCGGCAGGATCGCTCCCGCCGGCCTCTTGAATAATCCCGAAGGAAGGCTCGCTTACGCGCCTTCAACCTCGGCCAGGTCCAGCTTCAGGCCCGGGCCCATCGACGAGGTGATCGACACCTTGCGGACGTACTTGCCCTTCGAGCCCGAGGGCTTGGCCTTGACCACGGCCTGGGTCAGCGCGGTGAAGTTGGCTTTCAGCGCATCGTCGGCGAACGACAGCTTGCCGATGCCCGAATGGATGATGCCCTGCTTTTCAACGCGGAATTCGACCTGGCCGCCCTTGGCGTCCTTCACGGCCTGGGCCACGTTGGGAGTGACAGTGCCGAGCTTCGGGTTCGGCATCAGGCCCTTGGGGCCGAGCGTCTTGCCGAGGCGGCCCACCACGCCCATCATGTCCGGCGAGGCAATCACGCGGTCATAATCGAGGTTGCCGGCCAGCATGTCTTCCATCAGGTCTTCCGCACCGACCTTGTCGGCACCGGCAGCCAGCGCCTTTTCGGCGTTCTCGCCACGGGCGAACACGGCAACCTTCACGTCCTTGCCGGTGCCCGAGGGCAGCGACACCATGCCGCGGACCATCTGGTCGGCATGGCGCGGATCGACGCCCAGGTTCATCGCCACTTCGACGGTTTCGTCGAACTTGGCGGCGTGGGTGCGCAGCAGGGCGATTGCCTCGTCAACCGTGTAGAGCTTCTCGCGGTCAAGGGTGGCCAGAACCTTGTTCTTCTTGGTCAGCTTTGCCATGTTCTTAGCCCTCCACCACATCGAGGCCCATCGAACGGGCAGTGCCTTCGATGATCTTCATGGCCTGGTCGATCGTATTTGCATTGAGGTTCGCCATCTTGGTTTCGGCGATCTCGCGCACCTGGGTCTTGGTGACCGTGGCGGCCACGACCTTGCCCGGTTCCTTCGAACCCGACTTCAGGCCCGCAGCCTTCTTCAGCAGGTAGCTGGCAGGCGGGGTCTTGGTGATGAAGGTGAAGCTGCGATCGCCATAGACGGTGATCTTGACGGGAATCGGCATGCCCTTTTCCATGTCGCCGGTGGCGGCGTTGAAGGCCTTGCAGAATTCCATGATGTTGACGCCGCGCTGGCCCAGGGCCGGGCCGATCGGCGGCGACGGAGTGGCAGAGCCCGCGGGCACCTGCAGGTTGATATAACCTTCGATCTTCTTGGCCATGTGGCCGCTCCTTTTCTCACTGTCGGGCGCAGTTTCCAGCAACCCTCATGGTAAGCGGTCAAACAGCTCCTGACGGAGCCTCCCGCACGGTTTACCTTTCGGGCCACCTTGATGGCCTGTCAGGAATGCGCGTGCCTAGTGGAAAGACGCGCGAAACTCAAGCAATTCGTGGCACAACCACGATGGATCCCGGATCAAGTCCGGGATGACGGCGGCGGACCAGGGTCCGCCAGTCCGTCACTTCGTCAGTTCGACCTCGTCGAAGCCCATTTCCACCTGGGTGGCGCGGCCGAAGATGGACACGGCGACCTTCACGCGGCTCTTTTCGAAATCCAGTTCCTCGACAATGCCGTTGAAGCTGGCGAAGGGGCCGGCGTTGACCTTGACGCTGTCGCCGATCTCGTAATCGATGTTGATTTCGCGCTTGGGCGCGGCCTGGGCTGCGGCGACGCCGCCGAAATAGCGGGCGGCCTCCTTCTCGGAAATCGGCTGCGGCTTGCTGCCCGAACCGAGGAAGCCGGTGACCTTGGAGGTGTTCTTGACGAGGTGGTACACGTCATCGGTCAGCTGCAGCTTGGCCAGGACATAGCCCGGCATGAACTTGCGTTCGACCTGTACCTTCTTGCCGCGCTTGATCTCGGTCACGGTCTCGGTCGGCACTTCGACCGCTTCGACGCCATCGGACAGGCCCAGCCGCTCGGCCTCGGACAGGATCGAATCGCGCACCTTGTTCTCGAAGCCGGAATAGGCGTGGATGATGTACCAGCGGGCCATATGTGTCTTTCGTGTCTGGATTCGATTGAAAAGCGGTAAGGGCCGGTCAGGAGGCCAGCGACAGCAGCCAGGCCACCACGGCGCCGAACACCGAATCGACCGCCAGGAAGAACAGCGCCATGATCACCACCAGGATGAACACGAAGATCGCGGTACGGATCGTTTCTTCGCGGCTGGGCCACGAAACCTTGGAGGTTTCGGCTTTTACCTGCTTGAAGAACTCGCCCGGAGACGACTTGCCTTCCTTGGCCATCGCTTAATCGCCTTCTTGTCATCCGGCCGAGAATCCGGCCGATCCTGCACAACGCCTTTCGCCATAGGACCATCGCCGCCCCGGTCAAGGTGACCGGGAGGGGCGTTGATGCTCCGATGTCGGTGAGCGAACGGCTATTTAGGGCCATGGTGCGCGAATGGCAAGACTGCCTCGACCCGCGGCAAGTGCGCGCCACTTTGTTGCGAATGTAACATCGGGGCTGGTCAGCCGCTGGTCTTGCCGATAGCGTCGCACGCCTGAGGGAATTTGCAGGGGATTGCTCGCTTGGCACAGGCAGAAAACACGGTCGCGTTCCTGGACGAGATTACCAATGTCTCGGATTTCATCTGGGCCGGCCTGTGGAACGGGGAGCAGGTGCTGCCCTTCCCGCCGATGGTGATCGTGCTGTTCGGCGTGGGCATGTGGATGATGGTGGGCCTCAGGTTCTACCCTGTCGTCAAGCTTGGCGCGGCCTTTTCCGGACTGTTCAAGGGCAGGAAGAACCAGGGTTCGGGCGAGATCAGCCCCTTTGCCGCCCTGTCCACCGCGCTTTCAGGCCAGGTCGGCACCGGCAACCTGGCGGGCGTGGCCACGGCCATCACCCTTGGCGGACCCGGCGCGATCTTCTGGATGTGGATCACCGCCTTGATCGGCATGGCGCTGGCCTTTGGCGAAGGCGCGCTGGCCATCCGTTACCGCGAGAAGACCAGCGCCGGCACCTGGCGCGGCGGCCCGATGAGCTACATCATGATGGGTCTGGGCCCCAAATGGACCTGGCTGGCCATCGTGTTTTGCCTGGGCACTTTGGCTTCCGCGCTGGTCACCGGAAACATGATTCAAGCCAATGCCATGGCCGACGGGATGACCGAACTGTTCGGCATAGAGGACTGGATCGGCGGCCTGGTCACCGCCGTCCTGGTATTGATCGTTATCCTTGGCGGCATCCGTTCGATCGGCAATGTGGCGGAAAAGATCGTGCCGTTCATGGCCGCGGCCTATCTGGTGATGGCGGCAGTCGCCATCATCCTGGACTACCAGGACCTCCCCGAAACATTCGGCCGCATCTTCCATGGCGCCTTCAACCCGCAGGCGGCGACCGGCGGCTTCCTGGGCGCGGCAATCATCATGGCGATACGCGCCGGTGTGGCGCGCGGCCTGTTTTCCAACGAGGCGGGGCAGGGCTCCACCCCGATCGCCCACGCCGTGGCCCAGACAGACGATCCCGAACAGCAGGGCCGCATGGCCATGCTCGGCACCTTCATCGACACCATCGTGATCTGCACCATGACCGCGCTGGTCATCCTGACGGTGGAGGGCAACTTCACCGCGGGCGGCCAGCCGGTGCTGCACGCCTGGCAATCGGACCTGAACGGCTTTGCCATGACATCGGGTGCCTTTGCGGCGGCATTCCCCTTCACCATCGCCTCGATCCCGGTCGGAACGCTGATCGCCAGCCTGGCGCTTATCCTGTTCGTCTTCACCACGCTGCTGACATGGTCATATTATGGCGAGCGGGCGATCACCTTCATCTACGACCGGGTGCCCGGCTCCACCCTGGCGGGCGAGAAGCGACTGCACCTGTCATGGCGGGTACTGTGGTGCCTGGTGATCTATTTCGGCAGCTTCCAGAACCTGGAAGTGGTGTGGCGGCTGGGAGATATCTCCAACGCGGCGATGGCCCTGCCCAACCTGGTGGCGCTGGCGCTGCTGTCGGGCGTGGTGTTCAAGCTGGCGCGCGGTGATCGCAAGGCCGGGCCGGAACATCCGGTGCAGACGCCAAAATAGCCCGATAGCGGACAAGTCGCGTCCAGCGGGCCTGTTCAGCGGGAATTGAACAGGCGGGCAAACAGGCCCGGCTGCTCCATCGGCAGGATCGGCGTGGACGCCAGCGAGCGCAATTCAGCCTCGCTCGACGAACGCGGCAGGATCGCGCCATGGCGACGTGTAGTGCGGAGGAAACGCATCATCCGATTGCTCCTTATGACCCCTGTTCATGCCAAGGGTGATAACGGCAGATAGGGTCAAAAGTTCCTGAAACCCGATGAGTGGAGTTCGCAGCTGGTGCGCAACCCCGTTCGGCGACCAGTCGAACCAGAGGGCAACCGCCCGCCCGCAGGTGCCCCGCAATGAAGCGTAGCGAAATGTAGGGATCAGCGCCGAGGACGTGAGCCCGGATGGGCTCACGCAAGAAAACTGGCAGGGGTGTGCGGACTCGAACCGCAGGCCCTCGGTTTTGGAGACCGATGCTCTACCAACTGAGCTACACCCCTGCAGGTTCGCGGGCCTCTATAATGGCTTTGCCGCGATGGCAAGCGCCTGCTCGGCATGGCGGCACGGATCACACATTCATGGCTGGCACACTTCCTCCGTGCTAGGGAGCCGCGATGCACGGCACCGTTCCCGCTATCCTGCCGCCCGAACTGTTGCTGCGGGCCTATCGCGGCGGGGTGTTCCCGATGGCCGATTCGCGCGATGACACCGATGTCTTCTGGGTCGAACCGCGGACCCGCGCGGTGTTCCCGCTGGAGACATTCCGCCCCTCGCGCTCGCTGGCCAAGGTGCTCCGGCAGGACCGCTTCACCGTCACCTGCAACCGCGATTTCGCCGGCGTGATCCGCGCCTGCGCCGAGCCGCGCCCCGATCATCCGGACACCTGGATCAGCCACCGGATCGAAGCGAGCTACATTGCCCTGCACCACGCGGGCCATGCCCATTCGATCGAATGCTGGCTGGACGGCGCGCTGGCGGGCGGGCTCTACGGTGTCAGCTTCGGGCGGGTGTTCTGCGGCGAATCGATGTTCAGCCGGGCCGACAATGCCAGCAAGGTGGCGCTTGCCTGGCTGGTGGCCCTGATGCGGCTGGCGCAATACCGCGTGCTCGACTGCCAGTTCATGACCGACCACCTGGGATCACTGGGTGCGGTGGAAGTAAAGCGCGATCTTTACCGCAAACTGGTGGACCAAGCCTGTGCAGACGGGTTCCAGGCGGACCTGGAGGCTGCGTGGAATCAGGCGGTGGGAGCTTCGGGGGCCGGAGCGGTCGCCGGTTCGGCAGGAGCAGCCGGAGCCGCAGCGGGAGCGCCCCCCGCAGACGGGGCAGACCGGCGCAGCGCCTCTTCTTCGCCCGGGAAAGTCATCGCGCAGTCCTTCACCCACACGTCATAGATCGGGTGTTCGACCACGTTGACGGCGGGCGCTTCCTTGTACAGCCAGCCGGAAAACACGCCGCGCCATTCGGGGTCGGACTGGGCATCGGCCCGATCCTGCACAATAACCTGCACGAAGGCGCCGGTCAGCGGAGGGTTTTCCCACGGCGGGGTCCGCTCGCAGCTCGACAGGCGGATAATGACATCGTCGATCCGCCGCGCCTCGCCCGGCTTCATCTCGATATCGCGGGTGATATTGTTGCGCTTGTTGATCAGCCCCAGCGTGGCCACCCGTTCGGCCAGCGGCGTGCCAAGGCTGTCCTCCACCTCGATCTGGGGCAGCGGAGCGGCGGCAATATCGTCAGGAATCTCGGTTTCCTCGGCCACCGGTGCCGGGGCCTCGGACGTGCAGGCTGCCAGCCCGAACAGGCCGGCCCCCGCCACCAGTGCGAGGCGGAAAGGTCTCAAGCGTCGGGTGTCCAGGATTCGTAATCGCCGGTGGCGCGCGCCCGCTTTCCGCCACGCTCCAGCGCGCCGGCCGGACGATAGGCCGTGACCGTGCCGGTGGCATTGGGGCTGTAATCGGCTTCCCAGATGCGCGGCGGCGGAAGGTGGCTTTCTGGCAGCTCGTCATAGGACGAATGGAGCCAGCCGTGCCATTCGCTCGGCACGCGGCTGGCATCGTTGGGGCCATTGTACAGCACCCAGCGGCGTTCGCGTCCGCCGTTGCCCCGGTCCTTGCCCGGTTTGGAGCGGTAGTAGCGGTTGCCCAGCCCGTCCGTGCCGACGTGCTCGCCCTTGCGGGCCGACCACAGGAGGGTGCCGATGGTCGCGCCATCCCACCAGGTGAAGATTTTTCCGAACAAACCCATGGCCGCGCGGTTAGCCCTTTTCGGGGGTGGAGCGCAAGCTTGTGTGTGGCCCTACCACGTGACCAGATCGCCCGGCGCGATGCCCAGTTCGGCCGCCCGGCCGCCGTTCAGTTCGAGCACGGCCTTGGCCGGGGCATCTGACGGCACGGGGCTTTCCGAATAGGGCACGGTATTGGCGGCAATGTTGATGATCCGGTTGTCCGGCCCGATGAAGATGATGTCGAGCGGGATCACCGTGTTGCGCATCCAGAAGCTGGCCATGCGGACCTGCGCGAGCGGGAAGATCATCCCTTCATCCGGCCCCAATTCCGTGCGGAACATCAGCCCGCGCTGCTGTTCCTGCGGGGTGGCGGCCACTTCGACGCGGAAGTTGCGCGGTCCGGCGCTGGTGGTGACACTGAGGTCGATGACCTCCAGTCCCGATTCGGGGTGGACCGAGGGGCTCTGTGCGGCAGAGGTGGAGGCGGCATCGGGTGCCGCCTGGGTGGAACAGGCGGACAGCGCGATGATGGCGGGCAGCAATATTGCCCGGCGCAGGAATTTCAGCACACTAGCTGTCGTCACCCAATTCGTCCTCATCCAGTTCATGCGCCCATTCCTCGGCGCGCTCGATGGTAGAGGCATTGACCATTTCGCGCGCAAAGTCGAGGCTGTGGCCTGCCCGCAGCATGGCCGATAGCTGCTTTTCGCGCCGCTCCTTTTCTGGCGGCTCCCCACCGAAGGGGCCGAAACGGCGGCGCGAGGCCATGGCAAGGGCTGCCTGGCGCAATTGCGCTTCGCTGGCGGCCACTGCGCTCCTGATTTCGGGCGCGATACCGTCCTGCCCCAACGCCTGGTCAACCCGCCGCGCGCCATAGCCGCGCCGCAGCAGGCTGGACGATCGCGCCTGCGCAAAACCCCGATCATCGACATAGCCAAGCCCGGCATAGGTCTCTACCAGCGCCGCCACATCGGGCTGGCGATCCTCGTCGGCCCAGCCGAACTCGCGCAGTTTGCGCTTCAGGTAGCGTTCAAGCCGCGCACCCGAAGTGGCGTAACGGGCGACGTAGGACAGCGCCAGATCGCGCAATCGCGCGTCGTCGAGCGGGGTTTTTGCCCGCTTGGGTTGCTTACACTCTTGTTTATAGGTGCCCATTGGCCTTATTCGTGCCATACTTCATGACAAATGGGAAAGTTTGTCGCGGGAAAATAAATCGCGGGATCGCTCGTTGCGGGTTCGGGGGGATGCCGTATCCGATGATGCCAGGAGGGGAAGCGCAGATCGCGGGCTCCAGCGAAGCCGCGGCGCGCTCAGTTGAAGGGTTGCCCTTACTTCCATGACCATGTTGAATCCTAAGCTCGTTGCCACGCCGAACGATTGCGCCCTGCCGCGCATCCGGGCCGATTTCGCCACTTTCAACGATGCGATCGACTATGCCGCGCGCAGCGCAAAGGGCATGAACTTCCACGACATGCGTGGCGAGCTGGAGGTCGTCTATCCCTATGCGCAAATGCGCGAGGATGCGCTGGCCATGGCTTACCGGCTGGCCGCCAGCGGCGTCGTCAAGGATGACCGCGTTGCCCTGATAGCCGAGACCGGCCCTGATTTCGCCGCGCTGTTCTGCGCCTGCACGCTGGTCGGCGCATGGCCGGTGCCGCTGCCGCTGCCGACCACATTCGGCGGCAAGGAAAGCTATATCGACCAGCTTTCCGTCCAGCTTTCCAGCGCCGACCCGAAAATGCTGATCTATCCGCCCGAAATTGCCGAGATGGCAAAGGCGGCGGCCGACCGGCAGGGTTGCGAGGGGATCGACTGGTCTACCCTGGGCGATCGCCCGGCCCCGGCGGTGGATCTGCCCAAGGCCCATCCCGACGACATCTGCTACCTGCAGTATTCCAGCGGCTCGACCCGCTTCCCCCAGGGCGTGGCGGTGACCCACAAGGCCTTGCTGCATAACCTCTATGGCCATGCTGCATCCATGGAAATCGGCAGCAACGACCGGGTGGTGTCCTGGCTTCCGTGGTATCACGACATGGGCCTGGTCGGCTGTTTCCTGTCGCTGATCGCCAACCAGGTGAGCGTCGATTACCTCAAGACCGAACATTTCGCCCGCCGTCCGCTCGCCTGGCTCGACCTGATCAGCCGCAACAAGGGCACCACGCTCTCCTATTCCCCCACCTTCGGCTATGACATCTGCGCCCGGCGCATTTCCAGCCAGTCGAGCGTGTCCGACCGGTTCGACCTGTCGCGCTGGCGGCTGGCGGGCAACGGGGCGGACATGATCCGGCCAGACGTGATGCAGAATTTCGTCAACGCCTTTGCCCCTGCCGGGTTCAAGGCATCGGCCTTCACTCCCAGCTATGGCCTGGCCGAAGCGACGCTGGCGGTCACCGTGATGCCGCCGGGCGAGGGTATTCGCGTGGAACTGGTCGAGGAGGAGCGCCTGTCGGGCAGCCGCCGCGACCTGTCGCGCCCCGCCCGCTATCGCGCCATCGTCAACTGCGGCAAGCCGCTGCCCGACATGGATGTCGAGATCAGGGGCGAAGGCGGCCAGGTCAAGGCGGACCACCAGATCGGCAAGGTCTGGTGCCGCGGCCCCAGCGTGATGCATTCCTATTTCCGCAACCCGGAAGCGACCGCCGAATGCCTGGTCGATGGCTGGCTGGACACCGGCGACATGGGCTACATGCACGAAGGCTACCTGTTC
Organism: Altererythrobacter sp. KTW20L; assembly: GCF_023501975.1. Lineage (GTDB taxonomy): Bacteria > Pseudomonadota > Alphaproteobacteria > Sphingomonadales > Sphingomonadaceae > Alteraurantiacibacter. The sequence goes on along the minus strand of NZ_JAMFLH010000004.1, from coordinate 8,013 downwards.
ATCGTCGGCCGGGCGAAGGACATGATCATCATCAACGGCAAGAACCACTGGCCGCAGGATATCGAGTGGGCGGTGGAACAACTGCCCGGCTTCAACCACGGCGATATCGCCGCTTTCGCGGTGGAAACCGAGAACGGCGAGGAAGCCCCCGCCGTGCTGGTCCACTGCCGCGTGTCGGACCCCGATGAACGCATCAAGCTGCGCAACGATATCCGCGACAAGGTGCGGGCCATCACCGGCATGAACTGCGTGGTCGAACTCGTCCCCCCGCGCACCCTGCCGCGCACGTCCTCCGGCAAGCTGAGCCGGGCGAAAGCGCGCAAGATGTACCTCGCAGGCGAGATCGAGCCTTACCTGGTCGCGGCCTGAGGGTTTTTGGCTAGAACTTGCTGACAAAGTTGAGTCTTGGGCCGACGTCGAAAACACTGTAAGATTTGCCCGCAACATTGGACCAGTTGCGCTGGAATTTTGCAGCGATCGTCAAGTTGACGAGATCAGGCACGAGTGCCCGGCTATAGGCGCCGACGAGGATGATCTGTTCATCGTCCCGACCGTCGGATGCCCCACCGGTAAAGCCGGCCCAGAATGCCTGTGCCTGGACCTGAAAACTCGACGTGGCATCGATCTGCTGGCTCAATGTCGTGCTTGCCGTGAAGCGCCACTGTTCGACGGTGGCAAGACTTGCCTCGCGCCGCGTTACGTTGGCATCGACCGACAACTTCGTTCCCACGGCCAGACCGACGGTGCGACCGAACCCGCCCGTAAAACTGTGAGTGCTGACTTTGTGGTCACCGAACTGGTCCGAATAGAGGGAAGTGAAGGAGTAGGAAGCGTAGGGCGCCCACCCCTTGGTTGCGTCACCCAAGCTGATTTTCGCGCTGCTGCCGAGCGAGGACTGGTCAGCGGCAGTCTCGTCGAAATAGGCGTCCAGCGTTGATAAAGCCGAGATTTCGAGCGCCACCCCGCCCCCCATAGGGCGGGTATAGCTCAGCGCCAGACTTGGAGCCGAGTGAAAATCGGACAAGGCACCAGTCTCTGCGTTGGCAACGTTCGAGTTGAAAGCGATCGGGGCCCCGACCGTCAGCTTCCAGCGCTGTGGAGCCTCCTCGATGAAGGCGGGGTCCAACTGGGTGAAGTCGAACTGCAGGTCGAGGAGGTTAAGATCGATCCTTTCGATGTCCTGGTCTATGGTTGACGACTGGGCGCGTAGCTCCGTCGGATTCGACAGCATCACCCCTGCTGCTGTCAGGATCAGGATTCTCTTCATCTGTGCTACCCCCCGGTACCGGGCAATCTAGGTCCTCCGCGTCAGATGGATGCCGTACCACTCGCCTGGCCAAAGGCTCAACCGGGTCAATATCCGGGAGAGAATTCAGTTCAATTCGCGAAATATCCGCATTTATGTCGGGGACGTCCGAATCTTGCCCATGAACCGGACTACTCACCAAATTGCCGCAAGTAATCGCTAACAGCAATAGGAAATTCGTTTCTAGGAAATTTACTTTATTTGACTTGATTGCCACGTCCAAGTCTCCAGTTCTGTCATCCCGTTGAGGCTCATCTGGGGATGCCCATGCAATCTTGGTCTCACATTAAACCATCGATTCCCTACGCCCGCTGAACGTGACGTGCCGGGCATAGCCCCCTACCCCACCAGCGCCGCGCCCAGCACCACCAGCAGGGCGAGCAGGCTGACGGTCCACACCAGGGTGCGGACCTTGGGTACGCCAGTCCAGTAGAGCGGCAGGTAGATCACCCGCGCGGCGAGCCAGGTCCACGCGGCCATCTCGGTCAGCAGGCTCGATTTGTCCGCCAGCGTCACCGCCAGCAGCGCCACGATGGCCACCGGGAATGTCTCGGCAAAGTTGTCGCGCGCGCGTTCGAGCCTTCCGGCCACGGGATTGAGCGGAGGCAGGCTTTCATCCCGCGCGCCCATGTTCCAGTCCTTGCCATACTGGCGGGTCTTGAAATGGACGGCCAGCATGATGTGCACCACCAGCAGCAGGGCACCCAGGGCAAGGACTGTCAGTTCGCTGGTCATTCCGGTTACTCCGATCATTCGGCCCCGTCGGGCATGACCCACAAGGCCCGCACTGCGCCGAAGCCGTTGCCTGCGGGAGAAACCTGCGGTTCGATGCCGCGTTCCTGCAAGGCTTCGCGCACCAGCGCCACCGAACCGCCCGGCCCTTCCAGCCTGACGGGCAGCTGCGAGCGCCGGGCAGCCCATTCGATCAGCACGACCGTGCGGTATCCGGCAGTGGAAATTCCCTCGTCCTCCATGGCGACCGCTGGCATCGACAGCAGCGGCGGAATCAGCCGGATTTCCCACCCTTCGCCCGCCGTGGCGCGGATGCGGCGCTCCAGTTCGTAATAGGTCCGCAAGCTTGCGTCCGGCAGGGCCAGCGCGGTTACCGTGGCGCGGCGACGCGCGCGGTCAACCGTCACCTGTTCGGGCGAAACGCCGGCCACCAGCGCCAGCCGCTCGGCCAGTTCGTCCGCCCGTTCGGCCGCCGCCCGCTCACTGGCGAGGGCAGAGGAGAGCTGCGCTTCTTCGGCTGCCTGGGCATTGGTGCCGACCCGGTACTGGGTGATCGCCACGTCCACCGGACGACCGAGACTGCGGGTCATCGCCCGTTCGGCCGCGCTTTCGGCATTGGGTTTCAATTCGGGCGTCAGGACTGTTGCGGTAATGCGGATGGGCTCTGCGTCAAAGTTATAGTCAATCTGCGACAGGCGGGCATTGTCGTCAAACGCTTCCAGCACCATCGAGCGGGTCAGCCGGGTGGCATTGGCTTCCCACGCGATATCCCGCAGCGACAGGAACAGCGGGATTGCCAGGGCCACGAAAGAGGTCAGGATCATCACCGTCTGCCAGGTGGTCTGCCGTTCGGACAGGTTGGTCGAAAAGCCATAGAGCCGGGCCATTACCGCGGCCGTCAGGGCAATGGTCATCAGGTTGGTGAAGTAGAGGCCGAGCGCGCCCGAAAAGACTGTCCAGTTCAGCGTGGCCAGACCAAAGCCGACCGTGGCCAGCGGCGGCATCAAGGCCGTGGCGATGGCCACGCCGACGATGGTCCCCTCGCGCCCGCGGATCATCGCATAGGCGCCGGCGATGGCGGAAAAGAATGCGATCAGCAGGTCGAACAGGTTGGGCTTGGTGCGCGCCGCGATCTCCGATGTCACAGTTTGCAAAGGCGAAAGGAACACCACGATAGCGCAGAACAGCACCGCAAACACCGTGCCGATGGCCAGCGACCGGGCCGACTGGCGCATCCATTTGTAATCTCCGGTGGCGATGGAGAAGCCCAGCCCCATGATCGGATCCATCAGCGGCGACAGCAGCATGGCCCCGATCACCACGGCAGGAGAGGACAGCAGCAGTCCGAGGATGGCAATGCCCGCCGACATGCCGAGCATCAGCAGGTAGCGCGAACTGACCCCGCTTTCCGCACGCCGCCTGGCGATGACATCTGCCTGATCGACTGTCGCCTTGACCGAATTATGCCACCAGCCGCGCCAGCTGTGGATCACATCGCCGAATGTGTGCCTGCCCGGTGCGGGAGCCTGTGTCGCCATTGTTATCGTCTCCTGATCGGATCAGGGGTATAGACAACGAGGCGCGCAGGGGAACGCTTGAAAAGCGTGTCTTGCCTGCCTAATACAGTTAGCTGAAGCACTTGCGGGGTGAGGAATAGCCGATGGCCACGAACAACCAGACGACCACAGCAGTCGAAACCGAACTGAAGCTCACCCCGCCTGATCCAGTGCCTGCGATCTCGGTGGACCGCGCCGCAGGTCTGGTGCCGGTCGCTGCCGAAAAGCGCTCGGCGCTGGATGAAAAGGTCGATGGCTTCGTCGATGAACTGATCGCGCTGGATGCCAAGTCGCCCGATTTCGGCCAGAAGGTGGACCAGATTACCAACATGGGCCGCAAGGAAATCATGGCGGCCGCCGGCATGTCCAACCGCTTCCTCGACCGCCCGGTGCGGGCGATGGACCAGGAAGGCGGCGTGGGCACCGATCTGGCCGAATTGCGCCGCACGGTGGAGGATCTCGATCCCGGCCGCCAGGGCAAGCTGACCGGGCGCAAGCTGTTCGGCATCATCCCCTTCGGCAACAAGCTGAAGAACTATTTCGACAGCTATACCAGCGCGCAAAGCCACATCCAGGCGATCCTCGCCCGCCTGGCCAGCGGCAAGGACGAACTGCTGATGGACAATGCCGCCATCGACGTGGAGCGGCAGAAGCTGTGGGACGCGATGGGCAACCTGGAGCAGATGATCCACATCGCCCGCACACTGGATGAACGGCTGGAGGAACGCGCGGCAGACCTGGACGCGACCGATCCCGAAAAGGCCAAGGCGATCCGTGAGACCGCGCTGTTCTATGTCCGCCAGCGCACGCAGGACCTGCTGACGCAGATGGCGGTATCGGTGCAGGGTTACCTCGCACTGGACCTGGTGAAGAAGAACAACGTCGAACTGGTGAAGGGTGTCGATCGCGCCAGCACCACCACGGTGGGCGCACTGCGCACCGCCGTGACCGTGGCCCAGGCCATGACCAACCAGCGGCTGGTGCTGGGGCAGATCACCGCGCTCAACACCACCACCGCCAACATCATCGATTCCACCGGCAAGCTGCTGCGCGAGAATACCGCGCAGATCCACGAGCAGGCGGCCAGCTCGACAATCCCGCTGGAAACGCTGCAACGCGCTTTCCAGAACATCTATGACACGATGGACGAGGTGGACAGTTTCAAGCTGCGCGCACTCGATTCCATGAAGCAGACCGTCACCGTGCTGACCGACGAGGTGGAGAAGTCCAAGGGCTATATCGCCCGCGCCGAAGGGCAGGCCCAGGCTTCGAAGGCTGCTGCTACTCCGAGCCTGCTGAGCCTTGATGCCTGATCAATGTCCGACCTGACCAGAGATAGCGAACGCCTGCTGGCCGAAGCCAAATCGGTCCTGCGCGACAACCAGACGGGCGGCAGGCACCGGCTGGTGAAGAGCGGTCCGCCCATCGGCGAAGGCTCGCGGCGCATGCGCAAAAACAACTGGGCGACGCGGCTGAAGCTGATGGCGGCGGCCGTCGTGGCGATCCTGCTGGCATCTTCCGTCGCCGGGCTGGTGCTGCAGGGGATCGGCTTCATCGGCGTGGTGGTGACATTCCTTGCCATTGTCACCGCCGTGGTGGTGTTCGGCAACTATCCCAAGGTGCGCCTGCCCAGCCGCATGGATCTGACCCGCACGCAGGATGCGCGCCAACTGGTCGCCCGCACCGAGCTGTGGCTGGAACAGCAGCGCCCCGCCCTGCCTGCGCCTGCGGTGCGCATTGTCGAGGATATCGGCGTGCAACTGGATGCGCTGGGCGCGCAACTGGCCCATGTTGATCCGGCGCACCCGGCGGCGAGCGAAACCCGCAAGCTGGTGGGTGAAGTCCTGCCCGAGATGATCGACTCCTATCGCAAGATACCCGCCAACCTGCGCACGGAAGAACGTGGCGGCTCCACGCCGGACCGGCAGCTGGTCGATAGCCTGGGCAAGATTTCGAAAGAGATCGATCACGTGACGCGGCAACTGGCCGAAGGCTCGCTGGACGATCTCGCCATCCGCAACCGTTACCTCGATTACCGCTATGGCGATGCCCAATCGCTGCCTTCACCGGAGAACACATAAATGCAGGTCGCCATTCCCCATCAGCTAGGCCGCGAGGAAGTGCGCCGCCGGCTGGCATCGTCCACCCACCAGATCGCCGATGCGATTCCCGGCGGCATGGCCGATGTGGAAACCGAATGGGTGGGCGAGGATTCGCTATCGCTGGCGATCACCGCCATGGGCCAGGTGATGCAGGGCCGGATCGACATTCGCGATACCGAAGTGCTGTTCGACATCGACCTGCCGCCCGCGCTGGGCTTCATCAAACCGATCGTCGAAGGCACGATCCGGCAGGCAGGGCAGAAGCTGCTGGCGCCGCCTTCGGCTTAGGTAAGGATTTTGCGTTTTTCCCGTCATCCTGAACTTGTTTCAGGATCCATCGTGCAGAGCGACACGGAGCCATCGGGATTGGCGGGGCGCCACCGTCCTGCTGCCGAACAAGACCCGGCTTTGGCGGAGGAATGGATCCTGAAACAAGTTCAGGATGACGAATGGATAAGCAGGCTTGGGTCCGCCTAAAGCTTCCGGTCCAGCTCCAGGAAATCGCGCGGGATGCGCAGGGCCTCGGTCGCCTCGCGGGTTTCGCGCAGGAACAGCAACAACGCCGCCATCAACAAGGCGATGGCTACGATGAACACGCCCGCCGCGAATGGCTGCAGGCTGGTGGCGGCGAATTCCTCCAGGAACAGCAGCGCCACGGTCAGGCCGATGGCGAGGCCCGACAGCACCAGCAACAGCAGCGCCCGCCCGATCAGCTTGATGCGGTTGTCGGTCATGCGGATTTCGCGCACCACGGCATCGTGTTCCGCGCCTTCGGTCTCGCGGTGGCGCTGTTGCAGCACGCGGCTGCGATCGACCACGCGGCCAAGGCGGCTGGACAGGATGTTCATGATGTTGCCGATCGCCACCAGCACGAACACCGGGGCCAGCGCCAACTGGATGGTCTGCGCGATCATGAACCCGTAACGCCCCTTATTGCTGCGCGGCTCCAGTCAGTTTGCCCACCAGTTGCGCGCCTTCCATCGTGGTAACCAGTACGTCGTCACCATCCACGATCACCGCCACGTCGGCAAGGCCGATGATGGATATGCGCGGGCCATCGGTGCGAGCGAGCACGTTGGTGCAGCCGACCAGTTCCACGCGTCCTTCGGCCCGGTTGCCAGCTTCGTCACCTGGCAGGGCATCGCGCAGGGCCTGCCAGTTGCCGATATCTGACCAGCCCATTGCCACCGGCACCATGGCCGCGCGCGCCGTCTTTTCCATCACCGCATAGTCAACCGATTCGCCCTTGATCGCGGCGATGGCGGCGGGGTCGGGATGGAACAGGTGGCCGTCCTCCTGCCCCTGTTCCACCGCGCGGCGCACGGCCTCGGAAATGTCGGGGCGATGCTGGCCAAGTTCGGCCAGGAAGGCCCCGGCGCGGAAGGCGAAGATCCCGCCGTTCCAGCTATAGCCGCCGCTGGCGAGGAACTGCGTGGCCGTGGCAAGGTCGGGCTTTTCGACGAACCGCTCCACCCGGTAGCCGCCGGGCAGTTCATCTCCGCGCAGGATATAGCCGAAGCCGGTTTCGGGCGCGGTTGGCGCGATGCCGAAGCTGACCAGCCAGTCGTCCGCCGCCAGGGCTGCCGCTGCCCGCGCCGCTGCGGCAAAGGCGGGCACGTCGGCGATGTGGTGATCGCTCGGGCAGACCAGCATCACGGCATCTTCGGGCAGCAGTTCGGCGGCCAGCGCGATGGCGGCGGCAGTGTTCTTCGCCTCGGGCTCGACCACGATCCTGGCATCGGGAAATCCGCCCAGTTGCGCCCCCACATGGGCAAGGTGCTGCGTGCCCGCCACCACGGTGGGCGCGGCGAACAGCGTGCGGTCGCCGCAGCGGTCCAGCGTGGCTTCGAACAGGGTGCGATTCCCCACCAGCGGCAGGAACGGTTTGGGACAGGACTTGCGGCTGACCGGCCACAGGCGCGTGCCGCTGCCACCGCACAGGATCACGGGATGAATAAGGGTCATCGGCTGCATTTACTCCGGCGGGGCGGGCACGTTCCTTCACTTACAGCAAATTATTGCCGGCGGAAGAAATCCTGGCGCCAGCCATAACGTGCAGGCACCGGATTGCCATCGGCATCGCGCGCCGGGTTGAAGCGGATGCGTTCCACCACCAGCGGGCAGACCAGGGCATTGGTCGCCGGGTCCGGTCCCGCACGGCTGACGCTGCAATCGCGCGCGCGGCCATCCACCCCCACGGTAAACACCACGGTGACGGAGGTTCCGTCGCGCACCTGCCGCCCGCCTTCGGGAATGGGGAAGTCGCGCGCGGCATCGATCCGGCCCGACAGCACCGTGGGGCCGCTGGCGATCCCGC
>NZ_JAMFLH010000035.1 GCF_023501975.1 Altererythrobacter sp. KTW20L | reverse complement strand
AGCAACCGCATTGGCCGCCGCAGCAATCGTAATAACGCCGGAATTGTCAAGCGAGGCCAGGGCATTGCCCGTGCCGTTGACAGACGCATATTGATAGAAGCCCTCGCTATCGATCTCGGCATCGGCCGAAGCATCACTCGCCCCTGCCGCCGAGGCATTGGCCGTAATCGTGATCGTACCACTGTTGGTTAGCAGCGTCGAGGCGTCGCCTTCGCCAGAAACATAGGCATACTGGTCAATGCCCGTATCCACGCTGGCAGAGGCCGAAGCATCGCCGTCAGCAGCAACCGCATTGGCAGAGGCAGCAATCGTCATAACGCCGGAATTGTCAAGCGAGGCCAGGGCATTGCCG
>NZ_JAMFLH010000034.1 GCF_023501975.1 Altererythrobacter sp. KTW20L | reverse complement strand
TTCGGGGAAGGTGATCCCCAGACGGCAGCCGCGATGGCCCAGCATCGGGTTGAATTCATGCAGCTCGTCTGCACGGCGGCGGAGGTGATCGACGCTGACGCCCACGTCAGCGGCCAGATCGGCAAATTCCTCGTCCCGCTGCGGCAGGAATTCGTGAAGCGGCGGGTCGAGCAGGCGGATGGTGCACGGCAGGCCCGCCATGGCGCTGAAGATCGCCACGAAATCGCTGCGCTGTTCGGGCAGCAGCTTGGCGAGCGCCTTGCGCCGTCCGGCCTCATCATCGGCCAGGATCATCTCACGCACGGCCATGATCCGGGCCGCATCGAAGAACATGTGCTCGGTGCGGCACAGCCCGATGCCTTCCGCGCCGAAGGCCAGCGCCATGCGGCAATCCTCG
>NZ_JAMFLH010000033.1 GCF_023501975.1 Altererythrobacter sp. KTW20L | reverse complement strand
CTCGGGAAAGGTGATTCCCAGGCGGCAGCCGCGATGGCCGAGCATGGGGTTGAATTCGTGCAGTTCGTCGGCCCGACGACGCAGGTGGTCCACGCTCACGCCCACATCGGCGGCGAGGTCGGAAAACTCCTCGTCCCTCTGCGGCAGGAACTCGTGCAGCGGCGGGTCGAGCAGGCGGATGGTGCACGGCAGGCCCGCCATGGCGCTGAAGATCCCCACGAAGTCACTGCGCTGTTCGGGCAGCAGCTTGGCGAGCGCACGGCGGCGACCGGCCTCGTCATCGGCCAGGATCATCTCGCGCACGGCCATGATCCGGGCCGCATCGAAGAACATGTGTTCGGTGCGGCACAGGCCGATACCTTCCGCGCCGAAGGCCAGCGCCATGCGGCAATCCTCC
>NZ_JAMFLH010000032.1 GCF_023501975.1 Altererythrobacter sp. KTW20L | reverse complement strand
CAGCGCCGCCTGCGCCGCTGCCAGCCTGGCAATCGGCACACGATATGGCGAGGCGCTGACGTAATCCAGCCCCACCTCCTCGCAGAACCGGATGCTCGCCGGATCGCCGCCATGCTCGCCGCAAATGCCCAGCTTGATATCGCCCCGCGTCGCCCGCCCGCGTTCTGCCGCAAGCCGCACAAGCTGGCCGACGCCTTCGATATCGAGACTGACGAACGGATCGCGCGGATAGATGCCCTGTTCCACATAGGGCGCGAGGAACCGTCCCGCATCGTCGCGGCTCACGCCCAGCGTGGTCTGCGTCAGGTCGTTGGTACCGAAGCTGAAGAACTTTGCCTCTTCGGCAATCTCACCCGCCATCAGCGCAGCGCGCGGCAGCTCGATCATCGTGCCGACGAGATATTCCAGGGTCCGGCCCTGTTCGGCAAAGACCTCTACGGCCACCCGGTCCACCAGCTTCCGGAGGATTTCCAGCTCGCGCTTGGTGGCAACCAGCGGGATCATCACTTCGGGCACCACCGGCTCCCCGCCTTGCGCCGAAACCTCGCAGGCCGCCTCGAAAATGGCCCGCGCCTGCATCTCGTAGAT
>NZ_JAMFLH010000031.1 GCF_023501975.1 Altererythrobacter sp. KTW20L | reverse complement strand
CTAGGCGGCGTGGACAAATTTGAGCCAGTATCTGGCTGATGCGATGTGGACCATGGAGAGGAAGCTTTCGGCTAGTTGGTCGTATCGGGTTGCGATGGCGCGGTTGATTTTCAGACGACCGAAGAAGCGCTCGATCTGGTTGCGTTCCTTTTAGAGCGACCGGTCATATTCGATCTTCACCCGGCGGTTTGACCGCCCCGGCATGACGGCTTCGATGTTCCTGTTGGCAAGATCGGCCCGGATGGCATCGGCATCGTATCCCTTGTCGGCCAGGAACGCCTGCGGCACTCGCTCTGGCAGGGCGATCAGCGTGTCATAGGCCTTGCAATCCGCCGCCTCGCCGACTGTCAGGTGGAAGGCGAGTGGCCGTCCTCGTCGATCAGCCAGACAGTGAAGCTTACTGTTGAACCCGCCCCGCGAGCGGCCAAGAGCTCTTCGACGAGTCCCCCTTTTCCGCCCGCTGCCGAGACATGGGCGCGAACCGTGGTGCTATCGATGCTATAGTGGCCGCTGTCCGCCATGATCTCGGCCAGTGTGACCGACACTGCCTCCCAGACCCCGGCTTCGCTCCACCGCCTGAACCGCCGATAGATCGTATTCCAATTGCCGTACTTGGGCGGCACATCGCGCCAGGGCGTGCCGCAGCGAAGCCGCCAGAGTATGCCGTTGATAATCGA
>NZ_JAMFLH010000030.1 GCF_023501975.1 Altererythrobacter sp. KTW20L | reverse complement strand
GCGGCGATGCAGATGGCTGACATGAAGGTGTGTGCGCAGCGGTCGTAGCGGGTGTGGATGCGGCGCCAGTCCTTGAGTTTGCCGAACATGTTCTCGACCTTGTGGCGCTGGCGGTAGAGGGCTGCGTCGTGCGGGATGGGCACTTTGCGGTTCGTCTTTGATGGGATGCAGGCGGTGATGCCACGCTCGGCCAGGGCATGGCGGAACCAGTCGGCATCATAGCCTCGATCGGCGAGCAAGGCCTTGGCCTTGGGGAACGCATCGATCATCAGCGCAGCGCCCTTGTAATCGCTCATCTGACCTTCGCTGAGCAGCATGATCAGCGGGCGGCCCTTGCCATCGCAGACAGCGTGCAGCTTGGAGTTCAGGCCACCTTTGGTGCGCCCGATACGTCTGGGTAGAGCCCCTTTTTTTGCAGGCTTGCTGCCGTCCGGTGCGCCTTCAGGTGGGTGGCGTCGATCATCAGGCGATCGGGCTTCCCGCCCTTGGCGGCGAGCTCGGCGAAGATGCGGTTGAACACGCCCAGGCGGCTCCAGCGGATGAAGCGGTTGTAGATCGTCTTGTGCGGGCCGTAACCAGCAGGCGCATCACGCCAGCGAAGCCCGTTCCTGATCACGAAGATGATGCCGCTCACAATCCGCCGGTCATCGACCCGCGGGATCCCATGCGAAAGTGGGAAATAGGGCTCAATCCGGCGCATCTGCGCCTCGCTCAACAACCAAAGCTCCGACACCAGCAACACCTCCTCAGTGCCGCCATTGAATCAACCCATTGCCACATACGCAAGCGATTTAATGGGTCCTGAGCCTAG
>NZ_JAMFLH010000003.1 GCF_023501975.1 Altererythrobacter sp. KTW20L | reverse complement strand
AAGCCTCCGTTAAAGATATTGACCACTCGGCCCTCAAATCCTGACTGGTTCGTTCGCAGTGCAGGGCTTGAAGTGTAGCGGGTACGGCCGACCACCATTTCATGGAGCCGATCGTCATCTATCGAGCGCAAAATGATCTGAATTATGGGACAGGAATAGCCCAGATTGTACATGACGATAGCACAACGACCCGAGGCTTCCTTAATTTCGTTGACGATTATGACGAGGGCTTGACCGTCAGGTGCGGTGCCCACTCACCCTTTTCGCACAGCGTAAGTCCGGAGACGGAAGCTTAATCCCACACGTTTGATCGGTGGAGATCTCTTTCAGCTTGCCAAATGTGCGCATATGCAGGGCGATTCCTTTCCTGAACGCAAATTTTATTTCAAACTTTCTGGGGCAAAAGGCAAATATTCCCGCCTGAGGATCATTCCAAACGCAAATGGCCTTCACACAGGATGACGTCAACCTCGCCGCCGCCCCTCACGCCTGATGATCCGAAGCTTGCGACCGGTCTTCGGATCATACTCTGCATCGATCCACCCCTTGCGAGACAGCGCAAATTCAAGAAACTGGGTGGTGCTGTCGACCTGGTCCCAAAACCGGCAGTTGGGTGCCGCAAGTAGCTCACGGCACCACTCCTGCAGCCACGGCGCCTCGTACGGAATAACGATCTTGCCGGCTTCCATCTGGCCGGTCTGGCCGATCAGGCGTTCCTCCTTGGAAATGTTGGCGCGCCACATGATGGGTCTGAACGGGCCTTCCACACTCAGTTCAGACCATAGTGATGAGCCGGTGCTGGCGTCCTCGATGATGACCATATCCGGCTGCCATTGGCGCCAGAGGCGGATCACCACCCGCTTGAGATCCCAATAGTTATGGCGTTCGCGCAAGACGTCGAGCAGATACCAGCGGCGATCGAGGTAGCCCCAGGTAGTGCAGACCGAATATGCACTGCCCGGTTCAGTACTTGCGGCCGTGTCCCAGCTCTGCACGACCTTGCTGAAGTGGTGCCGCGGCAAGAGTTCGTCATAACGCCCGAACCATTCAAGGCGAACGAGGTTGCCGCCCGGCGGGGTCGGGTCCTGCAGGAACTGACAATTGTAGTTGCGGGGCCCCATGTCGGTGCGCAGCTTCGCGAGTGCCGCCTGGCCAAAACGGACCGGATCAAGCAAATCGCCTGGCTGGAACACGTGGAACTTGCCACGACCGAGTGCAATCGTCTGCTGCGTCGGGGCAACCGCAGGAAGGTTGAGATGCGTCGCTCCGTTCTCCAGCATAACCGCCGAGAGATCATATTCATGGAGGCGCTGCTGGATTGAGATGATCACGCCAAGCTGCGGATTGTTCAGCCTGGTGCCGATGGTCCCACGATACCATTGTTCGACCCGCGCCCGCTCCGCCTCACTCCCAGCATCCTGCGCCTTCATGCAGTCGTCGAGAATAATGTAGTCGCCGCCGAAGCCGGTGGCGGTGCCACCAGTGGTCACCGCCATGCGAAAGCCTCCCTTGGTGGTGCGAAGGTCGAGCATCCGGGTTTGCTTGCGGTCGATCACGGTCCCGGGAAATGCTCGGCGATACTCGGGACTTTCCATGATCTTGCGCAGCTGCTGGTCATGCTGCCGGGCAAGATCCTCGTTGTAGGTACCGACGAGGATCTTGAGGGTCGGATCCTGTCCGAGCAGCCACGCGCAGAAACCGACCGCGGTGGTGATCGATTTGCCGAAGCGGGGCGGAACGTTGATGACCAGGCGGTGGACATCACCGGTGTAGGTTTGGTCAAGCGAGTGACAGATTGCCTGCAGGTACCAGGTGAGTTCGAGCGGCGGGTCACCGGGATGGAGTTGACGAAAAACTTCGCGCAGGAAGAACGGGAAGGAACGGCGCCAGATCTGGACGATGTCGATCATGAGCCCTCTCCCGCATCGCCGGGTTCATCCCCTGGCTGGATCCCAAGATCTGCCAGCACCTCGTCGCGCACCGTTTGATAGAACTCGTCGAAGGTCAGCCTGTCCGCTTCGTTATGGTCCCTGGCTGAGGCGGATGCGTCATGTTGATCCGGCGGCGACAACCGAAGCATGTCGGAAAGGATCTGCTTGCGTGCGTCCTTGCTCTTGCCTTCCATGGCGTCGCGCACAGTGGTGATTATCACCAGCTCGCCCTGGGTGACGGTCCTTTCCTTGCCGTCGATCCGTACCTTGCGCATCTTCGCAAGGTGCTTGCGCAGCATGACATCGTAGCTCATCGAGCCCTTGGGCCGGCCGGGTCCTGGTGTGCCGGAAAAGCGGGTGGCCATCGGAGTTCGGCAGAACCCGACCGGATAATCACCCGTTGGTTGCCATTTGCCGTTCTCGTCCTTTGTGGCTTTCGTTCGGCGAGTGCTCTTGTCCTCCTGCCGGGATGCCACACTCGACGGCGCTGGTTTGTCGGGCGGGACAGTCCCCGGAGACGGTTGCCGAACGGCACGGATGCGGGGGCGCGGATTGATCGCGGAACCGACTGGGGGATGCTCCCCAATCTTGCCACTTGGCTTGTCTGGCTGATCAGTCATGGTTCGACCTTCTCATTTTGAAGGGAACCGAGATCGTCGTGTTCTGAACACAGAAGCTACGGCCGACACGGTTCCCCGGATGGGGTGACCGAAGACCTTCCGTCCGGGAGGGCTTCAGCCGGTGTGTCGTGCGGGACCGCTGGCTTCCGTGAGAATGCGCGTAGTGCACGGCCGCGCGGGTATATCGCGACGGCGTCAACCTTCTATCCGGGAAGTGGGATCTACGCAAGACTGTTTCTAGGATATAGTTGCACAATATCAGTGCATTATGCCCGAGATTTGTTGTCAAGCGAAGTGGGGGCTCGCTCGGATGAGGTCTCGGCAAAGGTCTTGCCGGTACTCTCGAGCACCGCCGACTTCCCGGTCATGGCCTCCCAGCGCGCCACCGAGACATCGACGTAGCCCGGATCGATATCCATGCCGTAGGCAATCCGGCCGGTTCGCTCGGCAGCAAGGAGGGTCGTGCCCGAACCCATGAAGCTGTCGAGCACGATCTGGCCGCGGTTACTGACATCGCGGATGGCGTCGGCCACCAGCGGCACCGGTTTGGGCGTGGGGTGCGCGGTAAGCTGTTCCATCCGACCGCGGCCGAACGTATTGACGCCGGGGTACCGCCAAACATTTGTCCTGTAGCGCTTGAACTTGCCCAGCTGGACATTGTTGATGTGGCTGGCTTTCCCGTGCTTGGCGATAAACACTAGTTCGTGCTGCGAGCGTAGCAGGCTGCCCATCCCCCCGTTGCTCTTGACCCAGACCGCGAGATTGATGAGGTCGAGCCCAGCTTCCTCCATTGCCAGCTGAAGCGGTAGCGAACCGCGCCAGTCCATGCACATCGCAAGGATGGCTCCGTCAACCAGGTGCGGGGCGATGGCTTTCAGATTGGAGGCGTTGAAAGCCTGGAACTGGGCTTTGCTCATCTCGCCCGAGGCCATCGCGAACTCGCGATGCTGGACTTTACCCAGACCGCTGACATGGCCCTTTATGGGGACGTTATATGGACCATCCTGGAAGACCATGGTGGCCTGGTGCCCGGCCATCAGCACTGTGAAGTACTCATGATCAAGCGATGAACCCACGAGCAGCCGGTGTCCGTCCATCAGCCATAGGTCGCCCATCTGGCTGACCGGGTTGACGGGAGGTTCAGGGATGTCGGCATCCAGCGGATCGCGGGGGCCATCATCTGGCCCCCTCGCCGTGGCCGGTTCATCAACGATCATATCGATCTCGGGGTGTGCAAAGCCGGTGACCTCGATGCTGAACTCCAGCTCGATGGCGCTCAGCTCGTCAAACTCAAGCTTGAGCAGGTCTATGTCCCAGCCAGATAGCTCCGCCAGCTTGTTATCAGCGATCCGGTAGGCCTTCACTTTCTCCGGCGTCATATGCCTGGAGCGGAGTACCGGTACCGTCGTCAGGCCAAGCAGGCGTGCAGCTTCCCAGCGACCGTGGCCGGCAATGATCGTTCCGTCCTCATCGGCGATGATAGGGTTGGTAAAGCCGAAGGTCTCGATCGACTGTCCGATCAATGCCACCTGGCGTTCGCTGTGCGTGCGGGCGTTGCGCGCATAGGGGCGCAGCAGCTCTGGCGGGATCTGCTCGATGGGACCAAGGTCCGGTACGGCGAGCTTGCGGCTCGGGGTTTTCTTGCGGTTGGTAGATGCAGTCATGGCCTTGTCCTTCGAGGTGACCCGGGAGGGTCGTGGAAGGTGAGCCCGGACATGCATGATCCTTGTCGATCACACAGGCACGGTCTCACCGTGGTGGTCCTCTCGACAAGGAAGTCCATCATACGCGGACCGGTGAATGATGCCAATGTGGAATTTCCACGGCCACTGTCTCGACTCTGGACAGGCTCCCGCAGCCCCCCGAACGCTGAGCATCGTGCATTCCCGATTTGCAACGGCGTTGCCGGTGGGGATTTCCGGTTTGTTCGGGAGTTTATTCCCGTTTCTGGTTCACGGGAAATCTCCGCAATTATCGACCTAAGATCAGCTGGTTAAGAGCCCCAACAGTTCGGCAAAATGATTGAAATGCGGATATTCCCGTTAAATTGCCCTGAAAACGGGAAAAACAGGCTGGGAAATGGGAATTTGCATGGGAGACCGGTTCGCTCTGGACTGGGTCACGCGCCACACAGCCCAGACTCAGCCCTGAACTGCGCAACGTTAGAGTTTGAGCGGCGGCTGCAGCGACTCCGGCCAGATTCGCCTGACCGAAAGCTGTTCATGCCTCGACGGTGGCGCACCGCCTCCAACTGATTTTTGTTCCTATTGCCGCAGCACCCCGCGGAACAGGAGTCCGGCATGCTGCTGCGGTGGGTGAGCGGGTTGCAGCTAATTTGCTCGAATTGACCTCGATCCAATAGCGGCCCGCAAACTATGCTATAGTCTTCCTTCGCCACAGGGAGCCTGAACCATGCCGCAGATGATGAAAGCCGCCATATTTGCCGAGCCCGGTCGAATCGTGCTCGACGACAAGCCTGTCCCCGATGTGGGCCCGCTCGACGCGCTGATCAGGATCACCACGACCACGATCTGCGGCACCGACGTGCATATCCTCAAAGGCGAATACCCTGTCGCCAGGGGCCTGACTGTCGGCCACGAACCGGTCGGCGTGATCGAGAAGCTGGGGTCGGCGGTGCAAGGCTTTCGCGAAGGCCAGCGGGTGATTGCCGGGGCCATCACGCCCAGCGGCCACAGCGCCGCCTGCCTGTGCGGCCAGCATTCGCAGGACGGAGCAGGGACCAAGCACGGCTACAAGGCGATGGGGGGCTGGCGCTTTGGCAACACGATCGATGGGTCGCAGGCCGAATACCTGCTGGTGCCCGATGCCATGACCAACCTCGCGCCGATCCCCGACGGGTTGACCGACGAGCAGGTGCTGATGTGCCCCGATATCATGTCCACCGGCTTTTCGGGCGCTGAGCGCGGTCAGGTGCGGATTGGCGATACGGTGGCGGTCTTTGCCCAGGGGCCCATCGGCCTGTGCGCCACTGCCGGAGCCCGGCTCATGGGCGCGACCACGATCATCGCCGTGGAAGCGGTCCCGGCGCGCATGGAAATTGCCCGCCAGATGGGTGCCGACCACGTGGTGGATTTCAGCAAATGCGATCCGGTGGCCGAGATCATGCGGCTGACCGACGGTCGCGGGGTCGATGTCGCCATCGAGGCGCTGGGTCTGCAGCAGACCTTCAGCGCCGCCCTGCGCGTCCTGCGACCGGGCGGTAGGCTATCGTCGCTGGGGGTCTATTCAAGTGACCTGACCATCCCGCTCGATGCCTTTGCCGCTGGCCTGGGCGACCATACGATCACCACCGCGCTTTGCCCTGGCGGCAAGGAGCGGATGGGGCGGCTGATGGACGTAATCGCATCGCAGCGGCTCGATACCCGGCCGCTGGTGACGCACCGCTTCAAGCTGGACGATATCGAGGCGGCCTATGACCTGTTCGCCAACCAGCGCGATGGTGTGCTGAAAATCGCTCTTACTCCATGAGTGATCCGGTCGACGACATCCTCTCGCCGCCGCGCTGCATCGCCGATATCCTGGCTCTGGCGGCCAATCGCCCTTCGGTGCGCTGCGCGGTCGTCCACCCGTGCGACGCAGCATCGCTCGGGGGCGCGCTTGCGGCGGCGGACAGTGGCCTGATCGATCCGGTTCTGGTCGGCCCGGAAGCGAAGATCCGGACAGTAGCCGATGCCGCCGGGTTGGACATTTCGCCGTTCGAACTGGTCCCTGTCGAGCACAGTCATGCCGCAGCAGACGAGGCCTGCCGCCTTGCGCGCGACGGGAAGGTCGGCGCGATCATGAAGGGCAGCCTGCATACCGACGAACTGCTTGGCGCGGTGGTCGATCGCGACAACGGATTGCGGACCGACCGGCGGATGAGCCACGTGTTCATCTTCGAAGTACCGGATTACCCTCGGCTATTGCTGGTGAGCGATGCGGCGATCATCATAGCGCCCGATCTCGCCGCCAAGCGGGATATCGTCCAGAACGCTATCGACTGCGCCATCGCCCTTGGCATTCTCATGCCGCGCGTCGCGGTACTGGCGGCGGTCGAGACAGTGCATCCGGCAATGGTGGCAACCACCGATGCGGCCTCGCTCGCCAAGATGGCGCATCGCGGCCAGATTGTCGGCGGTCTGGTCGATGGGCCGCTGGCCTTTGACAACGCGATTTCGCCTGCTGCCGTGGCCACCAAGCACATCGTTTCCGAAGTAGCCGGCTGCGCCGACGTGCTAATTGCGCCCGATATCGAAGCGGGCAACATGATCGCCAAGCAGTTGACCTATTTTTCAGAAGCGCTGTCGGCCGGGATCGTGGTGGGGGCGCGGGTGCCGATCATCCTGACCAGCCGCGCGGACGATACGCCTACGCGCCTCGCGTCCTGCGCCGCAGCACTGCTTGTGGCGGCACACCAGCGGTTGAAGCCGCCGCGATGAGCGACCGCCTGCTGGTTCTCAACGCTGGTTCCTCCAGCCTGAAGTTTGCGCTTTTTGACGGCGGGGGCGCGTCGATGGCGCGGCTCGCGGAGGGTAGCCTTGCGCGGATGGGTTCGGCACCGCATCTGTCGTTAAGGGTGAACGGTACATCGGTCGAAACGCGCGCTGTTACCAGAGGTCCGGTCGATCTGCCCGCCGCAGCCACCTTGGTATTCGACGAGCTCGACCGGCTGGGCCTGCTCGAAGGAATAGCTGCTGTCGGCCATCGCATTGTCCACGGCGGCACCCTGTTTACTGGGCCTGTGAGGCTGGATGCCGAAGCGCTCGACCGGCTCGAACATCTGGTGCCGCTGGCACCGCTCCACCAGCCGCATAATCTGGCAATCGTCCGCTTTGCCGCAGAGCGGTTGCCGCAGGCTGTACAGATCGGCTGTTTTGACACCGCCTTCCACGCCGACCGACCCCGGCTCGACAAACTCTATGCGCTCCCCCGCGAGCTGACTGATCAGGGGATCATCGCCTATGGGTTCCACGGCCTGTCCTACGCCCATGTAGCGCAGACATTACGCGAACTTGATGGCCCACGAGCCGGAGGACGGTCAATCGTGGCCCATCTGGGCAGTGGTGCCAGCCTGTGCGCAATGGATCGCGGTGCCAGTGTCGCGACCACGATGGGCTTTTCGGCGCTCGACGGACTGATGATGGCGACCCGCTGCGGGGCCATCGATCCGGGCGTGCTGCTCCACCTGATGGATGACAAGGGCATGGACGCTGCCGCGCTGTCAGACCTGCTCTATAACCAATCCGGCCTGCTCGGCATGTCGGGCATTTCGGGCGACATGCAGGTGCTGCTGGAAAGCGCTGCACCGCAGGCGGCAGAGGCTGTTGACCTTTATCTGTACCGCGCCGTGCGCGCCATCGGGTCGCTGGTCGCCACGTTGGGCGGGCTGGATAGCCTGGTATTCACAGCCGGCGTCGGCGAGAATTCGCCTGTCATCCGCCAGCGGATATGCGCCGGCGCGGCATGGCTGGGGGTGGAAGTCGACGCGGCTGCCAACCAGGCGGGCTGGGGCGTGATATCCTTGCCCACCTCCCGCGTCACCGTTCACGTAATCCCTGCGGATGAGGAACTGGCGATTGCGCAAGGGATGGTTGCCTGCCTGGCCCAAACAGGGGAAGGTTGACCGATGAGTGATCGCGCCCCTCTTCCTGGCAATCCAGAACTCGAAGCAGCGCGGTTCCACGCGCTGGAAGCCGGTGAGGTGCTGCAGCAGCTCGAAGCGCAGGCCAACGGCCTTGAAGAGGCGGAGGCGCAGCGCAGGCTGGATCAATACGGCCCAAACCGGCTGCCGCAGGGTGCGCGACGCAGCGCCTTGATGCGGTTTGTCCTGCAGTTCCACAACCTGTTGATCTATGTCCTGATTGCCGCCGGGGTCCTGGCAGCTGCCATCGGCCATATGACCGATGCGCTGGTGATCGCTGCCGTCGTCCTGCTCAACGCTGCCATCGGCTTTGTTCAGGAAGGCCGCGCCGAAAACGCGATGGAGGCGATCCGCGCGATGATCGATCCGCACGCATCGGTGCTGCGCGGAGGCCAGCGGCTGACCATCGCCGCCGACGCGGTTGTCCCGGGCGACATCGTATTGCTCGAAGCAGGCGACCGGGTGCCTGCCGACCTGCGGCTGGTCAAGGCGAGCAGCATGAAGGCGGACGAAGCGATCCTGACCGGGGAATCGGTTCCGGTGGACAAGCAGGTGGCGCCCGTCGCCGCCGATGTGCCGCTGGGCGATCGCTTTTCCATGGCCTTTTCCGGAAGTTTCGTCGCCGCCGGGCAAGGGACGGGCGTTGTGGTCGCCACTGGCGCGCAGACCGAACTCGGCCGGATCAGCACCATGATCGGCAATGTCGAACAGCTTGCCACGCCGCTGATCAGGCAGATGAACCATTTCGCCCGCCAGGTAACCGTGGTGGTGCTCGGCATCGCCGTGCTGGTGTTCGGCTATGCCTGGCTGAGCGACAGCTACGCGATGGACGATGCCTTCATGGCGATGGTCGGGCTGGTTGTGGCTGCCATCCCCGAAGGCCTTCCGGCCGTAATGACCATCACGCTGGCCATCGGTGTCCAGCGCATGGCCCGGCGCAACGCGATTATCCGTCGCCTGCCTGCGGTGGAGACGCTGGGCGCGGTCTCGGTGATCTGTTCGGACAAGACCGGTACGCTGACCCGCAACGAGATGACCGTCGCCAGCCTGGTGACCGGCGATGGGGCGATCAGGGTCGATGGGGTCGGCTATGCCCCCACCGGCAGTTTCGCCGCCGATGATGGCGCGGCACTCGATCCCGCCGCCGAGCCGCTGCTCGAGGAGCTGACCCTAGCTGGCCTGCTGTGCAACGATGCATCGCTGCGGGAAGCCGAGGGGCGCTGGATTGTCGATGGCGATCCGATGGAGGGCGCGCTGGTGGCCCTGGCCGGCAAAGCCGGGCACCACGACGCGGCAGCGCGCGGCGAATTCGCCCGGCTGGCCGAAATCCCGTTCGATGCCCGGCACCGCTATATGGCAACGCTCAATGCGCGTGCCGGACACGATCCGCAGCTGTTCATCAAGGGTGCCCCGGAAGCAGTCATCGCGATGTGCGCTGACGTTGCGAGTGCTGGCGGCGCGCAACCCATCGACACGGCGCATTGGCTGGCGCAGGTCGATGCCCTTGCCGCGCTGGGCCAGCGGGTCATCGCGATTGCGCGGCGCGCGATGCCGCCCGGAACCGCCACCGTTTCGCACGAAGATGTGCTGGATAGCCCTACGCTGCTGGGTCTTGTAGGGCTGATCGACCCGCCCCGGCCCGAAGCGATCGACGCCATCGCGGACTGCCGAAGCGCGGGCATCAGGGTCAAGATGATCACCGGCGATCATGCCGTAACCGCCCGCGCCATCGCCATCCAGCTCGGCTTGGGCGACGATCCGCGCACGCTGACCGGCGATGATCTCGACAAGCTGGACGATGCCGCTTTCGATGCCGAAGCGCAGATGGCAGTGGTGTTCGCCCGCACCAATCCCGAACAGAAGCTGCGGCTGGTCGAAGCGCTCCAGCGGGATGGCTCGGTCATCTCCATGACCGGCGACGGGGTAAACGATGCCCCGGCCCTGAAGCGCGCCGACATAGGCGTATCGATGGGACAGAAGGGTACAGAGGCCGCCAAGGATGCCAGCGAGATGGTGCTGGCGGATGACAACTTCGCCTCTATCGTGGCGGCAGTGCGCGAAGGCCGCACCGTCTATGACAATCTGACCAAGGTCATTTCATGGACCCTGCCGACCAATGGCGGCGAAGCGCTGACCATTCTGGCCGCGATCCTGCTGGGCCTGACGCTGCCGATCACCCCGGTCCAGATCCTGTGGATCAACCTGGTCACCGCGGTGGCGCTGGGCCTGTCGCTGGCCTTCGAGCCGCCCGAGGAAGGGGTGATGCGCCGCCCACCGCGACCTGCGGGCCAGGCAATGCTGACCGGGCGATTGCTGTGGCGCATCGTGTTTGTTTCATTGCTGATGGTGGCGGGAACCTTCGGCATTTACGCCTACGCCACCGCAGAAGGCCTTGCCGTGGAGACTGCGCGCACAATGGCCGTCAACACGATCGTGGTGATGGAGATCTTCTACCTGTTCAGCGTGCGCTATGTGCATGGATCGTCGTTGACCTGGCAGGGGGTACTGGGCACGCCTGCGGTGTTGGGGGCAGTGGCCATCGTCATCGCGGCGCAACTGCTGTTCACCTATGCCCCGGTGATGCACCGCATCTTCGGAAGCCGCCCGGTGGCATGGGAAGACGGCATGATCATCATCGCCATCGGGGTGTTGCTGCTGGTAGTGGTGGAAGCGGAGAAATGGATTGCGCGACGCTTGGTAAAAAGCGCGTGACTGACCTGGGAGGAACTCAATGCTGAAAATACGGCAGGTGCCAATCGACACCCATCCGGAAAACACAGCTTTCCTGCTGCGGCACGGCAACGGCTATTCCGCCGAGCAATTCCAGGCCTTGCGCAAGATCCGTATTTCGGGACAAGGGCGGGAAATACTTGCCACCCTGGCCGTGACCGACGATCCCGCCATCATCGCGGCAGGTGAAATCGGGCTGGGTGAACAGGCCTTTCGCCGCATGGGCCTGGCCGAAGACAGCGAAGTGGAGATCGCCCAGGCCCGCCCGCCTGCCAGCCTCGAGCATGTCCGCCGCAAGATCGACGGGCATACCTTGAGCGACGGCGAGATTGCGGAAATCATCGGTGACATTGCCGTCTATCGCTATTCCCCGATGGAGATTGCCGCCTTCCTGGTGGCCTGCGCCGGATTCATGAGCACGGCCGAAACTCTGGCCCTGACACGGGCCATGGTCGATATCGGCAACAACCTCCACTGGGACGCCCCGCTGGTGGTCGACAAGCACTGCATCGGCGGCATTCCCGGCAATCGCACTTCGATGATCGTGATCCCGATCATCGCCGCCCATGGCCTCGTCTGCCCCAAAACCTCTTCACGGGCGATTACCTCGCCCAGCGGCACGGCCGATACGATGGAAGTGCTGGCCAATGTCGACCTGTCGGCAGAGCAAATGACCACCATCGTGGCGAAAGAAAATGCCGTGCTGGCCTGGGGCGGCCGGGTGAACCTGTCACCGGCGGACGACGTGCTGATTTCGGTCGAGCGGCCCCTGCGGCTGGACACGATCGAACAGATGGTAGCCTCGATCATCTCCAAGAAGGTTTCTGCCGGATCGACCCACCTGGTGATCGACATTCCGGTAGGTCCGACCGCCAAGATCCGCTCGCAGACCGATGCCGTTCGCCTGCGCAAGCTGTTTGAATATGTCGCGCGCCACATGGGGCTGGTGGTCAATGTGATCTTCACCGATGGCTCCCAGCCGGTCGGTCGCGGCATCGGCCCGGTGCTGGAAGCACGTGATGTGATGGCCGTGTTGCGCAACGAACCCGACGCACCTGAAGACCTGCGCGATCGGTCCCTGGCTTTGGCCGGGCACGTGCTGGATTTCGATCCCGCGATCGAGGGCGGCAAGGGCTTTGCCCGCGCGCTTGAACTGCTGGCCTCGGGTGCGGCGCTGGCCGCGATGGAGCGCCTGATCGACGCCCAGGGGCGCGCCAGCGCTGTTCTTGCGGCAGGCTCGCTGAAGCATGAGATCAAGGCCCCCAAGGGTGGCCGCGTGGCCAGCATCGATTGCGAGCGGATTGCGCGGGTTGCCCGGCAGGCGGGGGCTCCGCTCGACAAGGGCGCGGGCATCGACCTGCTGCACAAGGTTGGCGCGATGGTCCGCAGTGGCGAGGCGCTCTACCGCATTCATGCCAATACGCAGGCGGGGCTGGATTTCGCCGCCGATCTGGCCGCCGAAGATTCCGGCTACGAGATCGCCTGATGGCCGCCATCGTCCACTATTTCGATGAATGCGCCACGCCAGCCCTGCGCCTGGCCGAAGCGTTGGGTGCGACAGCCGGGGCTATTGAGGTCCATCGCTTCCCCGACGGTGAAAGCAGGGTGCGGGTGGCCCCCTCGGCTTCCGCCGCGATCCTCTACCGCTCGCTCGACAATCCCAATGCCAGGCTGGTGGAAGTCTTGCTGGCTGCATCGGCCTTGCGCGACAACGGAGCTGGCCAAGTGATCCTGGTCGCGCCCTACCTCGGCTATATGCGGCAGGACATTGCTTTCCGGCCCGGCGAAGCGGTGAGTCAGCGGGTGATCGGGGCCTTGTTGGCGGACCATTTCGACGGTGTGCTGACAGTCGATCCGCACCTCCACCGCATCGCTTCATTGGGGGAGGTCATGCCGGGCATTCCCGCCGTGGCAATTTCTGCCTGCCCCCTGCTGGCGCAGTCTCTGACCGGTGTTGCGAATCCGGTGCTGGTCGGACCCGACAGCGAATCGCGCCAATGGGTTTCCGCCCTAGCCGATGCCGCCGGTCTGCAATTCCTCATCGGGGAAAAGCAGCGCCATGGCGATCGCGCGGTTTCCATCCGCTTCGACGGGATCGAGCAATTCGCCGGTCGCAACTTCGTGCTGGTCGATGATCTCATCTCGAGCGGGGAGACACTGGCCCAGGCCGCCCGCCATTTGCATGGGGCGGGAGCAGCAACAGTCGATGCCATGGCCACGCATTGCCTGGCCGGGCCGGATGACCTCGCCCGGCTGCGCGCGGCAGGCATCGCTTCGGTCAGGGCCACCGATACCGTGGCCGGTCCTTGCGCCGACATCGCCATTGCCGGGCTGCTGGCAGAAACAATCACCGCATACGGCTGGGCCGGGAACGAGGCAGAATGACCGATACGAAACTCACTCTCAAATTCCACGGCGCGGCGCAGACCGTGACCGGTTCCTGCATGGAATTCCGGCTGGGCGACCGGGCCGTGCTGGTGGACTGCGGGATGTTCCAAGGCTCACGCACGCTCGAACACCTGAATGTCGAGCCATTCGCCTTCGACGCGTCATCGATCGACGCGGTAATCCTGACTCATGCCCATATCGACCACAGCGGCATGGTGCCCAAGCTGGTAAACCAGGGCTTCAAAGGCGAGATCTGGTGCACCGGGGAAACGGTGGACCTGCTGGAACACATGCTGGCCGATTCCGGCCGCATCCAGGAATTCGAGGCGGAGCGGCGCAACCGGCGGCGCGACCGGGCGGGCGATGCTCCGTTTGCCCCTGCCTATACCGCCGACGACGCCATGCGGGCATGGGAGCGATGCCGGGCCGTGCGGCAGGAGGAGTGGTTCGAACCCGCGCCGGGCTTCCGCGCCCGGTTGTGGAACGCCGGGCATATCCTTGGTGCAGCTTCCGTTGAACTGGAGGCAGGCGGCACGCGGGTGATCTGTTCGGGCGATCTGGGGCCTGATAACAAGGCCTTCTACCACGATCCACACGGCCCCGCCGGTTTCGACCATGTGGTCTGCGAGGCAACCTATGGCAACCGCGAGCGCGAGCGGGTGACGCTGGACGAGCGACGGCAGGTGCTGGAAGCCGAGGTGCTGGCCGCCAAGGCGCGCGGCGGCAATCTCGTCATCCCGATCTTCGCCCTGGAACGCACGCAAGAACTGCTGCTCGACCTTGGCGCCCTGATCGACAGCGGACGGATCCCGCACACCCACGTCTTCGTCGATTCGCCGCTGGCCAACCGCGTTACCGGCGTGTTCGAACGCTATGCCCATGGGCTGGAGGACACCGGCGGCCGCAACATCTTCGACCATCCGGCGTTCAATTTCGTCAACGATGTGGCCGAATCAATCCGCCTCAATTCGATCAGCGGCGCGGTCATCATGGCCGCCTCGGGCATGTGCGAGGCCGGGCGCATCCGCCACCACCTGATCCACAACCTGCACCGCAAGGATGCAACCGTGCTGTTCGTCGGCTTCCAGGCCCAGGGCTCGCTGGGACGGGTTATCCTGGAAGGGGCGGAGAACGTGCGGATTTCCGGCCAGGATGTGCGGGTGCGCGCGCAAATCCGCCAGATCGACAGCTATTCAGCCCATGCCGACCAGTCCGAACTGGTTGAATGGATCGGTGAACGCATGCCGATTGCCGGAAGCCTGTTCCTCGACCACGGTGAGACTGAGGCAGTCGAGGCGCTACGCCGCGTACTGCAACGCGAGATTCCGGATTTGGAGGTTCGCTTGCCCCATATCGGGGAGCGCTTCGAACTTCCTTCAGGCAGGCACGCCAAACGGATCGAGACCGGCCGCGCCGACCTTGCCCATGCCACCGGGCGCGACTGGCAGAACGCCTATGCCGACCTGTCCACCACGCTGAAGGCCCGCCTCGCCCGGATGCAGGATGACAGGGAGCGCGAGAAAGCCATGGCCAAGATGCGCGCCGTGCTCGATTCCTATGACGAAGCCAAATCCCGGCGTCGTGCTGCCAGCCGTCCGAAGCACTGAAGGAGCAAGCCGGGCAGAAGACACCATGCAACGAGAACCTCCAGCACCCGCAGCAAACTCACCCGCAGTAACCTGATCCACGGACCGTCGCCAATCGGGACGCGACCCGCAAGCCATGCAAGGAAACGTGCCCGATCTGGTATTGCACAAGCGGGGGCGGCGTTCCTTGAATGCCGCTGAATACCGGAACGGCATTTGACGAGGACTGCAGAAATGACTTCTGGCGCACTCGAAGAAGTTGAACTCAAGCTAGAACTGAGCAGCGAGGCAGCTGACGCTCTTGACGCAGCCAGGCTCTTCGGTGCCGCCCAGGATACCGTTCGTCAGCGCACGATCTACTTCGACACGCCGAAACACGAACTTGCTAAGGAGGGGCTTTCCCTGCGCATTCGGCGTGTTGGCACGAAGCGCGTGCAAACGGTCAAACGGGATGCCGGTGCCGCAGCGGGCCTCTTCACGCGTCAGGAGTGGGAATGCGGCGTCAAGGACGATCACCCCCTTCTCGAAGGCTCGAACCCAATCGCGGGCTTGCTCAAAGATCGCATCGCCGATCTCGCCCCGGTTTTTGCCATCGAGAATGAGCGACGGATCTGGCAAGTGGACGGGATCGAGATTGCTATCGATCGCGGACACATCATCGCGGGCGAGCGCGAGTCATTCTTTTGCGAGGTCGAGCTCGAACAGAAGTCCGGTGACTTTGCCACTCTGTTCGCCCTTTCGCGACGGATTGCGAAGGCCGCGCCGGTGCGGCTTGGTGTGTTGAGCAAGGCGGAGCGTGGCTACCGCCTGCTTGGTCCTCTGCCCGGGGCCACCAAGGCCGAGCCGATTGTGCTGGCTCCGGACATGACTGCTGCCGGGGCATTCCAGGTGATCGTCCGTTCCTGCATCAGGCAGTTCCGGCTTAATGAACCGCTGATCCTTGAGAACCAGGATCCCGAGGCCGTGCATCAGGCCCGCGTGGCCTTGCGCCGTCTGCGCTCGGCCTTCTCGATCCACCGTGCCATGCTGACCGATGAAAGGTCTGCTGCCCTGGTTGGCGAGGTGCGCTGGCTGGCGGGCGTTTTGGGGGAGGCGCGCGATCTTGATGTGCTGGTCGAACGTTCTTGCGAAGGGTCGCTGCGCGAGCGACTGATTGAAGAGAGGGCAAATGCCTATACCAAGGCAGTCCACTCGCTATCGACTGCCCGGTCGAGGAAGCTCATGCTCGATCTTGCCGAATGGCTTGCCGTCGGGGAATGGGAGAAGCGGCCTGATCCCGGCGCCCTTGACCTGTCAGTCCGCGAGGTCGCATCAGCAGCGCTGGACCGATACCATCGCAAGGTCAGGAAAGGTGGGCGCTGCCTTGAACAATTGGACGACCCTGCACGGCACGAGGTTCGCAAGGCGGCCAAGAAGCTGCACTATGCGGCGGATTTCTTCGCGTCACTCTTTGTCCAAAAGCACGAGCTGCGCCGCCACCGGAAGTTCATGCAGGCGCTGAAGGATCTTCAGGATCAGCTCGGTGCCCTCAATGATCTTGCAACCGGACCAGCGTTGCTTGCGCGGCTCGACCTGGCAGACCACCCACAAGCTCCTGCCCTGTTCCGGAAGAAGGACAAGCATCGCCTCCTTGCGGCAGCCGCCGATTCCATCGAAGTCCTGCTTGATGCGAAGCGTTTTTGGCGGTGAGGGGAAGGGCGAGGTGGGGCCAATGGACTGACCCCGGCGTTGTTCATCCTAAGCAATTGTCGACCGATCCCGGACTTGCGCCCGGGATCGGTCGATCCCGGACTTGCGCCCGGTTCGAAGCAGCAAACCGTCTTCGTCGATATGGGCTGGCAACGGAGGAACGGGGCCCAGGGTTGCCTGTAACCCCGGGCCCCGACCATCAGAACCGATTGCGCAGGCTCAACGCAACTTCTCGCGGACGGCCGGGTTGGCCGTTGACGTAGAACGTGGCAAATTTGTTCAGGTAATGGAACTTGTCGAACAGGTTGGTGGCTTCCAGGGCAACCGACCATTCCTCGTCCGGTGAACGATAGGTCAGGCGGGCATTGACCAGCGTGTAGCTGTCCACCGTGACGTTCGGATCGCAGTTGAAATTGCCGCAATAGCCGGGCGTGTAGTTCACATCGATGCGCGGGGTGAGCGAACCGACATTGTCGCCCAGCCAGGCTTCGTACTGGATGCCTGCGCTCCACTTGAATTCGCCGATACCGGGGCGCTTGGCTCCGGCAATGATGGCGGTCGTGGGATAGTTGATCGACGTGAATTCGAAATCCGTGAGGCTCATTGCCCCGTCGATCGACAGGCCGGCGACCGGGCGGATGGTGGTTTCCAGTTCGAACCCGCGCACCCGTGCATCGCCGATGTTCAGGTACTGGCCGCACAGGCCGGGCACGCCGCCCGCATCGACCGGCAGGGGCTGGTCGTCGAGCCCCAGGCAAGTGGTGGGCGTGCCCTGGTAGCCAGAGTAGTCCATGTGGAAGAGGCTGCCGTTCAATCGCATGGCACGATCGAAAGGTTCGGCCTTGAAGCCGACTTCGTAGGCCCTCAGCTTTTCGGCGCCGAACGGGCGGATCTGCTGGAAGACATAGGGCCGCGGCGCCACGCCGCCGCCCTTGAAGCCGGTCGAAAACTGGCCATAGACCATCAGGTCGTCGGTCACCTGGTAGGACGCCGCGGCGCGGTAATCGGTGATCGTTTCCTCGTAAATGCCGACAAACCCGGTCAGCGGATTGCCCGGATTGCTCAGCGGCAGGTAGTCGCCGTTGCCGTCCGGGTTCAGGCGGTTGTAGAGGTATTCCTTGTTCTCGTGGCTTATCCGCAAGCCGCCTTCCACCGTCAGCCTGTCAGTCAGGGCAAAGGCGACATTGGCGAAGCCCGCATAGGAGGTGAGATCTGCCGTGTCGTCGTTGATGAACGAGAAGCAGGGTGTGGCAGCCGCGCAGAAGCCCGAGAACGGCGTATGGATCCGCGCGTTGTAGCGGGTGGCGGCGTCATAGTAAAATGCCCCCAGGACTACATCGAGGCGATCGTCGAGGAACACGCCGTTGAGACGCAATTCCTGGCTGAACTGTTCGTGCGAATAGTCGGAATCGTCCATGATGAACACGATCGGCGAATGGTCGTTGTCCGATCCGGTTTCGCTGAACATGTGGCGATAGCCGGTTATCGACTTGAGCGCGATGTTGTCCGATAGCTCGATGTCGATCGTGGCCGAAAGGCCCCAGGCTTCTGCTCCGCCTGCCGAAGGAGCGATAAACGGCCCGAGCGAGTCGCCTGCAATATAGCCCGACGGCGGGCCCGGAGGGGCACCGATGGCCGAATGCATTACGCCCGGATCGAAGAAGTTGGCATAGCTGGCGTAGGGATCGTTGAGCACCGAATTGGCCCGGCGATAGGTCCCGTAGGTCACGAAGCGGTCATCGTAGGCCGCGCCCTGGTAGGGAATCGACAGGCCCGACCGGTTCACCGGAGCAGCCGAACCGGCATTGGCCGATTCTGCGCTGGCGATCAGGACCGAGGCCTGGGTTTCCGAGGAGTCCTTGGTGTAATCGGCCACCAGGTTCACTTCCCACGGGCTATCCACAGGTGCGATCCGCAGCGATCCGCGAACGGCGTACATCTGCTGGTTGCCCATTTCACCCAGCACGCAGTCTCCGCCTGAAGCCAGGCTGGGGAGGGCGCCGGAAACCACATCGGGATCGGTCGGGTTGAGGCAGCCATAGTCATAGCGGGTGACATGGCCATCGCGATTGCGGGTAACGCCGGTGATACGCGCAAACACCGCGTCCGGCACGATCGAGAAGTCCGCGCTGGCCTTCACGTCGACCCGGCCCATCGTGCCGACCGTTGCCTCGACATAGCCGCCTTCGCCTTCGGGCTTGCGGGAATAGACCTTGATCGCCCCGCCCAGCGTGTTCATGCCGGCAAGCGTACCCTGCGGTCCGCGCAGGACTTCGATCCGTTCCAGATCGGTGAGGTCGAAGGCGCTGGCCAGGACCGTGCCATAATAGATATCGTCGATATAAGTGCCCACGCCCGGCTCGACCGAGGGGCTCTGATCTGACTGGCCGACGCCGCGAATGAAAACGCGTACGGAATTGCCCTGGCCGGCCGGATTTCTTTGCAGCAGTAGGTTGGGCACCTGGGCCGCGATATCGGTCAGCGTGGTCTGGCTGCGCGCCTCGAGCTGCTCACCGCTGACAGCGGTAATGGACAGCGGGATGTCCTGCAGGTTCTGTTCGCGCAGCTGTGCGGTCACGACGATCACGTCATTTTCGGATTCTGTGCCCGACTGCGCCAGCGCGGGAACGGCCGTCATGGCCAGGCCGACGGCCAACGCGGGGCCCGAAATGCGCAATAGCAGACCTGCACGGCGACCCGTGAAAACTCTTCTGGACATCGATATCTCTCCCCACATTTTATCATTCCCACAGCAGGCGCTTGCCGTGCAGTGCACGGGTCGCCCTGCTGAGGCTGCCTCACTTCTTTCTTCCGAACGGCTTGCGGCCTCTCGGCGGGCAGGGCTACAACACGCCAAACCCTGCGAATTACCTTACGTTACTTAAGGCTGGGATGCGTTGACTGATGTGGAGAAATGGCTTGCCGCAAGTGGAAGCCGGGCTGCTGCCAGAGGCTGACTCGGTTATCGACTTGCGAGAGGTCGATCAAAATCGCCGCACCTTGATGTGGAACTCAGCAGCGCGGGATTCCTGGCCCGGGATCACGGTTACGCTGGATTCTCCTCTGCCGTCAGGCGGATCGATCAAACGCGTGCCGCTGGGTGCTGGTGACTTGTTCGAAGTGGAAAGCTTAGCTGCTGACGTGGATTTCCATCCAACCCAATCGTCCTGCACGCGCAACGCCTTCCTTTCCGTAATGGTGCAAGTCGAGGGTGCAACACAGGTCCACCAGAATGGCCTCCAAGCCGTCGTGGAGCCGGGCGATATCTGCCTTCTGGACGAGAGCAGCAGATTCAGGATTGTGTCGCAAGAATGGGGGAGGATCTACTTTCTGCGCCTGCCGCGTGCGCAGGCACTGGGTCGACATCCTCTTCTTCAACGCCTGGTTGCTCAAACGCTGTCTTCGTCGGACACGGGCACCAGCCTGCTCACAGACCTGCTTTTGCGACTTGGCAAGGATGCTCCGAAGCTTGGCGATGCGCAACGCAACGCCGCCCTTGGCGGAGTGATCCAGATGCTGGGCCTCGCCAGCCTGCCCGAGGGCAAGCTGTCCCCGACCGACTGGCGCATCCGCCGCGCTATAGATTTCATCGAGCAAAACCTGCAACAACAGGACCTGTCGCCGGAAGCCGTTGCGCGCGATCAGCGGATCAGCCGTCGCCGGCTGGATGCGATCATGCAGCAGCAGCTCGGTCGGTCCATCTCTCGCCAGATATGGAGTCGTAGGCTAGAACGTGCTTCGGAAGACCTCCGCAACCCCCAGGGTTTCCATCAGCCGATCGCGCAGATTGCCTTTGCCAACGGCTTCGAGAATGTCGCGCATTTCACCCGCGCCTTCAAGAACCGGTACCTCATAACTCCCGGCCAGTGGCGCCTGAACTAGGGCAGGACCTCATTGGGGAGCAACGAGGAGGCGCAGGTTGGTGACGTGGTTCGCGTGGGCACGGTGCTGCTGGTGTTCGAGACCGAAGGGACCGGTGCGGGGGAACCGGAAGTGGCTGCTGAACCGGTTGTGGAGGTGGCAGCAGTTGCATCGCCTCCGCCGGTTCCGCCACCCTCACCGGCGCCATCCCCACCGCCGCCCGACGCAGGCAAGGTGCTGGCCTCGCCCCTGGCGCGGCGGCGCGCGCGCGATTTTGGGGTCGATCTCGCCAGCGTGCCGCATCAGGGGCAGCGGGTGCGCAATGCCGATCTTGAAGCGTTCATGCTGGCGGCAAGAACGCCCCCGCGCGCAGATCCCGGCCCGGCCTGCACCCCCTCGCTGAAGGACGAGGAACTGCCAGTCGTCGGTATGCGCCGGATGATCGCGCAGAAGATGCAGGAGGCCAAGCGCGCCATTCCGCACTTCACCTGTGTCGAGGAAATCGACATGATCGAGCTGGAACGACTGCGCGCCGAACTCAATGCTGCGGACCGCGCCTCCAAGCAGACGATCCTGCCGCTGCTGATCGCCGCGATCTGCCGCAGTTCAACGCGCATTACTACGACGACAGCCAGATAATCCGCCGCTTTTGCAGCGTGCACGTGGGCGTGGCGGCACAGACCGATGCGGGCCTGATGGTGCCGGTGATCCAGCACGCCGATGCGCTGTCTCTCGACAAGCTGGCTGCCGCGCTGGCGACACGCGCCGAACTGGCGCGATCGGGGACCATTGCGCGCGATGACCTTCGCGGTTCGACCATCACCGTCATCTCGCTCGGCAAGCTGGGCGGGATCGCGGCGACGCCGATCCTCAACCGGCCGGAAGTGTGTATCATCGGCCCAAACAAGATCGTCACCCGCCCCGTGTGGCAGGATGGCCGCTTCGTCCCCCGACAGATGATGAACCTGTCGATGAGCTGCGACCACCGCGTGATTGACGGCTATGACGCTGCGGCTTTCGTGCAGGCCTTGAAGCGGCGGCTGAAAGTGCCCGGGTTGATCTTCGTCGATCCGTCGTCCAGTCATTCTCCGCTGGGTGCAGGTCCTGGAGCTGACCTCGTCATCGTAGGTATCGGTGCCGAACCGACGGCAGCATGGTGCTGCATCATTTCGCGTATGGCCGGCACTTCGGCGTGATCGACCAGCAAGTGGTCAAAGGCTGACAGCTCGGCACGCAAGCAATTACAGAAGTTCCTGAGGTTTGGACGCGGGGTTCAGGCCGGTTTTTCCACGCAGAAGGGGCAGTCTGCCGCCCAGTGATCGGGATAGACCTCGGCAAAACCGGGCGGGACGGTTTTCAGGCGCTCGTCATGTTCGACCGGGCTGCGGGGCCAGAACACGCAGCCGCTTGGCGGGTTGAGCGGTGATGGCAGATCGCCCGGCAGGATGATCCGCGTCCGCGCCTTCTCCGCCCTGGGATCGGGCAGCGGAATGGCGCTCATCAGGGCCTTGGTGTAAATGTGCAGCGGCTTGTCCACCACCGCCTCGGCGCTGCCCAGCTCAATGATATGGCCCAGGTACATCACCGCGATCCGGTCCGCGACATAGCGCACGACCGACAGATCGTGCGAGATGAAGATCATCGTCAGCCCCATCTCGCGAACCAGCCGCTTCAGCAGATTGAGGATCTGCGACTGGATCGAAACGTCGAGGGCGGACACCGGTTCGTCGGCGATGATGAGCTTGGGCTCGGGTGCCAGGGCGCGGGCAATCGCGATGCGCTGGCGCTGGCCACCGGAAAACTCGTGCGGATAGCGCTTCATCTGGACCGGATTGAGGCCGACTGTGCGCAGCAGGTCTGAAACCCGGCCGCGCATTTCTTCGGCATTCAGGCCCGGATGCCGGGTGCGGATTGCCTCTGCCAGGGTATCCATCACCGTCATGCGCGGGTTGAGCGAGGCGTAGGGATCCTGGAAGATCATCTGGAAATTCTTGCGCGTCTCGCGGATGTCCTGATCCGAAATGGCGCTCAATTCCTCGCCTTCCAGCCAGATCTGGCCGGAAGTCGGGCGGATCAACTGCATGATCGTGCGGCTGAGGGTCGATTTGCCGCAGCCGGATTCGCCCACCAGTCCCAGCACTTCGCCCTTGCGGACTGTCAGCGAGACGCCATCGACCGCTTTCACCACACCCTTGCTTTGCCGGGTGAGGAAATCGCGCCCCAGGTCGAAATGGGTCCGCACGTCCTGCAGCACCAGGAAATCGGTGGCGGGATCGCCGATTGCCGCGCTCATGCCGCGCCGCCTTCTGCCGGCGCTGCATCGCCGACCACCGCGTCTTCTGCCAGGTCTTCGGGCAGCACGCTTTCGATGGGCGCTGTGCTGTCACAGAAATGGCATTCGGCATGGCAGTGGCCATTGCCGAGGTCACGCAGCACGGGCACATCGCCTACCGGCCCTGCCACCTTGGGATAGGGGCAGCGGGGATAGAACGCGCAACCGGTGATGGGCTTGGCAAGATCCGGCGGAAGGCCGGGAATAGTGAACAGCTTCTGGCCCTTCTTCTGCAGCGACGGGATCGTCTTCTGCAGCGCGCGGGTATAGGGATGGCGCGCTTCGTAGAACACCTGTTCTGCCGTGCCGCTTTCCATGATCCGGCCGGCATACATCACGTTCACCTTGTCGCAGGTGCCCGCCACCACGCCCAGATCGTGGGTGACGAGGATGACCGCGGTGCCGAGCTTTTCCTGCCGCTGGCGGATGATTTCGAGGATCTGAGCCTGCACGGTCACGTCCAGCGCCGTGGTCGGCTCGTCCGCAATCAGCAGGTCGGGATCGGTGATCAGCGCCATCGCGATCATCACCCGCTGGCGCATGCCGCCGGAAAATTCGTGCGGATAGCTGCGCACGCGGCGCGAGGCTTCGGGGATGCCGACTTCCTCCAGCGCCGCGATGGCCTTGGCGAGCGCTGCCTTGTCATCGATATCGCTGTGGACCTGCAATGCCTCGACCAGCTGGGTCGAAATGCGCAGGTACGGATTGAGCGAGGTCATCGGATCCTGGAAGATCATGCTGATCCGCTTGCCGCGCACCTGGCGCAACTGCGCCTGCGTCATTTGCAGCAGGTCCTGCCCGTCGAACATCGCGGTGCCGCTTTCGATGCGGCCGGGCGGTTCGGGGATCAGGCGCAGCAGCGAATAGCAGGTGACCGATTTGCCGGACCCGGATTCGCCGACAATGCCCAGGGTCTCGCCCCGATCGACCGAGAAGGACACGCCATCGACCGCGCGCACCACGCCATTGCGGGTGTGGAAATGGGTGGTCAGTCCGGAAACTTCGAGCAAGGCCATGTTGCTCAGTCTCCTGCGCTTTTGGGGTCGAGGGCATCGCGCAGGCCGTCACCCAGGAAGTTGAGGCAGAACAGCGTGAGCGCGAAGAAGAAGGCCGGGAAGATCAGCAGCCAGGCAAAGATTTCCATGTTCTGCTGGCCTTCGTTGATCAGGACGCCCCAGCTGGCATTGGGCGGCTGCACGCCGAGCCCGAGGAAGCTGAGAAAGGCTTCGAGCAGCATCACGGCCGGTACTGTCAGGGTAGCGATCACGATTACCGGACCCAGCACGTTGGGGATCAGGTGGCGCAGGATGATGCGGCGGTTGGACAGGCCGAGCGAAACTGCCGCCTCGACGAACTCCTGCTTTTTCAGGTCGATCACCCCGGCACGGACAATGCGCGCCATGGTCAGCCATTCGACACAGCCGATGGCGACGAACATCAGCCACAACGAGCGGCCGAATGCCACCATCAGCAGGATCACGAAGATCGTGAACGGCAGGGCATAGAGCAGGTCGACAAAGCGCATCATTCCCGCATCGACCTTGCCGCCGATATATCCGGCAGTGGCGCCGTAAACCACGCCGATCAGCAGCGAAACGCTGGTAGCGACCAGGCCAACGAGCAGCGAGATGCGGCCGCCTTCCATCACGCGCACCATCAGGTCACGGCCCAGCGTATCGGTGCCGAACCAGTGATCGGCTGACGGCCCCTCGGCCCCGGCGAACAGGTTCTGCGCCTGGCTGTCATAAGGCGAAAGCCACGGCCCCACGACGCAGAACAGGCCAATCAGGATGAACATGAACAGGCTGCCCAGTGCCAGCTTGTTCTTGCGCAGCCGCGCCCAGGCGTCGCTCCACAGCGACGAGCCCTGTTCCAACTGCTCCGGTGTGATGGGAGCGGGGGAAAGCGGAAGTTTCGATGCCAGATCAGCCATGTTTCAGCCTGGGATTAAGCGCCACCTGCGCGATATCGACCAGCAGGTTCATCACCACGATCAGCGCGGCAAACAGCAAGGTCAGCCCGAGGATCAGGAAATCGTCGCGGTTGAGCGCCCCGCGCACGAACCACTGGCCAAGGCCGGGGACCTGGAAGATCGTTTCCACCACGAAGGACCCCGAGATGATCCCGGCCAGTGCCGGGCCGAGGAAGGTGATCGCGGGGATCAGCCCGCCTTTGAGGCAGTGCTTGAAGATGATCTGCCGCTCCGGAACGCCCTTGGCCCGGGCCGTGCGAACCCAGTCCTGGTTGAGCATTTCCAGCATTCCGCCACGGGTCAGGCGGGCAAAGTAGGCGGCATAGACCAGTCCCAGGGTGCCCGCGGGCAGGATCCAGTATTCCGGTCCGAACCAGCCTGCTACCGGCAGCAAGCGCAGGATGATGCCAAACAGCAGCGCCAGCATCGGCCCCATCACGAAGCTGGGCAGGCAGATGCCCGCCATGGCCAGCGACATCGGCAGGTAATCGAGCCAGGTGTTGCGCTTGACCGCGGCGATGATGCCCGCCGGGATGCCCAGCAGCAGCGCGATCACCAGGGCCATCCCGCCCAATTGCAGCGATACGGGGAAAGCCTCGCCGATAATGTCCGTCACCGACCGGTTGGCATAGACGGCGCTCGGGCCGAATTCGCCCTGCAGCATATTGACCAGCGACAGCCAGAACCGCTCGAGAGCAGGCTTGTCATAGCCATAGAATGCCTCGATCTGGGCGAGGATTTCCGGGCGAATGGCCCGTTCCGAACTGAACGGGCTGCCCGGCGTCATGGCCACCAGGAAGAAGGTGACAGCATAGATCGCCAGCAGGACGATGGCGCCCTGCAGCAGGCGTAAACCGATGAACTTCACCATGAGGCGAGCGCCTTTAAGAGGGCCATCGTGCTATCAGTCCACGCGCAGCGAAACGTGCTTGTAGGGATGGTTGTCGAGCAGCTTGGGCTCCCACCCCTGGACCCGCGGATCCTTCAGATAGACCCGGGTGTACCAGTAGATCGGCACGATCGGCATTTCTTCCAGCAGGATAGCCTCGGCCTGCTGCAGGAGGTCCATCCGTTCATCCTCGCTCTGCGCCACGCGGGCCCGGCCGATCAGCGCGTCATACTGCGGGTTGGCCCAGCCGGTGTCGTTGTTGCCGTTGCCCGAGGTGAAGATGTCGAGGAACGAGGTGGGGTGGACATAGTCCCCGATCCATCCGGCGCGCGAGATGTCGTAATCAAGGTTTGACTGGCTATCGAGATAGACCTTCCATTCCTGGTTGTAGATGCCGACGTTGATGCCCAGCGTGCTCTGCCACATCGCCTGGAGGGCCTGGGCAATCTTGCGATGCCCTTCGTTGGTGTTGATCAGGATTTCCGCATTGGGGAAGCCCTGTCCGCCGGGATAACCGGCCTCTGCCAGCAGGCGCTGTGCTTCGGCGACGTCGAACTGTACGGCGTCGGATGCCGGATATCCGTCAATGCCCGAAGGGGTAAAGCCGGTAGCCGGAGTCTGCCCGCCCTGCGTTACCCGATCGACCAGCAATTGTTTGTCGATCGCCAGCGCCAGCGCGCGCCGGACCCGCACATCGTCGAACGGCGGGCGCGTGGTGTTGATGCGGTAGAAGTATGATCCGAGATAGGGCTCGATCCGCAAACGGTCGGGCATTTCGGACTGGAAGGAGGGAATCTTGTCGGGCGAGACCGTGTTGGTCAGATGCAGGCGCCCGTCGCGGAACATCGCCTCTTCCGTTCCGACATTGTCGATCGGATAGAAGCGGATACCGTTCAACTGGACGGTGGCGGCATCCCAGTAGGCGGGATTGCGCTCGACCTCGATCACCTGGTTGGTGACCCATTCCTTGAGCTGGAATGGCCCGTTGCCGACGTAATTCTCGCGCGTGGACCAACCGCTCTGCCGATCGGTCATGCCGCCGTGCTCTTCAACCGCCCGGGGATTCACCGGCAGGAAGCTGGTGTGCATCAGCATGCCGAGGAAATGCGGTGTGGGGCCTTCCAGGGTCACTTCCAGCGTACGATCGTCGATTGCCCTTACGCCAACCTGCGAGAAATTCTCGGTGCGGCCCTGGTGGAAATCGTCTGCATTCCTGATGACATAGAGCATCTCGGCATATTCGGCACCCAGCGCGGGGCTGAGGATGCGCTGCCATGAATAGACAAAGTCGCTGGCCAGCACGGGATCGCCGTTGGTCCACTGCGTGTCACGCAGGTTGAAGGTCCAGACGGTGAAATCGTCGTTGCTCTCCCAGCTTTCGGCAACCCCGGGGGCAGGTGCCAGGTCATCGTCTGCATCGGGCGCCACCAGCCCTTCCATCAGGGCACGCAGCAGGCTTGATTCGGGAACGCCGGTCACCAGGTGCGGGTCGAGACCCTTGGGCTCCGAGCCATTGCCGACCAGCAGAATGCCGTCTTGTGCCGCCTGGTCAGCCTCGGTCGGGCCGCCGCAAGCAAGCAGCAGCGAACAGAACATGGTGGAGAGGGCGAGGCGGACGATTCTGGTTGCGTTGGATATCATCATGCAAATTACCATGCCGTCATTCTTGGTTTCACACAAACGTTGATTTGCAACCCGGAAGCCCGATCGTATCGGTTGCCGCCGCCTGTCGTCGCGCAGACCTAATCCAGGAAGGCGATGGTCCGCAGTTCCACACTCTCGCGCGGGGCGGCGTCGGCAGCGGCGGTGGGGTCCTCAAAAGCGGAGTGGGCGGTGAACTGCACGGCATCGCTATCGCTGTCGAACAGCTTGAACACCATGGCCTCGTCCGGCTGCATCTGCGGCAGCCAGTACCACTTGTGATCGGGCGTCCAGGCCAGGTTGAAACCCCACAGCGAGAAGTCGAGCCCGCCGAGCCCGCCCACGATCTCGCTGTCGAACAGGTCTTCGCGGCGCACGGAGCGGGCATCGCACAGGGCCAGCGGCGTGCTTTCGACAGGCGCGATGGGGCGCCAGACGTTGACCAGCATGTGGCGGCCCGCCAGCAATGGCGCGGCTTCTTCATCGCCCAGGATCTTCCGCGAGAAATCTGCCACGGTCCTGGCGCCATAATCGACATGGGCGCCGAAGGCCGGCTGGTTGTGGCCGTGGGTGCCCGCGCTGCTGGTGCGCAGGATCGGGCCGAAGCTGATGACCTTGCGGGCCCCCGTCATGCGGCCGACCAGCTCTTCGGTATCGCGGCAATAGCGGGCGAGCTGGTCCGGATCGGTGTAGTCGGCAATGCCGCTGGAGCCTTCCGCCACGGCAAAGCCGTTACGCTCCAGCGCCAGGTCACCAAGCTGCGGGCGCATGTCGTGGATCGTGACATGGTGCTCCTCGCCCGGCCAGTAGCTGCGTTCGCGGTCGC
Organism: Altererythrobacter sp. KTW20L; assembly: GCF_023501975.1. Classification (GTDB taxonomy): domain Bacteria; phylum Pseudomonadota; class Alphaproteobacteria; order Sphingomonadales; family Sphingomonadaceae; genus Alteraurantiacibacter. The sequence goes on along the minus strand of NZ_JAMFLH010000003.1, from coordinate 245,543 downwards.
CGGCATAGAACGTGGCCTTCTCGCCGCGCTGCACATATTTCATCGTCGCGGTGATATCGCGGGCCCTTGCCCCGATCCCGCTCCCGGCCATGGTCATTCCTCTCGCGCCCTTATTCTTTTGACGGGTTCGTGCGCGCAGCATAGCAAGCAATCCAAGCCGCCGTCGAGCGGTAGGGTGGGGAGAGTAAAGTGGCCACGATGCAGGCAGGTGCGCAAGCGCCGCTTCCGGCGGACGATCCGCGGCAAATTCTGGGCAACCGCCGGATGACTCCGGCGCAATACCTGGTGGTGGCGATCTGCATCCTCGTCAACATGATCGACGGCTATGATATCCTCGCCATCTCGCTGGCGGGCGCAGCACTGAAGGCGCAATGGGGCCTGTCCGATGCAGCGCTCGGCACATTGTTCGCGATGCATCTGGTGGGCATGGCGATTGGCGCACTGTCGGTATCGCCGGTGGCGGACCAGTGGGGCCGGCGGCCTGCGATCCTGTTCTGCCTGCTGTTGATGAGCGTGGGCATGGCCTGGGCCGCGTTGTCGCAAAGCTATGCCGAGATGGTCGCCGCGCGGATTCTGACAGGGGTCGGCATCGGCGGGATGACCAGTACGGTAGGGATGATCGCGCTCGAATATGCCAGCTTCCGGCGCCGCGAATTTGCCGCGAGCGCGGTGGCCAGCGCCTATCCGGTCGGCGTGATCATCGGCGCCTCTGTGGCCGCCACCACGCTTGACGGGCTCGACTGGCGGGTCATCTTCTGGACCGGCGCAGCGCTGTCGGCGCTATTGTTCCCGATTGCCTTTGTGCTGCTGCCTGAAAGCCTCGATTTCCTGCTCAACCGGCAACCCAAGGGGGCGCTGGCCAAGACCAACCGGATGCTCGACCGGATGAGCATTGCCCGGATCGACAGCCTGCCGCCCAAGCCGGCGGGATCGAAAGACGCGGTATTGGCGGAAATTTCGCAAGGCTTCCACGTGCGCGAACTGCTCAAGCTGTTTCTTGCCCATTCGCTCAACATGTTCGCCTGGTACTTTATCCTCCAGTGGGGCACTCCGCTGGTGGCCGAAAGCACCGGTTCCAGCGTGACCGGCGCCAACTTTTCCGAGTGGGTATCCTTTGGCGGGATCGCGGGCGGGCTGACCGCGGGCTACCTGTGCGGCCTGTGGGGGGTGCGCCGGGTCATGTGGTTCACCATGCTGGGCCTGGGTGCCTCGATCGCCGCTTTCGGCCAGCTGTCGGGCAATCCCGGCGCGCTGGTGCTGCTCGCGCCGTTGATCGGGGGCATGCTGTTCGGTTCTGCCACGGCGAACTGGCTGACGATCACCTATGCCTTCCCGCCGCAATTGCGCGCCACCGGGCTGGGCTTTGCGACCACCGCCGGGCGGGTGGGAGCGGTGGGCGGGCCCTATATCGGTGGCCTGCTGCTCAACACGCGCGAGACCGGCGCGTTCGAGATCGCCGGCATGAGCTTCCCGATGACCCTGACGATCGCTTCGGTCTGCATGATCATGGCGGTCCCGGCCGTGCTGTCGGCAATCACTTTTGGTACCGCCCGGCGATGGGACCGGACCTGACGCTTCAGGCGATTGCCGACCGCCCGGTGATCCGCGGGTTGGTTTCGGCCACGAACAGCGCAGCCAGCGCAGCAAGCAAGCCAAGGACCATCTGGACATAGAGCGCTACGTCCAGGCTGAAATTGTCGGCCAGCCGCCCGGTGATCGGCGGCAGGGCGAAGCCGCCGAAGATCTCGCCCACGGCCACCACCGCGCCCATCGCCGTGGCGGCGCGCAGGCGGCCCAGCGTTTCCGCCGGGATCACCCCCATGAACAGCGGGAACGAGCCGAGGCCCATCCAGCTGGCGAACATCATTGCCGCCAGCAGGGTGGGCGAACCATCGACCCACAATAGCGTGGCCGGGGCAATGGCGAACAGGGCGCAGAACAGGACCAGCGCGGGTTTGCGGCCTACCTTCTCGGACAGCAGGCCCGCAGCCACCGCGCCCACGGCAGGCGAGAAGCCGAGCACCGACATCATCCCTGCCCAGGTCGCCGGCTCGATGCCGCGCGGCCCGCCAAGATAGAGCGGCATGAAGATCGATCCGACCACCACCGTGCCCACGCCGAAGATGCTCACCAGCGAACACAGGGCGATGTTGCGCGTCGCCATCAGCGAGCGTACTTCGCGCCCTTCGCGGGCCAGGAGCGCGCCGAACGAGGGGCGCTGGACAGGTGCGGTCTCGGCGGGCTGCGGGGGTGCCTCGGGCTCCTTGATGAAGCGCCAGATCAGCACGGCCAGGATCAGGCCGGGAATGCCCGATACATAGAAGGCCACGCGCCAGTCCCAGGTCTCGGCGATCCAGACCAGCACGATGGGCGCGAGCGCCGTGCCGATGATCGATCCGAACACGTTCTGCACCACGCCCGCATTCAGGCCCTTGCGGCTTTCCGCGCTGGCGGCGACCATGATGGCGAGGCAAATCGGCAGGAACGGCCCCTCCGCCGCGCCCATCACGATGCGGCTGGCGAGCAGCGAACCGAAGCTCCAGGCCAGGCCCGACATGACAGAGGCGAAGGAGAAGATTACCAGGGCCGCCAGCAGGAACGGCTTGCGCTTGCCGATCAGGTCCGACCAGCGCCCCACGAAATAGGCCCCCAGCGCCCAGGTCAGCGACAGGCCGGAGCCGAGCCAGCCAAGCTGCTCGTTCGACAGCCCCATCTCGACCTGCACGTAGGGGCCGAGGAAGGTCATCGCCATGCGGTCGAAATAGGCAAAGCCATAGGCCAGGCCCAGCAGCAGCAGCACTGTCAGTTCGTATCCGCGCAGGTGCACGCCGCCTGGCGGGCTGGTCGTGTCGGTCATATTCCCTCCCCGGTCCGCCGAGGACGGACTTGTTATCCGTTACAAGGCGTAATTGTATGCACTATTATGATTTGCATCACGGTGTTGCCCGATTGCGACAGCGATAGCTATTTGGATTTTCGCTGGCGCACAATGCTTGCCGCAATTGTAACAAATGGTAATGTTGAAGGTGGGAGAGGAGAATGCGGCCACTGGCATGTGCGCGGCAAACTTCCCTTTCCGAATTCGAGCCTGGGCATCATCCAATCATGGGATGGGCACGGGTCGCTACAAGCAAACAAGCCGCATCCACAAAGGATGCAGCAAGGGGAGGATACCTGATGAAGTTCAAGACGCTCAGCGTCGTGTCGTCGCTGGCCATTGTGGCCGGGATGGCCGCGCCAGCCCACGCCCAGGACAGTGATAGCGATAGCAATCGCTCCAATGTCATCGTGGTGACCGCGGAATTCCGCGAAGCCAACCTGCAGGACACCCCGATCGCGATTACCGCGGTCAATGCCGAGATGCTCGAAGCACGCGGCCAGACCAACATTGCCCAGGTTGCAGCCCAGGCGCCGAACGTGTCGCTGCGTCCGCAGCCGCAGAACGGCGGCTCGGGCCTGATCGCCTTTATCCGCGGCGTCGGCCAGACCGACTTCAACTTCGCGCTCGATCCGGGCATCGGCGTCTATGTGGACGACGTGTTCATCCCAACCCTGTCGTCTTCGCTGCTCGAACTGATCGACCTTGACCGCATCGAAGTCCTGCGCGGTCCGCAGGGCACGCTGGCGGGCAAGAATTCCATCGGTGGCGCGATCAAGCTGTTCTCGCAGCGTCCGCGTGGCGACAATTCGGGCTCGTTCCGCCTCGAATACGGTTCGTATGACATGATTTCGATGCGCGGCATGGCCGACATCGGCGTGACCGACAACGTGGCAGTCCGCATCTCGGGCATGAGCCGCAGCCGCGATGGCTATGTGGACATGCTGGACTATGGCATGCTGCATAACGACAATGTGCCGTCGAACCTGGCGCGCGGTCGTGGCAACCCCGACTACAGCACCATGGGCGACGAAAGCCTGGTCGCGGGCCGTGCCGCCCTGCGGTGGGAAGCGAGCGACCGGCTGGAGATCAACATCTCGGGTGACTACACCCGCGAAAATTCCAGCGCGGGTCCGACCGTTCTGATCGCCGCGGGCAACACCGTGCCGGCTGGCGGGTCGGCCGAACTGTTCGATCCGTTCGATCCCAACCCTTCGGTCTCGATCGGTTCGCAGGGCGAACTGATCCCGTGGCTTCGTGGCACCGACGGCAATGCCGTCACGCTCGATTGTCGCTTCGTTCCTGCCGGGCAGTACAGCTGCGACACCGCCAACCTGCGCAGCCTGGGCTATGACCCGCGTTTCGTCAGCTATGCCAACTTCATGGATGGCATGGAGCCCAATCCGCAGGCTCCCTTCAAGCCCTATTTCGCGCTGCCGATCCAGGAGTTCGAAGGCTGGGGCGTGTCGGGCAACCTGACGTTCGACATCTCGGACAATGCCCAGCTGGTCTATATCGGTTCGTACCGCACCTATGTTTCCAAGTGGGGCCAGGACCAGGACAACACGCCGATCCCCGTAGCGCAGCTCGACAACGAGTTGAACCATGAGGCGTGGAGCTCGGAAGTCCGCCTGAACTTCGATGCGCTCAACGGCATGCTGGAAGGCACCGTTGGCGGGTACTACCTCGACCAGAACGGCACCTATACCGCGCGCGTGGACCTGAACTATGTGGGCCACACGATCGACTTCATCCACGGCCCGGATACCACGCCGAGCACGACGAAGGCGGTGTTCAGCACCTTGACCCTGCGTCCCACCGACAGCTTCAGCCTGACCGGCGGCCTGCGCTATACCAAGGACGAAAAGATCTACACCTACTTCCGCAGCAACCCGGATGGCACCCTGCCCAACGCGGCGCTGTGCTTCTCCAATCCGGGCGGCTTTGCCGGGTTCAACCCGGATGGCAGCCCGATCGGACCGCCCGGTGCCGTGGTCAGCTCGCTCGACAGCTCGCCCAACTGCATCCTCAACGGCCTGTTCAACGTCCCGGGTGCCTTCCGCGGCAACCGGTGGGACTGGCGCGTTGTCGCCGATTACCGCTTCTCGGATGAACTGCTGGCCTATGCCTCGGTCTCGACCGGGTTCAAGGGCGGCGGCGTGAACCCGCGTCCGTTCGTGGGTGACCAGGCCCTGCCGTTCAATCCGGAAACGCTGACGACCTACGAAGGCGGCTTCAAGGCCGACCTGCTTGATCGCACAGTGCGGTTGAACGGTGCGGTGTTCCTCAACAAGTACGAGAACATCACGCTGGGCAAGCAGATCTGTCCGGAATCCAGCCTGCCTTCACCGTGTCTGCGACCGGAGAACATCGGTTCGGCCGATGTGAAGGGTGCCGAACTCGAACTGGCGATCTATCCGGCTGACGGCCTGTCGCTCGATGGTTCGATCAGCTTCCTCGATTTCGAGTATACCTCGGCCGTCGATGGCGCTGGCAACCTGGTGGGCACCGGCATCAACGGCAACAACATCACGCCGTATACCCCGAAAGTCGCCTATGCCTTCGGCATCCAGTACGATCACGAAATCGAATCCGGCACGATCAGCGGCCGCTTCGACGGATCGTACCAGGGGGGCACGTTCTCCAACGCGGAGAACACCTCGTGGGCACGGGTCGATGGCCGGTTCCTCGGCAACGCGCGCCTCAGCTACACCACGGCGGATGGCGACTGGCGCGCTTCGCTCGAAGTGCAGAACGTGTTCGACAAGTACTACTTCATGTCGGTCAGCGACACGACGGCCAATGCCCTTGGCGTTGTCACCGGTGTGCCGGGCCGTCCGCGCACCTTCTCGGTCGCGCTGGAACGCCGCTTCTGATCAGGTGGGGGTGCCCGGCCAAGTGGTCGGGCACCCCCATCTGGCGCTGAGCCAAGAAAAAGGGGCGCGGATCACATCGATCCGCGCCCCTTTTTCGTGGCCTTTGGCGGGCAGGCGATTACTCGCTGTCGGCGTTCAGCCGCTCGCGCATTTCCTTGCCCGGCTTGAAATAGGGCACGCGCTTGGCCGGCACGTCCACCGCATCGCCGGTGCGCGGGTTGCGCCCGGTACGGGCATCGCGCCCGCGGGTGGAGAACGTGCCGAAGCCACGCAGTTCGACCCGGCCCCCTTCGGCCAGGCGGGTGGTGATCTCCTCGAAGAAGATATCCACCACCTGCTCGATTTCCTCGGGCCTCAGGTCAGGGTTGTCGGCGCATAGCGATTGCAGAAGTTCTGATCTTATCATGGTCGCACCTTCAGACCGGACTAAACGTCCGTGTTGTTCGATAGTTGCGCATGCACCGTGCGACCCCCAAGGCAATGCCTGCAAGAGCGCGTCAACATGACAGATGCGGCACGTTCGCGCAATTGTCTGTTCATGTTGCAGCAAGACAAATTTTTAACTGATTGTTACGGAGGGATAATGCTTGGCCGCAGTGATCTTGCGTGACGGCGTCAGACGAGGTCGGCCAGGTCAGCCAGGCGGATGTCGAGCCGCGCCATGCGCCGCCGGATCCGCGGCCATTCCTCGGCCATGAACTGCTCGCGTTCAGACTGGCGCAGGCGATCTGCCGCCCCTTCGCGCACGAACATGCCCACGCCGCGCTGGACGCGGATCAGACCGTCGGCCTGGAACTGCTGATAGGCCTTGGCCACGGTGAGCGGATTGGCCCCCTGTTCCGCCGCGAAAGCGCGCACCGAAGGCAGCATCTGCCCTTCGGCATAGTCCCCGGCCATGATGGCTGCGGCGATCCTCTCGCGCAGGCGGAGGTAAACAGGCTTGGTCTCGCTCATCGGGTGATGCAGTGCCATAATACAGCGCCGCAGGTCAAGCCTGCGGTGGCCAGCCAGATGGCGGTTTCTCTTGCAACGAAGTGGCTTCACATGGCCACCGCAACCGCTAGGGTGCGCGCTTTGGCGGGCCGCAGGCGCCCGAGATCGACGGGATGAGGACCGCGCATGAAAGACATCGGCTTGTGGAACGAGGGTGACTGGGTCGCCGCCATTGCCACGGTAATCCTGGCGCTGTTCCTCACCATGGGCGCGATGATCGCCGCCAGCCGCAAGCCCGAAGCATTCGGCCACCCCAAGGGCCTCTACATGCTGTTCTTCGCCGAAATGTGGGAGCGCTTCAGCTTCTACGGCATGCGGTCGCTGCTGATCTTCTATCTGACTGCGCACTGGCTGTTTTCCGATGGCGAGGCCAACGTCGTCTATGGGGCCTATGGCGCCATGGTCTATATCACCCCGGTCCTCGGCGGCTGGCTGGCCGATCGCTATATCGGCCAGCGCAAGGCCGTGCTGTTCGGCGGGGTGCTGCTGGCGCTGGGCCACCTGTTCATGGCGTTCGAGGGCGCGGGCGGACAGGACGATCCGACCATCAACGTGTTCTGGCTGGCCCTTGCGCTGATCATCGTCGGTTCGGGTTTCCTGAAGGCGAACATCTCGGTGATGGTGGGCCAGCTCTACCGGCGGACCGACGTGCGCCGCGATGCGGCCTATACGATCTTCTACATGGGCATCAACGTAGGCGCGGCGGCGGGCACGATCCTGGTCGGCTATCTCGGGCTGGTCATGGGCTGGGCCTATGGCTTTGGCCTCGCGGGTATCGGCATGGTGGCAGGCCTGATCGTCTTCGTGCTCGGCAAGGCGGCCCTGCGCGGTGCGGGCGAGGCCCCGGTCGTGCTGACACGTGCCAAGACATTGGCGATCTATGGCGTGTCGGTGGCATCGGTCGGGGTCATGTGGCTGCTGATGCAATACCGCGAGGCGATCCAGACCCTGCTGATCGTATCGGGCATTGGCCTGCTGGGCTATGTCCTGTTCCAGGCCTTCAAGCTGCCCAAGCACCCGCGCGAGCGGATCTTCGCCATCCTGTTCCTGATCGCACTGAACCCGGTGTTCTGGGGCCTGTTCGACCAGAGCGGCGGCAGCCTCAACCTCTATACCGACCGCTATACCGATATCGGCAACGTGCCGGCGGCGATCTTCCAGTCGATCAATCCCATCTACATCATCCTCTTCGCCCCGCTGTTCGCCATGCTGTGGCAATGGCTCGGCCAGCACGGGCTGGAGCCATCGGCCCCGGCCAAGTTTGCCCTGGCGCTGTTCCAGGTTGGCCTCGGCTTCCTGGTCTTTGCCTGGGGCGCGACGGCTGCGGGGATGGAAGTGATGACGCCGGTGATCTTCATCTTCCTGATCTACCTGCTGCACACCACCGGCGAGCTGTGCCTCAGCCCGGTCGGCCTCAGCGCGATGAACCGGTTGGCTCCCACTTTCATGGCCAGCCTCATCATGGGCGCGTGGTTCTATATGACGGCGGTGGGCAGCTTCGTGGCTGGCAAGATCGGCGAAGCGACCGGCGGCGAAAGCGGCGAGATGTCGAAGGAACTGACCCTGGCGATCTACGGCCAGATCGGCTGGATCGCCATTGGCGTGGGCGTGGCGGTGCTGGCCCTCAGCCCCATCGTGAAGCGCTGGATGCACCTCGATACGCTGGAAGATGCCGATGAAGACCTGCCGGGCCGCGCCGAACTGGGCGAGCCGGAAGCGGCGGGTATGAAGCCGGGCGGGCGGGGGTGACTTCGCGAGAGGACTATCGCTGAGGGTCGATCATCCGCCGATACAAGGCTTCCCGACCTTGCTGGCGCACTTTCCTGATCTTTCTGTGCGGTAGCGCGAACAGCAAAGGGAGAGCGACGCAGGTCGTCGCCAGAAAGAGGAAATCATAGCTCAGCAGCCCGGCAGTCGGCGCGACCAGACAGAGCAGGACGATGATCGAAATCTGCGCGAACCAGACTGCCATCATCTCCAAGGCCTTGGCCGGAATGCGTGTTCCATAGTGATGATAGGCAAGCCTCCAGAAGGCGGCTCGCAGCCTCTGAACTAGGCCCGCGCTTCCTCGACCCCCGCCGAATTGTGCCGCAGCGCGTTCAGCACCGTTTCGACGATATGCGGCGCGGTGAGGCCCGCCTGGTCATATTGTTTGTCCGGTGCGTCGTGGTCCTGGAACAGGTCGGGCAGGCGCAGGGTGCGGATTTTCAGGCCGGCATCGAGCAGGCCCTCGTCGCTCGCCAGAGTCAGCACATGGGCGCCCAGGCCGCCGACGCTGCCTTCTTCCACCGTCACGACAACTTCGTGCGTGGTGGCAAGGCGGCGGATCAGCGCGCTGTCGAGCGGCTTGGCAAAGCGCAGGTCGGCCACGGTGGTGGCAAGGCCCTTGGCCTCCAGCGCATCGGCCGCCTTCTGCGCTTCGGCCAGCCGTGTACCCAATGACAGGATCGCCACCTTGCCGCCGCGTTCGTCGCCGCGTACTACCCGGCCCTTGCCGATTTCGAGCTGCAGCGGAACCTCGGGCAGGGCAACGCCGGTGCCGTTGCCGCGCGGATAGCGGAAGGCGATGGGGCCGCTGTCGTGGAGCGATGCGGTATAGGTCATGTGGACCAGCTCGGCCTCGTCCGAAGGCGACATGACCACCATGTTGGGCAAGCTGGCGAGATAGGTGATATCGAAGCTGCCCGCATGGGTCGCGCCGTCTGCACCCACCAGTCCGGCGCGGTCAATGGCAAAGCGCACCGGAAGGTTCTGGATCGCCACGTCGTGCACGATCTGGTCATAGGCGCGCTGGAGGAAAGTCGAATAGATCGCGCAGAACGGGCGCATACCCTGTGCCGCAAGCCCGGCGGCGAAAGTCACCGCGTGCTGTTCGGCAATGCCCACGTCGAAGGCGCGGGTCGGGTGGGCCTTGGCAAAGCGGTCCACTCCGGTGCCGCTGGGCATGGCGGCGGTGATGGCGCAGATTTTCGGATCGCTTTGCGCCAGCTTGGCCAAAGTCTCGCCGAACACGTTCTGGTAGGCGGGCGCGCCGGGAGTGGGCTTGGACTGTTCGCCCGTCACCACGTTGAACTTCTGCACCCCGTGGTACTTGTCGCTCGCTTCCTCGGCCGGGGCATAGCCCTTGCCCTTCTTGGTCACGACATGGATCAGGCACGGCCCTTCGGCCGCATCGCGCACGTTTTCCAGCACCGGGATCAGCTGGTCGAGATCGTGCCCGTCGATCGGGCCGACATAGTAGAAGCCCAGTTCCTCGAACAGGGTGCCGCCCATGGCCATGCCGCGGGCATATTCATCGGTCTTGCGAGCCGCCACGTGGAGTGGTTTGGGCAGTTTACGGGCAAACCGCTTGGCCAGTTCGCGCAGGCCCAGGAACTGGCCCGATGTTACCAGTCGCGCCAGATAGCCCGACAGGCCGCCCACCGGAGGCGCAATCGACATGTCGTTGTCGTTCAGGATCACGACCAGCCGGTTGCCAGCCTGTTCGGCATTGTTCATCGCCTCGTAGGCCATGCCCGCGCTCATCGCGCCGTCGCCGATCACGGCAATCGCCTTGCCCGGCACGCCATTGAGCTTGTTGGCGATGGCAAAGCCGAGGCCCGCCGAAATCGAAGTGGACGAGTGCGCCGCGCCGAACGGATCGTACTCGCTCTCGCTGCGCTTGGTGAAGCCCGACAGGCCGCCGCCCTGGCGCAGGGTGCGGATGCGGTCGCGCCGGCCGGTGATAATCTTGTGCGGATAGGCCTGGTGGCCCACGTCCCACACCAGCCGGTCGGTCGGAGTGTCGAACACATAGTGGATCGCCACGGTCAGCTCGACCACACCGAGGCCGGAGCCGAGGTGGCCGCCGGTGGTGCCGACGGTGTCGATCATCTCCTGCCGCAGTTCATCGGCGAGCTGGCGCAGCTGTCCGGCTTCGAGTTTGCGGAGGTCGGGCGGCGTAGCGACCGTATCGAGCAGCGGGGTTGCGGGACGCAATGTCATTGCAGTGCCTTACCGTGCCAATGCGTGCCTGTCGATGAACGAGAATACGGCAATTAGGAGGTGCAATCGGCACACAGGCCGCGCAGTTCCACCACCGGACGCACGTTGGAAAAGCCTGCTTCCTCGCCTGCCTTGCGCAAGGCGCCGGTCAGCTTGTCGTCATCCAGATGGCTCGCCTGCCCGCAATCGTCGCAGATCAGGAATATGCAGTCGTGGCGGCAGCCGGGATGGGTATTGGCGAGATAGGCGTTGGCGCTTTCGATCCGGTTGGCGAGGTTAGTCCGCACGAACAGGTCGAGGATGCGGTATACGCTGTTGGCCGCCACGCGCTTGCCGCGCACCAGGCCCACGCCTTCGGCAATGTCATAGGCGCTGGCGGGTTTGTCGTAAGCCGACAGCACACCGAACACGTCGGCGCGCATCGCGGTCCACTGTTCACCGGCGGCTTCGAGCACGCGCTCGGCCTCCTCGATCAGGGCGTGGCCACTGTGGTCGTGGTGATGGTCATGGTGCTGCAGTGCCGTCATTGGGCCGATATAGGCGCAATGGGGCGCGGCGGCAAATTATCCGGTGCGAAACGCGGCGCGCCAGAGATTGGGAAACTTTTCGCGCAGCGCCGCTACCTTGGGCGCATCCCAGCGCACGATATAGGCCTGGTTGGGGTTCTTGTGCATGAAGTCCTGGTGGTATTCCTCCGCCTCATAAAAGCGGATCGGGTTTTCAATGGCGACGACGATGGGATCGCTCCACACGCCCGAACGGCTCATCTGGGCAAGATAGGATGTCGCCACGGCGCGCTGTTCGGCATTGAGCGGAACGATGGCCGTGCGATAGTGCCGCCCGCGATCGGGGCCCTGGCGGTTCAGCAGGGTGGGATCGGCGCCGACCGAGAACAGGATCTGCAGCAGCTGGTCATAGCGCACGATCGACGGGTCATAGACCACGCGGACTGCCTCGGCATGGTCCGTCCGCCCGGCGGAAACCAGCGAATAGCGCGCGGTCTGGGCCGTGCCGCCATGATAGCCCGACACCGCGCTCTGCACGCCGCGGGTGTGGCTGAAAATGCCTTCGATGCCCCAGAAGCAGCCACCGGCGAAGATCGCGGTCTGCATGCCGCTTTCATCCGCCTGGCGCGCGGCGACGGGCGCGTCGAACACCTCGTCCGCCATGACCGGGGTCGCCACCAGCGCCATGGCGGCGAGCGCGAAGGCAAGCATGGTGGCTTTGAATTTCATGTCAGGCAGCTCCAAGCTGGGGGATGATGTTCATGGCCAGCACAACAGCAGTTACACCGAAGCCGAGGAAGAATGAACGGTAAAATTCGCCGTTGAACAGGCCCATGATGGCTGCCTTTCGTTTCGTCTGACTGGTTTCCCCCTGATATCACGCACAGGTTTCCACCTACTGAACGGGCGGTTTAGCTGCGTTCAGGCTGTGTGCTTGGGCGACTATCGGGAACGCTTTGCCGCATCAGTGGCGGAAATGGCGCATTCCGGTGAAGACCATGGCGAGCCCGGCCTCATCGGCAGCAGCAATCACCTTGTCATCGCCCAGCGCGCCACCCGGCTGGATCACGGCAGTCGCGCCTGCCTCGATTGCGGCGCTGAGCGCATCGGGGAAAGGCAGGAAGGCTTCGGACGCCATGACGCTGCCCACGGTGCGCGGTTCGGGCCAGCCGGCCTCCTCTGCCGCTTCTCGCGCGCGGATCGCGGCCGTGCGCGCAGAATCGCGGCGATTGACCTGGCCCATGCCGATTCCCGCCGTCGCGCCGTCGCGGGCATAGACGATGGCGTTCGATTTCACGTGCCGCACGACTGTCCAGGCATAGAGGCAATCGGTGAGCTCGCGCTCGGTCGGCGCGCGTTTGGTTACCACCTTGAGGTCGGTCGCGGTGATGGAACCGCCATCGCGCGACTGCACCAGCATGCCGCCTGCTACCTGCTTCAGTTGCAGGCCGGGACGGCGCGGATCGGGCAGACTGTCGAGCAGCAACAGGCGCAGGTTCGGCTTGCGCGCGAAGATGGCGAGTGCGTCCTCGCCAGCACCCGGAGCCAGCACCACTTCGGTCATGATGCCGGTGATCGCTTCTGCGGTCGGCCCGTCGATCGCCCGGTTGAGCGCGACGATCCCGCCAAATGGCGAGGCGCGGTCGCTGTCGAAGGCGTTGCGATAGGCTTCTGCTAGGTTGCCGGACGTTGCCACGGCGCAGGGGTTGGCGTGCTTGAGGATCGCCACGGTCGGCTCTGCGTCGCGGAACTCGGCGATCAGTTCCAGCGCGGCATCGGCATCGGCATAGTTGTTGTATGACAGCGCCTTGCCCTGCACCTGCCGCGCCTGCGGGATGCCGGGGGTCGATGGCCCGCGCGGCACATAGACCGCCGCCTGCTGATGCGGGTTCTCGCCATAGCGCAGCACATCCTTGCGGGCGAAGGCCATGGGCAGGGTATCGGGAAAGGGCGTGGCTTTCAGCGCGTCGGGGCCGAGCGGGTTTGACCATGCGTCGGCCATGGCAAACCAGCTGGCAATGGCGGCATCATAGGCGGCCGTGCGGGCATAGGCCTTGCCCGCCATGCGGATGCGGAAGGCGTGGGCAGTGCCGCCATCACGCTCCATCTGCTCCAGCAGTTCGGGATAGTCGGCGGGATCGGTCAGGATGGTGACGAAGTCGTGGTTCTTGGCCGAAGAGCGGACCATGGCCGGACCGCCGATATCGATATTCTCGATGATCTCCTCGCGCGTGCCGCCGCGCGCCACGGTCTGCTCGAAGGGGTAGAGGTTGACCACCAGCAAGTCGATCGGCCCGATGCCGTGGGCCTCCATCGCGACGACGTGTTCGGCATTGTCGCGCACGGCCAGCAGGCCGCCATGGACCACGGGGTGCAGCGTCTTTACCCGGCCGTCCATCATCTCGGGAAAGCCGGTCAGTTCGGAAATGTCCTTCACCGGCAGGCCCGCATCGCGGATCGCGGAGGCCGTCCCGCCGGTCGAGACCAGCTCCACCCCCATGCCCGCCAGCGCGCGCGCCAGATCGACAATACCGCTCTTGTCGGACACCGAAAGGAGTGCCCGCCTGATCGCCACCGTAGTCATTGTCTATGCTATCCCATCTTCTTCAGGAGCCAGCCGAAATTGCCGCCACCGCGCGACACCAGGCCCTGGATCACCAGTTGCTCTATGGCATGCGGGCGGCCTTCGCCATCGACCCACAGGCTTTCTTCGATCTCGACGCTGGCGGCGCCGGTTTGGAACTGCCAGTAACTGCCATCGGGCAGCGACAGGGTGGCCCCGCGCCCGCCTTCGGCCAGCTTTGCGCTCACTTGCGGGCCAAGGTGGAAGCGGATGGCGAACGGCACCTTGCCGCGCTTGCCCCCGCGCCCCGAAGGCACCAGCAGGTCCTCGCCGCGCAGTTCCCTGCCGTCGTCGCGCAGGATCACGATGCGGCGATGGACGAGGCCGAAGCGCTGGGCATAGCCATCATGGCTCGCCTCGATCCGTGTGGCGCCGCCCCGGCCCGAACCCGAGCCCGAACCGGAACGGTCAAGCGAGATGGTGCGGCGATCGACCTCGACCTCGCTGACGCCCGAACCCAGCTTGCCGTTGATCAGCACGGCAGTGGAATTGGCATCGCCCAGTACCATGGTCGAATGGGCGGCGGTTGCGCGCAGCCCCTGCTCGATCCGGGTCGGCACCTGGCCGCCGGCAAAGCCTGATCCGCCGCAATTGGTGATCAGGCGATAGTCGCCGTGGCTGAATTCAAACGCCAGGGTGGAAGCGCAGCCATTGCGCGCATGGCGGGCAAGCGGCGGGGGCGCGGTATCGAACTGCAGCACCGCCACCTGTCCTGCGCCACGCGCCGAAACCCGCTGGTAGCCCCATTGCCGTGCATCGCGCAAAGGCCGGGTGCGCACGCCGCTGGCACCGATCAGCGCGGCGAGCCGGTCGGCCCTCACCGCGCCTGCACCTTGCCAGTTGCCCAGCGACCCGTCGGCATGGGTCAGCGCCAGCAGCGGCGGCACGAGCAGGCCGAGCATGGTTTCAAGCGCGCGCGGCGGATCGCGCTTTACCGCGCGGTAGCAGGCGGCGAGGTCCACCAGCAGGGCGATGGCCTCCATCTGGCCCAGCGGACTGCGCGACAGCACGCCGCCATCATCGCCCACCAGGTCACCCAGGGCGCGGACCAGCCCGGCCTCGCCGAACAGGCGGCGCGGCTTGCCTTCGGGCAGCAGCAGGCCCGCAGCGGTAATGGCACACCAGCCGGCCACTTCGGCCAGCCGGTCATCCGCGCGGGTGACATGGCGATCAAGCCAGCGGGCGGTTTCGGCCATCATGTCGAGGATTTGCTGCCGCTCGTCGCGGTTGCCGGCCGACAGCAGCAGCGGGGCATGGACCAGCCAGCCCATCAGCCTGAGGCCGGCGTTGTCCACCTTCCACGCCGCGCCGCGCCCTACCCGCTGGCCGGGATGGGGATTGGCTGCGTGCCAGGCGGAGAAGATGCGCTGCGCGGTGGGCGCGCACTGCGGCAGGGTGCCGCTGGCCGACAGGTCGCGCAGCCAGGTAAAACCGTGGACCGCCCGCTCGAACGGCGGGGTCAGCTTGGCGGCGGGCGCGAAATCGATCTGGCCGATGGGGGCCTTGACCCCGTGGATCAGGAAATGCCCGGCGCGCAGGGCCATGCCGGCCACGCGATCACCCTCGACCGGGCTTTCCACCGTGGCGAGCAGGCGGGGACGCAGGGGCTTGCGGAACGGCGAAGCAAGTGTGTGGCCGGGGATGCCCAGCCGGTAGGCCAGCCGGATCAGCCGCTCTCCCGCGCCGATCTCGGGCGGGTTGAAATCGCTGAGGGTCAGCGCGCGGCCCGGAGAAGGCGGAGGAGAAGGCGGCGCGGCGGCCGCTGGGACCGGCTGGCCTGGCACCACGTCCGCCTCGCTCAGCACAAGCTGTTCGGGCCGGTCATCGCCCAGCGGAATCGCCAGTTGGCGGGGTGCTTCGCGGGCAGAATCGTTGTCACCGGTATGGTCCGGCGACCTGTCGTCCGAGGCGTGGTGCAGCCGGTTCGACAGGTCATCCATCCTATTCGCCCTTCAGCGCGCGGATATTGGCGGCATAGCGTTCGGGCCCGCCGGTAAAGGTGGCCGATCCCGCCACCAGCACGTCAGCCCCCGCATCGACGCACTGGCGGGCGATCTCGGCATTCACCCCGCCATCCACCTCGATCAGCACGTCCAGCCCGCGCTGGTCGATCATCTTGCGGATCGCGGCGATCTTCTTGAGCTGGCTGGGAATGAAGCTCTGCCCGCCGAAGCCGGGGTTCACGCTCATCACCAGCACCAGGTCGATATCCTCGATCAGGTAGTCGAGCATCTTGGCAGGCGTGGCGGGATTGAGCGAGATACCGGCCTTCTTGCCCAGTGCCTTGATGGCCTGCACGCTGCGGTGGACGTGGGGGCCGGCTTCGGGGTGGACGGTGATGATATCGGCACCGGCGGCGGCGAAT
Source organism: Altererythrobacter sp. KTW20L (assembly GCF_023501975.1). Lineage (GTDB taxonomy): Bacteria > Pseudomonadota > Alphaproteobacteria > Sphingomonadales > Sphingomonadaceae > Alteraurantiacibacter. The sequence goes on along the minus strand of NZ_JAMFLH010000003.1, from coordinate 229,318 downwards.
TCGCCGATCCACAGGTCCACCGGGGCACACATCAGGTGCACGTCGAACGGCTTGGCGCTGTGCGGGCGCAGGGCCTTGACCACGCCCGGTCCGATGGTGAGGTTGGGCACGAAGTGGCCGTCCATCACATCGACATGGATCCAGTCCGCGCCGGCCGCGTCGATGGCACGCACTTCCTGCCCCAGCCGGGCAAAGTCGGCAGACAGGATCGATGGCGAAATGAGTGGTGCGGTCATGATAGCCCCAAGCGATAGGCCGCCCTGATTCGCGCAACAACCCGCAAAGGGGTATTTTCCACACGACCGAACGCGACAGCGAGGGGCCAGGAACCGGTTTGCCCCTTCCTGAGTAACATCTTCACACCCCATTCACTGGCAAATTGCCATCAGGCCCGCCACAAGGGGCCTGGCGCCCTTCCCGAACGACGACAGAAATTGCCTTGTTAGGATCATCCATGCATTTCACTTTCCGCCGCGCACTACCTGCCCTGGCCGTTACCGCTGCAGCCGCAGGCATGCTGGCTACGGCCACGCCGGCGCTCGCCTACCAGCAGGAAATCCGCAACGATCCGGCGCGCTGCCGCGGCGCAGGCCCGGCCGTGCGTGTCAATGTGTCCGGGATCGAAAGCTCCTCGGGCAATATGCGGGTGCAGATCTATCACGGCACGCGCGAAGACTGGCTCACCAGCGGCAAATGGCTTTACCGGATCGAAGTGCCTGCGCGCGCGGGGTCGATGACCTTCTGCCTGCCGGTGCCCAGTGCAGGTTCCTATGCCGTGGCCGTGCGCCATGACGTCAACGGCAACGACAGGACGGATATCCGCACCGATGGCGGGGCCATGTCGAACAATCCTTCGATCAACATCCTCAACCTCGGTCGCCCCAGCGTAAACCGCACGCGGTTCGACGTGTCGGGCGTGACCACGATCAACGTCAACATGCGCTATATGTAAGGGGATCAGGCCTTCCGGCGGGCGCGCCAGATGTCCCACAGCACGCCCGGCGTACACAGGAAGATGTGCTTCTCGCGCCAGGGTGTGACTTCCACCTTCACCCCGGTGTGCCGCTCCACCTTCCACGCGGCATAGCGGCCGGCCCCATCGAAGGTCTGCGTGGCATAGAGCAGGCGGGCCACGTTCAGCAGCTTGCCCATGCGGCGACGGCGTTTCCACCAGCGCCGGATGGCGCGGCGCCGGTCATCGTCCAGCCGGGGTTCAAGCAACTCGCCATCCCTGGTCACGGCGATCCCGTCGGCGGCCAGGGCTGCCGGCAGCAGGCCCGAGAAATGGTCTGCTTCGGCCATGAGAATCGCCTTTTCGCGGCCCGGCTTTTCCACCCGCAATTCGGCGCGATAGGTGGCGCGGAACAGGGCCAGCCAGAAGCTTTCCTCTGTTCCCCTGGCAGGGCCGACAAGCGTCGCCACCCGCGCAGCTGTCCGTGCCGCCTGCTTAAGAGCATCGACCACGGCTTGCCCGGTTGCCGCATCGGCGGCATGGACCAGCGCGCTGGGCTGGACAAAGCGCGCCCAGATCGTGGTGTCGATGGTTTCGCCGCGACAGGCCTCGGCGAACTTGGCCAGGGTCATTGTGGCGATCTTCGTGCGCAGCATGTCGCCTTCATTCTCCCACTCGCGATAGGAGACGCGGGGCCACAGCCCGGTTTCGGGTTCGCCCGGGAGCAGCACGTAATAGTCGATGACTCCGTCGAGCGACCCGGTGCGCAGGTTGGAGCCGTAGAACAGCACCGCCACCGCGCCTGCATCCAGCGCAAGTTGCGCGGCGAAACGGGCGATGGCGGGATGAACTTCGCGTGCAAGCACTGTGGCGAGGCGCGCGTCGAGAGAGCTTGTCACGGAACGATAAAGCGCAGGCGCGGACCGGGGGTGACACGGTAGGAACCGGGTGGGAAAGCCTCGCCATCGAGGATGAACCGGTCCCCGATATCGAAATCGAACGCTTCCAGCCCCAGTGCCTGATAGCCCATGCGCTGCGTGCCCTTGCCGGCATTGCCGCGGAAGATCAGCGGCAGGCGCAGCAGTACCCGCCAGCGCGAATTGTCGAGCAGGGCGAGGCGCAGCGGGGCCTCGATGCCCTTGAACGGACGCAGGCCAGCGGGGAAGGTCTCCAACGTGGAAACGAAGAGGGCATAACGCTCGTCCGCCGGTGAGCCGCCAGCGTGCGGCAGGTCGGCCCCTGTGGCATCGCGCAACCGCATGCGGGTGGCGCGGCGCCATACGTTGCCGGGGCTGCCGAACAGGGCCTGCAACAGGCTCCATGCCGCGGTCACACCCACTCCGGCAGCATTGAAAACGCCGAAGTCGTGGGCATTCTGACCCAGGCTGATCGCCTGGGTATAGACCCCCGCGCCCAACACGAAGCCGCGCACCTGGGCGCTTTCGTTATCATGCTGCGCGACGACCAGCGGACGGCGCACCACGGTCTTGTCGCGGCGGGCGGCATCGAGCGCTTCGGCCAGGGTCCAGCCCGAACGGATGCCAAGGTCATGGGCCAGGGCATTGGTCTTGCCGCTGGGCATGATGATCAGTGCCGGCCAGCTTTCGCCGAACACGCCAGCGCCGGTCGTCAGCACGTCGCGCACCGTGCCGTCACCGCCATCGATAGCGATGAAATCGACGCCCTTGGCGGCGAAATTGGCGAGGATTTCGGGCAGTTCGTTGCGCCGCGATGGCGAGGCGACAATCACGCCCGGCACGTCGCCCACATCGACCGGCGAGCCTTCGTTGCCGTGGCTGTGCGGATTGCGGATCAGGCCGACCAGCGGTTCGCTGCGGACAGCGGCAATCGGACGTCCCTCGGCACTCGGCTGCGGGACGTCGACCTGTGGCAGGCGGTCGAACAGATGGATGGCGCCATGCATGTCGAACCGCCTAAACCACGCCAAGGGGAAAAATGCCACGCCAAATGTGTGTCTGGCCCATTTCTGTCGCACTTGGGGAACCGTTCATCAGGCCATACACCGGTTGCGATGGCGGCTGGCGCATCAACCGGCGGCGCGATACAACCCGCCCATGCTGACCGAAAACCTCCTCGAAGCCGCGCGCGCCATTGAGCCGCGCATCACCGCCCTGCGCCGCGCGATCCATGCCGAGCCGGAACTTGGCCTCGACACCCCGCTGACCCTCGCCAAGGTGCGGGCCGAACTCGCGGACCTGCCGCTGGAATGGCGGACAGGCACGTCGTGCACCGGCGCGGTCGCTACGCTGAAGGGCGCAAAACCCGGTCCGTCGGTCCTGCTGCGCGGCGACATGGACGCGCTTCCGATGCCGGAAAACACCGGCCTGCCGTTCGCCTCGACCATCCCCGGCCGCATGCACGCCTGCGGCCACGATACCCACACCGCCATGCTGGCCGGCGCCGCGCGCATCCTGGCCGAGCGGCAGGACGAGCTGGCGGGCGAGGTCCGCTTCATGTTCCAGCCGGGCGAGGAAGGCTGGCACGGCGCGCGCTTCATGATTGACGACGGACTGCTGGATCCCTGGCCCGACGCCGCTTTCGCGCTCCACATCATGCCCAATTCGCCGCACGGCGTGCTCGCGGGCAAGGATGGCGCCATGCTGGCGGCGGCCGACCAGTTCGACATCGAGATCACCGGTCGCGGCGGCCATGCCAGTCTGCCGCACGATACGGCCGATCCGGTGCCTGCCGCCGCCGCCATCGTAATGGCGATCCAGGCCATGGTCACCCGCCGCTTTTCCGCGGCCGAGGCGACCGTGGTGACGGTTTCCATGATCGAGGCGGGCACGGCGCACAACATCATTCCCGACATGGCTCACATGCGCGGCACGATCCGCACGCTGTCGGCCGAACGGCGGTTGGCGGTCCACGCCGCGCTGGTCGATGTGGCTGAGCACACCGCGCGGGCCCACGGTTGCGAGGCTGACGTGGTCGTGACACCGGGTTTCCCTGTCACCCTCAACGATCCGCGCGCCGTGTCGCTGGCCGAAACGGTGGCCAAGGACATGGGCGGAGAAGACGGCTGGCAGCGCCTGCCGCACTCGCTGATGGGGGCGGAGGATTTTTCCTATGTGCTGGAGAAAGTCCCCGGCGCGATGCTGTTCCTCGGCGTGGCCAAGGACGGGTCGGACTGGAAAAGCTGTTGCGGCATCCATTCCAGCCGGATGATGGTGGATGAAGCCGCCCTGCCCAAGGGCGCGGCCTTCCTCGCGGCTTGCGCCGTGCGGTTCCTCGACCACGGGTGGAGCGATTCTGCTGCCTAAGCCCCTTTCACTTGTCGCCCCGCTGGCCTAGCATTAACGATCGTTAGAGCCGCATTAGACGGCACCGGGGAGAGAACTGTTGGGTCATTACGACTTCTGCGAAACTTTCGAGGCGCGCGGCGGCAGCTACACCCTGAACGGGATCGTGGACGAGAAGTTCACGCCGGTGTGGGAAGCCTTCGTCGAAAATTTCACCGTGGAAGAGGAACTGGGCGCGGGCTGCTCGGTCGAGGTCGATGGTGAGACCGTGGTGGACCTGTGGGGCGGCTGGGCCGATGCGGGCCGCACCCGCGAATGGGACGCCCATTCAACCGTCTGCATGATGAGCGTGGCCAAGGGCGTGACCGGCATCGCCTTCAACATGTGCGTCGACAAGGGCCTGATCGATATCGACAAGCCGGTGGCGCATTACTGGCCCGAATTCGCCCAGAACGGGAAACAGGACATCCTTGTGCGCTGGTGCCTCGATCACCTGGCGGCGATCCCGGTGCTGACCACCGACACCATGTATCCCGGCGGGTTCTTCGATTATGCCGCCTATATCAAGGCCCTGGAAGTACAGGAGCCGCTGTGGCAGCCGGGCACCCGTGCGGCCTATCACGTCCACAACCAGGGCTTCCTGCTGGGCGAGATCATGCGGCGGGTGACGGGCATGACCGTGGGTCCCTTCCTGCGCGAGAACGTCACCGGGCCGCTCCATGCCGAATATGCCATCGGCGGGATGGATGAGGGCGAACAGGCGCACGTGGCCGAAGTGCTGCCCAACACCGGCGCACGGCTGTTCGCGGCCAAGGACCAGGCCGTGCCGGACAAGCCGACCACGCCCGAAGGCTGGCAGGATGGCGCCGTGCTGCGCAGCTTCGCTTTCCTGCAGAACCCCGCAGAGCCGTGGCACACCACGATGAACAGCCCCGTCTGGCGCACCTGCGAGATCGCCAGCGGATCGGGCCACGGCAATGCCCGCGGCGTGGCACGGATCTATGGCGCGACCGTGGGCGAGGTCGATGGCGTGTCGCTGATGTCGAAGGACAGGCTTGAGGCCATGATTACCGAGCAGCACAACCAGACAGAACTGCTGCAGGAACGCCCCTATCACCAGGGGCTGGGGGTTTTGCTCAACACGCCGGAAGCGGTGTACATGGGGCCGAATATGCGCAGCTTCGGCCACCACGGTCTTGGCGGGTCGATCGGGTTCGGCGATCCCGATGCGAAACTCGGCTTCTCTTACTGCTGCAACCAGATGCATGCGGTGGGCACCAACGGCCCGCGCGCGCGGCGGCTGATCGACGCCGCCTACTCCGTTCTGTGAAGGATAACCTGCGATGACCGACAAGAAGAGCGCCCCTGACATGACCGGAGCCGAGATGTTCGACCGGGGAATGGCGATCCGCCGCCAGGTGCTGGGCGATGCCTATGTCGACAAGGCGCTGGCGAAAAGCGGGCCCTTCAACGAGCCGCTGCAGGAACTGGTCACGACCTATTGCTGGGGCTGGAACTGGGGCCGCGAGGGCCTGCCGCTGCGCGACCGCAGCCTGATCAACCTCGCCATGATCGCGATCCTCAACCGCAGCCACGAGCTGAAAATCCATATCCGCGGCGCGCTCAACAACGGCCTGAGCCGCGAGGAGATCCGCGAAGTCCTGCTGCAGGTGGGTATCTATGGCGGCATCCCTGCGGCGGTCGACAGTTTCCGGCTGGCCAACGAGGCCTTCGCCGAGATCGACGCCGAGGGGGCCGAGGCATGAAGGACAAGAAGCGCCTCAGGATAGAGGTCGAAGTCGCCAAGCTGCCGCTATTGTTCGCCAAATTTGCCGACAACGGCGATCACGAGGCCCTGGCCGACCTGTTCACCGAGGATTGCCAGCTTGCCCGGCCGTTCCAGCCCGACCATCCCTATCACGGGCGCGACAGGGTGCAGGCGATCTTCCGCGACCGCCCGCCCATCCTGGTGCGCCACATCGTCACCAATGTGCTGGTCGAGGTGATTTCCGAAACCGAGGCGCGCGGCACCAATTACCTCACCATGCTGTCGAGCCACGAAGGCACCGAGCCGCCGCAGCCTTCGGGCGCGATCTATGTCGGCGGGTTCGACGATCACTACGTGCTGAGCGAAGGCAAGTGGCGCTTCATGAGCCGCTATGGGCGCGTGGTGCTCCATTCGGGCGGCGCCATGCCCAACATTCCCGCCCCCAGCGATGAAGCAAGAGGAATCAAGTGATGGTCGAAGCCAAGAACGCCGAGGAGCAGTTGGTGCTCGATTTCTTCAAGGTGCTGTCCTCGGGCGACCTGGAGGCGCTGCGTGCCTTCTACCACGAGCATTCGGTGTGGGAGCCCAAGGTCAAGGACATCGCCGGATCTGGCAAGCACGTGGGCATGGACATCATCGACAAGTTCCTCGCGCCCGTGCGCGGCATGTTCATGCCGGGCGATCCCAAGATCCATGTGCAGAACATGTTCAGCGTCGGTCCGTGGGTCTGCGTGGAGAGCAATTCCACCGGCAAGACGATGGACGGGCTGGTGTACGACAACGATTATTGCTGGGTGTTCGAAGTCTCGAACGGCAAGATCGACGCGATGCGCGAGTACATGGATTCGCATTACACCGCCAAGCTGTTCGGAATGGAGTAATGGGACGCTTTGACGGCCAGCCGATTCTGATTTCCGGCGCCGGGCGGGGCTTGGGCGAAGGGATCGCGCGGCATCTGGCGGCAGAAGGCGCTATTGTCGGGATCGCCGATATCAATGGCGAAACCGCGCTGGCCGTGGCCGAAGCGATCATCGCCGATGGGGGCCGCGCCTTCAGCTATGGCGCCGATTGCGGCAGCCGGGCGGAGTTCCTGCAACTGGCGGAGGATTTCGCGCGTGATGCAGGTCCGCTGCGGGCGGTGATCAACAACGCCAGCGTGCTGGTCTACGAGCCGATCGAGGCCGTGACCGAGGAGACACTCGACCGGATGCTGTCGGCAGGCCTGAAAAGCGTGTTCTGGGGGGTGCAGGCCTTCCTCGCCCACCGTGACGAGAACACGCCCGGCAACATTCTCAACTATTCCAGCCCGGTCGCCTATCGGGGGCGACCCAATACCGGGGCCTATACCACGATCAAGGCGGGCATCGCGGGCCTGACCAAGGTGCTGGCGGGCGAGCTTGGCCCGCGCGGCATTCGCGTCAACGCCATCGCGCCGGGATCGGTGCCCACGCCCGCCACCGAAGGCTTCGTGACGGCCGAGCAATACGAACAGCGCGCAAAGAACATCCCGCTGCGCCGCAACGGCACGCCGCTGGACGTGGCCCAGGCGGCGGCTTTCCTGCTGAGCGACGAGGCGAGCTTTATCAACGGGGCCATGCTGGCGGTCGACGGCGGGATTATCGCGGCGGGGTGATGGAACGCGATTTCGCCATCGAACAACAAGTCCCCCTCCCGCTTGCGGGAGGGGTCAGGGGTGGGCGCACAACAGCGACCACTCGTGCGGGACAGGCCCACCCCCGGCCCCTCCCGCAAGCGGGAGGGGAGATAGCATGACCATGTGGCAGGAACGGCTGGACCAGCTGGCAGCTGTGATCGAAGCCGATATCGCGCGCGGCGATTATTATGGCGTCGTGCTGAAGATCGGGCGCGGCGGCAGGCCGGTGTTCGAGCAGGCTATCGGGCACGCCTATGCCAATGGCGAGCGGCCCTTGAAGCTGGACGACGTGTTCAGCCTGTTTTCGGTCACCAAGGCCTTCACCAACGTTCTGGTGATGCGGGCGATCGAGGAGGGGCGCTTCAGCCTCAACACCCGCGTGCGCGACGTGCTGCCCGAATTCACCGGCGCCCCGCGTGACGAGGCGACATTCTTCCACCTGCTCACCCACCAGTCCGGGATGCCGGGCGTGTGGAGCCCGAAGCCCGGCATGTTCCTCGACCGGCTGCAGGAGCTGTTCGACGAAAGCATCGCCCACGTCCACGGCACCAGCAAGCCCGGCGAAAAGAGCGACTATTCGCCGCTGGTCAACCACGTGCTGATGGGCATGGCCCTGGTCCGCACCGACCCCAAGGGCCGCAACTACCAGACGCTGCTGCACGAAGACCTGTTCGCGCCCTTGGGCATGGCGGACACCTCGATGGGCCTGCGGACCGATCTCGACAAGCGCCACGTCCGCCCCGACATGCGCGGCACGGTGCCGATCAAGCACCTCAGCCGCAATATCGAAGGCGACCATGCGCTGTTCGAGGATCCACAGGTAGAGGCCCCGCATGTCGGCTGTGCCAGCACGGCGGGCGATCTGTGGCGCTTTGCCGAGATGCTGCGGCGCGAGGGCGAGCTGGATGGAGCGCGTATCCTCTCCCCCCGCATGGTGCGGTTGGCGCGGCGGGTCCACACCGGCGACAAGCCGAACGAGCTCTACAAGGGCGTGGCGCTGAAAGCCGGGTGGCAGGTGCCGCCCGCCAACCAGGGCCTCGGGTTCCAGGTGCGCGGGCCAACTTTCGGGAAAGGAGGGGGCGTGTTCCAGCACCTGTTCGGCCAGCTTTCCAGCCCCGAAACTTTCGGCAACTACGGCGCCGGATCGACCATGTTCTGGATCGACCCCGAAGCGGACATGACCTTCTCCCTCGTCAGCGCGGGCGTGATGACCCAGGCAGCGAATATCGAACGCTGCGGCAAGTTGTCGGACCTCGCGCTGAGCGCGTGCCTCTAATGCATAACCCCCAACCTCCGTTCGCCTCGAGCGAAGTCGAGAGGCCATGGCGCGAGGTGTCTCGACTTCGCTCGACACGAACGGATCACGGAGCATTTTAGATGAGCGACGCAGATATCATTATCATCGGATCGGGCCACAACGGGCTGGTCGCGGGCGCCTATCTCGCCTGTGCGGGCAAGCGGGTGCTGGTGCTGGAACGCAACGAATGGTTCGGCGGCGGGGTGGTCAGCCGCGAACTGACGCTGCCCGGCTACATGCACGACCAGCATTCGATGAGCCACATCTTCATCCAGGGCAATCCGCTGCTCTTGAACGACGACCTTGGCCTGAAATCAAAATACGGCCTCAAATACGTGTTCCCCGATACGCCGATGATGAGCGTGTGGGAGGATGGCTCGACCCTGCCGCTACACCGCAATCCGGCGAAAAGCGCCGAGGCCATTGCCCGGTTCAGCCGCAAGGATGCCGATACCTTCCTCAAGATGAGCGAGCAGGCCGCACAGTGGCTGCCGATGATCCAGGCCGGGCTCTATTCCCCGCCGATGCCGATGGGCGCGCAGACCGCGATGATGGACCAGAGCGCCGAGGGCCGCGAGATCATGCGGACCATGGCGGTCTCCACCTTCGACCTGATGGAAGAGCTGTTCGAGCACGACAAGGTCAAGGCCCACTTCGGCCGCGTGGCGGGCGAGAACCTCGTTAGCCCGGACGAGAAATCGACCGGCATCGGGGCCTATGTGTTCCTCGGCTTCCTCGAGAAGTTCGGCTTCGGCGTGCCGGTCGGCGGGTCGGGCAGCCTGACCAATGCCCTGATCGCCTGCATCCGCGACCACGGCGGCACGGTGCTGGCGAACAAGGTCGTTCGCGAGGTCGTCACCGATGGCGCGCAGGCCTGCGGCGTGGTGCTGGATGATGGCGAGCGGTTGTCCTGTACCGATGGCATCATCGGCGCGATCCACCCGCACGTGCTGCCCGACATGGTGCCTTCGCTCCCTGCGAACGTGGCGAAGAACGCGCTGCGCACCCACATCACCGATGCCGCCTGCTTCACCGTCCATGCTGCGCTCGACGCACCGATGAAGTTCAAGGCCAAGGCGGCGGACGGCAGCAACTTGTCGGCGGTAATGTACGAACTGATGCCGGCGGAATACGAGGACATGCGCCGCGCCTTCGACGAGCTGCGCTATGGCAATTTCAGCCCCACGCCGCTGGTCGGCGTCGGGCAACTGACCCAGCACGATCCCAGCCGCGCGCCCGATGGCAAGGCGATCTTCCACGCCTGGGACTACGTGCCATACACCCGCAAGGACGGGCGCAACTGGGATGATGCCAAGCGCGAATTTGCCGATGGCATCATCAGCCGGATGGGCGACTTTATCGAGAACGTGCCCGATGTGGTGCTCGACTACCACTGCGATAGTCCGGTCGACATGGAACGCACCAGCCCCAGCTTCTACCGCGGTGACCTCCACGGCATTGCCACGACCACCTATCAATCAGGCAGCCACCGCCCCACGCCGGAACTGGGCCAGTACCGCGTGCCGGGGGTCGAGCGGCTCTACCTCGTCGGCCCGTTCCAGCATCCCGGCGGTGGCGTGTTCGGTGCTGGGCGCGCCACCGCAATGGTGATGGCCGAAGATATTGGCGTGGACTTTGACGAGATCAGGCCATGAAAATCCGCGCCGCCGACAAGAGCGAGTTGATGCAGGTCAGCAAGATCGAGCGCAAGGGCAACGACCTGGTGCTGAAGGGCAAGGTCTATGGCACGATGCCGATGACCGCGACGCTCAGCCCCGAGGAGGCCAAGGCCTTCCTCAAGCTGCTGACGCCGGGCCTCGCCTGGTTCATCCTCACCCTGCCGTTCCGCAAGTCGAAGGACAGCAAATGACCAAACGCCACGAGGGCAAATCCCACATCGTTACCGGCGCTGCTGGCGCCATCGGCTTTGCCACCAGCGAAATCCTCTGCCGCGAAGGGGGTGAGGTGCTGCTGGTCGATATCAACGCCGAAGGGTTGCAGGCGCGCACCGCCGAACTGGCCGCCAAGGGCTATCGCGCCCTGGCCCATGTCGCCGATTGCGCCGACGAGGCCGCGGTCGAAGGCTATGCCAAGGCCGCGATGGAGCAGTTCGGCAAGATCGACGGCTTCTTCAACAACGCCGGGATCGAGGGCGACCTTGCCCCCACCCACGAATACGATATCGCGATGTTCGACAAGGTGCTGCACGTGAACCTGCGCGGCATGTTCCTCGGCCTGCGTTTCGTGCTGCCGCACATGGTGGAAGCGGGCAAGGGCGCAGTGGTCAACACCGCTTCCATCGGATCGGAGCGCGGCCTTGCGGGGGCCTGCGCCTATAACGCCGCCAAGCACGGCGCGGTCGGGCTGACCCGTACGGCGGCGAGCGAAGTGGCGCAAAAGGGCGTGCGGGTGAACTGCGTGATGCCCGGCGTGATCGAAACGCCGCTGCTGGTCGGCATGCTCGAACAGATGTTCGACGACGTTGCCGCGGGCATGAAGAAGCTGGGCGAAGTCGCCACCCTCAACCGCGTCGGCCAGCCGCGCGAAGTGGGCGACGTGGTCAGCTTCCTGCTCAGCGACGAGGCGAGCTACGTCAACGGCGCCAAGTGGGAGATCGATGGCGGCGCGCTGGCGACGATCCGCAACGACATCTAGCGGGAACACGGCGCCTTCCTGACACGGCCGCGTCCGGCGGCGCCAAGCGTGTTGCAACGATTAGGACTTCTGCTTGCCTCCTGCCCCGGTCACGGGCAGCAGGGGGGTCATGGACTTTTATCCGCTGTTTGAAATCGGGGTGTCGATCGCTGCGGCGGTGATCCTGTTCGTCTATGCCTTGAAGGGTTTCAGCAACGATATCCGCAAGGCCGGAGGGGCGGCGCTGGACCGGCTGCTGACGCGGCTTACGAACAATCCGGTATCGGGTTTCGGACTGGGCGCCGTATTGACCGCACTGGTGCAATCGTCCAGCGCCATTTCGGGCATCACCGTGGCCCTGGTGCAGGCGGGCACGATCAGCTTTCGCGGCAGCCTGCCGGTGTTCCTTGGCGCCAATGTGGGGACCACTTCCACCGCCTGGCTGGTGGCGATCAATGCCACGATCCTGGGGCCGTTCCTGATCGTGGCCAGCGCGCTGATGTCCTTTGCGCCGCAGCGGGTGCGATTGTTCGGCCATGCGGTGCTTTATCTCGGCATCATCCTGCTCGCCCTGCAACTGATCAGCACCTATGTCGCGCCCCTGCGCCAGTCGGAAGATGTGGCGGCCTGGCTGGTCCATGCCAGCAATCCGCTGATCGGACTGCTGATCGGCGTGGTGCTGACAGCCATGCTGCAATCGAGCAGCGTGGTGGTGGGGCTTGCCGTGGTGGCCGTTTCGCAAGGCCTACTGACCACGCCCGATGTTGTCCCCATCGTGCTGGGGGCGAATATCGGGACCACATCCACCGCCTTGTTCGCGGCCCTGTCGATGGGCACACTTGCCCGGCGAGCAGCCTTTGCCAACCTGGTGTTCAACTTTGTCGGCGTGCTGGCCTTCCTGCCGTTCCTGGGCCGGTTCAGTGCCTATGTGCTGGACCTTACCGGCCCTGGCACCGTGGCCGTGGCAACCGCGCACCTGCTGTTCAACCTGGCCGTTGCCGTCATCGGATTTGCCCTCATCCCGCTGGTGGTGCGGTTTTATCGCGACCGCCCGCCTGCTTCGGAGGTGTGAGCCGGTTGTCGGAAGACTGATCCGGCGGAACCGCCGGGCAGCCAGTCTCGTTCATCCTGCGAAAGGAACCTTGGAACATGGCAGGCGGATGGACCCGCGATGGCGCGGTGCAGGACCAGATCGACGACACGGTGAGCGATGCCGTGGCCGCCGCCCGCGCCGGGCTGGCGGGCGGCAAGGGCGCTGACTATTGCGATGATTGCGGCGAGGACATCCCGCTCGCTAGGCGGCAGGCGCTGCCGCACGCGCGGACCTGTGTTGCCTGCCAGTCTGCCCGTGATGTGCAGCGGCGATCCGCCGGAATCAACCGTCGCGGCAGCAAGGACAGCCAATTGCGCTAGATATTCGGCACGATGAAGTTGGCGAGATAACTGCGCGGTCCCGCCACTGCGGTGCACACGATGGCGGAGACATCCTCGCCGCGATATTGCAGCCGGCACCAGCCGCGCGCCTCGTCGGCCCGGTTACGGCCGCGGCGGGCTACGTGGTGCAGGTCGAGTTCACTCCCGTTCCAGCTTCCCACGAAACGGATCGACGGTTCGAACCCGCGCGAGGCGAAGGCGATGCCATCCTCCCGCAACAGGGCTTCGCCGCATTGTACCAGTGTGGCGCCTTCCACTTCGGCTGACACTTCAGGGGGATAGGTGCAGCGCCCCTCCAGACGGATCGTCTCCGAAGACTGCGGGTTCAATTGCGCCAGCACCAGGCCGGTCAACAGGGCTAGCATCGATCACGACTCCAAATGCTGGAACGGGATGATGTTCTGCCAGTTTATCCTGTAAAGAAAGGGAGTTTACCATGTTCGGAAGAATTGTTGGCGCGATTGCAGGCTCGCAGGCAGCCAAGCACACGGCCAAGGTCGGCGGCAAAGGCGGAGCATTGCTTGGCGCGGTTGCCGTTCCATTCATCGCCCGCATGAGCATACCCGCGCTGGCCGTGGTCGGCGTGGGCGGCTATTTCGCCAAGAAGGCCTATGACAGGCGCGAAGCCCGCAAGGCTGGCCGCGGGCCGGACAAACGCACGACGTCCGCGACCTGAGTTTCAGCGTTCGGGATCAAGCCCTGCTGCTGCTTCAACCACCTTGGCTATGGCGGTGAAATCGGCGGCGGGGCCTTCGCGCACCAGGGTGCGTTCGAGATAGTCCTGCACGACCTGGCCCAGCGGCAGCGGCACACCGGCGGCCTGGGCCTCGTCCATCAGCAGCCGTGTGTCCTTGAGGCTGAGCGCTGCAGCAAAACCGAAATCGAAGGTGCGCGGCAAAACGCTCCTGGGCCACTTGTCGCGCGTGGCCGAATTGATGCCGGTGGACTGATTGAGCACCTCGATCATCTTGGCCGGGTCCAGCCCCTGCTTGATGCCGAAGGCCATACCTTCCGCCGTCACCCCGATGGCGACCGCGCCCAAGAGGTTGTTGACCAGCTTCATGGTCTGGCCGGCGCCCGGCGTTTCGCCCATGTAGAACGGCTTGCCGATAGCTTCGAGCAACGACCTCAGGTTAGCTTCATATTCTGTGGATGGTCCGCCAACCATGATCGAGATGGTCGCCTGCTCGGCGCCCTTTATCCCGCCCGATACCGGCGCATCGAAACAGGCGACCTGCGGCAGGGCGCTGGCCAGTTCGACCGCCAGTTGCGGGCCGGAGGTGGAGAGGTCACACAGGATCGCGGGGGCCTTGGTTGAACAGATGCCATCGGCCCCCAGCACCGCCTCGCGCACAATGGCCGGTGTCGGCAGGCTGGTGAACACGACCTGGCATTGCTCGCCCAAAGCGGCGGCGGAACCTGCCGCCGTGGCACCTTGCGCCACTAGTGCGGCCACGGCCTCTGCCGAGACATCATGAACCAGCAGCTTATGCCCCGCTTTCAGTAGGTTGGCCGCCATCGGCGCGCCCATGCGGCCCAAACCCAGAAACCCGATTGTCGTCATAAAGCCTCCAGGATCGGCCTATGCGGCGCGAGGTCCACGCGGGCAATGTCGTTTTCGCAAGGGAAGCAGGCCAGCACCAGCGGATCGTGGCCGGGGATCACATGGTCGAGCGAACCGCCTGCGAGCGTCATGACCTTGTCTTGCGCTGCGGCATAGTCTGCCTCGTCGACAAAGATCGGGAAGGGAATGGCACGGGTGATGTTGGCATAGAGGTGCGCCGCGTCGCTCGCCAGCACAACGGGCCCGCGCGCGGTGTCGCATACCACCACCATCAGGCCCGCCGTGTGCCCCTGGGCCAGTGCCAGCCTGATGCCCGGCGCAAAATCCTCGTCGCCATCATGGAACACCACGTGATCGGCGTAGAGCCGCCGTACGAGCTGCGCCACCGGCTCGCCATCGAACGGACCGCGCACGCCGTGGTCGCACATCTGTCGGCCGGTGGCGAAGGCCATCTCGGCATCCTGCACGTGGAACGTGGCATTGGGGAAGGTGCTCAGCGATCCGGCATGGTCATAATGCAGGTGGGTCAGGATCACGTGTTCGACCGACAGGTGATCGATCCCCGCATCGCGCAGCCCTTCGATCAGCGGCCGGGTGATGATCCGCCCGCGCGCGACGGCCGCCTGCTCGCCGAAGCCGGTATCGACGATGACCGGATGCTCGCCCTCCCGGTGGATTGCCCAGACGAAATAGTCGAGCGGCATCGGCAGGTCGTGGTCATCCACCGGCGCGGCGAAGTTCTCCGCCGCCGGTCGTTCGTGCCGGGCATAGCGGATGGCGTCGATGCGGGTGACGGGTGCCAATTCAGCCAAACCGCAACCGCACCGGCTGTTTCATCGGCCCGTGGCCGACGGTGGTCATCCATGGCTCATAGTCACCCGCGATTTCGAACCCCGCCACTTCGCGCACCAGGGTGCCGAGGAAAGCCGATGCCTCGGTCTGCGCCAGGGTGCGGCCGACGCAGCCGTGGACGCCGTAGCCCCACCCGAGCGAGTGCTTGTTGTCGCGCTCGATGTCGTAGCGCTCCGGTTCTGCCCAATAGCGCGGGTCGCGGTTGGCGGCGGCGAACATCAGGCCGCAACGGGTGCCTGCCGGGACCACCAGGTCATCGATCTGGACATCGCAGGTGGCGATGCGGCCGGCCATGCGGCTGGGCGAATCCCACCTGAGCGACTCGTCGAAAGCGTTGCGCAGCAGCTTGGGATTGGCCCGCAACTTGGCATACTGGTCGGGGAACAGCGCCCAGGCGCGGATGGCATTGGCCATGGTGAGGTAGGTGGTGTCGGCCCCGGCGGAAAGGATCGTCTGCAACAGCAGCTTGGCCTCGTCCATCGTCACCTGCCCGCGATCGGCCGCGCGGAAGATTTCAGCCCCGATACCTTCGGGATCGATCGCATCGCGGTCGCATGCCGTGCCGAGCCATTCGATCACGGCGGAAAAGTCGTGCGCCATCGCTTCGTCGAACAGTTCTCCCGGCGGACCCATCGTGGCCCAGACCATCTGCGAAAAACCATGCATGTGGTGGCGGCCTTCCTGCGGCAGGCCCAGCACATCGGGCAGTACGCGGAAGATATAGGCCTGGGTGATCTCGCCCACGGCATCGACCGCCTCGCCTTCACGCGCGCGCAGTTCGTCGACGAATTCCTGCGCCGCCGCCTCGAACACCGCCTTGGTGCGTTCCAGCGCGCGGGGCGACAGCGCATCCTGCACCACCTTGCGCACCTGGGTATGGCGGGGCGGATCGTCGGTCAGGAGGATTTCCGGGCGGGGGCTGTTGGGATCGTGCCACGGGCGGCTGGCGCTGGAAAAGCTCTTCCAGTCCAAGAGGCCGCTGGTCACATGCTCGTGCCGGGCGATCATCACCGTGCCATCGTGCAGGCGGACGGCAGGGGCGAATTCGCGCACCTCGTCATCCACCGCGCGGGCATTGCGCACGGCATCGGGGGTGAAGATGTCGTAGGGGAAGAGGGGGATCTCTTTCATCTCAAACTACCCTTCCGTTCGCATCGAGCGAAGTCGAGATGCCGCGCGCCAGTGTCTCGACTTCGCTCGACACGAACGGGACTGGGAGGCTGGCCATCACAACCCCAGCCCGTGGAACCAGGTCTCGCCATCGGGTGCAGTTTCGATGTGGCCCGCCGTGGGATCGAAGAAATGCGCGCCGATCACCACCACGCCGCTGTCGCGGTATTTCTCCACGAAGGACTGGCGCGACTGGCGGCCGGCGTCCTTGTCCATGTCGAACGTGGCGGTGCGGTGCGGCATGGCACACTGCATCGGGTGGTGCATCAGGTCGCCGGTGATGACCGCCCGCTCGCTTCCGCTTTCGATGCAGACGTGGACGTGGCCGGGGGTGTGGCCGTGGCTCGGCTCGGTGACGATACGCCATCCTTCGCCCTCGGCGATCACGTGGTTGGCCTCGATGAAATCGGCCATGCCCAGCGCCACGATCGGATCGACGCATTCGACCAGGTGATTGTCCGAATGGTGGCCATCGTGGCGGATCACGTTCTGCCAGGCATCATATTCGGTCTTGCCGAACAGGTAGCGGGCCTTGGGGAAGGTCGGCCGGTACTCGCCGCTCTCCGGGTCCTTGTAGGTGTTCCAGCCGACATGGTCGAAATGCAGGTGGGTGCACATCACCGTGTCGATCTCGGCGCGCGAGAGGCCGAGCGATTCGAGATCCTCCAGGAAGCCTTCGGGCAGGTTGCAGAACACGTCGAAGTCCCGCTCGCGCCCCGCGCCGATGCAGCTGTCGACCACCATGTTGAGGCCCCCACCATTTCTATTGGGCGCCTGGACCACGAAGCCCTGGAAGTTCATCCGCTGCAGCCCCTCGGGCGTGGCATAGTGCGGGTGCAGCCATTCGAGCGCGATCACTTCCTCTGCCGTGGCATCGGACATGGTCATGTTGATGTTGTCGGTGAAGTTGTAGATCTCGACAATGCGGGTGATTTTCACCTCACCCACCTGCCAGCTCATCATGGTTTCGCGTGCCACGTCAGGTTCTCTCCGGTTCAGGCGGCTTTTGCCGCTCGTTTCGCTTTGGGCTTATAGCGCGCCACGCTTTCCGGCGGCAGTTGCGCAGCAGGCAGTGCAGGCTTGCCGAGGATGAAATCGGCGCAGCGTTCGCCGATCATCACGCAAGGTGCATTGGTGTTGCCCCCGATCACGCTTGGCATGACAGAGGCATCGGCCACCCGCAACCCGGCGATCCCGCGCACGCGGAGCTGCGGATCGACCACGGCGCTGGCGTCATCCACGCTGCCCATCTTGGCTGTGCCGACCGGGTGGTGGACGGTATAGCCGGTGGCGCGGATATAGGCGTCCCACTCGGCATCGGTCTGGCATTCCGGGCCGGGGGCGACTTCGGTGCCTTGGTATTTGGCAAAAGGCCGGGTGGCAAAGGCGGCGCGGCTGATCTTGAGGGCGCGGATCAGGGGGAGGATATCCTCCGGTTCCTTGAGTAGGTTGGGATCAATCAGCGGGGCGGCGGTGGGATCGCCACTGGCGAGGCGCACGGTGCCGCGGCTCTTGGGATAGAGCGCCACCGGGCTGATCGCATAGCCGTGGCCAATCGGGAACGGCACCTTGGGGTTGGTCAGGCGGCGGGCGGGCTGGAACACGAACTGCACGTCGGGCTTGGCTAGGCTGGGATCGGTGCGCAGGAAAGCCACGCTCTCGAACACGTTGCCTGCCAGTGGCCCCTTGCGGGTGGCGAGGTAATAGAAGAACCAGAATATGTCGCGCGGCATGGCCTTCCAGCTGATGCCGTAGGAGGTGGAATCGCTCGTTTCCATGTGGATCGGGCTGGCGACATGGTCGTGATAGTTGCTGCCCACTCCGGGGAGGTCCGCCAACACCTCGACGCCCATCTCTTTCAGGTGGGCGGCGGGGCCGATGCCGCTCAGCATCAGGATCTGCGGGGTCTGCACCGTTCCGGCGCTGAGGACGATCTCGTGGCGGGCAGCGATGACGCGGCCATCGGTGAGTTCCACCCCTGTGGCGCGGCCCAGTTCCACGATCACGCGGGCGACCTGCGCATCGGTCTGGACGTGGATGTTGCCGCGCTCCATCGCCGGGCGGAGCATGTTCTTGGCGCTTGATTCGCGCAGGCCGTTGCGGATCAGCCCCTGGCGGCGGCCATAGCCTTCCGGATTGGGGCCGTTGAAATCGGGGCACTTGGGAAATTGCAGCTCCGCCAGGGCATCCATGAAGGCGTAGTTGAGCGGGTTCGGCCCCTCGACGATCTTGGCGTTGATCGAGCCGCCGCTGCCATGGAACACGCTTGCGGGGAAATCCTCGTTGTTCTCGGTGCGGGTGAAATAGGGCAGCACTTCGGCATAGGACCAGCCCTTGCAGCCCGCATCCGCCCAGTCATCATAATCGGTCGGGTGCCCGCGGAAATAGACCATGCCGTTGATCGCGCCCGATCCGCCGATCACCCGCCCGCGGGGCACGCCGATCTTGCGCCCGGCCATGCCTTCTTGTGGCACGGTCTCGAACCGCCAGTTGGTTTCCTTGCGGCCGATGGCGGCGGCAACGAAGCTGGGCACGTGGATAAACGGATGGCTGTCATGCCCTCCCGCCTCCAGCACGCAGACGGTCTTGGTGGAATCTTCCCCCAGCCGCGCCGCCAGCGCCGCGCCGGACGAGCCTGCGCCGATCACGATATAGTCGAATTCACCAGCCAGCATGTGTCTCGTCTCTCCCGCCGCTCATGGTGCGCGAGCGGGAGGGGGTTTGGCAAGGCTGATTGTCACGGGCGTTAGGGTGGGGCTCTACTTGCCCCCAGCATCTGACTGCGGATAAAGGCGCAGGATGAAAAGCCGGGATATTATCAAGGCCTTGCGGACCGATGGATGGGAGGAAGTGCGCCAGCGCGGCAGTCACCTCCATTTCCGGCACCCGGAAAAGCCCGGCATCGTCACCGTGCCTCACCCATCAAGCGACATGGCCATCGGTACGATCAAGAGCATCGAGCGGCAGAGCGGAGTAAAACTGCGTTAGTGCGCACTGATACACACAATCCTTGACTTTTGGCTCCTTGTGAGTATTGATACACACAAGGAGACTTGCTGTGACCATTGCCCTCTATCCTGCAATCATCGAGCGCGCTGGCGCAGGGTTCAGCGTGTTCTTCCCCGATCTTCCCGGCTGCACCTCGGCCGGTGCTAGCCTGCAGGAAGCTGCGCTGAATGCGGAAGAAGCATTGGCTGGCCACCTGATTGAACTGGCCCGGTACAAGGAGCCGATTGCACAGCCGAGCACCATCGACGACCTTGAGCCCGACCCCGAGGTGGACGAAGTGGCGCGCATTCTGGTGCGTGCCGAACTTCCCGGCAAATCGGTGCGGATCAACATTACGCTGGACGAAGGGCTGGTTGCGGCGATCGACAGGGTGGCGGCGAACCGCAGCGGGTTTCTGGCGGACGCTGCGCGGGATGCGTTGGCGTCGAGGCGGGAAGTTGTGGGGGTCTGATCGAAGCTACCTCCTGCCGCCGCTCATGGTGCGCGAGCGGGAGGGGGGTTTGGCAAGGAGGATTGTATCGAGCGTTAGGGTGGGGTTAGGCTAGTCGTACCAGACCGCGATCGGAGTGTGCCCTTCCGCGACATGGCATTCATCATATTTGGTTCTTTCGGACCAACCTTCCCAAGTCTCACAAGGACCGAGTTTCTCCGGAACCCACTCCTTTACCGAGGATGCGCTTTCGCTTGTGATGACCCAGATCGTGTCGGAAAACGGCCAGTCATTTCCGGGATCGTCAACGCAAGTGATCTGGATTCTAACATCGCTGACCTCTGGCTTGTTGCGGACGTGAGTGAGCCAGTTGTAAAAGTCGGCTGGCCGCGGGATGGATTCCAAATTGCAGCCAATAGAGCCGACGAAGTCATTTCCATCAAAAAACTCTTCTAATGTCAGGAGAGGGAGAGGCACGTCACGCATCTCAGGATTGCCATTCCGCATGACCCGTGACGTGACCCCCTGATTTTCCTCCAGTCTCGATTAGAGTCCGGCCCTGACAGAAGGACGGACGAGATGAAGCGAACGAGGTTTACAGAAGAGCAGATCATCGGCGTGCTGAAGGAGTCCGAGGCTGGCGCGAAGACCGCTGACCTGGCCCGGCGGCACGGGGTGTCGGAAGCGACGATCTACAACTGGAAGTCGAAGTATGGCGGGCTGGAGGTATCCGAGGCCCGGCGGCTGAGGGAGCTTGAGAGCGAGAACGCGAAGCTCAAGCGGCTGCTGGCCGACACGATGCTGGATAACGTGGCGTTGAAGGATCTGCTGGCAAAAAAGTTCTGACGCCCGCCGCCATGCGGGAAGCTGTAGCTCATCTCCAGGCCTGCCACGGGATGAGCGAACGGCGGGCGTGCCGTGTCATCGATGCCGATCGCAAGAGCGTGCGCTACCGTTCCACCCGGGACGATGATGCCGGTCTGCGTGAGAAGCTGCGCGAGCTGGCCAACCAGCGTCGCCGGTTCGGCTATCGCCGTCTGCATATCCTGCTGCGCCGGGAGGGGGTGATGATCAACCGGAAGAAGACCCAGCGGCTCTACCAGGAGGAAGGACTGGCAGTCAGGCGGCGGCGCAGCCGCAGGAGAGCCGCTGGGTCCAGAGCACCTGCTCCGGTGCTGGCGTTGCCGAACCATCGCTGGAGCCTGGACTTCGTGCACGACCAGATGGCGTCGGGTCGCCGGTTCCGCGTGCTCAACGTAGTCGATGACGTGACCCGGGAGTGCCTGGCAGCGGTGCCGGACACCTCGATCTCGGGGCGCCGTGTCGTGCGCGAGCTGACCGAGTTGATCGCCCGGCGCGGCAAGCCCGGTATGATCGTCAGCGACAACGGCACGGAGCTCACCAGCAATGCCGTGCTGGCATGGTGCGGGGAGATCGGCGTGGAGTGGCATTACATCGCTCCGGGCAGACCAATGCAGAACGGCTACGTGGAGAGCTTCAACGGCCGCATGCGCGACGAACTGCTGAACGAGACCCTGTTCATCAGTCTGGCCCATGCCCGCGTCGAGATCGCGGCCTGGGTGGAAGACTACAACCGGGAGAGACCACACTCATCCCTTGGCTACGCAACCCCGGCGGCGTTCGCCGCCGAACTGGATAAGCAATGGCCTGCTCCGCTACGCCCTTCGGGCTCCGCTACGCTGCCCATTGCTTCAACCGCGCTCATGCGCAACAAAACGGCTCGGCTCTAATCCCAGGTGGAGGAAAGCTGGGGGTCACGTCACCCGCTCTGTAACTCGAGC
This sequence comes from Altererythrobacter sp. KTW20L, assembly GCF_023501975.1. Classification (GTDB taxonomy): domain Bacteria; phylum Pseudomonadota; class Alphaproteobacteria; order Sphingomonadales; family Sphingomonadaceae; genus Alteraurantiacibacter. The sequence continues at coordinate 207,489 of NZ_JAMFLH010000003.1, read as the reverse complement.
GAGCGCGGCCAAGTCCCGTTGGAGTGCCGTCACGTTTGGCGCGACCTTGTCGCCTCTCAGCGAACCGACGATTCCCCTAAGCCAGTCAAAAATCGACATTTACATTACCGCCCAAACAATGAGGCCATCACTCCCCATCATACCCGATCGCCTCCGCAGCCGCTCCGCTCATCACGAAGCCGATAGGCCGTGTCGCCTCCTCGGTCAGGTGGCCGATCAGGCCGGCGGTGCGGCACAGCAGCCCGATGCCCTTCAAGGCCGCCACCGGCCAGCCGAGGTCTAGCATTATCGCGGGGATCGGGCCGTTGACGTTCACCGGGAGCGTGCGGCCGATGGTTTCGGGCAAAGCGGCTTGCAGCGCGCGCATCATGGCGACGTGTTCGCCCGATACGCCGCGCTCGTCGGCCAGTTTGAGCAGCAGGTTGGCGCGCGGGTCGCCTGCGGAGTGTTGCGGGTGGCCGAAGCCGGGGATCGCCTTGGTCGTCAGGCGCAGCGACATGATCTGGCGGACGGCCACGGTGTTGAGGTCATCGCCCGTTGCCCGCTGGTCGGCTACGCACCCGGCATAGAACCGCCCCGCCACCTCGGCGCTGCCCAGCACCACCGATCCGCAGCCCAATAACCCCGCCGCCACCGCGCCCTGCACCGCTTCCGGCGCAGCGGCGAGCGTCATGCGGGCGGCGACCACGCTTGGCACCAGGCCATGCTCGGCCAGCGCGCAGAGCACGGCGTTGAGGAAGAAGCTTTGGTCCTCGTTCGGCTCATCCCCCGTGACCAGGAACCAGAAGTAGCTGGAGAAATCGAACTTGCCGATAATGTCTTCGCACAGGTCGAGCCCCCGCACGGTGATGCTGTCTGCATCCGACGTGCAGATGGCGGAAAAGGGCTGGTCCTGTTTGCCGATGCGCATTGCTCTCTCCCCACGGCTTCTCTAGCGCTTGCACCATGCCCACCCCCGGCCCCTCCCGCAAGCGGGAGGGGAGAGGGTCGCGCTACCTGTCCCCCTCCCGCTTGCGGGAGGGGCTAGGGGTGGGCCTGATAAGGGCCGGGAGAGGACAAGAACAAATGGCACAACCGCTGGCAGGCATTCGCGTGCTCGACATGGGGACTTTCATCACCGGGCCCGCCTGCGGCATGCTGCTGGCAGACCTCGGGGCCGAGGTGATCAAGGTGGAGATGCCGGGCAGCGGCGATCCGTTCCGCGCCTTCAAGGGCGATCTCTATTCGCCGCATTTCCAGACCTATAACCGGAACAAGAAGTCGGTCGAACTGAACACCAAGGAGGCAGGCGACCTCGCCGCGTTCGACGAGCTGGTGAAAAGCGCTGACGTGTTCATCCAGAACTTCCGCCCCGGCGTGGCCGAGCGGCTGGGCGTGGATGCGGCGCGGTTGCAGGCTATCAATCCGCGCCTCGTCTATGCCGATATTTCGGGCTTCGGCAACGATGGCCCGTGGAAGGACCGCCCGGCGTTCGACACGGTATCGCAGGCCGCCACCGGCTTCCTGCGCCTGCTGGTCAACCCCGCCAACCCGCGCGTGGTGGGGCCTGCCATCGGCGACGCAGTGACCGGGTTCTATGCCGCCTATGGCGTGCTCGCCGCGCTGTTCGAGCGGGAGAAGACGGGGAAGGGCCGCCTGGTAGAAACCTCCATGTTCGAGGCGATGTGCCACTTCAACCTCGACGATTTCACCCATTACCTCAGCGTGGACGAGGTGATGGGGCCAAGCTCTCGCCCGCATGTGTCGCAAAGCTATGTGTTCCAGTGTTCGGATGGCGGGTGGATCGCGCTGCACATGTCATCGCCGCCCAAGTTCTGGGAGAACCTGGCCGAAGCAGTCGGCCAGCCCGACATGCTCGCCCGGCCCGAATTCGAAAGCCGCCCGGCGCGCATCGCCAATTACGAGAAGGTGGTGGAATTCCTCGCGCCGATCTTCGCCACGAAGCCCCGCGCAGATTGGGAGGAGCGGCTGGTGCGCCTCGAAGTCCCCCACTCGCCGGTCTATTCGTCGAAGGAAGTGGTCGAGGGCGAGCTTGCCGCGCACCACAAGTTGGTGGTTTCAGGTGAAGGCCAGCGCGGCACTTTCCGCACCGTGCGCAGCCCGATCCGCTTCGATGGCGAGCGTCAGGACAGCGTCACCCCGCCGCCCGAACTCGGCGCAGACAACGAGGCGATACTGGGCCGAAAGGCATGATTTGCACAGCCGCCGCTCTTTGATAGACTGCGCAGCATAAGAGGGGACCGAAAGAGTCGGACCGAGGGAGAATATTGCCATGGCCAAGTTGCCCAGCCGCCTGCACCACACCGCCTATGTCACCAAGGACATGGAAGCCACGCGCCACTTCTACGAGGATATCCTCGGCCTGCCGCTGGTGGCCACCTGGTGCGAGAGCGACGAGCTGTTCGGCAAGATGCGCACCTATTGCCACTGCTTCTTCGGCATCGGCGATGGCGGGGCGCTCGCCTTCTTCCAGTTTGCCGACAAGGAGGACGAAGAGCTGTTCGTCCCCGATATCCCGGCCACGCCTTTCGTCCATCTCGCGCTGAACGTCGATGCCGAATTCCAGGCCGAGGTGGAGCAGCGCATCAAGCAGCATGGGCTGAAGGCCAACTATGTGCTGGAACACGGCTATTGCCGCTCGGTCTATGTGGTCGATCCGAACGGCATGACGGTGGAATTCACCCTCGACGATCCGCGCGCGGCGGCGGGCGATGCGGCGCGCAAGGCCAATGCCCATGCCGAACTGAAGCGCTGGCTGGCAGGCGACCACACGTCGAACAACAATTTCCGTTCGGAAGAAGACATCGCCGCCTGAGGCCGGTGCCTCGCGCCATTCCAGTCCAGCCCATTCCCCGTCATCCCCGCTATAGCGGGAGTGGCGACCAACAAGGTTTTCCCCAATGACCCTGCCGCTCCTGCCGACTTCGCTGGTCGGATCCTATGCCCAGCCCGAATGGCTGATCGACCGCAAGAAGCTGGCCGGCCGCTTCCCGCCGCGCACCCGCCAGAAGGAGCTGTGGCGCATTCCCGAAGACATGCTGGAGGAAGCCTGGGACGATGCCACGGTCTATGCCATGCATGAACAGGAGCGCGCCGGCCTCGACATCATCACCGATGGCGAGATGCGGCGCGAGAGCTATTCCAACCGCTTTGCCACGGCATTGGACGGCGTGGACATGGACAACCACGGCACGGCGCTCGACCGGTCGGGCGAACCGGTGCCGGTGCCGCGCGTGGTCGGCCCGATCAGCCGCCGCCATGCGGTGCAGGTGCGCGATGTCGAGTTCATGAAGTTGCACACCAGCAGGGCTATCAAGATCACCGTCCCCGGCCCTTTCACCATGGCCCAGCAGGCGCAGGACGATTTCTACGGCGACGAGGAAGCGCTCGCGCTCGCCTATGCCGGCGCCGTGAACGAGGAGATCAAGGACCTGTTCGCAGCCGGGGCCGACGTGGTCCAGCTTGACGAGCCTTATATGCAGGCGCGGCCCGACAAGGCGCGGGCCTATGGCCTCAAAGCGCTCGAACGCGCGCTGGAGGGCGTGCAGGGCACCACCGCGCTGCACATCTGCTTCGGCTATGCGCACCTGATCCACGAACGGCCCGAGGGCTATTCCTTCCTGCCCGAACTGTCGGCAAGCGCAGTGCAGCAGATCTCCATCGAAACTGCGCAGAGCGAGCTCGATACCAAGGTGTTGGAAACCCTGCCGGGCAAGACCATCATCCTCGGCGTACTTGACCTGTCGACCCATGCGGTGGAGGAACCCGAAGTGGTCGCCGCGCGCATCCGCCGGGGGCTGGAACACGCTCCCGCCGACAAGATCATCGTGGCGCCCGATTGCGGGCTGAAGTACCTCCCGCGCGAAGTGGCCTTCGGTAAGATGAAGGCCATGGTCGATGGTGCGGCAATTGTGCGGGCGGAGATTTCGTGACCTTCAAGACCACCCACACCGGCAGCCTGCCGCGACCGGAATATCTGCTCGACCTGATGTTCGCCCGCGAGGGTGGCGAGGCCGTGGACGAGGCCGCGCTCGATGAAGCGATCGACAAGGCTACGGCCGAAGTCCTCGCCCATCAGGTCAAGGCGGGCATCTCCATCGTCGGCGACGGGGAAATGTCGAAGCCGAGCTATGCCACCTATATCAAGCATCGCCTGTCGGGCTTTGGCGGCGAGGCGGGGCAGTACGAATTCCAGGACCTGGAGGACTTTCCCGGCGCAAAGGCCCAGGTGTTCGGCAACAAGGGCCGCGCCAAACGCTCTGCGCCCGCCTGCACCGCGCCGATCACGGTGATCGACATGGATGCCCCGCGCGAGGATGCCGAGCGGCTGAACCGGCTGGCAAATGGCCACGAAAGCTTCATGTCCGCCGCCAGCCCCGGCGTTACCGCGTTGTTCTTCCCCAACCAGTTTTATGCCAGTGACGAGGAATATGTTTTCGCCCTCGCCGAAGGCCTGCGCCACGAATACGAGACCATCGCCGCGGCCGGCATAACGCTGCAGGTCGATTGCCCGGACCTTGCGATGGGCCGCCACGTGCAGTTCACGCATCTGGACCTGCCCGAATTCCGCAAGCGCATCGGCATGAACGTGGCCGCATTGAACCATGCACTGCGCAACATTCCGGCGGAACAGTGCCGCATGCACCTGTGCTGGGGCAACTACCCCGGCCCGCACCATTGCGACGTGGCCCTGGGCGAGATTGCCGATATCGTATGGAGCGCCAAACCCCAGGCCGTGCTGCTGGAAGGTGCCAACCCGCGCCACAACCACGAGTTCGCCTTCTTCGAGGACAATTCCTTGCCCGAAGGAAAAGTCCTCTGCCCCGGCATGATCGAACCGCAATCACCCTATATCGAACATCCCGAGCTCATCGCCCAGCGCATCGGCCGCTATGCCGACCTCCTGGGCCGCGAGCGCGTGATGGCGGGCGTGGATTGCGGCTTCTCGGTCCATGCGGGCAGCAACAGCCTCGATCCGCAAATTGTCTGGGCCAAGCTGGCTGCGCTGGCGCAAGGCGCAGAGATCGCCAGCAGGCGCTACTGGTAAGCGCGGCCGACTCCCGCTAGCTGAGAAACAATTGTGCCGTGGTTGTGCTCCGGACGAGCCGAAAATGGTGCTCCGGCGAGACCCGGCGCGCAGCGACCCTATGGGTCGTGAGCACCGGAAGCGAAGCGGAGTGCCGTTTGCAGGCCGTCCGGGGCGCAACCATGGTGCAATTGCGGGCGTGGCGGAATGGTAGACGCCGGGGACTTAAAATCCCCTGAGCCTTGCTCGTGTGGGTTCGAGTCCCACCGCCCGCACCAGCAATTCGCGACACAAATCGATCCGGGGGATCGATTTGGCCGAATTGCTCCCGACCGCAAGGGAGGGGGACCTGCTACCCAAAACAGTCCGGGGGACTGTTTTGGGCAAAAACGCCCGAGCAAGGCGAAGGGGCCACCCGTAGCGGAAATCTGCCAAATTCCACCATCGTTAGCGGTTCGGAAAGCATCTTGCCGGTAAGACAGGCTGTTCGAAACATTGCGGCGGGCTGGGGATAGCTGCCGCTATACTGATGGAGTTTCCATGCGCGACGCATTGCACGCCGCTGCCCTATCCCCGCTTGCGGGGACCGGGGCCGAACCCGGAACTGACCACTACGCCGACCAGCGCACCTCCCCCCGTTTCACCATGCTTGTCCGTGCGGCCAAGCTGCGCTGCCCGGCGGGCGAATTCATGTGCGTGGTGCGCGATGCATCCGACACCGGGGTAAGCGTGCGCCTGTTCCACCCGCTGCCCGATGAGGAGCGGCTGATGCTGGAACTGCAGAACGGCGACTGCCATGAACTGGAACTGGTCTGGGTGGACCGGGACCGCGCCGGCCTGAAGTTCCTCGCCCCGGCAAATATTGCCCGCATCGTCGAATGCCCCAGCCGCTTTGCCAAGCGCCCGATCCGCATCAACCTCAATGCCGCGGCCCAACTCGTCGGCGGCCTCGCCAGCGCGGTGGTGGAGATCCACGATATCTCGCAGCAGGGCGCCAAGATCACCAGCACCACGCGGTTCGCGATCGACCAGCGCGTGCGCCTGTCGGCCGAAGGGCTGCCCGAAGTGAACGCCAAGGTCCGCTGGCGGCGGGGCGAAACCTATGGCCTGGTGTTCGAGGATACGTTCCAGTTCGGCGACATGGCGCGCATCGTGGCCACGTTGCAGCTAGGGAAAAATGCGGCATTTCCTGTGTGAGAAGCTACCTGCGTTAACCTGCCCATAACCATTTTCCTTCACTCCCGGTCAGGACACGACACGGGGGTACAGATGACCAGCAGCGCAGCCAGTTCGACCGGTAAGGTTCCGGGAGATATCAGCGTAGACGTGGCCATCATCGGGGCGGGGCCGGCGGGCCTTACTGCCGGATACCTGCTGGCCAAGGCCGGCAAGAGCGTGGCGATCATCGAACAGGATGCGACCTATGTCGGCGGCATCAGCCGCACCGTGGAGCACGAGGGCTATCGCTTCGACATCGGCGGCCACCGGTTCTTTTCCAAGAGCGCCGCCGTGGTCGACCTGTGGAACGAGATCCTGCCGGATGATTTCATCCAGCGCCCGCGGATGAGCCGCATCTATTACGAGGGCAAATTCTACTCCTATCCGCTGCGCGCGTTCGAGGCGTTGGCAAACCTTGGCCTGTGGCGCAGCGCGATGTGCATGGCCAGCTACCTGAAATACAAGGTGTTCCCCATCCGCGAGGTCAAGAGCTTCGCCGACTGGACCACCAACCAGTTCGGTCACAAGCTCTATTCGATTTTCTTCAAGACCTATACCGAGAAGGTCTGGGGCATGCCGTGCGACGAGATGAGCGCCGACTGGGCGGCCCAGCGCATCAAGGGCCTTTCGCTGTGGGGTGCGGTGGTCGATGGCCTGAAGCGCAGCCTCGGCCTCAACAAGGCGCCCAACGATGGCAGCGGCGCACAGGCCAAGACCCTGCTCGAAACCTTCCGCTATCCGCGCCTCGGTCCCGGCATGATGTGGGATGCCGCGCGCGACCGGATCGTGGAGATGGGCGGCCAGGTGATCATGGGCCACTCGCTCAAGCAGCTCGCCAGTGATGGTGCCGATGGCTGGCGGATGACGGCCACCGGCCCCGAAGGCGAGATCGTGATCAGGGCGGCCCATGCCATCAGCAGCGCGCCGATGCGCGAACTGGCCGCCCGGCTTCACCCCCTGCCCGCCACTACGCTGGAGGCGAGCCGGTTGAAATACCGCGATTTCCTCACCGTGGCGCTGATGATCCGGTCGGACGACCTGTTCCCCGACAACTGGATCTATATCCACGATGACAAGGTGCAGGTGGGCCGGGTGCAGAACTTCCGCTCGTGGTCACCCGAAATGGTGCCCGACAGCGATGTCGCCTGCGTCGGTCTCGAATACTTCTGTTTCGAAGGCGACGGGCTGTGGTCGATGGCCGATGCCGATCTGGTCGAACTGGCGAAGAAGGAAATGGCGATCCTCGGCCTCACCGATCCGGCAGACGTGATCGGTGGCGCCGTGGTGCGCCAGGAGAAGGCCTATCCCGTCTATGACGAGGACTATGCCGCCAATGTCGCCGCGATGCGGGCCGAACTGGAAGACCGCTTCCCCACGCTGCACCTGGTGGGGCGCAACGGGATGCACCGCTACAACAACCAGGACCACGCGATGATGACCGCTATGCTGACGGTGGAGAACATCGTCGCCGGTAAGCGGATTTACGACACCTGGTGCGTCAACGAGGATGCAGAATACCACGAGGCGGGCGACGAGGGGGCCGAGAAGGCCCTGCCGGTTCGCGAGGCGGTCACGCCCGACCAGGCCGCTGCCCTGGCATCGGTGCGCGACGTGCCGACGCGAATTGCGGCAAGCGATGACCGGCGCGCGGCCTGAAGCGGCGATGCCCGCCATGTTCCTCCGGCTGCGCGATGTGCGTTTCATCCGCTATGTGCTGGCAAGCGTCGGCGCGCTGGCGGTGGACATGGGGTGCTTTCTGGCGCTGCTGGCCACGGGCATGTGGGCGGCGGGCGCCAGTGCCCTTGCCTATGGCGCGGGCATCGTGGCTCACTGGCTGCTGTCGAGCCGCACGGTATTTGTCGGCAATGTCGCCCTGCGTGGCGGACGGCGCACGCGCCAGAAGGCGTTGTTCGTGATGTCGGCCCTGGTTGGCCTTGCCCTCACCATTTCGATCGTCTGGGCGGGCGATGCCAGTGGAATCGATCCGCGGCTGGCCAAGCTGGTGGCCATCGCGGTGAGCTTTGCCGCCACCTGGCTGCTGCGCTCCAAGATCGTTTTCCGCTAGACCTTCCGCAATGACTGCTGCCGACCCCATCCGCTGGAGCGCATTTGCCTCCCGCCCCGCCGCCGTGCTGGCGGTCTGGGCGCTGTGGTGCGTGGTGGCGCTGGCCGCCGGTGCCGCGCAGGGCTTTGCCATCGATGGGCCGGATAACTGGATGCGCCTGTTCGAGGTGCGCGACCTTCTGGCTGGCCAGTCGTGGTTCGATGTCGCGCAATACCGGATCGATCCGCCGCATGGTGCCTCGATGCACTGGTCGCGGCTGGTGGACCTGCCGCTGGTTGTGCTGGTGCTGTTGTTGGGCGAGACTGCGGCCATGGCGCTGGTGCCGCTGCTATGGTTGCTGCCTGCGCTGTTTGCGCTGCGGGCGATCATGTTGCGGCTCGGGTCAGGGCCTCTGGCGCTGGCGTTGGCCCTTATCGCCATGCCGATGTTCCCGTTGCTGCCCGACAGCTTCCTGCCGATGCGGATCGACCACCACGCCCCGCAGGCCGTGCTGGGCTTGTGCGTGGCGGCGCTGCTGCTGCAACCGGCCCGGAGCTGGGCTGCGCTGGCCGGGGTTCTGGCGGCGGCATGGCTGGTAATCTCGCTCGAAGGCCTGCCGATGGTTGCGGGAATGGCGGGCGTGTTGGGCCTTGCCTGGTGGCTGGACGGTGATCGGCGGCTGGGCGTGTTCCTCGCTACGCTGGCCGTGGCCGCGCCGCTGCTGAGCCTGGCGACCCGGCCCGCCAGCGCCTTTGCGCTCCCCTATTGCGATATCCTCTTGCCCGGGCACATGCTCGCCTTTGCCGCTGCGGCAGGTGTAGCCCTGCTGCTGCCGGTCCTTCCATGGAAGGACCGGCGAGCCGGGCGTCTGGTGGGGCTGGCGCTCATCCCGCTTGCCAGCCTGCCGCTGGCCCTGGCTGCACTCGGCCCTTGCCTCACGAGCCCGTTTGGCGAGATGGACCCGCTGGTGCGGCGGTTCTGGTACGAGAATATCACCGAGGGCCTGCCGGTCTGGAGCCAGCAGCCGGCGGTTATCGCCATGCTGGCCTGGTCGCTGGGGCTGGTGGTGGCGGGCTGGTGGCAGATGAAGCGCGACGGTGTCGGCAGTGCGGCGCGGGCGCGCGACGGGCTGGCGCTGGTTGCTTTGCTCGCCTGCCTGTTTTCGTTCATGCTGATGCGGGCGGGCGTGCTGGCGCAGATGCTGGCGATCCCCTTTGCCGCCGTGCTGCTGGCCACCTGGCTGCCGCGCGCGCGGGCCATCCCCTCTGCCCTGCCACGCATTGGCGCGACCCTCGCCTGCTTCGCCCTCGCCACGCCGATGGTGGCGAGCGGGGCGGCCAAGCTGGTCGAGACGCGGGTGCTGCCGGGTGCAGCAACGGCTGTGCGTGTCGATCGCGACCGGGCCCTGGACGAAGAGTGCGATTTTTCCCGCCTCGCCGCCCTGCCGCCGGGCCATATGCTGGTGCCGATGGATGCCGGGCCGGAAATTCTCGGGCACAGCGGGCATACCATCCTGGCAGCCAGCTATCACCGCAACCAGCCCCGCATGCGCGACGTGATCGTGGCCTTCAGCGGGCCGGTGGCAGGCGCGCACGAGGTGGTGCGGCGCAATGGCGCAGACTATGTCGTCGCCTGCACGGCAAAGGCTGACTTCGCGTTTTACCGCAGCGTCGCGCCCGGCAATTTCGCCGATGCGCTGGACGCCGGACAGGAGCCAGACTGGCTGGAGCCGGTTACTGGTTTTGAAGAAGGACCGCTCAAGGTCTATCGCGTAAGGTAGAGCCTAGGCTGGCCGAAAGGTCATCGCCACGCCGTTGATGCAATGGCGCTTGCCGGTGGGCGCGGGACCATCGTCGAACACGTGGCCCAGGTGCCCGCCGCAATCGGCGCAATGCACCTCGCGCCGCGGATAGCCGAGGTGATAGTCGGTCGAATAGCCGACCGCGCCGGGCAGCTCGCGATAGAAGCTGGGCCAGCCGGTGCGGCTGTCATACTTGGTGCGCGAGGAATAGAGCTCGTTGCCGCAGCCTGCGCACAGGAAGGTGCCGGTGCGGCGTTCGCGATCAAGCGGCGAGGTGAAGGCCCGCTCGGTCCCCGCTTCGCGCAGCACGCGGAACTGTTCGGGCGTCAGCCGTTCGCGCCACTGCGCCTCGGTGTAGCGGACGCGGAAGTTCTGCTGGGCCTGGGCCTGAGCGGGTGTTGGCGAGCCGCAGGCGGCGAGGATCGGCATGGCGGCCCCGGCTCCCAGCCAGGACAGCATGCGGCGGCGGGAAATGGTCATGTCAGGCATGGTGTCATCCTAGGCTCGCTTGTCCGAACCTGCGCTGAATAACCCGGATAGCAGCATCTTCAAAGAGCGCGACGACTTGCCGCTGCCCTGCGACCCCGCTTTCATCACCCGCTTGCGGAACAAGGTGGCGCCCGCATGGATGAACAGCGCCACGCAGACCGCCTGCCAGGCGAGCGCGATGACATGCGGCCAGACCGCTTCGTCCACCGCCGCGCGGGCCAGCATGGCGAAGGGCGAACTGAGCGGAAAAATGATCGAGGCATATTCGATCGCACTGCCGGTCTGGGTCATGGCGATGGTGGCAAAGAAGAACACCAGCACCTGAGCCATGGTCACCGGCATGGCCAGCGTCTGCACTTCGCGCACCGTGGCGGCCATCGATCCCACGGCCAGGAACACCGATCCCAGCAGCAGGTAGCCCATGCCGAAATAGATCGCGCCCAGTGTGAAGAACAGCGGCCAGCCGACCCCCGGGTTGGCGAATTCGGACAGCGACCGACCGGTCATCAGCAGGCCCGCGGTGCCGACCGATCCCCAGACCACGATGCCGACCAGCGAGATCGCCAGCATGGCGAACAGCTTGCCCATAAACACTGCGTCCATCGGCACGGCGGCGGCCAGGATCTCGATGATCTTGTTGCCCTTTTCCTCAACAAGGTTGGACAGCACCATGCTTGCCAGCAGCATGATCAGCAGGAACAGCAGCAATTGTCCGCCCTGCGCGGTCTGGTAGCGGCCGCGATTCTCGCTTGCGCCGCTGGTGGTTACAGAGGTGTTGCGCACCTCGGGATAGGCCGGCGGCCCCGCCCCGCTGGCGGAATTGGCCGCATTGGTGGCGATCAGGCTGACGGTGCCGTTCCAGCGCGCCAGGTTGCCCGGCGGTGCGGTCAGCTCGGGTGCGGCAAGCGTGCCGGTGACAATGGCTGCCAGCCGCCCCTCGCGCCCTTCCAGCACTTCCTCGGGATCGAACTCGGGGCCGTGGTCCAGCGCAACGAAGGCCGGGATCACGTTGCCCACCTGCCGCGTCAATTGGTCGCGCGCTTCGATCATCGCGGCACTATCTTCGGCGGACATGGCAATGCCGACATTGGCGGCAGCCGCCTCGCTCTGCACCTGTGCGCCTGCTCCGCCTGCCAGCACGGCCACGGCAATGGGGAACAGCGGGCCGAGCAGGAAGAAGATGAAGGCGCGGCTCAGCAGGATGGCGGTGAAATCGCGCCGCGCCACGACATAGGCAGCGCGCCACAGCGACAACCGGCCAGCGGTATCTCTGACACTCATGCGGCCATCTCCCCGGTTGAGGTGGCTACAAGACTGGCCGCTGCCGCCTCGCCCGCGATGGCGACGAAGGCATCGTGCAGGCCCGCGCGCTCGATCGACAGCGACAGGATCCCGGCATTGCCGTCTATCAGGGCACGCAGCAGCGGTTCGATCCCGCTTTCAGGCAGCGGGAACTGCCAGAACTTGCCAGAACGGCGGGCGCTGGCAGGCAGGGCCGCGCGCCATGGCCCTTCATTGGCCGAAGTTTCCAGCCGCACCTGCGCGGGGATCCGGTCGCGCGCTTCGTCCACCCGCCCGGCAAAGGGCACCTTGCCACCGGCGATGATGGCGATGCCTTCGCACAGGCGTTCGGCATGGGCGATCACGTGGGTCGAAAAAATCACCGTCACGCCCTTGTCGGCCAGGCTGCGGATCAGCACTTCCAGCTTGCCCTGGTTGATTGCGTCGAGCCCGGAGAATGGCTCGTCCAGGATGACCAGCTGCGGATCGTGGACCAGGGTGCCGAGCAGTTGCACGATCTGCGCCATGCCTTTGGACAGATGGCGGATCTGCTTGTCGGCGGCATGGCGAAGGCCATAGTCTTCCAGCAATTCCCGCCCGCGCTTGCGCCCTTCTGGCAGCGACAGGCCGCGCAGCGCGCCCATGAAGGCTATGGCATCGACCGCCTTCATCGACGGGTAGAGCCCGCGTTCTTCGGGCAGGTAGCCGATCAGGCGGGCCACATCGCGCGGGTTCTCATGTCCCAGCACGCGGCGCATGCCTTCGTCCGGGTCGATGATGCCCAGCAACATGCGCAGGGTCGTGGTCTTGCCCGCGCCGTTCGGCCCCAGGATGCCGGTGATCGATCCGCGCGGGACAATGATATCCACCCCGTCCACCGCCAGGGTATCGTCGAACCGCTTGACGAGGCCCCGGGCTTCGATTGCCGGTTCGCGGGCGGTCTCTGGCGCGGCTTCGGGTTTCTGGGTGGTCGCAATGTCCATCGGGGCGGGGTACAGGCGAACAATGAACGCGAGCAAGTGCGATTATGGTTAACGCAGCGGTGATATCGCTGATCCAGGAAAAGCTGCGGGCCAAGGCGGCCGAGCTGGGCTTTGCCGCGGTCGGCTTTGCTCCGGCCGAGGATGATCCGGTGCGCGCCGCGCGGCTGCACGCGTGGCTCGATGCAGGCCATCACGGCACGATGGGCTGGATGAAGGACCGCGCCGAGGTGCGGCAGGGGCCACAATCGATGTGGCCCGAGGCTGCCAGCGTAATCGCGCTGGCCATGTCCTATGCGCCCGAACACGACCCGCTGGCGCTGGAAGGCGATCCGGACAAGGCCCGCATCTCGGTCTATGCCCAGGGGCGGGACTATCACGATGTGCTGAAGAAGGCAGCAAAGGCGCTGGCCCGCTGGCTGGTGGCCGAGGCCGAAAGCCACGGACTGGACATGGCGCTCAAGCTGTTTGTCGATACGGCCCCGGTGATGGAGAAGCCGCTGGGTTCGGCAGCGGGGCTGGGGTGGCAGGGCAAGCACACCAACATGGTCAGCCGCGAACATGGATCGTGGCTGTTTCTCGGGGCGATCTATTGCACCCTGCCGTTTACGCCGGACGAACCGGGGCAGGACCGCTGCGGATCGTGCAAAGCCTGCCAGGTGGCCTGCCCGACCGACGCCTTTCCCGAACCATACAGGTTAGATGCGCGGCGCTGCATATCCTATCTGACTATCGAGCACAAAGGCCCGATCCCGCACGAATTCCGCGAAGACATGGGCAACCGCATCTATGGCTGCGACGATTGCCTTGCCGTGTGCCCGTGGAACAAGTTTGCCGAAGTGGCGGCGCGGCACCAGGCCTTCGCCCCGCGCGAAGACTTGGTCGCGCCCGATCTGGCGGCGCTGTTGGCGCTGGATGACGCGGCGTTCCGCACGAAGTTCTCCGGCTCGCCTATCAAGCGGGTGGGGAGGGACCGGTTCGTGCGCAACTGCCTCTATGCTGCGGGCAACAGCGGCAATCGGGCGCTGGTCCCGGCGGTAGAGGCGCTGCTGGACGATCCGGACGAGGTGGTGGCCGAAGCCGCGCAGTGGGCGATAGCGCGGCTTTCCTGAAGTTCCCCCAGGGTCCGTTCGTGTCGAGCGAAGTCGAGACACCTTGCGCCGATGTCTCGACTTCGCTCGACACGAACGGGAGCCCGGAATGTGTTAGGCGCTGCTAGAGCAGATCCTTGAGCGGCACGTCCACGTCCACCAGCGCCTCGGCACTGGCCGCGCTGCGCGCCTTCACCAGCTTCTGGCCCTGCGCATAGTCCTTGACGCAATTGACCGCATCGACCGCGATCACCCGCCCGTCCTTGAGGTAGATCACCGAGAAGCTGCGGCTGGCCGGATCGCCGCGCAGCACCGCCGTGTCGTGCCCCATGCTGAGGCCCGCGGTCTGCAGGCGCAGGTCATACTGGTTGGACCAGAACCACGGCAGCGCGTCATAGGGTTCTGCCATGCCGCAGATATCCCTGGCCGCGACGGTCGCCATGTCGGAGGCGTTCTGCACGCTTTCCAGCCGAATGACCGCGCCGTCGGCATAGGCATTGGCATGGGCCGCGCAGTCGCCCACGGCATAGACATCGGGCAGGCTGGTGCGGCAGTATTCGTCCACGTCCACGCCGTTGGCCCCGGCCGCACCCGCCGCGATCAGCGCGCTGACGGCGGGCACGATGCCGATGCCGACCACCACGATGTCGCAAGGCACTTCCTCGCCGCTCGCCAGTTTCACGCCGGTCATCCGGTCATCCGCATCCCCGACAATCGATTCCAGCGCGCAATCCAGCCGCACGTCCACCCCGTGGCTGCGGTGTTCGCGGGCGAAAAAGTCCGACAGCTCTTCACCCGCGACGCGGGCCAGCAGGCGCGGCAGGGTTTCGAGCAGGGTGACCTGGCATTCCAGCTTGGTCAGCACAGCCGCTGCTTCCAGCCCGATATAGCCGCCGCCGACCACCACCACGCGCCGCTTGCCGCCCGCAAGGTCAGCCATCAGGGCATCGACATCGCGCTTGTCGCGCACGGCGTGGATGCCATCGAGATGCGCGCCCGCGCAGGACAGCCGCCGTGCATCGCCGCCTGCGGCCCATATCAGTGTGCCATATTCCACCGGCCCTGCGCCGCCAGCCAGCATGACCTGCTTTGCCACCGGATCGATTTTGGTGACGGTGGTGCTAAGCATCAGCGACACCTGCTTGTCGGCCCAGAAATTCTCCGGGCGGATCAGCAGGCGCTCGAACGGCTTGTCGCCCGCGAGATATTCCTTGGACAGCGGCGGGCGTTCATAGGGCAGGGCCTTGTCGCGCCCGATCATCAGGATCGAGCCTGCATAGCCGTTCTGGCGCAAGGCGATGGCGGCCTGCGCCCCGCCATGGCCCGTTCCCACGATCACGATATCGGCTCTGGTCATGGGCACGAGCGATTGCGCCTTATGGGCCATCCGTCAAGCGCTGCGCTCAACCCTGCAGCAGGTTGCGCGCCTGTCCGGCGATCTGGGCGAGCATGGCGGGACTGGCCGCCGGCATGGCCTGGGCGCGCGACACGATGGCGCGGAACCGGGCGATGGCGGGCGCGTGGTCGGCGGCCCAGCGGTCTATCCGCTCGTCTATCCCGCGCGCCTTGCCGTTTGCCAGGTGGCGCAGGAAATCGAACCGCATCTGCTGGAAATCGCGCGCCAGGCCTGCCGCCAGCAGCCGCTCCCACGGATCGGGCGGGCTCATCGTGGCGGCGCGGGCCTGGGCCCAGTCGAGGCCGAGCATGGTGCCAAGCGCGATGAAGGCATTGGCAAGGTCCACCGCCGGTATCCGCGTATCGCGCGCCAGGGTGGCAAGGCCGATCGCCCCGTCGAGCGCGAACAGCCGTCCGACCTGTCCGGCGAGAGCCTCTGGCGCGCCTGCCTTTACCATACCGGAGGTAAGCGCATCGCGCTGGCCGCGCACTTCGAGGCCGAGCAGCTTTTCGGCATGGGCCGACAGTTCGCCCACCAGCGGCCCGAGCGACTTGCCCAGCGCAGAGGGACCATGGGAACAGCCGCTGGTGCGCAAGAGGTCGGCCATATGGCCGCGCAGTGCGCGGGCCACCTGGTCGAACATTTGCAGCCGTGCGGCTTCCGGCATGGCCGCCGTGTCGATCGCCTGCCACAGCTCGTGCATGCCCAGCAGGTCGCAGGCCGCCACGAAAGCGCAGGCCAGTTCCGCCAGCGAGGTGCCTTCCTCCTCCACCAGTTCGAACGGATGGATCAGCCCCAGCCGGTTGACGATCTGGTTGGCCACCACGGTCGCCACGATCTCGCGCCGCAGCTGGTGGTTCAGCAGTTCCTTGCGGTACTTGTCCCGCAACTGCGGCGGGAAATCGCCCAGCACCAGGGCATCGGCGGCAGGATCACCGGCCAGCGGGCCCTGCTCGATCGCATCTTGCAGGGCGAGCTTGGCATTGGACAGCAGCACGGCCAGTTCAGGACGGGTGAGGCCATGCCCCTCGGCCGCGCGGCGGGCGAGCACGTCGCTGGCGGCAAGACCTTCGGTCCGCCGGTCCAGTTCGCCCAGTTCCTCCAGCGTCTCGATCAGCCGCAGGTAGGCGCCCATGGCGTCCGCCCCGGCCATCCCGGCAATCGACAGGGCGAGCGCCTGGAGGCGGTTGTCCTCCAGCACCAGTTCGGCGACCTCGTCGGTCATTTCGGCCAGCAGCATATTGCGCCGCTTGTCGCCGAGCTTGCCCGAGACTTGCGCTGCCGTGAGCGCGATCTTGATGTTGACCTCGTTATCCGAACAATCGACCCCGGCCGAATTGTCGATGAAATCGGTATTGATCCGCCCGCCCGCGCCACTCGCGCCATGCAGCGCATAGTCGATCCGCCCGGCCTGGGTCACGCCGAGGTTGGCGCCTTCGCCGATTACCTTGGCACGCACGTCGCCGCCATCGACGCGCAGGGCATCGTTGGCCGGATCGCCGACCTGGGCATGGCTCTCGCCGCTCGCCTTCACGTAGGTGCCGATGCCTCCGAACCAGACGAGGTCCACCGGGCTCTTGAGGATGGCGGAAATCAGGCTGTCGGGATCAAGTTCCGCCTCGGTCACGCCGAGTGCCGCCTGGGCCTGCTTCGACAGGGCGATGCGCTTCTGGCTGCGCGGAAAGACCCCGCCACCCTTCGACAGCAGTTCGGCGGAATAGTCTGCCCAGCTCGATCGCGGCAGGTCGAACAGGCGCTTGCGCTCGGCCCAGCTTGTCGCGGGGTCGGGATCGGGGTCGATGAAAATGTGCCGGTGGTCGAAGGCCGCCACCAGCTTCAATGACTTTGACAACAGCATGCCGTTGCCGAACACGTCGCCCGACATGTCGCCGCAACCGACCACGCGCACGGGCTCTGCCTGCACGTCCACGCCCATTTCGAGGAAGTGCCGCTGGACCGACAGCCAGGCCCCGCGCGCGGTGATGCCCATGGCCTTGTGGTCATAGCCGTTGGAACCGCCGCTGGCGAAGGCATCGCCCAGCCAGAAGCCGTGCTCAAGCGCGATGGCATTGGCCGTGTCGGAAAAGCTCGCCGTGCCCTTGTCGGCGGCAACCACGAAATAGGGGTCCGGCCCGTCATGGATCACCACGCCCGCCGGGTGGACGACCTTGCCATCGACGATATTGTCGGTGACCGACAGCAGGGTGCGGATGAACAGCTTGTAGCTTGCCTTGCCTTCCGCCGCCCAGACATCGCGATCGAGCGCCGGATTGGGCAATTGCTTGGGATAGAACCCGCCCTTGGCACCGGTCGGCACGATCACCGCGTTCTTCACCCGCTGGGCCTTCATCAGGCCGAGCACTTCGGTGCGGAAATCGTCGCGCCGGTCGGACCAGCGAAGCCCGCCGCGCGCCACTGGCCCGGCGCGCAGGTGAATGCCTTCGACCCGCCGCGAATAGACGAAAATCTCGCGCCACGGCACGGGCTTGGGCAGGCCGGGGACGAGGCTGGAATCGAACTTGAAGGCCAGCGCCTCCTCGCCCGCATCAGCAAAGACATTGGCCCGCAGCACGGCATGGATCACCTGCCAGTAGAGCCGCAGGATCCGGTCATCGTTGATCGCGCCAACGCCCGCCAGCCCGGCGCGGACCTGTTCGTCGATCCGGGCCGAAGCCTCCGCGCGGTCACCCTTGAAACGGGGATCGTGGCGCGTGCGCAAAAGATCGACCAGTGCGCGGGTAACATCGGGCGCGGCGGCCAGGGCATCGACCACCGAATAGATGGTGAAGGCGACATGGGCCTGACGGAGGTAACGGTAGAAGGCCCGCAGCCATTCGGCTTCGACGGCAGAAAGCCCGGTGCTCACCACCAGCCGGTTGAATACGTCGTTCTCGGCCCGGGCATTGAGCACGGCCACCACGGCCTGCTCGATCGCTTCGGCCCGTTCCAGCGCCGGGGCACCAGCACCCGTGCCGAGCAGGAAATCGTGAATCGTGACCTCGTCCTCGCCGATCAGGTCGGTCGGCACTTCGGCCAGCACGCGAAAGCCGAAGTTCTCCAGCGCGGGCACGGCATCGGACAGCGGCAGCGAACCGCCCGCCTGATAGACCTTGAGCCGCAAATGCTCCGCCGGATCGCCCGGCAGCCTGTAAAGCCGCACGTCGCGGCCCAGCGGCTGGAGCGTGGTGTCTGCGCCGAGAGCGCGCAGGCAGGCGATGTCGCGTGCTGCTTCCTCGGCGCCGTATGTGGTGCGGTAGGCTTGCGGGAAGGAACCCGCATGGCGCAGGGCGAGCGCGGCGGCGCGGCCCGCTTCCCCGGTTTTGGCGAGCGCCGCCTCGACCGCATCGTTCCACCCGCGCAGCATGTCGGCCAGCCGGGCGTCCAGTTCGGGCGCGTGCTCGCTGGCACCGGAACTGCGCGCATCGAGGACATAGCGCAGCATAGCGAGGTTGCCGCCTTCCACCGTCAGGCTCCAGTCGAGCATCTGCGTGCCGGTGCCTTCGGTCAGCAGCGCTTCGATCTGCTCGCGCACCGTGGTGGACAGCATGTCGCGCGGCAGCCAGACGAAAGCGAACAGGTGGCGCTTCAGCGGGGCGGCGACCAGGGCCAAGCGCGGGCGCGGGCGGTCGATCAGGGCCATCATGGCCGTGGCAACGCGGCAGGTGTCCTCGGCCTCAAAGCCGATCACCAGGTCGTGCGGCAGGACCGACAGGGCATGGACCAGCGCCTTGTGATCGTGGCTGCCGGGGGTGAAGTTGAGGCTGGCAGTGATAGCCTCCAGCTGGCGGCGCAGCACGGGCACGCCATCGGGCGGCGTGGAGAGCGCGGCGCTGGTCCAGATGCCCGCATGGACCGACAGGGCGGCGACCTTGCCTCCCTCGATCACCGGCACGATGAACAGGTCCAGCGGCACGCGGCGGTGGACCAGGCTGGTGCGGTTGGCCTTGACGATCAACACGCGGCTCTGGCGCGCCTTGTCCCTGAACCAGGCGAAGGCGAGCTTCCAGCTCGGTTCGGCCAGCACGTTGCCCGCGCTCTTGCGGCATATGCCCAGCGCTGCGCTTTCGCTGCCGTCGGCGTGGCGGGTAACATGGCCCAGTTGCGTCATCATGCCGCCGCCCAGCCAGCGCAGCAGTTCGGCGCTTTCGCTATCCTGCAGGGTCTCGGCATCGGCCTCTATCGCTGCGCGCATTTGCGGCCAGTCGGCCACGGCCTTGCGGACATCGGCCACGGTGCGGACCAGTTCGGCTTCCAGCGCGCGGCGCTGCTTCGCGTCGATCCGGTCTGTCTCCAGATAGATGAAGCTTTCGCGGATGGCGCCGGGTGCGTCGTCTTTCGGCAGGCCAGCAAGCTGGCGGCAGTCATCGCGCAGGACCGGCAGGATCGGGTGGACCAGCAGGTCCACTGCCAGGCCGTGATCGGCAATCGCCCGGCTGATCGAATCGACCAGGAACGGTACGTCGCGGTTGACCACGGCGATGCGGGTGATGCGGCGGGCATCTGTGGCGCTGCGAACAAGGATGGCAGGGCGGTTCTTCGCGCGGACAGCTGCGGCTTCAAGCAGGAACTGCGCTGCATCGGCCAGCGGCTGGCCTTCCAGCGCGGCTTCGCCTGGCAGGATCGAACCTGCGATGCGTCGCTCCAGTTCAGTCAGCAGGATCTTGTCCGATTTCGCCGTCATGCGGTATTTCTCCTCTTCCGGCGCGGTTCAATACAGGGAGGACAGGCGCTTGGCACCCCCTGTTGGTAATAAATGAAACCGGTTCAGTTCAGCGCATCTATTGCCAGCCGTAGCGAGCGTTGCC
Organism: Altererythrobacter sp. KTW20L; assembly: GCF_023501975.1. Lineage (GTDB taxonomy): Bacteria > Pseudomonadota > Alphaproteobacteria > Sphingomonadales > Sphingomonadaceae > Alteraurantiacibacter. The sequence goes on along the minus strand of NZ_JAMFLH010000003.1, from coordinate 187,358 downwards.
GCGCCTTGGGATCAAAGGTGGCACCCGAAACGATGATCTCGTCAGCCTGTGTGCGCGCCACGAAGCGGTCGATCTTTGCCGCGACCGTAGCGGGCGAGCCTACGGCGCGGGCTACGTCCATTCTCTCCAGCATGGCGCGGGACGACAGGTCCAGGCTCTCGCGGTAGCCCGGTTTGGGCGGCGGCAGCTTGCCCGGATCGCCGCTGCGCAGCCGCACGAAGGACTGGTCCTGCGACGAGGCGAGCAGTGCCGCCTCCTCGTCGCTGTCGGCGCAGATCATGGTCATGGCCGCCATGGCGTGGGGTTTGTCGAGCACGGTCGAGGGCTGGAACTGGCTGCGATAGGTTTCCAGCGCGGCGTCGAGGTGGTCGGGCGCGAAGTGGCTGGCAAAGGCATAGGGCAGGCCCAGCCGCGCGGCCAATTGCGCGCCGAACAGGCTGGAGCCGAGCATCCACATCTGCACATTGGAGCCAAGCCCCGGCGTGGCAGCGATCGGCAGGTCGATGTCGCCGGTCAGCAGCGCGCGCAGTTCGACCACGTCCTGCGGGAAATAGTCCGCCGCGCTGCGCAGGTCCTTGCGCAGGGCCTGCCCGAGGATTGGCGCGGCACCCGGCGCGCGACCGAGGCCAAGGTCGATCCGGCCGGGGAACAGCGCATCCAGCGTGCCGAACTGCTCTGCGATGACGAAGGGGTTGTGGTTGGGCAGCATGATCCCTCCCGATCCAACGCGGATCGTGCTGGTGGCATGGCCGATATGCGCCAGCACCACCGCAGTCGCGCCGCCCGCGATACCGGGGGTGGCGTGGTGTTCGGCCACCCAGAAGCGTTTGTACCCTGCCTCCTCCGCCACGTTCGCCAGCTCGCCCGCTTCGCGCAAGGCGGTCGCAGCATCGGAGCCCTCGCGGACGGGGACGAGGTCGAGGACCGATAGCGGGATCATCGGCTGCCCTCCTCTGGTTCGCCAACTTCGTCGAGCTGTGCCAGATAGGTTCGTGCAACGTCTGCTTCCGGGGATCGCGGGGCGAGGTCCACTACCGATTGCCAGCTTTGTCGCGCCGCATCGTCACTGCCGCTCAGCACGGATATCACGCCCGCTTCCAGCCCGATCGCCGGATTGGCCGGATCGAGCGCGGCGGCAATGGCGATCCACCCGCGGGCCGATGCAAAGTCGTCCATCCGCCGGGCCAGCGTGGCCGACAGCAGCCAGACTGCGGGATCCTGCGTCGCCAGCTCGCGCGCCTGGGCCAGCGCCTGCGCGCCGTCCAGCTCCTGCCCCATGGCGACAAAGGCCCGCGCCCGGTCGGCAGAGATCGAGCCTGCCAGTTCGCTGTTGCCCGCCGCCGTGGCATCGGCCTGAGCCACTTCGAACAGGGTGAGCGCATCGGCGGGACGCTGGTCCCCCAGTGCTGCATTGCCCGCCATGGTCCCGATCCGCGCCCGTTCGGCCCGGTCATCCGCCCGCAAGCCATCGCGCGCGGCGGTAAAGGCCTGCTCTGCCGCCTGCCACCGCAGCACGCCCATATAGGCAAACCCCAGGCACTGCTGCGGCGCGCTGGTGGCGGGGCCGGACAGCCCTTCGAGCCATTGCGAGGCCGTGGTGATCGCCAGCGCCGGATCGGTCCGCGACTCGGTCATACAGGCGAGCAGCCGGTCGTCCTCCACCGTCGGACCGCCGAACGGCAGGTCGAGCGGGATGGTCAGCTGCGAGAACACGAGCGAGGCGGTGAGGAAAGCGAGCATGGGCGTGTAATGATCCGATCAGCGCATTTGTGCCAGGGTATGGAGCAGCAGGGCAATGTCGCCTTCGCGGCTCAACCGGTGGTCTCCGCCCTTGACCAGCGTCACCTGCACATCCTCTGAACGCAGGGCCGCGGCCAGTTGCAGCGACACGGCAGGCGGCACATCGGCATCAAGCTGCCCGTGCAGCAGGCGCACCGGGCAGTCGAGCGCAATGGCCTGCCCAAGCTGCAACTGCCCCTCGCCATCGGCCCAGAACTTCGCATGGGTGGGAGTCGGATCGGGGCCATAGGCACTGTCCTCCAGCACGGTTTCGCCAGCCGCGAGCTGCGCCTTCTGCTCGTCCGAATAGCCCCACGAGGTGAAATCGGGCGCGGCGGCAATGCCCACCAGCCCCGCCACCCGCTCGCCCAGTTGCTGCGCGGCCAGCAGCATCAGCCAGCCGCCCATCGAGGAACCGACCAGCACGATCCGCTCGTTGGCCAGTTTCTCGTGAGCAAGCCCGACCACTTCCTCGCACCATCGCGTCAGCGTGCCGTCCGCAAAATCGCCGGGGCTTTCCCCGCAGCCCGAATAATCGAGCAGCAAGCACTCGCGCCGGTGGCCCACGCACCAGTCGAACACCGCGGTCGCCTTGCCGCCCGCCATGTCGGACATGTAACCCGGCAGGAACACAACGGCGGGGCCGCTTCCGGCATTATGGCTATAGGCAATGCGGCGGCCCGCGATTTCGGCAAGGTCTGTCATCATGTCCAACATGGCGGTTCGCGCGACCAAGTCCAAGGGCAAGCGAAGCACCTTAGTGACTTTGCAACCGCGTGCCCCTATATCGCCTGGCATGACGCATGGCCGTGCCACCACGACAACTACCACCACCCCGGTTTTCCGGGGCCGGCAGGTCGTGGGCTGATACCGCGCCTGCCGCCGCCCGGTTCGGGTGGTGCGGCGTCGAGCTCCCCGGACTTCCCCTTCTACCCGACGCCGCCCCTTGTGGACGCTTGGCGCTCTGTGCCATGGCGCCCGTCGGAAAAAGTGAAAGACGCGATTGATGAGCGACCTGTTGAAGATCAGCCTTCCCGATGGTTCGGTACGCGAGATGCCGCAGGGCTCGACCCCGGCCGATGTCGCGCTCGCCATCGGCCCCGGCCTTGCCAAGGCGGCGCTGGCGGCCCGCGTCAACGGGGAACTGCGCGATCTCACCCGGCCGTTTGATGGCGACAGCGAACTGGCGCTGGTGACCAGCCGTGACGAGGCGGAGGCACTGGAACTGGCGCGGCACGACTATGCCCATGTGCTGGCCGAAGCCGTCCAATCGCTGTTCCCCGGCACGCAGATCACCTTCGGCCCGGCAACGGACGATGGCTTCTATTACGACGTGTTGGCGCCTGCCAGCCGCGAGCCGTTCGGCATGGACGACCTGCCCGCGATCGAGGCGGAAATGCGCCGCATCATCCAGGCAGACAAGAAGCTGACGCGCGAGGTGTGGAGCCGCCAGCAGTTGATCGAAAAATGGCAGGCCGATGGCGAAAGCTTCAAGGCCGAATGGGCCCAGGAGCTGCCCGAGGGCGAGGAACTGACCGTTTATAAAAGCGGCGAGGACTGGCTCGATATGTGCCGCGGCCCGCACCTGCCCAGCACCGGCAAGCTTGATCCACAGGCCTTCAAGCTGATGCGGGTGGCGGGCGCATATTGGCGCGGCGACCAGAAGAACGCGCAGCTCACGCGCATCTACGGCACCGGCTGGCTCAGCAAGAAGCAGCTCGATGCCCATCTCCACAAGCTGGAGGAAGCCGCCAAGCGCGATCACCGCCGGCTGGGCCGCGAGATGGACCTGTTCCATCTGCAGGAAGAAGCCCACGGCTCGGTGTTCTGGCACCCCGCCGGTTACAAGATCTGGCGCGAGCTGGAGGCCTATATGCGCCGTGCCATCGACGGTGCAGGCTACCAGGAGGTCAAGACCCCGCAGGTGATGGACGCCCGCCAGTGGGAACAATCGGGCCACTGGGGCAAGTACCGCGCCAACATGTTCGTAATCCCGGACGAGGTGCCCAATACCGAGGACGAAGGCCCGGTTATCAGCGGCGATGCGCAGTGGATGGCATTGAAGCCGATGAACTGCCCGGCCCACGTGCTGATTTTCAAGCAGGGTATCACGAGCTATCGCGACCTGCCGCTGCGCCTTTATGAAAACGGCTGCTGCCACCGCAATGAACCGCACGGCGCGCTGCACGGCCTGATGCGCGTGCGCCAGTTCACCCAGGACGATGCCCACATCTTCTGCCGCGAAGACCAGATCGTGTCCGAAGTGCGCGCGTTCTGCGAACTGGCGGACCGGATCTACTCCCACTTCGGTTTCACCTATCAGATCAAGCTGGCCCTGCGCCCGGACCAGCGGTTCGGGTCCGATGCCGATTGGGACAAGGCCGAGGCCGAACTGCGTCAGGCCGTGGTCGATGCCGGAATGGCGACGGCGGAATATGGCTGGGAAGAACTGCCCGGCGAAGGCGCGTTCTATGCCCCCAAGCTGGAATGGCACCTGACCGACGCAATCGGCCGCACCTGGCAGGTCGGCACGATCCAGTCAGACCGGGTGCTGCCCGAACGGCTCGACGCGGTCTATGTGGGCGAGGATGGCGAGAAGCACCGCCCGGTCATGCTCCACCGCGCGATTTTCGGTTCCTATGAACGGTTCATCGGCATCCTGATCGAACACTTCGCCGGACGCCTGCCCGCATGGCTGGCCCCGACGCAGGCCGTGGTGGCGACCATCGTGTCCGATGCCGATGGTTATTCGGCAGAGGTGGCGGCGCAACTGGCCGCGGCGGGTATTCGGGTGGAAACCGACCTCCGGAACGAGAAGATCAACTACAAGGTGCGCGAGCACTCCCTTGCCAAGGTTCCCTACCTGCTGGTGGTCGGCAAGCGCGAGGCCGAGGAAGGCACGATTGCGCTGCGGACCTTGGGGGCGGAACACCAGAAGGTGCTGCCGCGGGCGGACGTGGTGGCGCTGATCAAGGCGGAGGGGACTGCGCCCGATTTGCGGTGAAGGCTTCTTAGGCCAGAGACTCTCACACGAAGACACGAAGATGTCGCTTGCGCCGTAGGCGCTGTTTCTCGTTCACCGGGTGCAGCAGGGACCAGCGCCGGGAATGAGGGCGGCTTTGCCGCTGGCGCACCATCTTCGTGTCTTCGTGTGAAATACATTTCCTACACCGGCCCTAGCCGCCAATCCCCACCGCGCGGGCACCTACCTGCACGGCTCTTTCATCTCGTCAAACAGCGCGAGCGCGCGTTTCTTCAGGCCCCCTGTCACTTTGTCGCCCTTAGGCCAAGCGACTGGAATTGAACAGGAATCTGGCGAAAACAAAAGTGACACGCTGTCACTTCTGTCACCTTTGCATTTACCGCAACTTGGAGAGGATCAGAGCGGCAGGAACTGCCCGGCAGCGATCAGCGCAGTGCCGCAGGCCGCCACGATCACGAAGCGCAGGGCCTCTACCGAATCGACGGCGCGGGTGTGGGTGAAGGCAATGGCTTTGCTCATGGGCGGCATTGTCTGCCGAAATCGTAAACGAAAAGTTAACGCCTCCCTCTGGCGCGCCTAAAGCGCCATTGGAACATGCTGGCTGCAACAGTGGAAGCTGCCGCCACCAGTGAGCACGGCATCGGCCATCAGGCCTACCGCCTCGCGCCCCGGGAACAGGGCGCCGATGGCCGCCACGGCCTCGTCATCGAAACGCGAGCCATAGATGGGAACCACCACCACGCGGTTGGCGATCACGAAGTTCATGTAGCTGGCGGGCTCGGCATCCTCGCTGTCTCCGATCAGCCCTGGCGAGGGGACGCGGACCACGTCGAGCCCGAAGGCCTCGGCGCGCGATGCCGCCTCGTCATAGGTCGCGGCATTGGGATCATCGCTGTCGGCGGCGACCGGGATGGCGATGCGGCCCGGCGCCACGAAGCGGGCGAGGTTGTCCACGTGGCCATCGGTATGGTCGCCCAGCAGGCCGTCGCCCAGCCACAGCACGCGGGCAAGGCCAAGGTCGCGGCCCAGCCGTTCGGCGATGTCGGCCTGGCTCAGCGACGGATTGCGGTTGCGGTTGAGCAGGCATTGCTCGGTGGTGACAACAAGGCCCGTGCCATCGGTATCGACCGCGCCGCCCTCCAGCACCCAGTCAGCGCGGCCAAGATCCTCCAGGCCACCGGCTGCCACCAGCGACGGGCCGGTCTGCTGGTCGCCGTCGAGCAGGTACTTGCCGCCCCAGCCGTTGAACCCGAACCGCCGAGCAGCCCGCCTGCCGTCCATATCGAGCAGGGTCAGGGGGCCGGTATCGCGCAGCCAGATATCGCCATAGGGGTGCTGCTCGATCACCAACTCCGGCAGCACCAGCGCGCGGGCCTGTTGTTCGGCCACGTCATCGCGCACGACCAGCCGCACTTCCTGGCCCGTTGCGGCCACGGCATTAGCGAAGGCGGCGACTTGCTCCTGCGCGGGGACAAGGTCGTCCTCCCACAGGTCGGCAGCAGCGGGAAAGCCGATCCAGATCCAGTCCTGTTCGGCCCATTCGGCGGGCATGCGGTATGTCATGGCCCTGCATTGGCAAAGCGGGGGGCCAGAGGCAAGCGCCCGTGGCAAGCACCGGTCTTGCCCTCCGGTAGAATGCGCGGCAGGGGTAGGCGCATGAACGGCCAAACAAATTGCGATTGGGACGAGGCGCTGGCGCGGGTGCGGGCCTGTTCGCCGTTCCTCACGCTGGCCCTGTCGCGGATGCCGGACCTGGCGGAACTGCTGGCGCAGGGCCGGGCGGACGAGGCACTGGCGCTTGCCAAGGCTACGGACGATGCGGATGTCGGGAAGGCCCTCCGGCGCGAGCGCACCGGGCTGGCGCTGGTGCTGGGCGTGGGCGACCTGGCGGGGCACTTCACACTCGACCGGGTGATGGCCGAACTGTCCAGCCTCGCCGACCGCGCGCTCGACCGGGCGATTGCTGCCGCGATCCGGCGCCGCGTGCCCGATGCCGATCCGGCAGGCTTCACGGCCATCGCTCTGGGCAAGCACGGGGCGGGGGAACTGAACTACAGCTCGGATATCGACCCGATCCTGCTTTACGATCCCGAGATCCTGCCGCGCCGCGCGAACGAGGAACCGGGAGAGGCGGCGCAGCGCTATGCCCGCTGGCTGGTCGAGACCCTGTCGAGCCAGACTGCCGATGGCTATGTCTTCCGGGTCGATCTCAGGTTGCGGCCCGCCAGCGAGGTCAGCCCGCTGGCCATCTCGTTCGACGCGGCGATGTCGCATTACGAAAGCTCGGCCCTGGCCTGGGAACGGGCGGCCTATATCCGGGCGCGCAGCGCAGGCGGTGATTTGGCGGCGGGCGAGCGGTTCCTCGACCAGATGCGGCCCTTCGTCTGGCGCCGCAATCTCGATTTTACGGCCATCGAGGAGATCCGCCGCCTCACCATGCGCATCCGCAAGGCCTATGCCGGGCCGCTGGAACCGGGGCCGGGGTTCGACCTCAAGCGGGGGCGAGGCGGTATCCGCGAGGTGGAATTCTTCGCCCAGACGCACCAGCTCATCTACGGCGGCCGGCAGCCCGACCTGCGCCAGCGGGGCACCCGCGCCGCGCTCGATGCCCTGGCAGCAGAGGGGATCATCGCGGCCGAGGATGCGCGGGTGCTAGGCGAGAGCTATTACCGGCTGCGCGTGGTCGAACACCGCTTGCAGATGGTAAATGACCGGCAGACCCACGAACTCCCCGCCAGTGGCGAAGCGCTCAACAATGTCGCCCGGCTCGATGGACTGCCCGATGGCGCGGCGCTGCTGGCTGACCTCGCCCAGGTCTGCGGGCAGGTGGCGGCGCGCTATGACGAGCTGCTGGGCGAGGATGCGCGGGCAACTGCAGCCGCGCCCGGCGCGCCCGCCGGCCTGCCGGACGATTTCGCCCGCCGGGTCATCGGCTGGAAAGACAATATCCATGCCCTGCGCGGTACCGAGGCGCGGATCGCCTTCGATGCCATCGCGCCAATCCTGTCCGAAGCCCTGGCCGGGGCGAACGAGCCGGACCGGGCCATGGCGCGGTGGGAAACCCTTCTGGCTCGTTTGCCGACAGCGATTAACCTATTCCGCCTATTCGAACAGCGACCCGGCCTGCTGGAACAGGTGCTGCGGATCATCACGCTCGCCCCGCCGCTGGCCGATGCATTGGCGCGGCGGGTGGAACTGCTCGACGCGCTGATCGATTCCACCGCGCTCGACCTGCCCGATGACGTACCCGCCCTCGCCGCCCGCATGGCGGCCTGCGAAGTGCCCGACTACGAAGCGCGCCTCGATCATATCCGGCTGGTCGTGGGCGATGCCCGGTTCGCGCTGGGGGTGCAGCTGGTCGAGGGGCGACACGATCCGCTCGCGATTGCCGAAGGGCTGTGCCGCGTGGCCGAGGCGGCGCTGCAAGTGGGAGCCGATGCGGCAACGGCGGAATTCGAGGCCAAGCACGGCAGGATCGACGGCAGCGAACTGCTGGTCCTGGGACTGGGGCGGCTGGGCGGTGGGGCGCTGACGCCCGCCTCCGACCTCGATGTGGTCTATCTGTTCAACGGGGCCGAGACCGGCGAGGAATCCGATGGTCCACGCCCGCTTACCACCTCGCTCTATTTCAACCGGCTGGCCACCCGCGTAACCGCAGCGCTCAGCGTCCCGACGGCCGAAGGCGCGTTGTACGAGGTGGACACCCGGTTGCGGCCGCAGGGCAACCAGGGGCCGCTCGCCGTCAGCCTCGACAGTTTCGCACAGTACCAGAAGGACGACGCCTGGACCTGGGAACACATGGCCCTGTGTCGCGCCCGCCCGCTCTATGGCTCGGCTGCCGCGCGTGAACGGTTGGCCGCAATCATCCGTGAGGTGCTGGAAACCCCGCGCGATGCGGGCAAGCTCAAATCCGATGTCCTGGCGATGCGGGCCGAGATCGCGAAGCACAAGCCGCCGCGCGGCCCGCTCGATGTGAAACTGCTGCGGGGCGGGCTGGTCGATTGCGAATTCCTCGTCCACTTCCTGCAACTGCGCGAGCGCCGTGGCCTGGCGCCCGGCGTGGATACGGCGATCGGCGGGCTGATCGAAGCGGGCTTGCTGCCGCCGGACATGGCGGATCATTTCTCCGCCCTGGCGCGCGCGCTGATCTCGGCGCGGCTGCTGGCGCCCGATGGACTGGAGCCACCGCCTGCTGCCCGTATTGCGCTGGCCCAGGCCTGCGGGCACGAGGACTATGCCGCGATGCTGGCTGCGCTGGGCGAGGCCCGCCAGGCCATCGCCGCGCAGTGGGCGATACAATTCGGCGAGGAACTGGAGGTTTGAGATGAGCAATCTGCCCGATAGTGGCGACCTGATGCCCGATGTGGCCTTGAATGCGGTCGATGGATCACCGCTCAAATTGTCGGACTTCAAAGGCCGCAAGCTGGTGGTCTTCTTCTATCCCAAGGACGACACGCCCGGCTGCACCACCGAGAACATCGACTTTTCTTCCCTGCAGGACCAGTTCGAGGCTGGCGGCACTGCGCTTCTGGGAGTGAGCAAGGATCCGCCCGCCAGGCATGCCAAGTTCACCGCCAAGCACGGCCTGACCGTTCCGCTTGCCTCGTACGCAGAGGAAGACGGACTGTCTGATGCGTTGGGCATCTGGACGCTGAAAAGCATGTATGGCCGCAGCTACATGGGGATGGAGCGCACGACCTACCTGGTGGACCGGGAAGGCAGGATCGCCCGCGTCTGGCGCAAGGTGAAGGTCAAGGGCCACGCTGCCGAAGTGCTCGAAGCAGCCCGGGGCCTGTGATGCCCCGCGAGTGAAGTGCCCAACGAATCGTTGACCCGATTCGGTTTCCTGAAGCCCAAGGCCACAAGCCGTTTCGTTCCGGCGATGAAGCGAGTTCGGTGAGATTGCGGCAACTGGCGGAAAACCGCGATTTAGCGTGGCCTTGCGGCGGCAATTCATCTGCGGTTCAACGACTCACCCCGTCTCGCAGTCAGTCCGTCGCGCAGGCACAGGTGCACCCTTGCCTAGTTAACCTTTAGGCCCTTACCCATGCCAACAGGCCAGACGGGGGAAGGTTCCCACACTGGTTTTCGCTCTTCGGACGGGTGGCCCAGCAGGGCCGAACAGGGGTCCGGCGAAACTGACGGGTTTGCCGCAAGGCAATGGAATTAAAGGGATCGCATGATCATCAAGTCCGCACTCGGCATCGCTGCCTCGCTAGTTCTGGGCGCTGCGCCCGCTCTCGCGAATGACGGCGTGGCTCCCGCTTCGGCCCAGTTCACCGCTGCTATCGACGCCAGCTCCACGGTCTCCGACGAAGAATTCAGCGAACTGTTCGCCAGCTGGGGTGAAATCGCCCAGGGTGGCCAGGTTACCGAGAGTGGCCTGATCGTTGGCGCTCCGCGGATGGCCGTTTCAATTCCCTCGGGCATGCCGCTCGACAATATGCGCCTGACCAGCGGTTACGGCATGCGTAGCCATCCCGTGCTCGGCGGTCGCCGCCAGCACAACGGCGTGGACCTTGCCGCGCCGACTGGCACCCCGGTTTACGCCACGGCCGATGGCCGCGTGGGCATGGCACAGTGGTACAGCTCCTATGGCAACTACGTGCAGATCGAGCACGGCGGCGAGCTGCAGACGCGCTTCGCCCACCTTTCTTCCTATACGGTCCAGCCGGGCGAAATGGTCCGCAAGGGTGACCTTATCGGCTATGTCGGTTCGACCGGCCGCTCGACCGGCCCGCACCTGCACTATGAAGTTCGCGTGTCGGGTGAATCGGTCGATCCTACCCCCTACATGACCACGCAATATGCCTCGATTGCCCGGGGCGAAGGCGGCCAGGGCGGCGACTAAGTCCTCCGGCGCAAGCTGACACGAAAAAGGCGGCAGTCACCTGCCGCCTTTTTCGTATGTGCTCTTGTGGTCCTGCTCAGCCGCGCAGCAGCCGTTCAGCCAACAGCCTGACTTCCGCGCCGATGTCCTCACGCTCCAGTGCGAGGGCCAGCGTGGCCTCGACAAAGCCCAGCTTGCTGCCGCAATCGAACCGCCGCCCGGCAAAGGTGACCGCGTGGAACGGCTGGGTGCCGATCATGCGGGCCATGGCATCGGTCAGCTGGATCTCTCCGCCCGCACCCTTGCCCTGGTTTTCCAGCGTGCGCATCACTTCGGGCTGGAGGATATAGCGGCCCGAGATGATCTTGTTGGACGGCGCCTGGTCCTGCGGGGGCTTTTCCACCAGCCCGCGGACCTCTGTCAGCGCGCCACTCGTCGCACCGGGATCGATCACGCCGTAACTCGACACCTCGTCCCACGGCACTTCCAGCACTGAGATGAGGTTTCCGCCGACTTCGTTATAGGCCTCGACCATCTGCGCCATGCAGCCTGGTTCGCCCACCATCAGCTCGTCCGGCAGGATGATGGCAAACGGCTCGTCCCCCACGATGGCGCGGGCGCACCAGATCGCATGGCCGAGGCCCAGCGGCACCTGCTGGCGCACGGTGATGATATCGCCCGGCGTGGCGCGGGTATCGTCCAGCGCGGACAGGGACTTGCCGCGCTCGTTCATGGTACTCTCAAGCTCGTAGGCAATGTCGAAATGCTCGACGATGGCGGTCTTGCCGCGTCCGGTGACGAAGATGATCTGTTCGATCCCAGCCTCGCGCGCCTCGTCCACCGCATACTGGATGAGCGGCCGATCAACGATCGGCAACAGCTCCTTGGGGATAGCCTTGGTGGCGGGCAGGAAGCGGGTGCCGAGCCCCGCCACGGGGAACACGGCTTTGCGGATCGGTTTCTTGGCGCTCATGGAAAAACCATAGGAATGGGCCCTCGTTGCGGTCAACCGCGTTTGTCTTGCGACCGATATTCCATGCCTTAGCCGAAATGCGTGAACCTTTCGCTGCACCGACCGTTGGATGGACAAGCAAACTATGAGGTGACCCCATGATCTTGAAAACTGCAATGCTCGGCGCGCTCGGCTATTTCGGGTACAAGTACTACCAGAAGAACCGGCAAGATGCCGCCTTCGCCGACGGCCAGGCGGTCGGCAACAATTTTGCCAAGGTGCGCGACGCAGGGCCGAACGCCATGCGGGACGGCAACGCGGGCCAGTGGTCGAAGGTGGACCAGGCAAGCGACGAGAGCTTCCCCGCCAGCGATCCGCCCGCCAACTATTGATTCGTGGTTTCCAGCCAGCGCGATGCCAGCCACAGGCGGATCGCGCTGGCAAGGCCCGGCGGCGTGTCCGCAACGATGCGCTGGGCATCGATCCGCGCCACCAGCGCATTCAGCGGCAGGCCTTCGTTTTCGGCGGCCTGCCGCAAGGCGTTCCAGAATAGTGGTTCGAGGCTGATCGAGGTCTTGTGGCCGGCAATCTCGACCGAATGCTTGACCGGCGGGTGGTAGATGTCAGCCAATCCGCCTGTGCTCAATACATGTGCTGGCCACCGTTGATCGACAGGGTCGATCCGGTGACGAAGCCGCCGTCTTCCGAGGCGAGGAAGCTGACGCCGCGGGCGATCTCGTTCGCCTGGCCGAGGCGGCCGACCGGGATCCGGGCGACAATCTTTTCCAGCACGTTCTCCGGCACGGCAGCGACCATGTCGGTATCGATATAGCCGGGTGCGATGGCGTTCACCGTCACTCCGAAGCGCGCGCCTTCCTGGGCCAGTGCCTTGGTGAAGCCATGAATCCCGCTCTTCGCGGCGGCATAGTTGACCTGGCCATACTGGCCCGCCTGGCCGTTGATCGAGCCGATGTTGATGATCCGGCCCCACTTCTGGTCGCGCATATGGTCGAAACAGGCCTTGGCCATGTTGAAGCAGCCGCCGAGGTTTACCCGCAGGACATCGGTCCAGTCCTCGTAGCTCATCTTCATCAGCGTGCCGTCGCGGGTGATGCCGGCATTGTTGACCAGCACGTCGATCGGGCCGACTTCCTCTGCCACCTTGGCGCAACCTGCCAGCGTTTCGGCATGGTCGCCCACGTTCCACCGGTAGGCGACGATGCCGGTTTCTTCGGTGAAGGCGCGGGCCTTGTCGTCATTGCCTGCATAGTTGGCCACCACGGTCATGCCGTCGGCCTGCAAAGCCTCACAAATGGCGCGGCCGATACCCCTGGTTCCGCCGGTGACGATTGCGACACGTGCCATGTGGTCTATCCCCTCTCGATTCGGTTTCGATCTATGCATTTTTTCCTAGGGCAGCGAGGCCTTCGGGCAAACAAAAACCCCGCCGGAGCGGGGTTTCATGCGATGTCTGACCCTATTGGGTGTCAGAACCGGAACTGGGTGCCGATATAGACTGCCTGGCTATCCTGTTGCTCCAGATTGGGGATCGGTGACAGGCGGTTGCGATCCTGTTCGTAGCGCACACCCGCGCGCACATCGAGGTTGCGCGTCAGGCGATAGCTGCCTGCCACGTCGATCCGCTGGTCACCCGCGGCATCAAGCGATTGCGGAGCGGCCGGAGCAGCGCTGCGGCCTTCTTCCAGTGCAATGCGCGCGGCGAACCGGCTCGGCTCCTCGCGCACGCCCGGGCTGGGCTCGAACTGGGCAAGATCGGGGATGGCTGCGTTGGACAACGGCTGCGACAGCGCAGGGGCCGCCGCTGCGAAGCTGCGATAGCCACGCGCCAAGCCAAGGTTGTAGCGGGTCGCGGTGATGGTGTTGACCGATTCGGCCGCGGGTTCGCTGCGAGCCATGGCGATGGCATTGCGCACCGAGATGGCCTGGGCCGCTTCGCCATCCACGCGGACAACCACGGTGACCGAGCGATCCTCAGCTGTCATCGCGCCAGCGGGCGTGAAGCGCATCATGCGGGACGAGCCACGCCGTGATTCAATCATGCGGGCAAGGTCGGGATCGGCGGAAGCGGGGGTGAACGAGGCAAGGCTACCGACAGTGGACAGCGCATCTCGCGAGAAAGTGCTACCGTCGAGCAGGCCAACGGCCATGCCCGCGCTCGGCAAGCCGACGACCAGTGCCGCACCGGCGATGCCGGCGGCAAAACGGCCCTTGCGGCCCCAGGTCGACTTCATGCTCACGCTAATGCCCGCTTTCCCATCATTACCTGACCATAATAAGACAACCGAGCTGAACGCTTTCTGGCTGCCGAATCGAATCAGGCTCTCCTCCAATCCGTTTTGTAGGCAGCGGTTCCGCACATGACCAGCAGTTCAAGGCTCTTCACACGTGTTTTTACAGAGTGTTGCAACAGCTCAACAGCGCAGGCTGGCTAAAGAGAGGCGGAAGCGGGCAATTCAGCGATCGTTCAGCGCCCGGGCGTGCAAGTGGAAACGTCCATGGGGACACGCGACCCGCCCGGGCGCGCTTCACCTTGCCGCACGGCGCTGGAGGGTTATAGAGGCGCATCGGGTGCCGCTGCGCACCGCTTTGAAACAAGTTACGGGAACACGCATGGCCATCTCCAGCTTCCGCACGCCTTCAACCATCGCACCTGTCGCGCAAACCCTTGGTCGCGGGCTGGTGATCGGCGCGCTGGCGCTCGGGCTTGCGGCCTGCGGCGGCGGCAACAGTCGGCCGCAGGCAGACCTGGCCGCGGCGCAGGTGACGTCGATCGGCGTCAATTCCTACCTCTGGCGCGCCACACTTGAAACGCTGTCGTTCATGCCGCTGACCCAGGCCGACAGTGCCGGCGGCGTGATCGTGACCGACTGGTATGCCAATCCCGCCAGCCCGAATGAACGGGTCAAGGTCTCGGTATCGATCCTCGATTCGGACTTGCGCGCAGATGCCGTGCGCGTGGCTGCCAGCCGCCAGGTGTTGACCGACGGCGTCTGGGTGGAAGCCACCGTCCAGGCCAGCACCGTACAGCGGCTGGAAGACATCATCCTCACCAAGGCGCGCGACCTGCGCCGCTCGGCGATCGGCTGATCCGCACAACCGGCAGGAATTCGCATGACTGACCAGCGTTTCGATGTCCGGTTCGATGCCGGACAGGCCGACGCCCGTTGGCAGGCCGCGTGGGACGAGGCGCGCTGCTTCGAGGCCGATTCGGCCAGTCCGAAGCCCAAGAGCTACGTGCTGGAGATGTTCCCCTATCCCAGCGGGCGCATCCATATCGGCCATGTGCGCAACTATACGATGGGCGACGTGCTGGCCCGGTACAAGGCCATGCGCGGGTTCGAGGTGCTGCACCCGATGGGGTGGGATGCCTTCGGGATGCCGGCGGAAAATGCCGCCATGGAAAAGGGCGTCCATCCGGCAGGCTGGACCTACGAAAACATCGCCACAATGAAGCGGCAGTTGAAGCAGCTCGGCTTCGCGCTCGACTGGAGTCGCGAGATCGCCACCTGCGATCCGGCCTATTATGGCCACGAACAGGCGCTGTTCCTCGACCTTTATGCCGCTGGCCTGGTCTATCGCCGCGAAAGCGCGGTCAACTGGGATCCGGTGGACCAGACCGTGCTGGCCAACGAGCAGGTGGTGGACGGGCGCGGCTGGCGTTCGGGCGCGCTGGTGGAGAAGCGCAAGCTCAACCAGTGGTTCCTCAAGATCACCCAGTTTGCCGAAGACCTGCTGGCGGGCCTCGGCACGCTGGACGGCTGGCCCGACAAGGTCCGCACGATGCAGGAAAACTGGATCGGCAAGAGCCAGGGCCTGCAGTTCGCTTTCGATCTGTCCAATGGCGAGATTGTAGAGGTCTATACCACGCGCCCCGATACAATTTTCGGCGCCAGTTTTGTGGCGGTCGCGCCCGATCATCCGCTCGCCCAGGGTGTCGCCGCCAGCAATTGCGAGGCGGCGCATTTCATCGCGCAGTGCAAGCAGGGCGGCACCACGGCGGCCGAGCTCGAAACGGCGGAAAAGCTGGGCTTCGATACCGGTATCGGGGCCAGGCACCCGTTCACCGGCGAATACCTGCCAGTTTACATCGCCAACTTCGTGCTGATGGAATATGGCACCGGCGCGATCATGGCCGTACCGGGACATGACCAGCGCGACTTCGATTTTGCCACCAAGTATGGCCTGCCGATCGTGCGCGTAATCGCCGCCGAACCTTCCGCTGCCGATGCACCGCTGACCGAGGCCGAGGCGGGCGACGGGGTCTGCGTCAATTCCGGCTTTCTTGATGGCATGGCCGTGGCCGAAGCCAAGGTTGAAGTGATCCGCCGGACTGAAGCCGACGGATGTGGCGCGGGCAAGACCGTCTGGCGTCTGCGTGACTGGGGCGTTTCCCGCCAGCGGTACTGGGGTACGCCGATCCCGTTCATCCATTGCGAGAACTGCGGCGTGGTACCGGTGCCCAAGGACCAGTTGCCGGTGGTTCTGCCCGAGGACGTGGACTTTTCCGTTCCCGGCAACCCGCTGGAACGCCACGCCACCTGGAAGCACGTGGACTGCCCGCAATGCGGTGCGGCTGCGCGGCGCGAGACCGATACGCTCGACACCTTCGTGAATTCGAGCTGGTATTTCCTGCGTTTTGCCAGCCAGCCGGCGGACAAGCCGTTCGACATGGCCGAAGTGGCCCAGTGGCTGCCGGTGGAGCAATATATCGGCGGTATCGAACACGCGATCCTCCACCTGCTCTACGCCCGCTTCTGGACCCGCGCATTGGCGCATGTCGGCGCGGTCGATGTGAAGGAGCCGTTCGCCAGCCTGTTCACGCAAGGCATGGTCACGCACGAGACCTACAGCCGCAAGGACGGCCCGCGCGAGATCTATTTCACACCGGGTGAGGTCGATCGGTCGGGCACGGGCGCCACGCTCAAGTCCGATGGCCAGCCGGTGCAGATCGGCAAGGTCATCAAGATGTCCAAGTCGAAGAAGAACGTTGTCGATCCCGAGGACATCATCGCCGACTATGGCGCTGACGCTGTGCGCTGGTTCATGCTCAGCGACAGTCCGCCCGAACGCGACCTGCCGTGGTCCGAGGCCGGGATCGAAGGCTGCGGGCGCTTCGTCCAGCGGTTGTGGCGGCTGTTCGGACAGTTCGATGGTTCTGCCACTGGCGACAATACCGCACTCGCCCGCAAGACCCACCAGACCGTCGCTGCCGTTGCCACCGATATCGAGGCCCTGTCGTTCAACAAGGCCGTAGCGCGGATCTACGAGCTGACTTCGGCGACCGAGAAGGCCGCGCCGTCTGCCACCCGCAACGAGGCAATCCGCACGATCCTGCTGCTGGTCTCGCCGATGATGCCGCACCTGGCCGAAGAAGGCTGGGACGCTCTGGGAGAGGGCGGCCTTGTGGCTGAAGCCGCCTGGCCCGAAGTCGATCCCGCCATGCTGGTCGAGGACGAAGTGACCGTTGCCGTGCAGCACATGGGCAAGCTGCGCGATACGCTGACCGTGGCCAAAGGATTGCCGAAAGATCAGTTGGAGGCGCTTGCGCTCGCCAGCGAGAGGGTCCAGCGTTCGATGGACGGGGCTGAAGTGCGAAAGGTGATCGTGGTGCCCGACCGGCTGGTCAACATCGTGACATGAGGATTGCCGCGCACCTTGCTACGGCGGCATTGCTGCTCGGCGCGCTGTCGGCCTGCGGCCTGCGACCGATCTATGCTGGCGGCGCGAGCGGTGCCGTGGCGCAGGGGCTGGCGGGCGTGGAAGTTGCGCCGATCCAGGGCCGCGAAGGCTGGCTGGTGCGCAATGCGCTGAACGACCGGCTGGGTCATCCATCGGGCGATGTCGCCAATCCGCGCTATCGGCTCGATGTCCTGCTCGATGACCAGCTCGAAGGGCTTGGGCTTTTGACCGACGATACCATCGGGCGCGAACGGCGGACCCTGCGCGCCCGCTACCAGCTGGTCGATACGGCCAGCGGCGCGATCCTGGTCGATGCCACGGCAGGATCGGATGCGGGGATCGACGTGGTCTCTTCCGAATATGCCACCATAGCGGCCGAACAGACCGCGCTGGAAAACCTCGCCCAGCAGGTGGCCGACAGGATCGTGACCCGGCTCACCCTGGCGCTCACCGATCCCGAATCATGAAGTCGGGGCAGCCGTGAAGGCGACCCAGCGCGATTTCCTCAATGTGGCGCGGCGCGCACAGGATAGCGCGCGGCTGTGGTTCTTCTGCGGGGCCGACGAGGCGGGGGCTTCCGCCGCCGCCGCCAAGGTCATCGCCACGCTGCCCGAAGCGGGCGAGCGGGTGGACATGTCCGGCGCTGACCTGAAAAACGATCCGGTCCGCCTGATCGACGAGGCGCGTAGCACTTCGCTGTTCGGCGGCGCGCGGTACATCATGGCGCGGGTGGCGGGCGAAGAAGCGCACGATGCGGTCAAGGCGTTCTGCGAATTTGCCGATATCGGCGAGACAGGCGGCGCTTGCCCGATCTTCATCGTCGCCACGTCGGCCACCGACAAGTCGCGCACCGCCAAGCTGCTGATCGACCGCAAGGATGCGGTGGTAGCGATCTTCTATCCGCCCGACCTGGAGCACGTGAAGGCCGAGATCAACGCCATGGCCGGCGGGCTCGGCCTGCGCTTTGGCGGCAACATCGCCGAGGCGATTGCGCGCGGCGCCAATCTCGATGTGCGGCTGGCGCAGTCGGAGCTGGAGAAATTGTCGCTCTATCTCGATGCCTCGCCTCATGCGACCAGGACAGTGGAAGTGGCTGATCTTGCGGCCATCGGTGCCTCGTCCGAGGATGAAGGCTTCGGGCCGATAGTCAACGTGGTGCTGGCGGGCGAGACGAAGAAGCTGCCGCATGAGCTGGCACGCCTGCGGGAACTGGGGCTCAACCCGGTGGGTGTGGCATTGGCGCTCGAACGGCGGGTGGCGCAGATCGCGGCAATTGCCGCCAAACGCGAACCGGGGCTGGATGTCGATGCGCTGCTCGACCGGCAGAAGGTATTTTTCCGCGACAAGCGCGACCTGCGCAAGCAGCTACCCGCCTGGCCCCCGCAAAAGCTCGAGCGGCTGGTTCCGCGCCTGGCGCAATTGCACCGCGACCTGCTCGCCAATAGCCAGTCGGCGGAACTGATCCTGGCTCACGAACTGACCCGAATCGCCCGATTCGCTTCAGTCCGCCGGCATTGATCCGATCCCGAACGGGACAATTCGGACTGCGACCACCGGTGCGCGGGACGCGGCGAGTCCCGTTTCGGGTCTTCTCGCAAGTGCAATATCGGCTGGTTAAGGAACAATGCACTTGATATAGGTGTTTACACGCAAGGAATCGTTTTTCTTGGGGGGCGTCCGGCGCAATCATGGAATTGACTGCGGTAACAGTGCGATCGGAAGATCCGCTTATTTTGCCCGACGCAGTCGGGCAGCCGCTTGAAGACGCTCCGGTCCGCCTGCCGCGTGCCCCGGCCCAGGGGCTTGCGATGTCGCTGGAAAACCGGCGCCTGCAATTCTATCTCGTGCTGGTACTGGCCGATGTTGTCGTGCTGCTGGCAAGCTTTGCCCTGGCGGCCACGATCCATCCCGGCATCTTTTCCCACCATGACGCTATGCTGCCGGCATACCTCATGTTGCCGCTGTTCCAGACGATCGCATTCTACAACGGCACCTATTCGCGGGACGGGCTGACCAATTGGCGGGTCGCGGCAGGACGAGCGATTATCGCCCTGGCCGTATCCGCGCTAATGTTCAATTTCTTCGCCTTCTTCGCGAAGGCGAACGCCGATTTCTCGCGCTCGGTGTTCATTAGCAGCCTGATTGCAACGGCCATTGGCATGACGGCGATCCGCTGGTGGCTGGCGCGGTTCATCGTCACCCTGTGGGGCCCCAGCGTCACCAACCGCCTGCTTATCGATGCCGGTGGTCCCGATGTCAGGATTCCCAACGTATACCGCATCAATGCCCGCGAACACGGTCTGCGTCCCGACCTGGAGGACCCGCTTGCGCTTGACCGGCTGTCCAAGTACCTGCGCAACATGGATACAGTCATTGTAAGCTGCAGCCAGGAAGACCGCATCGCCTGGTCGGAAGTGCTTCGTGGCTCGGGCATCCACGGCGAGGTGATTAGCGATTTTGCGCAGCAGATCGGCGCCCTGGCCATCGTCCGGCATGACGAGGCCGATGTAACCGCGCTGGTCGTGTCGCACGGCCATCTGGGAATTCGCTCGCGAATCACCAAGCGCTTGTTCGACATCGCGGTTTCCGTTGTTGCGTTGCTAGCGCTGTCGCCCGTGCTACTCGCTTGCGCCCTGGCGATCAGGCTGGACGACCATGGTCCCGTTTTCTTCCGCCAGAGACGAATGGGACGCGGCAACCAGTTCTTCGACATCTACAAGTTCCGCACCATGCGGGTGGACAAGGCCGATGCGAACGGAAACCGGTCTGCCGCGCAGGACGATGACCGGATTACACGTGTCGGCCGGTTCCTGCGCAAGACCAGCCTCGATGAATTGCCCCAGCTGCTCAACGTGCTGAAGGGCGAGATGAGCACAATCCCTGGTGGACTATCCGCTCCGCAACCAAACCATTCTGTGCCTCGCAGGGCTGCTTGTGGTGCTTCTGGTGGTCAGCCCGGTCAGAAATGTTCGCAGCACATGATGGGCAAACCCATGATAGGCAAGATCGCCTGGATTACCACACTGGTGGCGTTGGCCGGAGTGACCAGCTTTGCGCAGATCGACCGGGCGGCGCGTTTTGCTCCGCCTCTGGCCGACCTGGTGCCACAACCGTTTCAAGGTTTCTCCGCCATGGTTCTGGCCGATCAGGCCCTAGCGGATCAACGTACTGCCGATGCCCTGGTCCGGGCAAGGGCGCTCATCCGTGTCAGGCCATTGCCAGCCGAACACTTGAGTCTCCTGGCCCGGGCGGCATTGGTTTCGGGCGACGCGGAATTGAGTGTTGCGGCACTGGAAGAAGCGGGTCGTCGCGGATGGCGTGAACCGCTCTCGCAGCGTGCTATGGCGCAAGCGGCGCTCATTTCCGGCAATGTTGAAGCGGCATCGCAGCGAATTGTTGCGCTGCATGCCAGCGGAAGTCTCGATGCCGAAAGCAGAAGCGCACTGATTATAGAACTGGCAGCCACCCCACAGGGTCGCGACGCTCTGGCCCAAAAGCTGGTGGATCGCGGTCACTGGCAGACGAATTTCTGGCGTTCGGCCGGAACCTATCTCGATCCGGAGATCTATGCCGACCTGACTGCAAGGGCAGATGCAATCGCAGCTGCGCGGGATTGCACTGCCTCACCGGGGGACGATGCCACCCTGCTTGATCGCCTCTTTCCGCAAACTTGCCCGGAGAGATTTCAGTCCTGATCGGGAACCGAGAACGTGCCAGAGACCCGGCCGCCCGATGCACTCTGGCCCGATGAACCCGCAGCAGAACCGTCAACGCTTGATAATCCGGTGTTGAGGTCGATGGTCAGGCGGCCGCCATTCAGAGTGTCACCGCCACGGCGCAGCGCCACGCCCCCGGCCAGCACGATTACCCGCCGATTGAAGTCATAGACCCCTGATCCGCCGCTCGCCCGCTCGCTTCCGCGTGTCACGACAACCCCACCAGTCGCGTCGATTCGCTGAATGGAAAGCGAGCCGGTATCAGTATAGGCGACAGTCGTACGGGCGGCGGTAAGTCGCAGGTCGCCCTGGTCGATCACCACATTGCCCGACAGCACAACACGGTTCTGCCGGTCCTGCAGTTCGATCCGGTCGGCCGCGTAGTTGACTGGCTGGTTGGAGTTGAAACCGGCAATGTTCTGGGCCCCGGCGACTGATCCGAAGCCGAGCGCGGCGACAAGACCGGCCAATAGTCCGGCAGCAAGACTGCGGGCGGCCAGCTTGGCAGGGGTGGGGCGCGGTCTTTTCATGGCGTCAGGCGATAGCCGATCAGAACGGTGAGGCAAGCACATCGTCACATCCCTTCCGGAAGCTGCATCCGGCCCGGCACCATCCGCAACCTGGCATTGCCGATCAACGAAAGCGTGCGTTCCGGCAGGTCAGCGCGGAACTGATCGGCAGCAAAAGTGCCCGCCGGGATAGCCCCTTCGACCCGGCCCCGCCCTTCGAGCGTGCGCGTGGGCAGGTTTATCGCCACGTTTCGCGCCAGCAGCCGATAGCCATCGGTTGCGGTGAACTGGACCGTTCCCGGGATCTGCACCTGTTCGTCTTCGATGTTATAGCTCCCGGCAACAGCGCTCAGTACTGCCGGGCCATCCGGCAGGACGATCCGGGCGACCAGCTCGTGCATCTCTACCACCGGAATGCGGTTGCTGGTCTGTACGGCATCCCCGGCTGCGATCGAGAACGGGCGGCCATCGTCGTCCACGCCGCGGTACATGGCATTGTCCATCCGCAGCCGGTCGTCGGCAATGGCCACCTTGTTGCGGTCGAGCAGGAAAGACACCTCACCGCGCGGCCCCAGCGGGGTGATCAGCATCATTGCCGCCACCACGCCGACAGCCGCGGGCAGCACCACGGCCAGGGTGCGGACAAGCCGGTCCAGCCCCGATCCGGGAGCGGCATTGGCCTGCCGCCTGTTGCGCATGGTGTCGGCCTGGATGGTCATTCAGATGGGCCTTTGGCTTGGCCAGCCTTACTCGTGGCTGAAGATGTCCTTGTCGATCCATCCCGCCATGTCGAGCGAGACGCGGGCGGGCAGGAAATCGAAGCACGATTGCGCCAGTTCCAGCCGCCCCTCGCGCTCCAGCCGCGCGATCAGGATCTCGCGCAGGCGGTGGAGGAAGCGCACGTCGCTGGCGGCATATTCGCGCTGGGCATCGTTCAGCATCGGTGCGCCCCAGTCGCTCGACTGCTGCTGCTTGGAGATGTCCTCGCCCAGCAGTTCGCTGACCAGGTTCTTCAGCCCGTGCCGGTCGGTATAGGTGCGGGTCAGCTTGCTGGCGATCTTGGTGCAGAACACCGGCGTGGCCCAGACGCCGAGGTAATGCTGGATCGCCGCCAGGTCGAACCGGGCATAGTGATAGAGCTTCACCCGTGCCGGATCGGCCAGCACGGCCTTGAGGTTGGGCGCATCGAACGCGCTGCCATTGGCGAACCGCACCAGGTGCTCGTCGCCATTGCCGTCGCTGATCTGCAGCAGGCACAGCCGGTCGCGCTGGGTGACAAGGCCCATGGTCTCGGTATCGACCGCCAGCGGTCCGGGAGCCAGTGCGTCGGCGGGCAGGTCTTCTTCGTGGAAATATACTGTCATAGGAGGCAAGCCTTAGGCGGATTGGGGAAAGAGGGGAAGAGCGCGCTGGCTGCCTTGTCGGCAGGGCGGTAGGAAAGCGCCATGGCCGAGAAAATCCCCCCAAGCTGGCGCGCCGCGCTCGATCCCGTGCTGGCCAGTGCCGAGGCGCGGCGGCTGGGCGGCTGGCTGCAGGCCGAGGAGGAGGCGGGCAAGGCGATCTATCCGCCGCGCGGGAGCCGCCTGCGCGCGCTGGAGCTGACCCCGCTTGACGCGGTCAAGGTCGTGATCCTCGGGCAGGATCCCTATCACGGGCCGGGGCAGGCCCATGGTCTGAGCTTTTCGGTGCCCCATGGTGTCCGCCAGCCGCCCTCGCTGGCCAATATCTGCAAGGAACTGCGGGCCGATCTCGGCATCGCCATTCCCGTGCACGGCAATCTCGAAAACTGGGCGCGGCAGGGTGTGCTGCTGCTCAACAATGCGCTGACGGTCGAGGCGGGGCTGGCAGGCTCCCATCAGGGCAAGGGGTGGGAGGCGATTACCGATGCCGTGGTGGCGGCGGTGGCGGCGCGCCCGGATCCCGCCGTCTTCATCCTGTGGGGCAGCCATGCGCAGAAGAAGGCGCAGCGCATTCCCGGGTTGGCGGACGGGCGCCACCTTGTCTTGCGTTCGGTCCATCCCAGCCCGTTGTCAGCCCATCGAGGTTTCTTCGGTTCGCGTCCGTTCAGCCAGGCCAATGCCTTTCTCCAACAGCATGGCCGGGACGCGATCGACTGGGCCTTGTAAAGGGTGGATTCGTTAGCAATCTAACATTAATGCGCTCCTCCATAGAGAGGATGAGCATGGCCCCGACCGTCAAACCCCTGACCGTAACCCCCCTGTCCGAGCGCTTCGGCGCGGAACTGTCCGGTGTGGATATTTCCTGCCCGCTGGACGAGGCGACCAAGGCGGAAATTCGCGCCGCCCAGGACCGCTGGGGCGTCACCGTCTGGCGCGACACCGGCCTTGATGATGCGAGCCACGTCGCCTTCAGCCGCCTGTTCGGCCATGTCGAACTGGCCCCGCGCCACGCGGGCAATCCGCCCCGCTTCTCGCAGCCGGAACTGTTCGACGCGACCAATATCGATGCGGCGGGCAAGATCATCGACAACCCCAACCGCCGCCTGATCAATGCGGGCAACCGGCTGTGGCATATCGACAGCTCCTACATGGAGGTGCGCAGCGCCCAGGCCCTGCTGCTTTGCCACGAGGCGCCGCCGGTCCATGCGCCGACCTTCTTTGCCGATACCCGCAGCGCTTACGATGACCTGCCGCAGGCGATGAAGGACCGGATCGAGGGGCTGACCGCGCGGCACTGCTACTTCTATTCGCGGATGAAGGCGGGATATCCCACTACCGAGGAAGAGCTCGACGCGATGCCGCACGCGCACCAGCCGGTGGTGCTGGACCACAAGGCCAGCGGACGGCGTTCGCTCTATCTCGGCAACCATGCCCGCGACATCGTGGGGATGAGCCGCGAGGAGGGCCGCGCGCTGATCGACGAACTCAACGCCTGGACCGCGCAGGACCGCTATGTGATCGAGGTGAATTACAGCGCGGGCGACATGAGCATCTGGGACAACCTGTGCACCATGCACCGCGCCGGCGAATTCGACGACACCACCTACCGCCGCGACATGCGCCGCACGACCATCCGCGAAGCCGGGGTCGAGGCGGCGGACGACCACTTCACCACCCTGTTCGCCGCCTCGAAACGCGCGGCAGAAGCCTCTGGCGGGCGGTAAAGGTGACACAAGTGACAGCGTGTCACCTTTGTTTTGTGCCCTAACCGATGGAAAACACGCTAAAAAAGCGCGCGGTGACAAAGTGACACTCCCCGGGGAGAAAACCGGGTCCGGCTTCCCGCAGGACCAACCAGCAATGCGAAAGAGCAGCGCGCTCCATCGCCTGCCCCCGCCCCTGTAGGAAAGCCCATTTGCGCCCCGTCAATTCGCCTTGCCTCGGGGGCGCCTATCCCAAGCCTCGCACCCCCATGCGTGGAGAGGATTTATGGGCATTGCAGTTACGCCGCTGAGCCAGCGGTTCGGCGCGGAGATTGCGGACGTGGACATAGCCCGGCCGCTGGATGAGGCGACCAAGGCCGAGATTCGCGCAGCGCAGGACACATGGGGCGTCACCGTGTGGCGCGATACGGGGCTGGACGATGCAGGCCATGTCGCGTTCAGCCGACTGTTCGGCCATGTAGAACTGGCGCCGCGCCATCCGGGCAAGCCTTCGCGCATGAGCGAGCCGGAACTGTTCGATGCCTCCAACCTGGGGCTCGATGGCGAGATTACCGACAATCCCAGCATCCGGCTGGGCGCGGCGGGCAACCGGCTGTGGCATTCGGATTCCAGTTTCATGGACGTGCGCAGCGCGCAGGCCCTGCTGCTGTGCCACGAAGCGCCTCCGCACGGCGGGCCGACCTGGTTTGCCGATAGCCGGTCAGCTTATGATGACCTGCCGCAGGCGATGAAGGAGCGGATCGAAGGGCTGGAGGCAAGGCACTCCTATTTCTGGAGTCGCCGCCGTGCGGGCTATCCCTATACGGAAGCCGAGGTGGACGCGAAGCCCCATGCCACGCACAGGCTGGTCCATACCCACGCCTCGGGCCGCAAGGCGCTGTTCGTGGGCGCCCATACCCGCGATATCGTGGGGATGGACCGAGATGAGGGCCGCGCGCTGATCGACGAGCTGATCGAGTGGTGCACCCGGCCCGAATATGTGATCTCGGTCCACTACCGCCCCGGCGACATGGCGGTGTGGGACAACCTCGCCACGCTCCACCGCGGCGGCGAGTACGACGATACGCAATATCGCCGCGACATGCGCCGCACCACCGTGCGCGCGCCGGGCGCAGATGCCGCGCCCGATCACTACACGGCGATGTTTGCGGCGGCAGGTGATACGCCGTTCAGCCCGTCCGACGCGATGAAGGAACGGGTGCTGGTGAAGGCCTGACCGGCCTGAACCCTATAGGCTGCGATATCCCATCGCCCCGCCAACCGGCACCTTGGGCACGTCCAGCCCCTGGTCGCGCAGGCGGCGGGCATATTCCTCGATCACGCTGGCGGCATCGGTGATGGCCAGGATGGTGCCGCTGTCATCGAGGTGGACCAGCGCGCCGTAGATCACGAACAGCACGTCGGTCTCGCCGTCGGCATCGTCGGCCACTTTCAGCGTGTGGGTGCTGCCCGGCGGCTCGAACAGGTAGGAGCCTGCCACATTGGCCGGGCTGTCCGGATATTCCAGATAGGTCCAGCTTCCGGCACGGGTGATCGCATGGACCTCGCCGGTATGCTTGTGCGGGAAAACCTGCGTGCCCGGCGCAAAGCCCATCCGCACGGCAAAGCGCCCGCCTTCGACATCGGCCATCAGCAGTTTCAGGCGGATGCCGGGATCATCGGCCCAGCATTCTGCCCAGGGCAGGCTGTCGGTATCGGCGTGGTAGCTTTCGGGGATCATTTGCGCCCTCTCCTCTCGTCCGGGGGCGAGAGTGGCCCATGCCGGGGGCGGAAACAAGCGGCGCGCGGGGGCGGCTGCCGTCAATCGGCGCGATAGCGGACCATCTCGACCATCTGCGATCCTTCGTAGGCGAGCAGCAAGGTGTCGCCGGTGATCGTGGCTTGCCAGCCGGTCATGTCGCGCAGGCCCAGGTCATTGGGATGGAGCACGAACCTGAGGCCGCCCGCCACGCCCGCCACGTCATATTCGGGCGAGGCGATGTCGTTGATGCCTTCGACCAAGCGCAAGGTCTGCGGATCGGCACACAGACCATCACCGCCGATGCCGTCCTCGTTCTCCGGATAGGGCCAGCCGGTGTCGAGCGTATAGCCATAGGCCACTTCACCGCCTGCGCAGTGCAGGATCACATCGACGCCCTGCAGCGCATTGCCGTTGGGCCAGGTAACCAGCAGGAATGGCGCGTCGGGCGACGGATCGCTGCCCACCTGTTCGAACAGCGGGGCAACGGGTTTGGGCGTTGTCACCAGCGTAATGCGGTTGCCATCGAGCGACCAGGTGCCGATCGAGCGTTCGTCCTTCGCGCCCACGGCCAGTTCATAGCTATAGGTGCCGTCCGCCCGCAGTTCGAGCAGCATGGCCACTTCGAAACTGTCGCGCAGGTGGTAAAGGCCGACAACCTCGTCGCGAGCAGCTTCCTGCGCCGCGACATGGACACAACCGGTGAGGAGCGAAGCCCCGCATGCCATAAAGGCAAGTTTCCGGCGGGCGGCTTTCACCGGGCCATTACCGTTCCATCACCCGGCCATTAGCGCGGCAGTTCGCTCACGCCCATCAGCGCTTCGTCCACCGCGCGGGCGCACTGGCGGCCTTCGCGGATGGCCCAGACGACGAGGCTCTGCCCGCGCCGCATGTCGCCGCAGGCCCAGATCTGCGGGTCCGAGGTCTGGTAGGAGGTCGTATCGGCCAGCACATTGCCGCGCCCGTCGAGCTCAACGCCCGACTGGTCGATCATCCCTGCCTTGCGCGGGCCGACGAAGCCCATGGCGAGCAGGATGAGGTCGGCCTTCAGGGTGAATTCGGTGCCCGGCACTTCCTGCAACTTGCCTTCGGACCAGTCGGCGCGAACGCATTTCAGACCGGTGACCACGCCATCGGTGCTGACGACTTCCTTGGTCAGCACGGCCCAATCGCGGTTCACGCCTTCCTCGTGGCTGGAGGACGTGCGCAGCTTCATCGGCCAGTCGGGCCAGGTCAGCAGCTTGTTCTCGTGCGCCGGGGGCTGGGGCATGATCTCGATCTGGGTGACAGACTTTGCGCCCTGGCGGTTGCTGGTGCCCACGCAGTCGGAGCCGGTATCACCGCCGCCGATCACGATAACGTCCTTGCCGGTTGCGGTCAGCGTGCCGCGCGGGGCGGCGCGTTCCTCGCTGTCGCCGGCATTGCGCTTGTTCTGCTGGGTGAGGAATTCCATCGCCAGCCGCACGCCGGGCAGCTCGGCACCGGGAATGGTGAGCTGGCGCGCATCTTCCGCGCCGCCCGACATCACGATGGCATCGAAGTTCTCGCGCAGAGACTTCATCGATACGTCCACGCCCACTTCGGTGGAGGTGCGGATTGTCACGCCTTCGGCTTCCATCTGCACTGCGCGGCGGTTGATGAGGTGCTTTTCCATCTTGAAGTCGGGGATGCCGTAACGCAGCAGGCCGCCGATCCGGTCGGCCTTCTCGAACAGGGTTACCGAATGGCCGGCGCGCGCCAGTTGCTGGGCGGCAGCCATGCCGGCAGGGCCGGAGCCGATCACGGCCACGCTCTTGCCGGTCTTCTTTGCCGGAACCTGCGGCGCGACCCAGCCTTCCTTCCACCCGCGATCGACGATGGCGCATTCGATCGACTTGATGGTGACCGGCTGGTCGGTCAGGTTCAGGGTGCAGCTTGCCTCGCACGGGGCGGGGCAGATGCGGCCGGTGAATTCGGGGAAATTGTTGGTCGAATGCAGCACTTCCAGGGCATTCTTCCAGTCGCCCTCATAGACCAGGTGGTTCCAGTCCGGGATGATGTTGTTCACCGGACAGCCGTTGTGGCAGTAGGGAATGCCGCAATTCATGCACCGCGAGGCCTGCCCCTTGAGGGTGCTTTCGCTCGGCGGAATGACGAATTCCTTGTAGTGATGCAGCCGCTCCTTGGGATCGGCATAGGTGCGATCCTGGCGGTCGAGTTCGAGAAACCCGGTTTCCTTGCCCATTTCCTGTAACCCTTATTCGGCGGCGACAGAGGCCACGGCCTCGCGCTCGGCTTCGATCTGGCGCAGCGCCCTGGCATAGTCGCGCGGCATCACCTTGATGAACTTGCCCAAGGCATTGTCCCAATCATCCAGCAATGCCGCCGCCCGGGCAGAGCCGGTGTGCAGCTTGTGGCGTTCCACCAGCACCCGCAGCCGTTCGGCATCGTGGTACAAAGGATCGCCCATGCCGAAATCGTGGATGTCGAGCGCCCGCTGTTGCGGCAGGCCCATTCCCTCGGTGGGCGAGGGGTCGGTGCCGATCGGCAGCAGTTCGACCTGGGCCATGTTGCAGCGGCTGGCGAAAGTGCCATCCTCGTCATAGACATAGGCAATGCCGCCGCTCATCCCTGCGGCAAAGTTGCGACCGGTGGCACCCAGCACGCAGACCACGCCGCCGGTCATGTATTCGCAACCGTGGTCGCCCGTGCCTTCGACCACCGCGATGGCGCCCGAATTGCGCACGGCGAAACGTTCGCCGCCCACGCCGTTGAAATAGGCTTCGCCCGCGATGGCGCCATAGAGCACGGTGTTGCCGACGATGATGTTCTTGGTCGGATCGCGGTCAACGCCTTCCGGCTGACGGACGATCAGGCGGCCGCCCGACAGGCCCTTGCCGACATAGTCGTTGGCATCGCCCACCAGGTCCAGCGTCAGGCCGTGGGCGGCCCATGCGCCGAAGCTTTGCCCGGCAACCCCGGTGAAGTTGATCCGCAGCTGGTCGGCCTTGAGCCCGGCATGGCCGAACCGCCGCGCAATCTCGCCCGACAGCATGGCACCGACGGTGCGGTTGGTGTTGCGGATCGGGAAATCGAGCACCAGCGTCTCGCCATGATCGAGCGCGGGACGCGCGGCCTGGAGCAAGTCGTTGTCGAGCGCGTTTTCCAGCCCGTGGTCCTGCACTTCGGTGCGGTAGAGCTGCTTGCCGGCGGGCACCTCCACCTTGGTGAGCAGGCGGGTGAGGTCGATACCGGCGGCCTTCCAGTGCCGGTCCACCCGCTTCATGTCGATCAGGTCCACCCGGCCGATCATCTCGTCCATCGTGGCAAAGCCCATCTCGGCCATGATCGCCCGCAGCTCTTCGGCCACGAAGAAGAAGTAGTTGATGACGTGTTCGGGCTGGCCGACGAAGCGCGCGCGCAGCACCGGATCCTGCGTCGCCACGCCCACCGGGCAGGTGTTGAGGTGGCACTTGCGCATCATGATGCAGCCCGCCGCGATCAGCGGGGCCGTGGCAAAGCCGAATTCGTCGGCCCCCAGCAGCGCGCCGATGGCGACATCGCGCCCGGTGCGCAGGCCGCCATCGACCTGCACCGCGATGCGGCTGCGCAGGTCGTTCAGCAGCAGAGTCTGCTGGGTTTCGGCCAGGCCGATTTCCCACGGGCTGCCGGCATGTGTCAGCGAAGTCAGCGGCGAAGCGCCGGTTCCGCCTTCATAGCCGGAAATGGTCACATGGTCCGCCCGCGCCTTGGAAACGCCTGCGGCCACCGTGCCCACGCCCACTTCGCTTACCAGCTTGACCGAGATACGGGCAGAGGGCTGCACGTTCTTCAGGTCGTGGATGAGCTGAGCCAGATCCTCGATCGAATAGATGTCATGGTGCGGCGGCGGGCTGATGAGGCCCACGCCCGGCGTCGAGTGGCGGGTGGCACCGATGGTCTTGTCCACCTTGTGGCCGGGCAACTGCCCACCCTCGCCGGGCTTGGCACCCTGGGCCATCTTGATCTGGATATCGTCCGAATTGACGAGATATTCGGTGGTCACGCCAAAGCGGCCCGATGCCACCTGCTTGATGGCAGAGCGCATCGAATCGCCGTTTTCCATGGCCGTGAAGCGCTTGGGATCCTCGCCGCCTTCGCCGGTGTTCGACTTGCCGCCGATGCGGTTCATCGCCACGGCCAGCGTGGTGTGGGCTTCCCAGCTGATCGAGCCATAGCTCATCGCGCCGGTGGCGAAGCGCTTGACGATTTCGCTGGCCGGTTCGACCTGGCTGATATCAAGCGGCTTGTCGGCCTTCTTCAGTTCCATCAGCCCGCGGATCGTCAGCATGCGTTCCGACTGGTCGTTGATCGAACGGGCGAAGGCCTGGTAGTTCTCGAAGCTGTTGCCGCGCACCGCGTGCTGCAGGTCGGCCACGTTCGACGGGGTCCAGGCGTGTTCCTCGCCACGGATGCGGTACTGGTAGATCCCGCCAACATCGAGCATGTGGCGATAGATCGGGTTGTCGCCCCAGGCAGCCTGGTGGCGGAGCACCGTTTCTTCGGCGACTTCGGCAAGGCCAATGCCTTCGATGGTGGTGGCGGTGCCGGTGAAATACTTGTCGATGAAAGCCGACGACAGGCCCACCGCATCGAAGATCTGCGCCCCGCAATAGGACTGGTAGGTCGAGATGCCCATCTTGGACATGACCTTCTGGATGCCCTTGCCGACCGCCTTGATATAGTTCTTCTGCACCTGCGCGGGCGCAAGATCGGCGTGCTTGTCGGCGCGGATCGCTTCCAGTGTCTCGAAGGCAAGATAGGGGTTGATCGCTTCGGCGCCATAACCTGCCAGCACGCAGAAGTGATGCACTTCGCGCGCTTCGCCGGTTTCGACCACGAGGCCGGTCTGCATGCGCAGGCCCTGGCGCACCAGGTGATGGTGCACGGCGGCCGTTGCCAGCAGCGCGGGCATCGGAATGCGCGAGGGGCTGGCGGCACGGTCGGACAGGATCAGGATGTTGCGATCCTGCAGCACGGCTTCGGTCGCGGTCCAGCACATTTCCTGGATCGCCTGGGCGAGGCCCTCGGCGCCGGTTTCTGCGTCCCAGGTGATGTCGATCGTCTCGGTGCGGAAAGCCCCGTCGAGGCTGGCTTCGACCGAGCGGATCTTTTCCATGTCCTGGTTGGTCAGGATCGGCTGGTCCACTTCCAGCCGCTTGTGCAGGCCGGCATCCATGCCCAGCAGGTTGGGGCGCGGGCCGATCATCGACAGCAGGCTCATCACCAGTTCCTCGCGGATCGGATCGATCGGCGGGTTGGTGACCTGGGCGAAGTTCTGCTTGAAATAGTCGTAGAGCAGGCGGCTGCGGGCGGATAGCACGGCAATCGGCGTGTCGGTGCCCATCGAACCGATCGGATCGTCACCCGCCACGGCCATCGGCTCGAGGAACTTGGCGACATCTTCCTGGGTGTAACCGAACGCCTGCTGGCGGTTGAGCAGCGTTTCGTCGCTGGCGCGCACGGCTTCGCTGGAAGTCTCGATCGCTTCGAGGTCCTTCAGCTTGTACTGCGCCTTGTGCAGCCATTCCTCGTAAGGCTGGGCATTGGCGAGGCTGGCCTTCAGCTCCTCGTCCTCGATGATGCGGCCTTCTTCCAGGTCGATCAGCAGCATGCGGCCGGGCTGGAGCCGCCACTTGCGCACGATATCCTCTTCCTTGAACGGCAGCACGCCGCTTTCCGAAGCGAGGCAGACGAGGTCGTCCTTGGTCACGCACCAGCGCGCGGGGCGCAGGCCGTTGCGATCCAGCGTGGCGCCGATCTGGCGGCCATCGGTGAAGCATACGGCCGCAGGGCCGTCCCACGGCTCCATCAGCGCGGCGTGGTATTCGTAGAATGCGCGGCGCTTGGGCTCCATGTCGGGATTGCCGGCCCAGGCTTCGGGGATCAGCATCATCATCGCGTGGGCCAGCGGATAGCCGCCCGCGACCAGCAGTTCGAGCGCGTTGTCGAGGCTGGCAGTGTCGGACTGGCCGTGCGGCACGATCGGCCACAGCTTGTCCATGTCGGCACCCAGCAGGTCCGATTCCATCGTGCGGCGGCGGGCGTTCATCCAGTTGGTATTGCCGCGCACCGTGTTGATCTCGCCATTGTGGGCGATGAAGCGGAACGGGTGGGCCAGCCGCCAGCTGGGGAAGGTGTTGGTCGAGAAGCGCTGGTGGACAAGGCCCAGCGCCGACACGCAATCGGGATCCTGCAGGTCGCGGTAGAAGCTGCCCACCTGCGTTGCCAGCAGCAGGCCCTTGTAGACCATGGTGCGGCTGGAGAAGCTGGGCATGTACATTTCGGTGAGGCCCGGCAGGTCATGCTTTTCGGCCAGGGCCGCCAGCGGGTTCTGCGTTTGCTTGCGGATCACCACCAGCTTGCGCTCGAACGCATCCTGGTCGGCGCAATTGGCGCCGCGGCCCACGATGCACTGGCGGATCACCGGCATCGAGGCGAGCACGGTCTTGCCGAGGCCCTCGGTATTCACCGGCACGTCGCGCCAGCCGATCAGCTTCTGGCCTTCCTTGGCGACGAACTTCTCGAACGCGGCGACCACGAAATCGCGCGCGGCCTCGTCCTGCGGCAGGAAGCACATGGCCACGGCATAGTCGCCCGGCTGCGGCAGGGTCAGGCCTTCGGCAGTGGCCCACTTGCGCAGCAACTGGTCGGGCAGCTGGATAAGCAGGCCCGCGCCATCGCCCAGCAGGGGATCGGAGCCCACCGCGCCACGGTGGTCGAGATTGGCCAGAATCTCCAGCGCCTGGGTCACGATGGCATGCGATTTTTCGCCCTTGATGTGGGCCACAAGGCCCACGCCGCAGGCGTCATGTTCGTTACGCGGATCGTAAAGGCCCTGGCGGGCTGGCAGTTCGTTCAACTCTCGTCGTCCTGTCTCAGGCCGATAGTGCGGAGCGCTTCGGCACCTGCTCGGGCAGGCAGCGAAACGCGACTCACCTGGCATGGGTGCTTGTCATAAATGTCGCGAGGGTTCCCCATGGCGACACGAAGCTGTTTTGGCAAGGTCACAGGCGGGTCAAATCGCCAGGTCGGACCAGGGGCGGGCCGGAGACGGACGCGCGATACGGACTAGCGGAGCGCAGTTCGTGCGCCCCGCTAGTCCAAAGACCGTAGGTGGAAGGCCTGCAAGGAGGCCCGACGGTCAGGCCGCGCCGCTCATCCGCTGGAGGTTGAGCAGGGCTTCGCGCAGGGCCCGTTCATGTTCCTCGCTATTGATCCGGGCTTGGGCCTGGAAGGCGGGGGACTCGAAAGCGAGCGGTTCAGGGGCGGCGGCCTGCGTGGCTTCGGCGGGGAAGATCACGGCGGGCTGGGCCTCGTCCATTGCGGGTTCCGGCTCATCCTCGATCCGCACGAATTGTTGCTGCTGGAACGGGTTGCCCGGAGCCATCTGCGAACCCAATTCGGCTTCGTCAGCACTTTCCGCGGCGGGTTCGGGGTGGGCCAGCGAAAGGCGCGACAGGGGCAGCGAGAACGAAGCGGCCAGATCTGCGATCTCCTCGTCCTCGTCCTCATCGTCAATGTCGATCCGGGCCAGACCGGCCAACGTCTCGAAGGCGTGCGGCGGAGCGTCAGGAGCGGGGGCCGGTTCGAACATCTGGCGGGCCGCAGGTTCCGGCTCGACCTCGGCATTGGGATAGACCGGTTCCTGCTCGCGGTACACGGGCTCGTCCCATGCTTTTTCTTCGGCAACCGTGGATTCGTCGGCCACTCCGGCCTCGTCGGCAACCGGCGCGGGGCGCGAGAAATAGGCGGCCATGGCTTCGGCTGCCTCGTCGGGTTCGGCCAGGCCGAACTGCTGTGCCAGGGTATCGACCGGAACGGGGGCCACTGCGGGAGCCGCAACCAGCTGGTGGGCGGCTGACGCAGCCAACGCAGCCTTGGCGGCGCGCATCTCGCGCCGCTTTTCGATCGACGAGCCGAGGCGCTGGGCCAGCTGTACCAGGCCGAGATCGTCAAGCGGACTGGCATCGACCTCGCCTGCAAACTCTTCTGCATCGAATGCAGCGGACAGTTCCTGGTCTACCGCTTCACCGGCGGTCTCGTCGTCGTCGGCAAATAGCTGGCGGGCCAGCGAGGGCGGCGAGAAGTCGAGCGCGTCGGCAGAAATATCCTCGTCACCGGCTTCCGGCTGCGGTTCGGCTTCAACTGCGGCCATTTCTTCGGCGGCGTTTTCCGGCTCGTCATCCCACGACAGGTCGATCGAGGGCACGACGGGAGAGCGGCCCTGCTCGGCGGAGGGGAAATGGAATTCCTGCCGCTCTTCCCGCTCATGCGAAGCGGCTTCGCCCGCGATGTGGAAGAATTGCCTGTCATCCATGGTATCGTCCCTGCTGTCGTCTGCCTCGTCGGCGGCTGAAATTGTCGTAAACCCGGGGGTCGCATCTTCTGATGCCAGTGTCGGGGCCAGTGTCGGGAGCTGCTCGGAAGCATGTGCGGCGACGGGTTCCGGCTCGTGGGCGTCGAGCGCTTCGTCGGTCAGTTCGGGCTCTTCGAACGAATCGTCCAGCACCAGGTCTTCCGGCGCACCAGCAGCGTCGGGCTGCTGCGACAGCGCGGTCAGCCCGAGGCGGCGCGAGAGTTTGACTTCGGCTGCCTGCTCTGGCTGCGGGTCTTCGGGCAGGTCTGCCGGCACGTGCTCCGCTTCGGCTGTCAGGCCGCGACGTCCCAGTGCGCCAGCGCGCGGCGCGGTGAGTTTCGACACCCCGTCGAGCCCCTCGTCACCCAGTTCGTCATGGGCCGAAATCGGGCGACGGTCGGCGGCAGTCCGGTCGGCGGCAACGGGATTGGTCCGGCGCGTGGGCTCTACCCGCTGTGCCCTTGCCACCTGGCGGGCGATCAACAGCCCGGCAAGCGCGCCGCCACCGGCAAAGGCAATGGCCATCAATGCGCGGGCGGTAAAGCCCAGCGGCGGGGCCGTGGCCGGGACAATGCCGGCCAGGCCGGTCGCCACGGTCAGGCTTTCGAGCAGCGGCACGGGCACCATCAGGCTGCCGAGCCCCAGCAGCGCGGCAAACCACAGTGCCACGATGAAGGGAAATGCCGGATGGGTGGCGATCGGCGGCTTTGCGCCCGCGCCCTTCATTCCGTTGTCGTTAGCCAGACTTGCCACGTATCAGTCCTGTCCTGCGCCGGTCCTCGTAAATGCTTGAGCCATCAGGCGGCAGCACGGATTCGGCCATGAAGCGAAGGGCCTAACAGGCTTTGGTAAACGGGTTGATAACGCTGAACATTGCTGGCCCAGTCGTGGCTGTTGACGACATGCTCACGGGCAGCAGCGCGGATCGCGGGCCAGTCCTGCCGCCGGTCGAGCAGGTCGGCAAGTGCGGCGGTGCAGGCGGCGGGATCATCGGGCGTAAACAGGGTGCCGGTCACCCCGTCGGTCATCAGTTCGCGGTGGCCGCCGACATCGCTGGCCGCCACGATCTTGCCCTGGGCCATGGCTTCCAGTGGCTTGAGCGGGGTGACCAGGTCGGTCAGCCGACTGGCCTTGCGCGGATAGGCCATGATATCGGCCAGGGCATAGAAGCGTTCCACCTCGCCATGCGGCACGCGGCCGGTGAAGCAGATTGCATGGGCGGCGGGCGAGGCCTCGACCTGAGCCCTGATCGCCTGTTCCATCGGCCCGCCGCCCACCAGCAGCAGCCGCGCATCGGCGTGGCGTTCGAGCAGCATGGGCATGGCGGCGACAAGGTCGTCCAGCCCTTCATAGTCATAGAAACTGCCGATGAAGCCGATCACCGGGCCGCTGCCCAGCCCCAGCTCATCAGCCAGCACCGGATCGCGCGCGATAGGCTGGCCGAACAGGCCAAGGTCCACCCCGTTGGGCATGATCGTCAACTTTTCCGCCGCCACGCCGCGCGCGACCAGGTCGGCGCGCAAGCCCTGGCAGATCGTCACCACCCGGTCTGCACGGGCCACCACATGGTCTTCCAGCGCGCGGGTCAGGCGGTACTTGAGCGAGCCTTCCTGCCCCGTGCCGTTGCCCACGGCGGCGTCCTCCCAGAAGGCGCGGATTTCATAGACCACCGGGATGCCGAGGCGCTTTCCGGCGCGGACCGCGGCAAGGCCACACAGCGCAGGCGAATGGGCGTGGAGCACGTCCGGTCGCCACTGTGCCGCCAGCGCGCAGATCGCTTCGGTCAGCGCGGCCACTTCGCGCCATTCGCGGATACCGGCCCATTCGCGGATACCGGGCGGGCCGCCCGCCTCGCCACAGGTGCGGTGGAAGGTGAGGCCTTCTGCCTGTTCCACCTCGGGTCCGGTGGCAGTGTGTCGCAAGCCGGTGATCCCGCGCACCTCCCACCCCAGCGCCTCCTGCGCTTTCAGGATGGCGCGGGTGCGGAAGGTATAGCCGCTGTGCATGGGCAGCGAATGATCGAGGACATGGAGGATGCGCATGGTGGACATGTCCTGCCATGACAAGCTTAACGGCGCGTCAATGACTGTCGGCTAGGGCCAGCGAGGGAAGATTCCCGCAACAACCCGAAAGCCGCCCGCTTGGTCGATATCCTCACTCTTGCCCTGACCCACGGACTGATGGCCTATGCCGCTTGTCGGCTGCTGTCGCGTGACGAGCTGGACGAGGAGGGCGACGCTGCGCCGCGCTCGCGCTGGCTCAAGAAGCGCGCGCCCGCACCCCCGGCGGATCGGGACAGCTAGGCCATGCTGAAGGACCTCTTCCTCCTCGGTTTTATCGGCCTCTTGCTGCTACTGGGGCTGAAACGCCCGTTCATCTGGGTGTTGGCCTATATCTACATCGACATCGTGGCCCCGCAGAAGATCGGCTGGGGCCTGATCCAGAGCTTCCAGCTGTCGATGATCACCTTTGTCGTCGCCTTTGCCGGCTACCTGCTGCTCGATGCCAAGAACGGCTCGCGCTTCACCTTGCGCCAGGGGCTGATCCTGGCCTTGCTGGCGTGGTGCGGGATGACCACGCTGGGCGCGGAATTCCAGGATTCGGCCTGGGCCAAATGGGACTGGGTATGGAAGGCGCTGATCTTTGCCGCTTTCCTGCCTCTGACGCTGCGGACGAAACTGCGGATCGAGGCGGCGGTCACCTTCGTCGTGCTGGCGGTGGGCACCATTGCCATCAATGGCGGGATCAAGACGGTCTTTGGCGGCGGCGGTTACGGCGAATTGCGCCTGCTGGTGGACCAGAATTCGGGCATGTACGAAGGCTCGATCATCTCCACCGTTGCCATTGCCACAATTCCCCTGGCCTTGTGGGTGGCGCGGCACACCAACATCTTCCCGCGCCACTGGACCACATGGGCCTTTACCGCAGGGCTGGTCTTTGCCTGCCTGCTGATCCCGGTCGGCACCTCGGCGCGCACCGGCCTGATCTGCATTGCCGTGCTGGGCGTGCTCCTGCTGCGCTCGGTCAAACACCGGTTCCTCTATATGGGCGCGGCCAGTCTGGCTCTGACCATGGCCGTGCCCTTCCTGCCGGCCAGCTATGTCGAGCGGATGGAGACCATCACCGGCTTCCGCGGCGACCAGTCCGCATCGACCCGGCTGGTGGTGTGGCAATGGACCATCGACTATGCCAGGGACCATCCGCTGGGCGGCGGGTTCGATGCCTATCGCGCCAATAGCTTCACCTACAATGTGCAGGTGGTGACCGGGCCGGAGAACAACCGCCAGGTCGAACTGCGCGAGGTGACCGAGGAAGCCCGCGCCTACCACTCGTCCTATTTCGAGCTGCTGGGCGAACAGGGCTATGTCGGGCTGGGAATCTGGCTGTGGCTGCAGCTTCTGGGGCTGTGGCACATGGAAAAACTGCGCCGCCGGTTCCGCCGCCGCGATGGCGACAATTCGAGCTGGCAATGGGGCCTCGCCACGGCGCTGCAGCAGGGACACCTGGTCTACCTGGCGGGCGCGGCCTTCGTCGGCATCGGCTACCAGCCGTTCCTGTTCATGCTGGTGGGCCTGCAATGCGCCCTGTGGTCCTATGTCCGCCGCGTCGAGGGGCCCGAAAGCCGGGTCCCGATGGCGCGGTTGAAAGCGCGGGCGGTGGCCCCGTCGTCGGCAGCCTCAGCAGCCTAGCTTTCAGCGCGGGTTGGCGCGGATCCAGTCTTCCACCACCGGGGCGATTTGGTTGCGCCACTTGGACCCGTTGAAAATGCCGTAATGGCCCACGTCCTTGGCGAGGTGATATTTCTTCTGCGCATCCGGCAGCAGCGGGGCGAGGTCGAGCGCCGCCCTGGTCTGGCCGATGCCCGAGATATCGTCTTTCTCGCCCTCGATCGCCAGCAGGGCCGTATCGCGGATCGCGCGCGGCTCGATCGCCTTGCCGCGATGGACGAACTTGCCACGCGGCAGGGTGTGCTCCTGGAACACGTGGTGGATCGTCTGGAGGTAGAATTCCGCCGTCATGTCGCAGACCGACAGGTATTCGTCATAGAACTTGCGCGTGGCCTCGGCACTATCGTGGTCGCCCAGGTTGAGGTGCTGGAACATCTGATAATGGCTCTGCATGTGGCTTTCGAGGTTCATCGAGATGAACCCGGCCAGTTGCAGGAAGCCGGGATAGACCTTGCGCCCGGCACCGGGATAGCTGAGCGGGACCGTGGCGATGACGTTGTTGGCAAACCAGCTCAAGGGCCGGTCCACCGCCACGTCGTTGACGCTGGTCGGGCTGGCGCGGGTGTCCACCGGCCCGCCCATCATGGTCAGGCTGGCAGGACGGAACGGATCCTCGTTGGCGCCCATCACGGCAGCGGCGGCGAAGGCCGGGACCGACGGCTGGCACACGGCCAGCATATGTGTGCTGCCCTTTCCATTGGCACCGATGAATTGCAGGAACTCGATAAGGTAATCGATGTAGTCATCCAGGTCGAACAGCCCTTCGGACAGCGGCACCATGCGCGCGTCGGCCCAATCGGTGATCCACACTTCCTGGTTTTCCACCATGCGCGCCACCGTGCCGCGCAGCAGCGTGGCATAGTGCCCGCTCATCGGCGCGACGATCAGCAGCTTCGGCGCATCCTTGGGCAGCCCCTCGCGCTTGAAATGCCTGAGGCTGCCGAACGGCTTTTCGAACACGACCTGTTCGGTAACGTCGAATTCCCTGCCATCCACCTTGACCGTGTCGATATCGAACGTGGGCTTGCCGCGTTCCTCGTAAACGTGGGCAAAGACCTTGAGCGCGCTCGCCATGGCCGGACCCAGTCCGAAATAGCCCATCGGCAGCGCCGGGTTCGACAGCATGGCCGCGCCCACGTTCGCCCAGTTGCTCGCGGCATTCATCATCTGCCGGTGCATTTCGTAGGCGGAATAGAGCATGGCGTTCCTTCTGCTGCGATCTTGTGTGCGACCCGGTCTGTCGCCGCGTCCTCCACCCCTATGTAGGGGTTGTTGCAGTGCAGCAAAAGGCATTTGTGCGCTTCTTTCTGCAGCGCGCGACAATTTGTGATGTGCTTGGCCTTCATTCTGGCGGCCAATTGGGCTAGTCGCCTGCGCCAATGGCCACCAGCGCATCATCCCAAACCGTCGCCCCAGCCGAGACGCCTGACGCCGGCGATCCGCCGCCCGCCCGGTCGCTCGGTCCGCTGGCGATGATCTTCAAGGCGGCGCGCGCCTATCCCGGGCTGATCGGGCTGGCGGGTTTGGCCCTGTTCGTCACCGCGGCCGCCACGCTGGCCATCCCGGCCTATTTCCGCGAGGTGATCGACGGCGGGTTCACGCAAGGGACCAACCCGGAAGAAATCAACCGCTGGTTCCGCAACCTGTTCATGATCGCCGCCGTGCTGGCCCTGGGCACGGCCTGCCGGTTTTACTTCGTGTCGATGCTGGGCGAGCGGGTGGTCGCCGATATCCGCCAGCGGGTGCAGGAAAACCTGCTGCGCCTGTCGCCCGGGTTCTTCGAGGAAAACTCCCCCAAGGAAATCTCCAGCCGGATGACCGCCGATACCGCGCAGATCGAAGTGGTGGTGGGCACCACGGTGTCGGTGGCGCTGCGCAACCTCATCATGGCGCTTGGCGGATCGGCCTACATGATCGTGCTGGCACCGGGCCTTGCCCTGCTGATGGCGGTGGCGATTCCGGTGGTGATCGTGCCCATCGTGCTGATCGGCCGCCGCCTGCGCAAGGTCAGCCGCGAGAGCCAGGACCGCGTGGCCGATGTCGGCGCGCAGGTGTCCGAAGTGCTGGGCGCGATGAAGATCGTCCAGGGCTTCAACCAGGAAAAGCGCGAGCTTGGCCGCTTTGCCGAGAAGGTCGAGGCGACGTTCGACACCGCCCGCCAGCGCATTACCTTGCGCGCGGTGATGACGGCAGTGGTCATCGCGCTGATCTTCGGTGCGATCACCGGGGTCATGTGGCGCGGTGCGCTGCTGGTGGCCGACGGCAGCCTTTCGGGTGGCGACATTGCCGCATTTGTCCTCACCGGGATGCTGGTGGCAGGCGCGTTCGGCGCGCTGGCCGAAGTCTATGGCGACCTGCTGCGCGGGGCGGGTGCGGCCAGCCGCCTCAACGAACTGCTCAACGAAAAGCCCGCGATCGCCCCGCCGGCGCGGCCCGTGGCCCTGCCCGAACCGCCGCGCGGCAGCCTGTCGTTCCAGAACGTGACGTTCAGCTATCCCACGCGCCTGTCCGAGAATGCCATCGACAGCTTCAGCCTGACGGTGGAACCTGGCGAGACCGTGGCCATCGTCGGGCCTTCTGGCGCAGGCAAGAGCACGATCTTCCAGCTGGCCGAGCGGTTCTACGATCCGACCTCGGGCACGGTGAAGATGGACGGCGTTCCGCTGACCCAGGCCGATCCCGCCGCCATCCGCGCCCGCATGGCGCTGGTCCCGCAGGAAGGCACG
This sequence comes from Altererythrobacter sp. KTW20L, assembly GCF_023501975.1. Lineage (GTDB taxonomy): Bacteria > Pseudomonadota > Alphaproteobacteria > Sphingomonadales > Sphingomonadaceae > Alteraurantiacibacter. The sequence goes on along the minus strand of NZ_JAMFLH010000003.1, from coordinate 146,196 downwards.
CTGTTTGCCGCCAATGCGCGCGACAACCTGCGCTATGGCGCGTGGGACGCCACGGAAGAGCAGATCTGGCAGGCGGCCCGCGATGCCAACGCGGAAACCTTCCTGCGTGCCCTGCCCGATGGCCTCGACACCTACCTGGGCGAAGGCGGCGCGCGGCTGTCGGGCGGGCAGCGCCAGCGCGTGGCCATCGCCCGCGCCCTGCTGCGCGATGCACCTATCCTGTTGCTGGACGAAGCGACCAGCGCCCTGGACGCCGAAAGCGAACAACTGGTGCAGCAGGCATTGGACCGGCTGATGCAGAACCGCACCACCATCGTCATCGCCCACCGCCTGGCCACCGTGCGCGCGGCAGACCGGATCATCGTGATGGACGGCGGGCGCATCGTGGAGGAAGGCGATCATGCCAGCCTGATTGCCAGGGGCGGGCTCTATGCGCGCCTTGCCGCGCTGCAATTCGATGACGCTGCGGCTTGAATTGGCCGACAAATCGACCAAGTAACAACTGAAACCGACGAACGACGTTCCTCCCCTGGGGAGCGGCGCTAAGGCTTCGTTGACAGACCCAAGCCGCACCCGCTGCGGCAAACCCGAGGGACCACATGATCCGCCAACTGCTTGCCACCGGCATTTCCATCATCGCGCTCGCCACTGCCATTCCCGCCACAGCTCAAGCCGACGCGCCCCCCGCACCGATGGCTGTCCCCACGATGGACTTTGGTACCTGGGGCGTGGACCTGTCGCAGATCGACCCGGCAATCAATCCCGGCGTGGACTTCAACGCCTATGTCAACGCGCGCTGGGTTGCAGCGAACGAGATCCCGGCCGACCGCTCGCGGTTTGGCGCCTTCGACATGCTGAGCGAGCAGGCCGTTGCCGATGTCGAACGGCTGGTGGCCGACATGGTCGCCGCCAACCCGGCCCCCGGCACGGCGGAGCGGCGGCTGGTCGATGCATACCAGGCCTTCCTTGACCAGGACGCCATCGATGCGGCGGGGCTTACCCCGGTCTATCCGTTGCTGGGTGAAATTTATGCCGCGCCGGATCTGTCCGCGCTGGTCGCCCTGTCGGCCGAACCGGGCGTTCCCGCTCTTGTTACGGCGGGCGTGACCATCGACCGCAAGGATCCGAACGCCCACGTCGCATCGGCCGGGTTCTCCGGCATGGGCCTGCCCGACCGCGATTATTACCTGGTGGACAGTGAACGCAATCTCGAGATTCGTGCCGCCTACATGGAATTCCTCACCTTCATGCTGGGCCAGGCGGGCTATGCCGATCCGGCGACCGCAGCGCAGATCGTCTATGACTTCGAACATCAGGTGGCCGAGCTGGAATGGGACGGGCAGGTCCTGCGCATCCCCGAATTGACCTACAACGAGGTGTCGCGCGCCGAGATGGCGGCCCTTGCCCCGGCTTTCCCCACCGACGTGATGCTCGATGCCAACGGCTTTGCCGGGGTGGACCGTTTCATTGTCGGCCAGATCCTGCCGACCGAGGAGAAAGTGGCCGAACTGGGCCTCACCCCCGAACAGCTCGCCATGATGGGCGGCGGCATGCCGGCGATGATGCAACTGGTGGCCGAAACTCCGCTCGCCAACCTCAAGGCGTGGATGGCGGTGCGCCTGCTGTCGTCCTACTCCCCTGTCCTGCCGCGCGCGATCGACGATGCGAACTTTGCCTTCTTCGGCACGGTGCTGAACGGCCAGACCGAACAGCGCCCGCGCTGGAAGCGCGCCATCGGCGAAGTCGAAGGCATGCTGGGCGAGCAGCTCGCCGCCAAATATGTCGAGCGCCATTTCCCGCCCGAAAGCAAGGCGCAGATGGACGAACTGGTCGCCAACCTGATCCGCGCGATGGGCGAGGACCTGGCCAGCAACGACTGGATGACGCCGGCCACCCTGGCCGAAGCGCGGGCCAAGCTGGCCAGCTTCTCCACGCAGATCGGCTATCCGGCAGAGTTCGAGACCTATGACGGGCTGGAAGTGCGCCCCGGCCAGCCGGTCGCCAACCGGATCAGCGCCAGCGCCTGGCGCAAAGCCGATTCGCTGGCCGACCTGAACGAGCCGGTGGACCGGATGGAATGGCTGATGCTGCCGCAGACGGTGAACGCCTATTACATGCCGCCGTTCAACCAGATCGTCTTCCCTGCGGCGATCCTGCAGGCACCGTTCTTCGATGCCAGTGCCGATGCGGCGGTCAACTATGGCGCTATCGGCGCGGTCATCGGCCACGAGATCGGCCACGGCTTTGATGACAGCGGATCGCGCTATGACGGGACCGGCACGCTGCGCAACTGGTGGCAGCCCGAGGACCAGGCGGGCTTTCGCGCGCAGACCGACAAGCTTCTCACCTTGCTCCAGCAGTATTGCACCGAGGACGGCGACGTATGCCTGACCAGCCGCGGCATGGGCGAGACGCTGGGCGACGTGGTCGGCCTGCAGATGGCCTATCGCGCCTATCGCCTGTCGCTGGACGGGGCAGAGGCCCCGATGATCGACGGGCTGACCGGCGACCAGCGGTTCTTCCTCGGCTTCGCGCAGGTCTGGCGCGGCATGATCCGGCCGGAGGCGCGGCGTGCGCAGATGGTTGGCGGCACTCACCCGCCTTCCGATTTCCGCCTCAACAACGCGGTGCGCCATGTCGATGCCTGGTACGAGGCGTTCGATGTGTCGCCCGAAGATCCGCTCTACCTGCCGCCCGAGGAGCGCGTGTCGATCTGGTAGGCGGCTCTTTTTCGCGGGCATCGGTTTGCAGGCTTGTGAAGGCGTGGGGCTGGCGGTTAAGGCCGTAGCTCCACGCCAGCAGGATCACCCGCCCGCATGACCTTCCTCCAGTTGCTGCTCATCGCCGTGGTCCAGGGGATCACCGAATTCCTGCCGATCTCGTCCTCCGGGCACCTGATCCTCATCCCCTACCTGACCGATTTCCCCGACCAGGGGCCGATGATCGACGTGGCGGTCCATGTCGGCTCGCTGCTGGCAATCATCATCTATTTCTGGCGCGACGTGGTGGGCCTTGCCCGAGGCGGGTTCGCCACGGTGGGCATTGGCAAGGAGCCGCAGCAGCGCCGGCTGTTCCTGTGGGTGATCGCCGGAACTGTCCCCGCGGTGGCCTTCGGCCTGTTCCTCAAGCTGGGCGGCTACATGGAAAGCTTCCGCATCACCGATCTCGTGGCGGTGAACCTGATCGTTTACGGTCTGCTGCTCGGCGCGGCGGACCGCTGGGGGCGGCAGGAGAAGAACTTCGAGGACGCGAGCCTGCGCGATGCCATCCTGATCGGCCTGGCCCAGGCCATGGCGCTGATCCCCGGCACCAGCCGTTCGGGCGCCACGATGACGGCGGCCCGCGCGCTGGGCTACAAGCGGGTCGAGGCGGCGCGGTTCTCGTTCCTGCTGGCGATTCCGGCGGTTGCCGGTGCAGGCCTCCTTGCCGCGCTCGACCTGGCCGAAGCTTCGGCCCAGATGCAGTGGGATGCGCTGGTGGCCGGTGTGCTGACCTTCGTGGCGGCCTTCCTGACCATGGCCTTCCTGATGAACTTCCTCAAACGCGCTTCGATGATGGTGTTTGTCATCTATCGCGTGGCCTTGGGGATCGGGCTGCTGGTGCTGTTCTAGAATCAGCGATTCCGGGACATTACGGAACCCCCAGGCTGAAAGCCGCGTTGGTCGGGCATGACACAGCGGATTTGCCTCTAATGGGCCTCATTTTCCTCCTATTGCTCGGCATGGCGTTGGGCTGGGTGGCCACGATTATCCTCCAGACGGGGGAAAAGTCGCGGCTCCTGGTCAATGTGCTCGCCGGAATTGGTGGCGCGCTGCTTGCCGGAATCATCCTTAACCCCCTGATAGGGTTGGGAGATGTTATCGGTGGAAGGTACAAGGTCGAAGCCCTGATGGTTGAGCTGGCCGGGGCCGTCGTGCTGTTGGTTGCAGTAAACCTGTTGCGTGACGGAGAAATACGCTAAGCGAGTTCCCGAAGGGGCGCATGCCCATTCATCGGGGGTGGTGTTCGCTGCCCCGGTTCTTGAAGGGGAAATCACATGAAGAAGATTATTTCTGTCGCCGCCGCTGCCGTGCTGACCATGGGCCTCGCCGCCTGCGCTGAAGAAGCCAGCGAAGAAGTTGTGGTTGAAGAGCCCGCGATGGAAGAAGTCGTGGTCGAAGAGCCCGTGATGGAAGAAGGCGCGATGGACGATGCCGCGATGGAAGGCGAAGTCGTCGAAGAAGAAGCTCCGGTCGAGTAATCGTCCGCAGGAAGGTTCAGGCCTTCCGGCAAAGAACAAGGGCCGGTTCCGCGAGGAACCGGCCCTTTTCTGTTGTGCGCCTTCAGGATTCCGGAGTGGCGGCAGGATCGTCCAGCGCCTCTGCGGGCAGGCGCTGCTGGTCGAGCATCTCGGCCGCTTCATCCAGCGCCCGCGCCTCGCCCACGGTTACCCCGCCCGGCCCGGGGTCGTTGTCCGCCGCGCCGCAGCCCGCCAGCAGCACACAGGCGGCAAGAAGGGCAGCGCGTCCGGTCACTCGGCCGCTTCGGTGACGGTTGCGGCTTCGGGCGAATCGGATGCCACCATATCCTCGGCAGCTGCGGCGGCATCCATTGCATCGGCTTCGGCAGCATCGGCCGCTTCAGCCAGGGCATCGGGATCGTCCACCGGGACAGGGGCACCGGCCATGGCTTCGTCTGCGGGAATCTCGACATTGTCGGCGCTGGCATCTTCCGAAGCATCGGTAGTGGAGCCGCAGGCAGCCAGGGTCAGCGCGAAAGCGCCGGCAAGCGCAGTAGTAAAGGTCTTTTTCATGGCAGGTGTCTCCGTTTGGCAGGTCGCGCACACGGATAGCGCGAAGCCGCAGCGAATTAAATCGTAGAAACGCCGCCCGTGCGGGTTCCGGTCGCGGCAAGGCTGTGCCAAGCCCCGGGCCATGCCAGTCTCCGCCGCTCCCCTTGCCCCGACAGCTCCGCCCGAAGCCCACGCCGCGCTGCGCCGGGTGTTCGGGTTCGAGACCTTTCGCGGGGTGCAGGAACAGGTTGTGGCGCGGGTGCTGGACGGGCAATCGGCGCTGGCGATCATGCCCACGGGTGCGGGCAAGTCGCTCACCTACCAGTTGCCAGCCACCCTGCTCGATGGAACCTGCGTGGTCGTGTCGCCGCTGATCGCGCTTATGCACGACCAGCTGCGCTCGGCCCGCGCCAACGGCATTGCCGCCGCCGCCCTGACCAGCGTGGACGCCGACTGGCGCGAAACGGTGGACGCCTTCCGCGCCGGGCAGCTGGACCTGCTCTATGTAGCGCCCGAACGCGCCAGCCAGCCCGCCTTCCGCGAACTGCTGTCAGAAGGCCGCCTGGCGCTGTTCGCGGTGGACGAGGCGCACTGCGTATCCGAATGGGGCCACGATTTCCGCCCCGATTACCGCCTGCTGCGCCCGCTGATGGACGCCTTTCCGGCGGTCCCCCGACTGGCGCTGACCGCTACGGCGGACGAGCACACCCGCACCGATGTGCTGCACCAGCTAGGCATTCCCGATGAAGGCATGGTGGTGGCAGGGTTCGACCGGCCCAACATCCGCTATGCCGTGCGCCACCGCCAGGGGGTGGCCGCGCAGCTTGCCCGGCTGATGGAGGAGCAGCCCGGGCCCGGGATCATCTATGCCCCTACACGCAAGAAGGTGGAGGATCTCGCCGCAGGACTTGCTGCCGCCAGCGGACGGCAGGTGCTGCCCTATCACGCTGGCCTGCCGCCCGAACAGCGCGCCGCCAACCAGGCTGCCTTCGTGGCGAGCGAGGACATGGTGATGGTCGCCACGATCGCTTTCGGCATGGGGATCGACAAGCCCGACGTGCGGTTCGTGGCCCATGCGGGCATCCCCAAGTCGATCGAGGCCTATTACCAGGAAACCGGCCGCGCCGGGCGCGATGGCGATCCGGCCCAGGCGGTGATGTTCTGGGGCGCGGGCGATTTCGTCCAGGCCCGCCAGCGCCTGTCCGAAGTCGAGCCTGCCCGCCAGGCGGGAGAGCGCACCCGGCTCGATGCCCTGGCCGCGCTGGTCGAAACGCACGAATGCCGTCGCGCCCTGCTTTTGCGGCATTTCGGCGAGGATCCGCCCAGGACCTGCGGCAATTGCGACAACTGCCTCGATCCGCCGGGCTTGACGGTGGTGACCGAACTGGCGCGAAAACTCCTGTCCGCAGTCTATCGCACCGGGCAGAGCTTCGGCTTCGGCCATGTGCAGAAGGTGCTGACCGGGGCGAGCGACGAGCGGATCGTCAGCCGTGGTCATGACAAGCTGTCGGTCTTCGGGATTGTCGAGGGCGACGAGGCGCGGATGCTCCAGCCATTGAGCCGCGCGCTGCAGGCCCGCGGCGCGCTGGTGGCGACCGAGCATGGCGGGCTGGCGCTGGGCGGCGAGGCGCGGGCGATCCTGAAGGGCGAGGCCTCTGTCACTATCGCCCGCCCGGTCGAGCGCCAGCCACGGGGGGACAGGCGTGGGGGCCGCCGGGGCAGCTCGACAGTGCCCAACCCCGTCGGCGATCCGCTGTTCGAGGCCCTGCGCGACCTGCGGCGCGCACTGGCGAAGGAAGCCCAGGTGCCGCCCTATGTCATCTTCCACGATGCCACCTTGCGCGACATGGCGCAGGCGCACCCATCGACCATCAGCGAACTGGGCGAGGTTCCCGGCATCGGCGCGAAAAAGCTGGAGGCCTATGGCGACGCTTTCCTTGCCGTGATCCGCCAGCACTGAATTCCGAATCGCTTGCCAAATCTCCGACCATGGGTAAATATGATATCATATATATATCATAAGGAGGGAATGGTATGGCCGAGATTTCATTGGGCATGAACACCAGCAAGGAGCGATCCGCCAACACCTACAATGGCTATGTGATGCTGCTGACGGTACTCGCGCTGGTCCTGTGGATCCTGTGGCGCTTCGTCTTGTTCGGCACGGATGGCCCCAGTTTGCTGGGGATCATCTCGCTGCCGGTTTCGGTGCTGGCGATCCTCTTCGTGTTGCTGGGTTTCTACATGATCCAGCCCAACCAGGGCGCGGTCATTACGCTGTTCGGCGACTATCGCGGGACCGATCGCAAGACCGGCCTGCACTGGGTCTGGCCGTGGATGGGCCGCAAGAAGATCTCGATGCGGGCGCACAACATCCATTCCGAACGGGTCAAGATCAACGACCTGCGTGGCAACCCGGTGGAAATCGCCTGCAACGTGGTGTGGCGCGTGTCCGATACCGCCCAGGCGGTGTTCGACGTGGACGACTACAAGCAATTCGTGAACATCCAGATCGAGGCCGCGCTGCGCACCGTCGGCGCGCGCCATCCCTATGACGATATGAGCGAGGAGGACGAGACCACGCTGCGCGGCTCTGCCGATGTCATCAATGCCGAACTGCAGGCCGAACTGAACGACCGGCTGCGCGTGGCGGGCATCGTGGTGGACGAGGCGGGGCTGACCCACCTTGCCTATGCCCCCGAAATCGCCGGGGCCATGCTGCGCCGCCAGCAGGCCGAAGCGGTAATTGCCGCGCGGGCCAAGCTGGTGCTGGGCGCGGTGAGCATGGTCGAGATGGCGCTGGAAAAGCTGTCGGCCGATAACATCGTGCACCTTGATGATGAGCGCAAAGCGGCGATGGTTTCGAACCTGATGGTCGTGCTGGTGGGCGATCGCGATACCCAGCCGGTGGTCAATACCGGAACGCTGTACCAGTAAAACCATGGCCCCTCCTCCCCGCAAACCATTCCCCCTCAGGCTCGATCCGGCGCTCCATGCAGCGCTGGAACGGGTCGCTGCGGCAGACTTCCGCTCGGTCAATGCCGAGGTCGAGGTGCTGCTGCGCGAGGCGCTGGGGCGGCGCGGGATCAAGGTGGGCCAGAGCGAAACGCCGCGCCGGGGACGGCCCCGGAAAGAGAGTGAGGAGAGCGAGTGATGGGTGAGGAGGACAAGCCGTTCGTCTGCTACCGGCAGGGGCGGCTGGGCATGAAGATCATGCCGCGCAACGCGGAAGGCTGGCGACTGTTCGGCATGTGGATGATCGTCTTCCTGCTGATGTGCGGCGCCTATGCCTGGCTGGTGGCGAGCGCGCCGGAGGATGACGCTTTCGTCGGCTGGGTCACGTTCGGGTTCCTGGTAGTGACCACGGTCTGGGCCGTGGCGATGATCCGCTGGATGATGGCGCGATCCGAAGTGATCCGGTTGGACGATGTGCTCGCATGGAAACGCGAGCAGGAGCGGACAAAGGACAATCGGCGGCCTTAGGGAACGCTTTGCGGCCCATTAACCGGTTTGTGCGATGTTGGCAGAATGACCCGACCTGCGACCCGTTCCATCATCGCCCTCGCGCTAGTCGCGACTGCCGCGATTCCGCTCACCGCGCTGCTGGCGCAGGGCAATTCCGCGCCGTTCACCGTGACCGAGACGGGGCGCGGTTTTGGCAGCTTGCAGGCGGCGGTCGATGCCATCGGTGACGGGCGCGGGACCATTGCCATTGCGCCCGGCAACCACCGGCAATGTGCGGTGCAGGAAGCAGGCGAGATCGCCTATCTGGCGCAGGTTCCGGGGCAGGCCGTGTTCGATGCCGTCACCTGCGAAGGCAAGGCCGCTCTGGTGCTGCGCGGGCGCGGGGCACAGGTTTCGGGTCTGGTGTTCCAGAGCATGAACGTGCGCGATTACAACGGCGCCGGGATCAGGCTGGAAGCGGGCAACCTCACCGTGGCGCAAAGCTGGTTCCGCGACAGCCAGCAGGGCATCCTGACCGCCAATGCCGAGACCGCGACGCTGGTGGTGGACCGCTCGACCTTCACCCGCCTTGGCACCTGCGAAGGCTCGGGCGGCTGTGCGCACTCGATCTATACGGGGGCGCTGGGCCTGGTGCGCATCACCAACAGCCGGTTCGAGGAAGGGCGCGGCGGCCACTATGTCAAGTTGCGCGCGCCCAGGGTGGAAATCGCCAGTTCCAGCTTCGATGATGCGGGCGGACGCGGCACCAACTACATGATCGACCTTCCGGCGGGGGCCAGCGGGCAGATCAGCAACAACTGGTTCGTCCAGGGCCGCGACAAGGAGAACTACTCCGCCTTCATCGCCGTAGCGCCCGAAAGCCGCGACTATTCCAGCGCCGGACTGGTGGTGGCCGGAAACCACGCCCGCTTCGCCCCGGGCGTTGACCGCCGCTCCACCTTCGTGGCCGACTGGTCGGGCGAAGTGAGCCGGATCGAGGACAACCGGCTGGCGGCCAACCTGGCGCGGTACGAGATCAGGTAGGGGGGACCCTGAGGGGTGGAATTGGGTGGGAAGCTGCCATTCCGCCTTAGGTACGATCACGTCGGGCTTTGCGTGAAGCCAGCCAAGCTCGAACGCTTCTCCCACCGGTGAAGCCGGCGACAGCCCCAATGCTCGGATACAGCGGTCCGAAAAAATAAAGCAAAGCGTCGAGGGCGTCCGGTCGTCGCGTTGGTTCAGCGAGCTCTACATAGACAAATACAATCATCGCTACCGGGATTAGACAGAGAAAGGCACATCCTGCTTTTCTGCTTGGGACAAGCGACGCCAGCAGGCCAATCGGCACCCCGGCAGCTATCCATTCCATGATGCCCACATCCACTATCCTACAACGTCCAGCGAGCGACCGCAAAGGGGTCGTTAGCTGACAGGCTGATCAAGGCGCTATGGCAGCCATCCCCAACCCGAAAACCCTACCCCAACAAATGCCCCGCGCGGTCGCGTTTGGTATCGAGGTAGTGCTGGTTGTGCGGGTTGGCCGGCAGCTGGTGCGCCACCCGCTGCGTCACCGTCACTCCCGCCGCCGCCATCGCCGCGACCTTGGCGGGGTTGTTGGTGAGCAGGCGGACCCGCTCCACACCAAGAAGGTCCAGCATCCGCGCCGCAGTGGGGAAATCGCGTGCCTCGACCGGCAGGCCGAGCCGCATGTTGGCGTCGATGGTGTCGAACCCGGCGTCCTGTAGCCGATAGGCGCGCAGCTTGTTGACGAGGCCGATGCCGCGCCCTTCCTGCCGGAGGTAGAGCAGCACGCCCCAGCCGCCCTGTTCCGCCTCTGCCGCCATCAGCTTGAGAGCTGCCTGCAATTGCGGGCCGCAGTCGCATTTGAGGCTGCCGAAGATGTCGCCGGTCAGGCATTCGGAATGGAGGCGCACCAAGGGTTCGCGGTCGAAGTTGGGCTGGCCGATCACCAGCGCCACGTGCTCGCGCATGTCGTCCACCTTGCGGAAGGCTACGAGTTCGGCATCGGCGATGGCGGCCACCGGCAGGCGGGCGCGGGTCGCGATGGTGAGATGCGTCGGGTCGGCCCAGTGGGCGAGGTCAGCGGCCTCAAGGCACACCGCCTCCCCGGCATCGGCAGGATCATAGAGGAAAGCGGGCAGGATCCCGGCAATGCGTGCCAGTTCCAGCGCGGCTTCGGCCTCGGGCAGGTGGGGGATGGATTCGGCCTTGAATGGCCCCTTGAGCGGCACGACCAGATCGAGCGAGGGATCGGCCACGGGCCGTGCATCGGCCAGCGACAGCGGCGCGGCGGCGCGGACCAGAACGGGGCTGTGGCCATCTGCCGCCTCGCGTTGGTTGGCGAGTTTGAGCGTGGCGGCGCGCGCGGCGGATATCAGAATGCAGGCAGCGCTCGCTTCGCCGCCGGGTGCGGTTTCGACCGGCAGCAGCACGGGCGCATCACCCAGCTTCACCGGCCAGCCGTGACGCAGCGCGTCCACCGCCTGCGCCACCCGGCGCGCGGGAGAAGGCGGGACCGTGCTCAGCTGGCGAATTCCGTGATCAGCGGCACATGGTCGCTCGGCTGTTCCCAGCGGCGCGTTTCTTCGACGAAACGGTGGCCCAGCGTCTGCGCGGCGAGGTCGGGCGAGGCCCACATATGGTCCAGCCTGCGGCCGCGATCCTTTTCCTGCCAGTAGGTGCGGTATGACCACCAGGTCCAGTTGCGGGTCGGCGCGGGGATATGCTTGCGGCCGATATCGACCCAGCCGTGCGCATCGGCGAAGCGGCCCAGCGTCTCGACCTCGATCGGGGTATGGCTGACCACTTTCAGCAGCGCCTTGTGGTCATAGACATCATCGGGCAGCGGTGCGATGTTGAAATCGCCGACAATCAGAGTGGGGCGGTCAAGCGCGCCCGCCCAGCGGGTCATCCGTTCGAGGAAATCGAGCTTCTGGCCGAACTTGGGGTTGATCGTGCGATCGGGCTGGTCGCCGCCAGCGGGAATATAGACGTTCTCCAGCACCATGCCGGCCAGCGCGCCGGCCTCGGGGCCCAGCAGCTCCACGCCGACATGCCGCGCCTCGCCATTGTCCTGCCAGTCGTAGCGTGAAAATTCTCGGATCGGGATGCGGCTGACCGTGGCCACGCCGTGATAGCCCTTCTGCCCGTGGACCACCATGTGGCTGTAGCCGAGGTCAGCGAAGTCCTTGTAGGGGAACAACTGCTCCTGGCACTTGATCTCCTGCAGGCACAGCACATCGGGCGCCTGCTCGACCAGGAAGCGCGCCACCTGGGGCATGCGCAGGCGGACCGAATTGATATTCCACGTGGCAACAGAGATCATGCGCCAGCCTTAGGGGGGGCGCGGTGAGCCAGCAAGTGTTCGGAGTTGGGAAGAATAAACCCCCGTCCCGGGGGCATGTTGGGACGGGGGTTCTTTTCAGCGTTCGTCACGCTTGCAATCCGGCCTTGGTGGCGATGCGGGCAACAGGGGGGAAACCCGCGTCCGCCAGCCGTCTTGCAGATCTCAATATAGGGACGCCTGCCTGTCAGGAGAATGAATGACCTGTCGCGCTTTGTCGCAACCATCCAACAGCTCGCCCGCCAACCGATGGTCAGGGGCGACGGGTCGTCCGGCGGGGGTCACGGAAGGTGAACGTGCTGTTCGCCACGTCCATGCCATAGCGGTGATTCCGCAGACGCACCGTGGTGCGCGAATTCTGCGCATCGAGCGCTACCCAGCTCGCCAGTTCCAGCCCGCCAGGGGCCGAGGCCTTCTCGACGAAGATGAAGGTGAAGCCGGGAATCTCGGGCCGGTCGGGATCGGCCACCGCGATGCTCACCACGCCGGGGGAATTGGTCGGCACCACGCTGCCAAAGCGGGACATCTCGCGATTGGGATCGAGCAGCGCGCCCAGCGGCGAATTGCGCACCGGATAGCGTTCCACCTGCTGCACATCGTAATCGACCAGCGTCAGGGTGGAGCCGTTGGATACCACCAGCATGTTCACATCGCTGGAATACTCGAACCGGATGCGCCCGGGGCTTTTTAGCGTGAGCGTGCCGGACACGGTCTGGCCGCTGCGGTCGGTCTGGGTGAAATCGGCCTTCATCGTGGTAATGGCGCGCAGTGCCTGGGCGGCGCGGTCCACCTGGCTGGCGCTTTGCGCCGTAGCCGGGGCGGGCGCAACCAGTGCGGCAGGGGCAAGAACGGCCAGGGCGCCGGCAGATGCGGCGCCCAGCACTTTGGCGGAAATCGATTTGAAGCTGTTCATGCGCCCTCCCATAGTGGCCGGGGCTTGAACTGTCACTGAACCGCGATGTTCCCGCTGTTCACATTCGGCAAGCAAGCAGCTGGCAGCTTACTTGATCTTGCCTTCCTTGTACTCGACGTGCTTCTTCACGACCGGATCGTACTTGCGGAAGCTCATCTTCTCGGTCGTGTTGCGGGGGTTCTTCTTGGTCACGTAGAAGTGCCCCGACTCGGTCGAGTTCAGGCGGATCTTGATGGTTGCGGGCTTCGCCATGTCTCAATTCCCAATGATATCTGTCAGGGCAGGCGACGGGCCGGACCCATAAATGCAACAGGCGACGCGCAAGGCGCCGCCACATGGGGCGGGCCATTGGGACAGAATCGGGGCAAAGTCAAGCCGAGGAGCACTTGGGCTGGCCTCTACCAGTCCACCTTGCCGCGGGTGGCCTTCACTGCGGTGCGGGCCTTCTTGGAAGCCAGCCGCTTGACCTTGCCGGGGCGGTTGACCGTGGTGCGGGCGCGCTTCTTGGGTTCGACCAGCGCAGCCTCGATCAGTTCGGTGAGGCGCTCGCGCGCATCGGCGCGGTTGGCTTCCTGGGTGCGGAACCGGCGCGCATCGATCACGATCTCGCCTTTCGACGTCATGCGCGATCCGGCCAGCGTCTTCAGCCGCTGGAACACCGCAGGCGTCACGCCAAGCTGGAATACATCGACCCGCAGTTGCACGGCAGTCGCCACCTTGTTGACGTTCTGCCCGCCGGGGCCGCTGGCGGTGACGAAGCTTTCCTCGACCAGTTCCAGCGCGCGATCGACGACGCGGCCCATGGCTCAGAACCCTTGGGCCACAAAGTCAGCCGGCATGGGCGCTTCGGCAATGATCGGCGGCTTGCCATCGCGCGCCACTTCCAGCCTGCTGGCGTGGAGCATGGTGCGGGCATAACCGGCCTTTGTCCCGTAAACCGGATCGCCCAGCAGGGGGATGCCGATGCCGCTGGCGGCGTGGACGCGGATCTGGTGGGTGCGGCCGGTTTCGGGCGTGAATTCCACCAGCGCCCGGCCATTGGCCTCGGCCACCACGCGCCAGCGGGTAAGGCTGGGCTTGCCCTTTTTCGCGGGAATCATCCGCCAGCCCTTTTCCTCGCTGCTGATCTTGGTGAGCGCCAGGTCGATGTCGCCTTCTTTCTGGTCCGGAATGCCCGCCAGCACGCCGAGATAGGTCTTGCCCACCAGCCGCTGTTCGAACGCCTGATGGTAGCGCACCAAGGCCTTGGGATTGCGCGCAAACAGCAGGCAGCCGGAGGTGTCGGTGTCGAGCCGGTGGGCCGGTTGCGGCTCGCGCTGGAAGCCCAGCTTCAGCTCGCCCAGCCGCTGCTCGATCGACGGGCCGCGCTTGCGCGGCGTGTCGATCGGCAGGCCGCCCGGCTTGTCGATCACCAGGGCCTCGGCATCTTCGTACAGGATGATGAATTCGCTCATCGCCCGCCCATAGACCGTTAAGGGCGCGATTGTCGAACCGCGAAGATCAGGCTGTCAGGCCAGTGCTGTTTCGATGCGGCGGATCGCCTCGGCCAGCACGTCTTCTCCGGTGGCGAAGGAGATGCGGAAGCCGTCCTTCCCGCCAAAGGCCGATGCGGCGACCACGGCCACGCCGTGATCGAGCAGGTGCAGCGCCAGCGCCTTGTCGTCACCAAAGCGACCCCCGTTTTTGGTCATGTGGGGGCTCGCATCGATAAAACAGTAAAACGCGCCATCGGGCACCGGGGTGCTGAGGCCGGGGATGGCGTTGATCCCCGCCACCACCATGTCGCGCCGGCGGCGGAAGATTTCGCGCCATTCGGCGAGGAATTGCTGGGGGCCTTCGAAGGCGGCCACGGCGGCGGCCTGGCTGACGGCGGCGGGGTTGCCGCTGGAATTGCTCTGCAGCGTGCCCATGGCATCGATCAGCCACTTCGGCCCGGTGGCAACGCCGATGCGGAAGCCGGTCATCGCGTGGCTCTTGGATACACCGGAAACCGTGCAGATGCGGTCGGCCAGGTCCGGGCAGAGGTTGGCCAGCGTGGCATGGGGGCCATCAGAATAGTTCAGCGGCGCGTAGATATCGTCGGACAGCACCATCACGCCCGGATGGCGGCGGATCACTTCGCCGATGCCCAGCAGCATGTCCGCCGGATAGACCGCGCCGGTCGGGTTGCCGGGCGAATTGAGCATCAGCCAGTTGGTGCGCGGCCCGATCAGCGCTTCGACATCGCCCGGATCAAAGCGGAAATTGCGGCTCGCATGGGTGCGCAAGGGCACCACGCTGCCCCCGGCAAAGCGCACCATCTGCGGATAGGACACCCACCACGGCGAAGGCACGATCACCTCGTCGCCCTCGCTGACCGTGGCAACGATGGCCTCGAACAGCGCCTGCTTGCCGCCCGCGCTGACGATCACGCGCGAAGGACCGGTGGCGATGCCGAGATCGCGCTCGAAATGGAGGCAGGCGGCCTTCTTCAGCGCCATGGTGCCGGTGACGGGGGTGTACTTGGTAGCGCCTGCGTCCATCGCCGCCTTGGCGGCTTCGATCACGTGGGGCGGGGTGGCAAAATCGGGCTCGCCCACGGACAGCGAGATGATGTCGCGGCCTTCCTCACGCAATTGCGTTGCCCGGTCGGTCATCGCCGTGGTGGGCGATGCTTCGATCCGCTGGAGGTGCTGGCTGAGCCCGGTCATAGCAGTTTCGCCTTCATCAATCCGCGCACGGAATTGCCGAGGAGGAAGCCTGCAGCAAGATCGTCCAGCGTCAGTTCGGCCTCCACCGCGCGGCCTTCGTCGATCAGGTGGCGGCGCATGACACCGGGCAGCAGCCCAAGCGCCAGCGGCGGAGTGAGGAGCATTCCGTCGGCGCCGCGCACGAACAGGTTGGAATGGCTCGCTTCGGTCAGCAGGCCGTCGTCGCGCAGGAACAGCGCCTCGTCCGCGCCAATCGCCTGTGCCGCAGCCCGTGCCTGGTCGTAGAACGCGCGGTCAGTGCTCTTGTGGCGCAGGCGCCAGTCGCCGGTCACCACCGGCAGCGGCATGACCGCGCAGCGCACCACGGGCGGCAGGGCACCTGCGGACAGCGGTTGCGCCTCCAGCGTCACTTCGCCGCTGCGGGCGAGCAGGATGCGCAGCTTGGCGGGGTCTTCCAGTTCGAAGCACAGGGCCTGGATGCGGTTGCGGGTCTCGTGCCGGTCGAAAGCAAAACCCAGCGCCAGCGCGCTCGCCTTCAGCCGTTCGAGATGGAGTTCGAGCAGCGGGATGCCATCGACAGGATCGAACCGCATGGACTCGATCAGGTCCGCGCCCGATGCCTCTCCGCGCAAGAAGCCGCCCTTGACCAGGCATTCGCGCCATTCGCCCATCCCCTGGCTGTCAGCCACGATGGCTCCGCCCACGCCCGCCACGGCATGGTGGCGGTTGTTTTCGCCCGGGGTCAGCCGGACGGTGCGGATGGCGACGTTGAAGGCAGCATCCGCCTCTCCATCCGGAGAGCTGCCGATTCGCCCGATGGCGCCGCAATATGGCCCCCGCGCATCGCGCTCCACCTCGCCGATCAGTTCCATCGCGCGGATTTTGGGCGCGCCGGTGATCGAGCCGCAGGGAAACAGCGCGGCGATCATGTCGAATGCGCCGCGATCCGGCTTCAGCGTGGCGCGCACGGTGGAAACCATGGTGTGCAGGGTGGGATAGCTTTCCACGGTAAAGGGCCGGTCCACCCGCACGCTGCCTGCTTCGGCCACGCGGGAAAGATCATTGCGCATCAGGTCCACGATCATCAGGTTTTCGGCCCGGTCCTTGACCGATGCGGCCAGTTCGCTTGCCAGCGAAGCATCCTCGGCCGCGGTCTGCCCGCGCGGGCGGGTGCCCTTCATGGGTTTGACCTTGGCCTCACGCCCTTTCAGCGTGAAGAACAGTTCAGGGCTGAACGACAGCAGCCAGTGCGACCCGTCGAACACCACGCCGCCATAGCCCGCCTGCGCGGCAGGGCGGATCGCGCGGTAGATCGCCAGCGGCTCGCCGCTTGCCGCGCCTGCCAGCATCATGGTGAAATTGGCCTGGTAGATATCGCCCGCGCGGATTGCTTCCTGCAGCCGTTCGAAACCTGCGAGATAGGCGCCGGTCGATACCTGCGGCTCCATCGGGCCGATGCTCGCCCGTCCGGTACCGCCGCGCGCTTCGAGCCAGGCGGGGACCTCGGCCGAAGGGATCGTGGTCACCTCATCGAACAGGCCGAACCACACCAATGGCCCGGCCGCCCCGCTGCGGCTGTCTGCCAGGGGGTGCAGCCTGGGCTCCAGCGCCAAGCCTGCTTCATAGGCAAGGTAGCCTGCCAGCGTGCCGCCGCTCGCTTTCTGGGCGGCCTCGGCCTCGGCCAGCACGCGGGCAACGTCGGCCGGGCGGCGGGCGACGAACAGCGCGCGCGGACGCTCGAACAGTTGCGCATCGCTCGCCCCGTCGGCGCGCGCATCGTCGAGCAGGACAAAGGGTTCGCTGGAGAGATCTGGCCCGGCCATTGCCCCGCTCTAGCCGGAAAATTGCCCGTGTCTATCGCTTGACCGCGCACCTTTGCCTGCGCCAAGCATGACGCCGGGATTTCAACGGACGGGGCGCAAGACATGGGCGAGATTTTCATTGGCAAGGATGCCAGCGGCGGGAGCCAGGTGCTCAACCTCGCCCGGTCCAACCGCCACGGGCTGGTTGCGGGCGCCACCGGCACGGGGAAGACGGTGACCTTGCAGGGCCTGGCCGAAAGCTTTTCGGCCGTTGGCGTGCCGGTATTCGTCGCCGATGTGAAAGGCGACCTGTCGGGCATTTCGATGCCCGGATCGCCCACTTTCAAGCACGCCGCCAAGCTGGAAGGCCGCGCGGCGGAACTGGGCATGACCGACTATGCCTATTCCGACAATCCGGTGATCTTCTGGGATCTCTATGGCCAACAGGGCCACCCGATCCGCACTACGGTGTCGGAAATGGGTCCGCTGCTGCTTGCCCGCCTGCTCGACCTGAACGACACGCAGGAAGGCGTGCTCAACATCGTGTTCCGCTATGCCGACGAACAGGGGATGCTGCTGCTCGACCTGGAGGATTTGCAGGCGATGCTGCTCCACACGGCCAACAATGCGGCAGAACTGACGGCGAAGTACGGCAATGTCACCAAGGCCAGCGTGGGCGCAATCCAGCGCCAGCTGCTCAGCCTCGATTCGCAGGGCGGCGCGCAGTTCTTCGGCGAACCGGCGCTGGAGATCGACGATTTCCTGCGCTGCGACGAGCAGGGGCGCGGCTATATCAACGTGCTGGCCGCCGACCAGCTGATGCGCAGCCCCAAGCTCTACGCCACGTTCCTGCTGTGGCTGCTGGCCGAACTGTTCGAAAGCCTGCCCGAGGTGGGCGATCCCGAGAAGCCCAAGCTGGTGTTCTTCTTCGACGAGGCCCACCTGCTGTTCGACGATGCCCCCAAAGCGCTGACCGACACCATCGAGCGGGTCGTGCGCCTGATCCGGTCGAAAGGCGTTGGGGTCTATTTCATCACCCAAAACCCGATCGACATTCCCGAACAGGTGGCCGGCCAACTCGGCAACCGGGTGCAGCACGCGTTGCGCGCCTTCACCCCCAAGGACAAGAAGGCGATCAAGGCGGCGGCAGATACCTTCCGCATCAATCCTGATCTGGATGTCGAGACCGCCATCACCGAACTAAGGACCGGCGAGGCGCTGGTCTCCACCCTGCTGGAAGACGGCGCGCCAGGCATTGTCCAGCGCACGCTGGTCAAGCCGCCGCGCAGCCGGCTGGGGCCGATTACGCCCAAGGAGCGGGCAATTATCCAGTCGATCAGCCCGGTCGATGGCAAATACGATACCAAAGTGAACCGCGAGAGTGCCGCCGAAGTGCTCGAACAGAAGGCCGCCGACGCTGCGGCCACGGCACTCGAGGTTGAGGAAAAGGGTGTCGAGGAGGTCCGCGCCCGCCCGCGCAAGACCACTTCGGTGTGGGAAAAGGCCGGCAAGGCGGCGCTGGGCGCTGCGGCAGGGTCGGCCGCTTCGGTGGCGGCTGCCGCCATTACCGGCAGGAGCAGCCGCGCCAATCCCATGCGCACCGCGGCCACCAGCGCGGCAGGGACGATTGCGACGGAGTTTGGCGGGTCGATTGCCGGACGGTTCGTGCGGAATCTTATCGGCGGTTTGATGAGGTAGCGCACCTTGCATCCGTTCGTGTCGAACGGAGTTGGGAAGAGTTCGCTACCCCTCCAGCGGAAGCCGGATTTGCGCCGTCAAACCGGCCACGTTGCCCTTGGCATCAAAGCGGTTGGCCAGTACCAGCCGCCCGCCATGCTGTTCGGCGATGGCGCGGGCCAGGGTGAGGCCGAGGCCCGCCCCGCCGGTTTCGCGATTGCGCGAACCTTCGCCGCGGGTGAAGGGTTCCACCATCCGGCCGATCTCGCCATCGGGAATGCCCGGGCCACTGTCATCGATGCGGATCACGGCCTCACGGCCCTGCCGGGACAGCGAAATGTGCGGTGCCTGGCCATAGCGCAGCGCGTTGCCGATGAGGTTGCGCAGCGCCCGACGTAGCCAGGTGGCGCGCAGGTTCAGCGCCATGCGGGCGGTTTCGCCCAGTTCCACCGGCTCGCCCATGTCCTCGTATTCCTCGACCACCGAAGACACCAGTGCGGCAAGGTCCGTCCGTTCGAGCGGGTCGGTCGGCCGGCCTACGCGGGCGAGCGAGAGGATATCGTCGAGCGAGCGGGTGATGTCCTCGATCGTGCGCGCCATGCGGCCGCGCTCGGCATCGTCCTCGACCGATTCGATGCGCACGCGCAGGGCGGCGAGCGGAGTCTTGAGGTCATGGCCGATGGCGCCCAGCATCACGTCCTTCTCGTCGATCAGGGCGACGATGCGCGCTTCCATGGCATTGTGCGCGGTGATCAGGCGGCGGGTATCTTCCGGGCCGGAAGGTTCAAGCTGGCCGGCAGTCTGGCGGGTTTCGGCGAACTGTTCCACCCGGTCGGCGAGGGCAGCCAGCGGGCGGGTAATGCGGCGCAGCAGGAAGGCCAGGCCACCCACCAGCAGGACGTAAAGCAGCAGTGTCTGCCCGATCAGCGCGCCCAGGCGCCCGGGATCGGGATTGCCGACCGACCAGCGGGCCACGGTCCATTCGGGCGAATCGGCGCGGCGCATGGCGGCCACCAGGATGCGGCCCCTGGTCCAGTCGCCGAGTTCCGCTTCCAGCACCTGTCCCATGACATAGGGATCGTCGGCCATCCGGCGCGCCACTACCACCAGTTCAGCCGGGTCCACGCCCTGGTCGGACAGGATCGAACGCAGCACTTCCTCGCGCTGGGTCTCGCGCGCTTCCCCCGGTTGCAGCGGCGCCTGCGTGGTCTTCTCCACCCGCAGGCGCTGCCACCGGCCGGCAGCGCGGGCATTGTCGCGGCTGGTGGGCTGGCGGAACTCGAAGGTCGGCTCCATCACCAGCTGGAAGGCCAGGCTGTTGGCGGCGATGGCTTCGCGCCGCTGTTCCGATTCGCGGTACTGCAGCACGGCCGAGATGGTCTGCGCCACCAAGAGTGCAACGGCCACGGCGAGCAGCATCTGGCCCAGCAGGCTGCGGGGGAGGAAGCGGTGCATCAGTCGCGGCTGGCGTTCTGGTCTTGCGGGATGCGCCGCACGTCGGCCGCCAGCCGGTATCCGCCGCCCCAAACGGTCTGGATCAGCTTGGGATCGCGGCTGTCTTCTTCCATCTTGCGGCGCAGGCGGCTGACCTGGTTGTCCACCGCCCGGTCGAACAGGTGCGCTTCGCGACCCTGGACCATGTCGAGCAGCCGGTCACGGTCGAGCACCTGGCGCGGATGGTCGAGGAAGGCTGTGAGCAGGCGGAATTCGGCCGAGGAAATCGGCACCACCGTGCCATCGGGGTCGATCAGGCGACGCTTTAGCGGATCGAGCAGCCAGCGTTCGAAATCGTACAGTGCATCGGATTCCACCACCTGGCTCTGCCGCCCGGCACGGCGCAGGACCGAACGGATGCGCGCCACCAGTTCGCGCGGCTCGAACGGTTTGACCACATAGTCGTCGGCACCGATTTCCAGCCCGACGATGCGGTCGGTCGCCTCGCCACGGGCGGTCAGGAAAATGACGGGGACATGCTGGCCCTCGATCAGGTGACGGCACAACGACAGGCCATCCTCGCCCGGCATCATGATGTCGAGCAGCACGAGATCGGGCTTGCGGTCCTGCAACAGCACGCGGGCACGCGCCGCATCGGCTGCCTGGGTCACCACGAAGCCCTGGCGCGACAGATAGTCGGCCAGGGGTTCGCGCAGGCTGGCCTCGTCATCGACCAGCAGCAGCCTGATTTCAGCCTGTTCGTTGTTCATCGGTGGTTTGTTCTATCCCCTCGGTTCCAGACTAGCCGATCGTTCCGCACTGTCCATGCCCGGCAACAAAGTAAGCCATTGCGCGATTCCGTATCAGCCCCGGTGGGGGACAACTAGAGCAACGGGGCACTGCCTTCCAAGGAAGGGGGGGAGGGGCGGCGCCCCGCTGCTCAAAGAGGTTCTAGCGTGCGCTTGTCGCAGGGATATGCCGGGCGGCGGCTTTAGTGTCGCAATTTGTCGCGACCCATCCGAACGGTTCAGAGCGGCGCGCAGGCCTGTTCGAGCCATGCCCGGTCCTCGCCATCGAGCTGCGGGCCGACCACGTCGAGCACGCGGGCGTGGTATGTGTTCCACCAGTCGATCTCGGCGGCTGAGAGCAATGGGCGATCAACCAGCTTGCGGTCGATCGGGGCCAGGGTCAGCGTTTCGAAGCCGAGCCATTCACCTTCCATGCCGGGGATCGTGCGCGGTTCGACCAGTACCAGGTTCTCGATGCGGATGCCGTATTCGCCGGTTTTGTAATAGCCCGGCTCGTTCGACAGGAACATGCCGGCCAGCAGTTCCTGCTCGCCGCCCGCCTGCCCGCCTCTCGGCTTGGCGATGCGCTGCGGGCCTTCATGGACGGACAGGAAACTGCCCACGCCGTGGCCGGTGCCGTGGGCATAGTCGATGCCCGCTGCCCACAGGTGCTGGCGGGCCAGCACGTCGAGTTGCGAGCCGGTGGTGCCTGTGGGGAATGTCTGCACGGCCAGCGCGATGTGGCCTTTCAGCACGCGGGTGAAGCGGTCGCGCACCTCGGCGGGCGGCTCTCCCGGCCCGACCCACAGGGTGCGGGTGATGTCAGTCGTGCCGTCGGGGTACTGGCCCCCGCTGTCCACCAGATAGACGCTGTTCGGCTCCAGCTTGCGGCAGGTCTCCTCGCTCACCCGGTAGTGGACGATCGCACCGTTGGGTCCGGCCCCGCTGATCGTGTCGAACGACAGGTCGCGCAGATCGCCGCAGGCCTCGCGTTCGGCCTGCAACCGAGCAGCAGCGCCGAGTTCGTCCACTTCTCCCCGGGGCGCTTCCAGTTCGAGCCAGCGCAGGAAGCGCGACACGGCAACCCCGTCGCGGGCCTGGGCAGCGCGGTGCCCGGCCTGTTCGGCTGGAGTCTTCACCGCCTTGGGCAGCACGGCAGGGTCGGGCAGGGCGGCGACTTCGGTGCCTGCTGCCACCAGTGCCCTGTCGATGGCGGCAACCGAACGCTGCGGATCGCTGGCCACCTTCTTGCCGCTGAATTCCCCCAGCGCTGCTTCGAAGGTGTCGCGGTCACGCACGCGCACCGCATTGCCCAGGGCCGCAGCCAGTTCGGCGGTGACTTTCTCGGGCGCGATGAACCAGTCCGCCGTGCCATCGGCATGGACGACGAGATAGCTCAGCGCCACCGGCGTGCGTTCCACGTCGCTGCCCCGCACATTGAGCACCCAGGCGACCGAATCGAGCGCGCTGATGACCACGGCATCCAGCCCCTCGGCCTTTAGCCATTCGCCGATCGCGCCGCGCTTGTCGGCGCTGGAACGGCCCGCCAGCGCCTCGTCCTGCAGGAAGGCGGGGGCGGTGGAAGGTTCGGGGCGGTCCTCCCACACGGCATCAACCGGGTTCGATTCCACCGCGACCAGTTCCGCGCCCGCTTTGGCGAGGCGCTTCGCCGTGGTTCTTGCCCAGCCCTGCGTGTGCAGCCACGGATCGAAGCCGACCTTGGCGCCTGTGGCGACATTGTCCGCCAGCCAGTCGGCCAATGTATCCTGCGGCACGGACTTGTAATCGTACAACCGGCCATCGACCTGGTCGCGCACCTGCAGGGTATAGCGGCCATCGACGAAGATCGCCGCGCGGTCCTTCAGCACCGCCACGGTCCCCGCCGATCCGCCGAAGCCGGTCAGCCAGGCGAGCCGCTGGGCATAGCCGCCGACATATTCCGACAGGTGCTCGTCGCTGATCGGGATGACGAATCCGGCCAGCCCGCGCCGGGCCAGTTCTTCACGCAGGGAAACAAGACGGGCTTCATAGGTTTGCATCAGCATCGAACATTTGCTTCCGGTTGAAACTGTAACTAGATGCCCTAGCACAATCTGCCGTTTGGCACAGGCCCCCGATCGAAGCGGGCCGGGCCGCTCGCTCCCCCACCACAAGGATTGATTTTTTCACCAATGAAACCTGCATTCAAGCTTGCAGCCGCGGCCCTGCTGCTGTCTCCCCTTGCCAGCCTGTCGGCGCAAGACCAACCGAGCGAGACCCCATTGAACCAGCCTATTCCGAATGCGCCGCCCATCGCCGAGCAGCGCGAGCATTCCTACAGCCGCCACGGCATCACCATTGCCGATCCCTATCACTGGCTGAAGGACCAGTCCTATCCGGTGATCGACGATCCCGATGTGCTGGCCTACCTCAATGCCGAGAACGCCTGGTTCGAAGCGCAGATGGCGCCGCATTCCGCGCTGGTGGAGGAACTGTTCCAGGAGATGCGCGGGCGGATCAAGGAAGACGATTCCACCGTGCCGCAGAAGGATGGCGACTGGCTCTACTGGGCGGAATACGAGGCGGGCAGCGAATACCGCAAGTACTACCGCCGCCCCGTTTCGGGTGGGGAGGCGCAGCTCTATCTCGATGCCAATGTGCTGGCCGAGGGCCACGAATACCTGTCGATCAACGATATCTCGATCAGCCGGAACGGCCGCTACATGGCCTATTCGATCGATACCGACGGGTCGGAACGCTACACGGTCAGGATAAAGGATCTCGAAACCGGCGACCTGCTGCCCGACGTGATCGAGGAGACCAACACCTCGCTCACCTGGGCGGCGAACGACACCATGCTGGTCTATGGCGTAGCGAACGAGAACTGGCGGGTGGACAACGTCCGCGTTCACCGCATCGGCACAGATGCTGCAGAGGACGTGGAGATCTATCGCGAGGCGCAGCTGGGCTTCACCGTCCACGCCGGGCTATCGGGCAACGAGGAATGGCTGATCCTCGCCACGGGTGACAACGAGACAAGCGAAGTGTGGCTGCTGCCCGCCTCCGATCCTCTGGGCACGCAGCAACTGGTGCGCGCGCGGCAGACCGGGGTGGAATATTCGGTGGACGTGAAGGACAGCACGCTGTTCGTCCACCACAATGCCGATCACCTGAACTTCAGCCTCGCCACCGCGCCGCTGGCGAACCCGGCGCAGTGGACCACGCTGATCCCGGGGTCGGACGAGTTCTACCTCACCGGCGTGGACCTGTTCCGCGATTTCTATGTCACCGAAGGGCGGCTGGCCGGCCTCGACCAGGTGCAGGTGCGGTACTACGATGATCCGGCGCGGCTGGAACAGATCACCTTCCCCGAAGCGAGCTATACCGCGGGCCTGAGCAACAATCCCGAATGGGATATGCAGGCGCTGCGCCTGTCCTACCAGTCGATGATCACGCCAAGCACGGTCTATGACTACCACGTGGGCGAGCAGCGGCTCGAGACGCTGAAGGTGCAGGAAATCCCCTCGGGCTACGATCCCTCGCTCTATACGGTCGAGCGGCTGGAAATTCCGGCGCGCGACGGGACGCTGGTTCCGGTCAGCGTGGTCTATCGCAAGGATCGCCAGACCGGAGACAATGGGCAAGGCGGCCCGCTGCACCTCTATGCCTATGGTGCCTATGGCTATGCCGTGCCGCCGGGCTTTTCGACCAACCGGCTGTCCTATGTTGATCGCGGCATGGCCTATGCCATCGCCCATATCCGCGGCGGCGATGACCTGGGGCGGCGCTGGTACCTCCAGGGCAAGATGGAAGAACGCACCAACACCTTCAACGACTTCGTTGATGTGGCGCGCGGACTGATCGCTCTTGGCTATACGACCGAAGGGCAAATCAGCGCCAGCGGCGGCTCTGCCGGCGGCGAGCTGATGGGCGCGGTGGTCAACCAGGCGCCCGAACTGTGGGGTGCGGTGGCGGCCCATGTGCCGTTCGTGGACGTGCTCAGCACCATGCTGGATGAAAGCCTGCCGCTGACGCCGGGCGAGTGGCCCGAATGGGGCAACCCGGTGGAAAGCAAGGCCGCCTTCACCCACATCCTCAGCTACTCGCCCTATGACCAGGTCACGGCGCAGGACTATCCGCCGATGCTGGTGACCGCGGGCCTCAACGATCCGCGTGTGACCTATTGGGAACCTGCCAAGTGGGTCGCCAAGCTGCGCGTCACCAAGACGGACGACAACGTGCTGCTCTTGAAGACCAACATGGGCGCAGGCCACGGCGGGCGTTCCGGGCGGTTCGAGAGCTTGCGCGAGGATGCCGAGGAAGCCGCATTTATCCTGTGGCAGCTGGGCGTGGCGGAGTAGTGCTTCTCCCCTCCCGCTTGCGGGAGGGCGCAACCAATAGGCCCCTCCCGCTTGCGGGAGGGGGCGGGGGTGGGCATGTATCGGCGATGATCGTGCCTGCCCGCACCCACCCGCCGACCCCCTCCCGCAAGCGGGAGGTGGAGTAATGGCAAACCGGTTCACCATGACCTTCACCGCCGAGGCGCGGCACATCGACGAGATGGGTCACGTCAACAACGGGGTGTGGGTCAACTGGATGGAAGCCATCGCCACGGCCCACTGGCAGCATGATGGCGATCCGGCGCATGTCGCGAAATATGCCTGGGTCGTGACCCGGCACGAGATCGACTATCGCGGCAACGTGCGGCTGGGCGACACGGTGACCGCGCTGACCGAGATCCTTGAGGGGCCAACCGGCGCGCGGTTTGACCGGCATTTCACCTTCACCGATAGCAAAGGCAAGGCGCTGGTCCGCGCCCGCACAACCTGGGCCATGGTTGACCGCGGCACCGGCCGCGTGATGCGAGTGCCGGCGGAGGTATCCGCGCCATTTCTGGCTCCGCAAGAAGTGCCGCGAGAGGCCTAGTTCCGGAAGATGAAAAGTGCCGGGTCGTCACCCGATCGTTGATAAAGGACAGGCTTTTCGTAGGCTTTGCGCAGTTTGGGCGGACAATCAGGATTGAACTGAATCCAGTCGGTCCCATCCCACACCATTTGATCACCGTCGAACGGGCCGCCCTTCAGCTCTATGATCGGCATGCAAGATTCTCCTGCCTGAATTCCGCAGGCCCACATATTTGCCCGCGATAATGCGGCAGCGCAAGGTTACTGCGTGAGTCGCGGGCGACCAAGCTAATTCCGTCCGAACAGGCCAAGGTCGATGCTCTCACCCACCGCCTGCAAGCCGGCGTCCGAGCCGTGCAGGAAATCGCCCATGTGGTAGCCGTCGCGCATGGTGGCAGGGTCCGCCGGGTCGGCAAAGGCGAGATCGAGCCGGGTGGTGGCGTCGAATTCGCCTGAATTGAGGATCCAGTCGTTGATCGTCTGGCGCGCCGCTTCGCCTTCCTCGGTCCAGTAGCTTGCGCCCTTGTAGGGACCGATGGGGCTGCCGATGACCGTTATGCCCTTGTCCCGGGCGCGAGCGATCAACTGCCGGTATCCGGCGATCATCTGGGCAGCGTCGATCTCGGGCTGGTCGAGCATGAAGCCACCAACCCCGGCAGGCCCGCCGCGCGTGGGGCCATAGCGGTTGCCGATATCGTTCACGCCGACGAAGATGATCAGGTGCGTGACGTTGGGCAGGGCAAGCACGTCCTCGTCAAACCGGGCAAGCGCACTTTCGCCCATGCCGGGGCTGAGCACGCGGTTGCCGGAAATTCCGGCATTGGCGACGGCATATTCCAGCCCCGCCTCCTCCAGCCGGTTGGCGAGCACATCCGGCCAGCGGCGGTTCTCGCCCGGCGTGGAGCCCACGCCATCGGTGATCGAATCGCCGAAGGTGACGATGGTGCCGACCGCATCGGGCGACAGCACCTCTACCGTGTGGAGAAACGCGCGGTATCCGGCGGTGGAGGCAGGCTCCCATGTCTGGCCGACGAAGTTGCCGGGGGCAGAGACTGCCAGTTCATCCTGCCCGGTAAGGTGGCAGGTGCAGGGGCCGGTGTCTGTTGGCAGGAACATCTCCACCTTGATGCGGGCAAGATCAGACAGGTCGAGGTCCACCACATCGCTGGCAAATGGCGCACCGCGCGGGATCACCGCGCCCGCCTCGCCCCCGAAGGTCAGCATGCGGCTGGTGCCGGGCACTTCCGCGCCCGCCTCGTCGATCTGGTACACCCGCGCCTGGCCGATCTCCAGCGGGCCGGGGCCATAGCGGTTGGTGAAGCGCACGCGCAGGCCAGTGCCGCCTTCGCTGAGGCGCAAGACCTGGCTGACCGTCACGTTCTCGAACCGCGCGGCGCCAAATGGCCCTTCGGTCGACAGCGGCGCGTGCGGGCTGGCGGTCCAGCTGGCGACCCATAGGCCCTCATCCTGGGCGGCAGAAGTGCCGGTGAACAGCATCGCTGAAAGGGCCATGGAAGTCAGAAGGAGGCGCATCGTCGATTTCTCCCGTTCGGCGCGGTCGTCGCGCTTTTGGCGTTACCTTAGCTCGTTGCAGCGCCGTTTCAATGCGGTGCAGCAATGCAGGTTGTTGCGCCTGTCCGACCTTGCTAGCCAGCGTGGCGGAGCAGGAGAGGAAATGCATATGAGCGGACCACGGACACCGGCCATTGTCGCCTTGCTGGCATCGGTTGCTGCGCTTCCTTCATCGGCGGGCTTTGCGCAGGGCCAGGCGACCACCGGCATGGACCAACGCTGCGCGGCCCTTGCCGGGCAAGTGACAGGCGACGTGCAGATCGTGGCCACCACCTGGCATGGCGAAGGGCGCGAACTTCCCGGCTTCATGGGCAGCCCTGCCACCCAGCTTCCGCCGCACTGCCTGGTCGAAGGGATGATCAACCAGCGGGTCGGTGTCGGTGGTGTGGAATATGGCATCGGGTTCGAACTGGCGCTGCCGGGTGATTACAACGGCCGCTTCCTGCTGATGGGCGGCGGCGGGCTCAATGGATCGATCCGGCCGGCCACCGGCCCGGTCGCGGCGGGCAACCGCAGCGCGCTGGAACGCGGCTTTGCCGTGGCCAGTCATGACAGCGGGCACAAGGGCGCAGGCTTCGATGCCAGCTTCCAGGCCGACCAGCGCGCCGCGCTCGACTTTGCCGAAACCTCTGTCCTGACCGTCACATTGGCCGCGCGCGCGATCACCGCGCAGTTCTATGGCGAGGCCCCGCACCATTCCTACATGACCGGCTGTTCCACCGGCGGGCGCGAGGGGATGCTGGCAAGCCAGCGTTACCCCGAATTGTTCGACGGTATCGTGGTGGGCGCGCCGGCCATGCGGCCGGGCCACTCCAACCTCGGCATCGAATATGCCCAGGTGCTGCTCAACGCCACCCTGCCTGCGGGCGAGGCGGGGCCAGCCGGGTTCAGTGCGCCCGAACGTGCGCTGGTCGATGCCGAGCTTCGCCGGCAGTGCGACGGGCAGGACGGGCGGGTCGATGGCGTGATCGCCAATGTCGAGGCCTGCCGTGCCTTCGATCCTGCCGCCCTCTCGTGTAGCGCAGGCCAGCGCGAAGGATGCCTGTCCGCGCCAAAGGTTGCGGCGCTCGGCGCAATGTTTGCCGGACCGCGCGATGCGGCGGGCCGCCCGATCTATGTGCCGATCCCGTGGGACACCGGTATCACCTTCACCGGCGCGGGCCTGCCGGGCTTCCTTCCCGCCGGAGCTCCAGGCCCCTTCGGCCCGGCCAGCACGGCGCGCGCGATCGACATCGACGAGCGGATGCACGAGGTCCGCTCCGATGCGGTGGGCCGGCTGACCGACACCGCCTACTGGACCAACTTGTCCACCTACCTCGATCGCGGGGCCAAGATCATGTATTTCCACGGCGTGTCCGATCCGTGGTTCTCCGCATGGGATACGTGGGACTATTTCCAGCGCGCCCGCGAGGCCAACGGGGCCGAGGCGTGGGACAATGCCGCGCGCTTCTACATGGTGCCCGGAATGATGCATTGTTCGGGCGGCAATGCGTTCGACAATTTCGACCTGCTTGGCCCGCTGGTGGACTGGGTGGAAGGCGGCTCGGCGCCCGGCGCTGTCAATGCCAGCCGCACGAATGGCACGCCCGCTCAGATGCCTTTGTGCCCGCATCCGTCCTATGCCCATTACACCGGCGGCGATGCGGCCAGCGCGGCGAGCTATTCGTGCCGGATGCCTGGAGTGACCGGGTAACTTACGATTGCTGAGACCGCTTTTCGCCCATGCTGCATCGCTGATGCCGCAAGCGCCGCTGGGCCAGCTTGGCTGGCTGCGTGGAGCCGTGGGCGGAGCGATCGGGATCGGGCTGGCCGCCGTGGTTACGGCCATGCTGCTTGGCCCATACGATCCGGCCCTGCCGATGATTGTCGCGCTGATGGGGGCGAGCGCCGTGTTGGTCTTTGCCGTGCCCGCCAGTCCGCTGGCCCAGCCGTGGCCGGTAATCGGCGGGAACCTCGTTGCGGCCATGGTCGGTATCGGCACGGGGCTGGCGATCGGTTCGCCCGCCGTGGCTGCGGCGCTGGCGGTGGGCCTGGCCATTGCGGCGATGAGTGTGGCCCGCTGCCTCCACCCGCCGGGCGGGGCCAGTGCACTGCTCTGCGCGCTGGGTGCATCGGGGCCGGAGCAGTGGGATTGGTTCTACCTCCTCCCCTTTGCCGCCAACGTGCTGCTCCTGGCGGTCGCCGCATGGCTCTACAACAACCTGACCGGGCATAGCTGGCCGCACCAGCTGGTCGTCCCGCCCCCGCCCGTGACCGACAGCATCGGCGATACCGTGACCCACGCCGACGTGGAGGCGGTGATGGAGGACTGGGACGAGGTGCTCGATATCGATGCGGATGACCTGCTCGCCCTGATCCAGGCGGCTGAACGGCACCGGAAGAGGAGCTTCCCCAACTCCTGACCGGCCCGTCAGCCGTGGATCTTGGCCAGCAGGCGGCGCAGTTCGAAAATTGCCATGTGGACCACACCGGGGAGGAAAACCGATGTCCAACACACAAATGATTGAAAAGCCGCGCCTGCTGCACAGCTGTGCCATGGCCGCGCTCGCCGCCACCAGCCTTGGCGTGGCCATGCCTGCGCTGACGCAAGATAGCGCTCCCAGCGCTGCAACCGACGAAGGCCAGGGGGATGTGATCCTCGTGTCCGCCCGCCGCCGCGAGGAATCGCTGCAGGAAACGCCGGTCGCCATTTCCGCCTTTTCTGCCGAGGTGCTGGCAGAACGGCAGATTTCCCAGACGCAGGACCTGGAGCGCATTACCCCCAGCCTGCAGTTCAAGCCCGCCGGACAGCTTTCGGGCAACAGCTCGGCCTCGGTCGTGTTCATTCGCGGCATCGGCCAGCTTGACCCGACCGCCGCGGTCGATCCGGGCGTCGGCATCAATATTGACGAGGTTTATGTCGGCCGCTCGGTCGGCGGGACGATCGAATTCGGCGACATTGCCAGTGTCGAAGTGCTGCGCGGGCCGCAGGGCACGCTGTTTGGCCGCAACACCATCCGGCGGCGCGATCCTGGTCCGGACGAAGGAGCCCGAGATCGGAGAGTTCTCCGGTAACGGTCGCCTGCGCATCGGGTCCGACAACCTGGTCGAAGGCTTCGCCGCGCTCAACGTGCCGCTGGGTGACACGGCCGCTGCCCGCGTATCGGGCGGCTTCCGCAAGCGCGATGGCTACGTCATCCGCGTGATCGACGGGCTGGACCTGGGCAACGACGATTCGATGACGATCAACGGCGCCCTCAGGTGGGAGCCGAGCCCCGATTTCACCCTGTCACTGCGCGCCGACTATACCGACCGCGACGAGAACGGCGCGCCGTTCACCTTTGCCGGGATCAACGAAAACGCCCCGGTTCCGGCCATTGTCAGCGTGGCGGCGGGCTGCCCCGGTGCGACCATGCCGTTCCCCGGCACGCCGGCCCCCGGTGCGCCTTTTGTGCCCAATATCAACGACAATCGCTGCGCCAACGATTTCCAGGACCGCGGGCCGTTCGTCAACGGCGGCACGGCCCCGGTGATGAGCACGTCGGCAGTCTGGATTGTGTCGGGCACGGCCACGTTCGACCTGACCGATGCCCTGACCTTCAAGAGCATCACCGCCTATCGTTCCCCAGAATCGCGCGGCATCCGCGATGCCGACACTGGTATCTCCAGCTGTCAGCCGGCTTCTGATGGGTGCGCGCGGGCGGGATACGATCCCCGCCCGCGCCCCCTTTAGGCTATCTGGGCGCGTTCTATCTGGCGGACGACATCGACCCCCTTCTCGGCGTGGATCTTCAGCTTGAGCAACGCATTGTGCACGGCGCGTGACATCATCGTCACCTCTTCTTCGAATTGGCGCATGGTCATGCCCTTCTCGAAGGTGACATCGGTGATAAGCCTCAGAATGCAGGAATTCCGGTCCACCAGTTTGATTTCGTAGCGTTCGTGGCTGTGAGTCAGTCGGCCTGCCTGCGGGGCGATCCTGGTATCGAAGGCATAGACTTGCGGCCTGGCTGCCTCGGTAACGCGAAGGTCGAACACCATGTCAGGCACCAGGTCCAGTTCCATGCGGAACGTGTTGTTGCCCGTTGGCTCAACCGTGCCGACCTGCTTCTTGGCATTGCGCGGATCTGCAAAGTCGATGAGGGCGTAAACATCTTCGGCCGCGCACCCGATTTCGATATCAAAATCGATGGTAACGGGCCCCTCGGGGGCTGGCTTGGACTTGAGGAATCCGAACACGACCATTCTCCAGGGCTATAGTTGAGCCTCAGCAGTACAGGGACAGGGTGAATCCTGCCTGCCCGATCATGGTTAACGGCGGCCCGGGGCCGGATCAGAGCGGATTGCCATCCCGGTCGCGATAGATTTCTCGCCGACCGACGTGGTTAGACGGGCCAACGATGCCGTCTTCCTCCATCCGCTCGATCAGCTTGGCAGCGGTGTTGTAGCCCACGCCGAGCTGGCGCTGGAGCCATGAACCGCTGGCTTTCTGGTTTTCCCACACGATCTGGCAGGCCTGGCGATAACGTCGCTCGTCGGGGTTGTCCGAAGCGGTAAATTCGTCCTCGAACCCGAAGCCGCCGCCGGGGCCATATCCGTCGTCCTCCGGCTCCTCGGTCACGCTGCCGATGTAGGCCGGCTCGCCCTGCGCGCGCCAGTGGGCGGCCACGGCTTCCACTTCCTCGTCGGACACGAAGGGGCCGTGGACACGTTTCAGCGCGCCGGTGGTGGGCTTGTAGAGCATGTCGCCCTTGCCCAGCAGCTGTTCCGCGCCCTGTTCGCCCAGGATCGTACGGCTGTCGATCCGGCTGGTCACGTTGAAGGCGATGCGGGTCGGCAGGTTGGCCTTGATCACGCCGGTGATGACATCGACGCTGGGGCGCTGGGTGGCCATGATGAGGTGGATGCCCGCCGCGCGGCTCTTCTGCGCCAGCCGCTGGATCAGCACCTCGATCTCCTTGCCCACGGTCACCATCAGGTCGGCCAGTTCGTCGACAATGACCACGATCTGCGGCAAAACTTCGTATTCGAGCAGCTTGTCCTCGAACAGCTCCTCGCCGGTATCTGGATCGAAGCCGGTCTGGATGCGGCGGCCCAATGGCTTGCCCTTGGATACGGCGGTCTTCACCCGCTCGTTGAAGCCGCTGATGTTGCGCGCGCCGATATCGCTCATCATGCGATAGCGCCGCTCCATCTCCTCGACCGCCCATTTCAGCGCGCGGATCGCTTTGTGCGGTTCGGTCACTACGGGGGCCAGGAGGTGGGGGATATCGTCGTAGCTTTTCAGTTCCAGCACCTTGGGATCGATCAGGATCATCCGGCAATCGGCCGGGCTGAAACGGTAGAGCAGCGACAGGAGGATGCAGTTGAGGCCGACCGACTTGCCCGAACCCGTGGTGCCCGCCACCAGGAGGTGAGGCATGGCGGCAAGATCGGCGACCACCGGCTCGCCCGCGATATCCTTGCCCAGGATGATCGGCAGGTTGCCCTTGCTATCGGCAAAGGCTTCTGACGCGACCATTTCCTTGAAGCTGACCATCTGCCGGTCGGCATTGGGCAGTTCGATGCCCATCACCGTCTTGCCGGGGATGGAGGCCACGCGCGCGCTGATCGCGCTCATGTTGCGGGCGATATCCTCGGCCAGGCCGATCACCCGGCTGGCCTTGATGCCCGGCGCAGGCTCCAGCTCGTACATTGTGACCACCGGCCCGGTGCGCACGGCAGTGATCTCGCCCTTGACGTTGAAATCGTCGAGCACGTTTTCCAGCAGGCGGGCGTTCCTCTCCAGCGCCAGCTTGTCGAGCTTGGGGCCGGTGTCGGACGGCGGGTTTTCCAGCAGGTCGAGGCTGGGCAGGGCGAAAGCCGCGAACATGTCGGTCTGGCTTGCAGCGGTGGCCCGCGCCGGGCGCGGCGGCGCGCTGGGATCGACGATCTGCGGCGGCTTGCGATCGGGCTGGGCCAAGGCCACCGGCTCGGCCTTGCGGTCGGCTGCGGCGCGGCGCTTTTCGGCCTGTTCCTTGAACGGATTGGCCGTGCTGCCGGGCTGGGCAGGTTTGCGGCGCAGCGCCTGTGGCAGGGTGAGCAGGCCCGCCCAGTCCACCGCGAATACCTTGCCCGCCAGGAAAGCGCCACCCACCAGCGCCACAACGCCGCCAGCCAGCATGGCCCAGACCTGGCCCGCTTCGGGCAGTCGGCCGGACAGGGCGCGCAAAGCGCCTTCGCCCAGCAAGCCGACCAGTCCGCCGGGGCCGGCAGGCAGCGACCATACGGCCGGATCGGTCACCATGGCCAGCACAGTGCTGAGCAGCGCCATGGCCAGCAGCAGCACCAGCGTGGTGCGCCACCAGCGGCCGTGGGCCATGTGGATCGTCGGGTTGTCGTCCTCTTCGCTGGCGTCCGCCGTGCGCCACAGCTTGCGGGCAAAGGCATAGAACAGCGGCAGCAACAGCACCGCCACCAGCCCGAAGGCCATCAGCACGCGCTCCGCCGCCCAGGCGCCGCTGCGGCCCATCCAGTTGGAAATCACCTCGCCCGCAGCGGTGGAGGGAGAGGGATCGGTCTGGTTGTAGCTGATGAGCGAAAGCGCAAGGAACACCAACAGGGCGAACAGCAGGACCGACCCGGTCCGCTGGCACACGCGCGCCAGCGAGCGGCGGAAGGCCGCTTTCCAGTCACTCGGTTGCGCATTACGGGCGCGCGTCGCCATGGCCCTTGTTCCCTCTTCGTCCCGCGAGGCGGCATTGTGAGTCCGCAGCGAGTCCGCGTCAAGGAATAGCTCTACGAGAGGCCGTCAATTGCGGCCCAGTGTGGCCATTGCAGCCTGTGAGCATTGCGCCGGTTCATCCCGCCAAGTGCGATTACCGGCATCCCGCTATGGGCTGCGAGTAAGCGCCAGCGCACCGGACCGAGGCTTGGAGCGCCAGGGTGACTTCGGGTGGCGAAAGCGGGCGACAGCAGCACGGCGTGAGCCCCCACCCGCCGGGCCTGCGCGATTTCGGCCATGGAATGGGCCGTGGCTAGGCGCAGCAGGTCGTCGCGGCGCGGCGCGAGCGACAGCGGCGCGCCGTAGATCCCGTCGGCCCCCCATTCGCGCGCGGTCAGGGCGGAATCGGCCAGCACCACCACGTGCCCGCGCGCGCGGGCAATGCGGGCGAGGCTGCGGAAGCGTGCCACGCGCTCCACCGGCGGCAGGTGGTAATGGCGATAGATGAAGCCCGATCCGCGCTGCAGGCGGTGCAGCGCGCGCTCCAGCACGCCATCGTTGCGTGCATCGGACAGGAGCCAAAGGTGTGGGAAAGACTGGATCGCGGCCATCGGCCCGCTATAGCGCGGCCATGAGCGAAAACGCAGCCCAACTTCTCGCCCAGGTGCAAGAACGCATTGCCAAGGCCTGTGCCATTGCCCGCCGCGAGCCTGCCGACGTCACGCTGGTGGCGGTGAGCAAGATGCACCAGGCCGATGCCATCGTGCCCCTGCTCGAAGCGGGCCAGCGGGTGTTCGGCGAAAACCGCGTGCAGGAAGCCGCCGCCAAGTGGCCCGAACTGAAGGCGCGTTATCCGGACGTGGAGCTGCACCTTGTCGGCCAGTTGCAATCGAACAAGGCGGATGAGGCGGTGGCGCTGTTCGACGCCATCCATTCTGTCGACCGGCCCAGCCTCGTCACCGCACTCGGCAAGGCGATGGACAAGGCCGTAGCCAATGGCGGGCGCCGGGTGCCGTGCTTCGTGCAGGTCAATGTGGGTGCCGAGGAGCAGAAGGGCGGCTGCGCTCTGGCCGACCTTCCCGCCCTGCTCGACCAGGCGCGCGAAGCTGGGCTGCCCGTCATCGGGCTGATGTGCGTGCCGCCGGCCGATATCGAACCCGCGCCGTTCTTCGCCCTGCTCGACAAGCTGGCGCGCGATCACGGGCTGGAGGGGCGGTCGATGGGCATGAGCGGAGATTTTGAAACCGCGATCATGCTTGGGGCCACCCATGTGCGGGTGGGGACCGCGCTTTTCGGATCGCGTTAACCGCTGGTCCGCCGAATCGTGCTAGGGGCAGATCCATACGCTGCGGGAGCAAGTGGCCAATGCCTGATAAGCAGCAACCAAGTGACGAACAGCAGCGCCGACAGCCGCGGGCGACGGTCAACTGCACCTGCGATGTCCGCGTGGGCCAGCGCCAGTGGCACCAGGCGCGCCTGCTTGATCTGACGACCGAAGGATTCCGGCTCGCCCTGACCGATACACCCGCCATCGGCACCGTGTTGCGCATCCGCCTGCCCGGCATCTCGATCATGGAGGCCGAGGTGTGCTGGGCACGCAATTTCGAGGCCGGATGCAGGTTCATCCAGCCGCTCAGCCCCTATGTCTTCGAACACTTCGTTCGCCAGGCGGGCAGTTAGTTCGGGCGGATAGGCTTACTGCGGGGCGGCAGCGCCCATCGGCGGCGCGGCGGCGGGATCGGGCGAAAGCTGCGCATCGGGCAGGGCGGCAAGATCGGCCGCACTCATCGCGGTCTGCAGGTCGGTATCGTCACCGTCCACCCGCGTGATGAGGCCGGCGAGCGGAACGACCACATAACGGTCGGGGTCGGTGTCCTCCAGTTCGACCAGCAGGCCGGTGACCGCGCCTGACCCGTCGCGGCGGACCTGTTCGATATCGCCAAGGTCGGTGCCGTCGGCAGAGACCAGATCGGCATCGAGCAGTTGCATTTCGGTCAGGCCCAGCGCGGCGATGTCGTTGCCCGAGGCCATGGCGCTGGCTTCGGCCTCGCTTTCGATCCGGTCTTCGGCGAGTTCCGCTTGCCGGTCGGCATCGGAACCGCAGGCAGCAAGGACGAGAAACGGCAGGACGGCGATTGCGGACAGGGTCTTCATGGCAGGTTCCTTGGCAAGGCTGGCGGGATATGCCTTGGCAATCCCCGTGCCGCGCAACAGGTTCCCGCGCCCGCTAGGCCGCCCCCTCTTCCTGCGGCTCGCCCGCCGCGATGGCATCGAGCAGGGCCTGTTCCACCTTGGCCAGCCGGTCCTTGCTGTAGATCTTGTGGCCCAGCAGGTCGGTCACATAGAAGGTATCCACCGCGCGTTCGCCGTACTGGGTGATGTGGGCCGAGTTGATGATCAGGCTGGCCTCGAACATCGCGCGGGTCAGGCGGTTCAACAATGCTGGGCGGTCGGTGGCGTTGACCTCCACCACGGTGAAGCGGTCCGATGCCTCGTTGTCGAACAGGATCAGCGGGGCGATGCGGAAGTTCTCCGCCCGCGTGCGCGGCAGGGGGCGGGCGGCGAGGCGGGGGACCATGTCGATCCTGCCCGCAAGCGCATCCTCGATGCTGGTCTTCAGCCGGGCGAGCTGGTCGTCCTCGCGGAATGGTTTGCCGAGCGGGTCCTGCACCAGGAAATTGTCTACCGCCTTGCCCACCCGCGTGGTGTGGATGCGTGCGTCGATGATGTTGGCGCCGGCCAGTGAAATCGCCCCTGCAATGCGGAAGAACAGGCCTGGATGGTCATCGCCCATCACGCTGATCAGCGTGGCCCCTCGCGCCGGGTAATAGCCGGTGTGGATAGACAGCGAGTTCTTGGTGTCGCGCGCCATGGCATATTGCGGCAGGTTGATGGCGATAATGTCGGCCGGTTCCTGCAGCCAGTAGTCGCGGTCGAACCGGTCATCCAGTTCCTTGAGCAGGTGCGCATCGCGCCCCAGGATTTCCGCCACTTCGGTGCGCTTGGCCTCCAGCCGCTTCTCCTGCAGGCTCGTATCGTCGTCGGCCCGCAGGTATTCCTCGGTATAGTTGTGGAGTTCGGCCAGGAGTTGGCGCTTCCAGCTGTTCCAGATGCCCGGCCCCACCGCACGGATATCGACAATGGTCAGCACGGCCAGCTGGCCGAGTTTCTCCAGGTCTTCCACCTCCTCGGCAAAGCTGACGATGGTCTTGGGATCGGAAAGGTCGCGCTTGAAGGCCGTGGCGCTCATCAGCAGGTGATAGCGCACCAGCCATGACACCAGCTTGGTTTCCTGCGGCGTCATGCCGAACCGCGGGCACAGCCTGGTGGCAACTTCCGCACCCAGCACCGAATGGTCGCCGCCGCGCCCCTTGGCGATATCGTGCAGCAGGGTCGCGACATAGAGCACGCGGCGGTATTTCAGGCCGGGGATGATGCGGGTCGCCAGCGGATGGTCGTCGGCCAGTTCGCCGCGCTCGATCTGGCTGAGCAGGCCGATGGCGCGGATGGTGTGTTCGTCCACCGTATAGTGGTGGTACATGTCGAACTGCATCTGCCCGCCGACCTTGCCGAAATCGGGCACGAAACGGCCGAACACACCGCTTTCGTTCATCCACCGCAGCACGGTTTCGGGATCGCGCCTGCCGGTCAGCACGTCGAGGAAGGCGGCATTGGCGCGCTCGTCCTTGCGTACCGCAGCATGGATCAGCCCGGCATCGCGGCGGATCATGCGGATCGTTTCGGGGTGGATCTCCAGCCCCTCGCGCTCGGCCACGGCATAGATCTCGACCAGCCGCACAGGATCCTCGCGGAACCATTCGTCATTGGAGGCAGACAGCTTGCCGCCGTGCAGCGGATAGCCATCGACCTCCTTGCTGCCGCGCCGCGCCATGAAGCGATCGAGCAACCCCGGCTTCTTGCGCCCGGCACTGGCCTGTTCCTCCAGCTGGGCAAGGAACACTCCGGTCAGGTTGCCGACGTGCTGGGCCTGGAGGAAATAGAACTGCATGAAACGTTCGACCGCGCTTTTGCCCGGCCGGTCGGAATAGCGCATCCGCCGCGCCACTTCCCGCTGCAGGTCGAATGTCAGCCGGTCCTCGCCGCGCTTGGCCAGGGTGTGCAGGTGGCAGCGCACGGCCAGCAGGAACCCCTCGGCCCGGCGGAAGCTGGAATATTCCTCCGGCGTGAACAGCCCCTTGTCCACCAGCTCGGCGGCGCTGCGCACGCGGTGGACATATTTGCCGATCCAGTACAGCGTCTGCAGGTCTCTCAGCCCACCCTTGCCGTCCTTCACATTGGGTTCGACGACATAGCGCGAATCGCCCATGCGCTTGTGCCGCGCGTCACGCTCGGCCAGCTTTTCGGCCACGAACTGGCCTTCGGAGCCGGGCACGACTTCGCCCCAGAAGCGCTCCTCGGCCATGCGGTAAACATCCTTGTCGCCCCACAAATAGCGCCCTTCGAGGATTGCCGTGCGGATTGTCAGGTCGCCCCTGGCCTGACGGACCATTTCATCCAGGCTGCGGCTGGAATGGCCCACGGTCAGGCCCAGGTCCCACAGGAAATAGAGCATGGATTCGATCACCTGCTCGCACCAGGCGGTCGGCTTGGCGGGGGTGATGAAGGCGATATCCACATCCGAATAGGGGGCCATCTCGCCGCGACCGTAACCGCCCACGGCAAACAGGGCGAGCCGCTCGCCGCTCGACCGGTTGGCGACGGGGTACAGGTCATCGACCACATGGTCGTGGACCAGGCGGATGATCTGATCCACCAGGAAGGCCTGCCCGTGGGTGATCTCGTGCCCCGCCGCGGGCCGCGCCTCGAGCCTGCGGGCCAGTTCGGCGCGGCCATCGTCCAGCGCCTGTTTCAGCAGGGTGGTGATCGGGCGGCGGGCGGCAGCTGCGCCTTCGGCCTCCACGATTTCGGCAATGGCGGCAACAAGCGCGCGGCGATCGATGATGGCGCGCTGGCGGGATAGGTTGGTCAAAGGCACGCCAGCGGCAATAGATGGCTCTGCCCGATAGTGCAAAACCTGCCTTTAACCTTCGGGCACGCTGTGCCATTGCCGCATCCCACACGAGAGGTGCCTCAAGGATGCTCGAACTACTGGCCGCAGGATCAGGCGGCGCGATCAATTGGGCCGACCTCGGCCTGCGCGACGGGATCGACCTGGGGTTCTTCACCCTGCGGTTTTATTCGCTGGCCTACCTGGCGGGGCTGGTGCTGGGCTACTGGCACCTGCGCAAGATGATCGCCGCACCCGGTGCGCCGATGGCCAGGCGCCATGCGGACGACCTGTTCTTCTATTGCATGATCGGCATCATCGTGGGCGGGAGGCTCGGCTATGTCGTGTTCTACCGCCCCGATTTCCTCGGCACTTGGGAGATGTTCAACACGCTGGGCGGGGGGATGAGCTTCCATGGCGGACTGATCGGCGTGGTCCTTGCGATCGCCTTTGTCGCCTGGCGCAATGGCCTCAGCTTCATGCGGGTGTGCGACTATATCGCGGTCAACGTGGGCTTCGGCATGTTGTTCGGGCGGCTGGCCAATTTCGTGAATGGCGAACTGTGGGGCCGCCCGGTGGAAAGCATGGTGCCCTGGGCCATGGTGTTCCCCGGCGCCGGACCCGAGCCGCGCCATCCCAGCCAGCTGTACCAGGCGGGGCTTGAAGGGCTGCTGGTGGTCGTGGTGATGCTGGCGCTGTTCTGGCTCACCCGTGCGCGCTATCGCACCGGCTTCCTGGTCGGCATGTTCACGGCGGTGATTTCAGTCGGGCGCTTCGTGGCCGAGTTTTTCCGCGAGCCTGACGCCCACCTTACCGAGTTTGCGCTGCGCACCGGCCTTTCGATGGGCCAGTGGCTGACAATCCCGCTGATCGTGGCGGGGCTCGCGCTGGTGGCATGGTCGCTCAGCCGTCCGCCGCTGGCCCGCAACTACGTGCCTCCTGCCGACTGACGGTCGATCGATGGAGGAAGGTGTACTTTCGGATACGTTCCGCCGCCTGATCCGGGCGACCGGGCCGATCAGCCTGATGCAGTTCATGGGCGAGAGCAACGCGCGCTATTATTCGGCGCGCGATCCGTTTGGCGACCACGGCGATTTCATAACCGCGCCGGAAATCAGCCAGATGTTCGGCGAGCTTATCGGGCTCTGGCTGGCCGACGTATGGATCCGCGGCGGACGGCTGGAGCCGGTGCACTATGTCGAGCTCGGCCCGGGGCGGGGGTACCTGGCGCGCGATGCCCTGCGCTCGATGAAGCGCTATGGCTTTGAGCCGCGGCCGCACCTGGTGGAAGGATCGACCCGGCTACGCGATGCGCAACTGGAGCAGGTGCCCCACGCGATATTTCACCATGACCTGTCAACCGTGCCCCGGCAGGGGCCCCTGCTGCTGGTGGCCAACGAATTCCTCGATGCCCTGCCGGTGCGGCAACTGGTGATGACGCAGGATGGCTGGCGTGAGGTGATGGTCAGCCTCGATGTGGAGGGCAATTTCGAGCTGGTGCGGGGCCGCCAGCCGATGGATTCCGCCGTGCCCGAGGCGCGGCGCAAGGCCGAATTCGGCACGGTGATCGAAACCTGCCCGGGCGCTGCGGCCACCATGTTCGAAGCTGCCGGACGGCTGGTGAGCCAGGGCGGCGCGGCGCTGTTCATCGACTATGGCCACATAGCCTCGCGCACCGGATCCACCCTCCAGGCCGTGCGCCGCCACCGCAAGCTCGATCCGCTCAAGGCGCCGGGCGAGGCGGACCTTACCGCCCATGTCGATTTCGAGCAGATGAAGCAGATCGCCCTGTCGCGCGGGGCGCGGTGGAGCGGCACGACCACGCAAGGTGCATGGCTGAAGGCGCTGGGGATAGACCAACGCGCCGATGCCCTGGCCGAATTCGCCCCGCAGCACCGCGCATCTCTGCTGTCGGCACGCGACCGGCTGGTCGATCCGGCGCAGATGGGCGACCTGTTCAAGGTGATGGCGCTGGCCGGACCCGACTGGCCCGACGGGGTCGGTTTCACAGCAAAGGGCTGAAGTGCCCTAGGTGCCCAGTGCGGTAAGGGGCAGGTCGAGGTCCACGGCAAGGCCATCAGGCTCGAACCGGCGTTCCCAGAGGCCCTGCAACTGGCCCGTCACGGCCAGGTCCACCAGGCGCGAGCCGAAGCCCTTCGGGGCATTGTCACCACCATCGTCTGGTGTGGGGGGGCCGCCGCTCTCCTTCCAGTGCAGGTGGACGCGGCCCTCTTCCTCGGTCACGTCGAGGCTGACCGTGCCGCCCTCCACCGACAGCGCGCCGTACTTGGCGGAATTGGTCGCCAGTTCATGGAACACGAGGGCCAGCGGGGTGGCCGCCTTGGCCGAGACCGGCTGGTCGGTCCCGTTGACCGTCACGCGCGCAGCGCCGCCCGCTTCCATATAGGGCTCGAACAGCACGCCGAGCAGGCCGGTCAGGCTTTCCTGTGTTTCGCCGCTGGCCGGCCGGACGAATTCATGCGCCCGCCCCAGTGCGCGCAGGGTCTCGCCGATGCGGTCGGCGAAGGCCTTGTGTTCGGGCGATTTGCGCGCTTCGAGCGAGACGAGTCCGCTGACCACGGCGAAGATGTTCTTGATCCGGTGCGACAGCTCCTTGGCCAGGGTGTCGCGCGCTTCGGACAGCCGGTGGGCGTCGTCGATGTCGGTGATCGTGCCGAACCAGCGGGTGCCGCCACCGGTTTCCACCGGCAGGGCGCGGGCCAGGCACCACCGATAGGTCCCGTCGGCGCGGCGCAGGCGGTGCTCGTCCTCGTAAGGCTCGCCGCTTTCCAGCGCATGGTGCCACTTGGACCGGACCCTGCCGTGATCAT
The DNA here is from genome assembly GCF_023501975.1 of Altererythrobacter sp. KTW20L. Lineage (GTDB taxonomy): Bacteria > Pseudomonadota > Alphaproteobacteria > Sphingomonadales > Sphingomonadaceae > Alteraurantiacibacter. The sequence continues at coordinate 104,337 of NZ_JAMFLH010000003.1, read as the reverse complement.
CCGGATGGACGACTTCGCCGGCGATCCTGTCGGTATCGTCCATGTCGATGCCGGTGAACTCGTGCCAGCGGCGGTTGAAATAGTCGATCTGTCCGTGCTCGTCGGCCGAAAAGGCAATGTCGGGCATCGAATCGGCCAGGGCACGCAGGCGCGCTTCGCTGCGGGCGATTTCGCGGGTTGCGGCCAGTTCCTCGCGCTGGCTGCGCAGGCGGCGCATGGCGGCCTGGGCGAGCACGGCCATGCCTTCGCGCTGGAAGTCGTTCAACGGGGCACGGTGCGGTTCGAGGTCGATCACGCACAGCGTGCCAAGCGGCGCGCCTTCGTCGGACACCAGCGGCTGGCCGGCATAGAACCGCACGCCGGGGGCACCAGTGACCAGCGGGTTGTCGGCAAAGCGCGGGTCGAGCCTCGCGTCGGTCACTTCCATCAGTTCCGTCCGCCCCAGGGCATGGGTGCAGAAGGACACCTCGCGCGGGGTCTCGCGCTGGTCCACGCCGGTGCGGGCGAGGAAGTACTGCCGCCGGTCATCAAGCAGGGTGACCATGGATGCAGGTACGCCGCACAGCCTTGCGGCAAACTGGACGATTGCCTGCAGCTCCGGATCGTCCTCCAGGGCTTCAGCCTGGAATTCCTCCAGCACGCGCAGCCGGGCTTCCTCGGCGGCGAACTGGGGCGAAGGCGCAGTCATCAAGGCCGTGGCGATGGCTTCTTGCATGGTCATGGAAATCCGTCGGGTGCGATTGTAGGCGGCAATGCAAGGCGTTGCCAGCGGCCATTCGCGAGCAACCCGCCGCCCGTGCGACAAAGTGCTACGCAAAGGCGCTGGACAAGGCGGGGCGAAGGCGGTCAATTCGCAAGGTAGAGATGGACCGGGTATGAACCGGCCGCAATCCCGGGGGAGAAAGCATGCTGAAATCGCTGACCGGTGCCTTGGCCGCAACAGTCCTGCTGATCGCTGGACCGTCATTGGCCCAGGACCAGGCCCGCGCCGAACTGCTGACGTTCCATTCGCCATCGATCGAGGGCAACCTCGAAGGCAATCCGGCCGAGCGCAATGCCTATGTCGTGACCCCCCCGGGCTATGACGAAAACCCCGATCGCCGCTATCCGGTGGTCTATTACCTCCACGGCTACTGGGGCCCGCTCGAGGCGCAGCAGGCCGGGTTCCGCCTGCACGAAGCGGTGCAGATGGCGCACGAGGCGGGCAACGATGTGATCATGGTCATGCCCGATGGCTATTCGCGCCTGCGCGGCGGGTTCTATTCCAGCGGGCCGACCGTCGGCGATTACGAGAACATGGTGGCGACCGATTTAGTCGCCTGGGTGGACAGCAATTTCCGCACCATCCCCCAGGCCGCCTCGCGTGGGCTGGCGGGGCATTCGATGGGCGGATACGGCACGATCCGCGTGGCGATGAAGAACCCGGGCGTGTTCTCCTCGATCTATATGATGAGCGCCTGCTGCCTGCCGCCGATGACCATGACGCCGGAACAGGCCCGCGCTATCGCGGCGATGACCCCGGCGGACCTTGAAGCGGCGCAGTTCGGGCAACTGGCGGGCGTTTCCACGGCGGCCACCTGGTCACCCGATCCCACCGCAGACAACTTCCTCAAGATCGACACCGGAATGCAGGACGATGGCACGATCGACCCGCTGGTGAACCAGCGCCTTGCAGCCAATTCGCCGCTGGTGCTACTGCCGCAATACCTGCCCGAACTCAACGCGCTGGAAGGCTTTGCCATCGACATCGGTGATGCGGACTTCCTGCTTGAAGGCAACCGCGCCTTCATGGCCGAGCTCGACCGGTTCGGCGTGAAATACGATTTCGAACTGTACGAAGGCGACCACGGCAACCGTATTACGGAACGCATCGGATCCGAGGTATTGCCTTTCTTCGCTAATCATTTGGAACGGGAATAATAAGCATGCTCAGGAAATTTGCGCTCGGCGGTATCGCGCTGGCTTCGCTCATGGTTGCAAGCCCCGTGCTGGCGCAGAACATCACCGCGCCCGATGCGGTGATCCCGACCGGCATCACGGTGGAAGCGGTGATGGTCCCCGGCGCCTCGCTTGAAGGCAACCTTGAAGGCAATGCCACTGTGCGCGAGGCGATGGTGGTCCTGCCGCCCAGCTATGCCAGCAATCCCGGCCGCCGCTATCCGGTGGTCTATTACCTCCACGGCTTTGCCATCTCGGGCCGCGATTTCTACGATTACATGCAGGTGCCCACAGCCGTTGCCACCAATGCCGAGGCGGGCCGCGAATTCATCGTCGTGGTGCCCGATACGCTGACCGCGATGGGCGGCTCGATGTATTCGAACAGCGTCACCACCGGCAATTTCCGCGATTTCATCGCCACCGACCTGGTGGACTATATCGACGCCAACTTCCGCACCATTGCCACCCGCGAAGGCCGCGGGCTGGTGGGTCATTCGATGGGCGGATACGGCACGCTGGTCGTTGCCATGACTCACCCCGAAGTATTCGACAGCTTCTGGGCGCAGAGCGCCTGCTGCGTCTCGGCCCGCCGCGAAACGCCGGAAAGCGCCGCCGCCATGGCCGCCGTGCCGCGCGATGGCGTTGACCAGAGCGGCTTCGGCATGCGCGCCGGCCTTGCCAGCGCCGTCGCCTGGGCGCCCAATCCGCAAAAACCGCCGTTCTTCGTCGACTGGCCCCTGACCGAAGATGGCCAGGTGGACGAACTGGTCCAGGCCCGCTGGGCTGCCAACTCGCCGCTCGCCATGGTTTCCAGCAACATCAATGCCCTGCGTAGCTTCGACGGTATTGCGCTGGACGTGGGCGACCGCGACGGGCTGGTGACCGACGATACCCTGATCCACCAGGAACTGGAAAAGTTCGGCATCGACCACTTCTGGGAAGTCTACGAAGGCACCCATACCGACAAGATCGGCGCCCGCTTCCAGGACCTCGTCCTGCCCTTCATGGCCGAGCACCTGGATATGGGCGGGGAGTGAGCGAAGCCCGGGCCCGCTCCCCAAGCCTGTCATCACGCCTCATGTGGCGGTTGCTCGACCGTCTCTACGACCTGAAAGGCTGGCAGTTGCAGGGGCGCGTGCCCGATGCGCGCAAATATGTGGTGCTCGGCGTGCCGCACACCACCAACTGGGACTTCGTGTTCTTTGCAGGGGCGGTGCAACGGCTGGGCATGAAGCCCAGCTTCATGGGCAAGCACACGCTGTTCCGCTGGCCGCTCGGGCGCTTCATGAGCGACATGGGCGGAATGCCGGTCAACCGCGCGAAACCCGGCGGCTATGTCCGCAGCGTGATCCGCAACTTCGCCGCGGCCGAGGAAATGGCGCTGGTGATCGCACCCGAAGGCTCGCGCAGTTCTGACGGCCGTTGGCGCACCGGATTCTACCACATCGCCCACGGGGCAGGCGTGCCGATCGTGCCCGCATGGGTCGATCACGAACGCAAGCTGGGCGGCATCGGCGAGCCGGTGATGCCGACGGGCGATTACCGCGCCGACATGGCGAAACTCGTCGCCTTCTATCGCGGCGTGATGCCTGATTGCCCGAGGTTCAATGTGCTGGAGGCGAGCCTTGCCGAAGAAACACCGCGCACCGCGGCTTGAACCTGTGCATTGTGATGTCCGCCATGTTTAGTGAACGCTTTTGTCTGATGCTCGATGTCGCGCAATGTCATCCCTGAGCATGCCAAGAATGTCTTCGGCATGTTCGACAACTGCATCGGATGGGTCATCCAGCATCGGCAGCAGTAGGGGCAATCCCTGTTCCGGCTCAATCTCCTTGCTCATCCACAGGCTGTCAATCAGGCGCACGCCGTGAATGCGTACGAGTTCATCCGGATGCCGCAGGATTTCCGGTAGCGCTTCCAGAACCGACTTCTCGACAAAATCTCTCAGCGCAAGAATTGCCATCCGCGCTTCCTCCGGATCCGTCGCAGCGCGAAAAATCTCGACACAGTATGCAGTGGGCATGGGCAGGCGCAGCAGGCGAAGCACGCGTGCGGCCGTCTCTCGGCCCGGCCGCCAAACTAGCGCGTGTTCGACGGCGCTGCGCAAGACTTCGTCACCAAGTAGCTCGGCAATTGCGTTTCGGGAAAAAGAGCCGCCACCATATTCAGAGTAGCCGTCTTCGGTGCGGTTCACTGCTCCGATCTTCTCGGCAAGCGCTTCCCAGTCAACCTTCGGGTTGCTCTCTCCGTCGCGTGACTTGGTCACCTAGATATCCAGATTCGCCACATTCAGCGCATTGTCCTGGATGAATTCGCGGCGCGGTTCGACGACGTCGCCCATCAGGCGGGTGAAGATCTCGTCGGTTACGTCGGCATCTTCCACCTTTACCTGCAGCAGGGCGCGGTTTTCGGGGTCCAGTGTGGTTTCCCACAGCTGTTCCGCGTTCATTTCGCCCAGGCCCTTGTAGCGGCTGATGGCGAGGCCCTTGCGGCCCGCGATCATGACGGCTTCAACAAGGTGCGTCGGCAGCATGATGGCATCGGGCGAGACCGGGATCAGCGCCGGGGTGGCGGCGTCGCCATCGAACTCCTCTTCCTCCACCGCTTCGGGCTCGGGCTCGGCCGCCTCGGTGCCGGAACGAACCAGCCGGACAGGCGTGAGGAAGGTGTCGCCCTGCTCCATCGCGCGGACGTGGACCTTGCGCGCCTCGGCGCTGTCGAGGAACTTGGCTTCGACCAGGTGCGCATCGGTCACCCCGCGCCAGTGGCGCAGGAAGCGAAGCGAGCCATCTGGCGTGACTTCGCCGGTCCAGGTGGCATCGGCGTCGCCTGCCTGCAGGTGGGCGGCGGCGTCGGCCATGCGGGCGGTACGGTCGGCGGGTGACAGGCCGGGGGCGAGCGCGCCCTTCAGGGCCATCGCCTCGATCACCTGCGGTTCGTACTTGCGTGGCACGAAGGCCAGCGTGTTCTTCAGCCGCAGGGCGCGGGCGACGATATCGGCCAGGTCCTGCCCGCCGCGCGCGCCGCCAGACGTTTCCAGCACGCGGTTCTGCAGGCCGGCATCCACCAGGTAGCGATCGAGCGCGGGCTGGTCCTTGAGGTAAACCTCGCTCCTGCCCTTGGCCACCTTGAACAGCGGCGGCTGGGCGATGAACAGGTGCCCGGCCTTGACGATGTCGGGCATCTGCCGGTGAAAAAAGGTGAGCAGCAGGGTGCGGATATGCGCGCCGTCCACGTCGGCGTCGGTCATGATGATGATCTTGTGGTAGCGCAGTTTTTCGAGGTTGAACTCATCGCGCAGGCCGGTGCCCATGGCCTGGATCAGCGTGCCGACCTCGCGGCTGGAAATGATCCGGTCGAACCGGGCGCGTTCCACATTCAGGATCTTGCCGCGCAGGGGCAGGATGGCCTGGGTCTTGCGGTCACGGCCCTGCTTGGCGCTACCGCCTGCAGAATCGCCCTCGACCAGGAACAGTTCGGACTTGGCGGGATCGCGTTCCTGGCAGTCTGCCAGCTTGCCGGGCAGGCTGGCGATGGACATGGCGCCCTTGCGGCTCATCTCACGGGCGCGCTTGGCGGCTTCGCGGGCGGCGGCAGCATCGATAACCTTCTGGATGATCTGCTTGGCGTCGGCCGGATTTTCTTCAAGCCACTGGTTCATCTTGTCGCCCATCAGGCTTTCCAGCGGCTGGCGCACTTCGGATGAAACCAGCTTGTCCTTGGTCTGGCTGGAGAACTTGGGGTCGGGCAGCTTGACGCTGACAATGGCGGTCAGGCCTTCGCGCATATCCTCGCCGGAAAGAGAGACCTTCTCCTTCTTCAGCAGGCCCGAGCGTTCGGCATAGTTGTTGATCGTGCGGGTCAGCGCTGCGCGGAAGGCGGCCAGGTGGGTGCCGCCGTCACGCTGGGGGATGTTGTTGGTGAAACACAGGACGTTCTCGTAGTACGAATCGTTCCATTCCAGCGCCACGTCGATCCCGATGCCTTCCTTCTCCGCGCTGACGGAGATCGGTTCGGGCACGAGCGGCTGCTTGTTGCGATCAAGGTACTTCACGAAAGCCGCTATGCCGCCTTCGTAGTACAGGTCATGCTCGGCCACTTCCTCGTGCCGCTTGTCGCGCAGCAGCACGCGCACGCCGGAATTGAGGAAGGCCAGTTCGCGGTAGCGGTGTTCCAGCTTGTCGAAATCGAATTCCAGGACGTTCTTGAACGTGTCTTCGCTCGCCTTGAAAGTGACGCGGGTGCCCTTCTTGAAGCCCTCGTCATCGGCATTGCCTTCGACCTTCGGCGCATCGCCCACGATCTTGAGCGGACCAACGGCGTCGCCGTGTTCGAAGCGGATCCAGTGTTCCTTGCCGTTGCGCCAGACGACCAGTTCCAGCCATTCCGACAGGGCATTGACCACCGACACGCCCACGCCGTGGAGGCCGCCCGAGACCTTGTAGGCGTTGTCGTCGCTGGTGTTCTCGAACTTCCCACCGGCGTGGAGCTGGGTCATGATGACCTCTGCCGCCGACACCCCTTCTTCCTTGTGGATGTCCACCGGGATGCCGCGGCCGTTATCTTCCACGCTGACCGAGCCATCGGGGTTCAACTCGATCAGCACCAGGTCGCAATGGCCCGCCAGCGCCTCGTCGATGGCGTTGTCCGATACTTCGAACACCATGTGGTGCAGGCCCGAACCATCGTCGGTATCGCCGATATACATGCCCGGCCGCTTGCGCACCGCGTCGAGGCCCTTGAGCACCTTGATGCTCTCGGCGCCATATTCGGCCATGCGCTTTTCGGGGCGGCCCCCGTTTTCAAGCGGGGCAGCGTTTTCGGGCGGGGTTGCGGCTGGTTCTGTCATGGACACCATATAGGAATCCGGTGGCCCTAAAGGAAGCTTCGGGGTGGTTGTTCCACACCTTATTGGCGGGCCTCAAATGCAAACGGCCGCCCGGTGAGGGGCGGCCGCATCGTGTGGTGCCTCGAAAGGCCCGCCGTGGTGGCCGATCAGGCCAGCCAGATTGCCGGATAGGGCAGGCGGGAAACGCTGTCGAAATAGGCGTTCAGCACGCGCTTGGTCAGCTTGATCATGATCCGTATTCCTTTGGGCTGTCGCCGCTTCAGATGATGATCGCGTTCAGCATGGTGGCGCTGATGGCCAGCGAAGCGATCGAGGCGAAGACGGTGGTGACGAACGTACGCATTTGTATTTGCTCCAGAATTGCGGGGCGCCCGGGAGGGAGGGAGAGAGGGGCGCGGCGCTTGAGGGGGCAAATAGGCCTGTTCGAAAATTGTGCAATTGCGAAGAAATTCACAGGTGTTGCGTGTTTTGCAACTTACCTTGCGACACCTGCATGACACCGGCGGACCACCCGGGAATGTGGGAGAGGAGGCCCCGCATGATCCGCCGGCTAACCGGTCAGCGTGCGGCCAGTTCGGTGCCGGTCCGTTCGTCGGCCTGGCGTTCGGCGAGGATGGCGGCGACTTCGGCGCGGGCTTCGACCAGGCACTCGGCGTAAAGCCGCTGCGCACCCAGGTTACGGATGAAGGGCTTCGCGCAGGCGGCCTCGGCGGCGAGCTCGGCGCGCTGTTCCAGCGTCAGTTCGACCTGTTCGCGCGGGGCCCTGTCATGGGCGAAATTGATGACCAGCACGGTGCTGGCAGCGGCTGGTGTGGCAAGGACAGCGGCGGCGAGGGCGGCGGCGGAAAGAATGGTCTTCATGGCGATTGCTCCGGTTCGAAAAGAGGGAAAGGCCGTTTAGGGAAGTCTTCTTGTGTGATTTGGATTGTGCGGTGCAGCACGAAATTGTGCAAATGCGAAAAGCGCCACGCCTGTTGCGCATTTCGCAAGCGCTCATTTCCGCAAACTGTCACATCCGCGTCCGTCTATAGGCGCCCACCGGCTGGACAGATCGGCGGACAGCGGGCAAGCGCTGGGGCATGGACGCAGAGCACACACCCGATTCCATCCTCATCGTCGATTTCGGCAGCCAGGTGACCCAGCTGATCGCCCGCCGCGTGCGCGAGGCCGGGGTCTATTCCGAGATTGCCCCCTTCACCCAGGCCAAGACGGCATTCCACCGGATGAAGCCCAAGGGCATCATCCTGTCGGGTTCGCCCGCCAGCGTGCCGGACGAAGGCAGCCCGCGCGCGCCCGAACTGCTGTTCGATGCCGGCGTGCCGATCCTGGGCATTTGCTATGGCCAGCAGGTGATGAGCCACCAGCTTGGCGGCGAAGTCCGCCCCGGCCATGAAACCGGCGAAGGCGGCGAATTCGGCCGCGCCTTCATCACCGTGACCGAGCCTTGCGCCCTGTTTGATGGGTTGTGGGAAGTCGGCGAGCGGCACCAGGTGTGGATGAGCCACGGCGACAAGGTGACCCGCTTTGCCCCCGGTTTCGAGATCGTGGCGGTATCGGACGGCGCGCCGTTTGCCGTGATCGCGGATGAAGCGCGCAAGTTCTACGGCACCCAGTTCCACCCCGAAGTGGTCCACACACCCGATGGCGGCAAGCTGATCGCCAACTTCGCGCACAAGGTCTGTGGCCTTGCGGGCGACTGGACCATGGCCGAATTCCGCAAAACCAAGATCGAGGAAATCCGCGCCCAGGTGGGGACCGGGCGGGTGATCTGCGGGCTGTCGGGCGGGGTGGACAGCTCGGTCGCCGCAATCCTGATTCACGAGGCGATCGGCGAGCAGCTCACCTGCGTGTTCGTCGATCACGGCCTGCTGCGGCTGGGCGAGCGCGAACAGGTGGAGACCATGTTCCGCGACCATTACAACATCCCGCTGGTGGTGGTCGATGCCGAGGCGCGCTTCATGGCGGGCCTGGCCGGGCTGACCGACCCCGAAGCCAAGCGCAAGTTCATCGGGTCCGAATTCATCGAGGTGTTCGACGAGGAAGCGCACAAGATCGGCGGCGCCGATTTCCTCGCCCAGGGCACGCTCTACCCCGACGTGATCGAGAGCGTCAGCTTCACTGGCGGGCCGAGCGTCACGATCAAGAGCCACCACAATGTCGGCGGCCTGCCCGCGCGCATGAAGATGGCGCTGGTAGAACCCTTGCGCGAACTGTTCAAGGACGAGGTGCGCGCACTGGGCCGCGAGCTGGGCCTGCCCGACATTTTCGTCGGCCGCCACCCCTTCCCCGGCCCCGGCCTTGCCATCCGCATTCCGGGTGAGGTGACCAAGGAACGCTGCGACGTGCTGCGCAAGGCCGATGCGATCTACCTCGACGAAATCCGCAAGGCGGGGCTTTATGATGCGATCTGGCAGGCTTTCGCCGTGCTGTTGCCGGTCAAGACCGTGGGCGTGATGGGCGACTACCGCACCTACGACAACGTCTGCGCCCTGCGCGCAGTGACCAGCACCGATGGCATGACGGCCGATATCTACCCGTTCGACGCCCACTTCCTCACCGGCTGCGCCACCCGCATCGTCAACGAGGTGCAGGGCGTGAACCGCGTGGTTTACGACTACACCTCCAAGCCGCCGGGCACGATCGAGTGGGAATGACTACCTAGGCTGATCGGGCTTTTTTGCCCGGAACCAGCCGCCCCTTCGCCCATTGCACCGTTACGGGTCCGAAACCGGAAAAGGTCCAATGCGAGCGATTATTGTCGAAGATGAGTTCCTGGCTGCCATCCACGCGGAGTCTGCGCTGGAGCGGCTGGGCATTGCCGTGCTTGGCATGGCGGAGGATACCCAGGGCGCCCTTGGTCTGGCTGCCCACAAGCCGACGCTGGCATTGGTCGATCTCAACCTGCGCGATGGTTTCACCGGGCCGCTGATCGGCGCGCAGCTCGCCGCAATGGGCGTCAACGTGGTCTATGTCACGGCCAATCCGGGCCAGCTCGACGGGGTCAACACCCTGCGCTCGCCGGTGCTGGAAAAGCCGCTGGAAGAGCACAAGCTGGCCAATACCATCCGCTCCATCTTCCAGAAGGAGGAGAGCTGATCTCTCCCGTCAACGCTGAAGTCCCCGCTCTGCTCGCCAGCGAGGAGGGGTTCCGCATCCTCACCGATGCCATGCCGCAGATGGTCTGGTCCACGCTGCCCGATGGCTTCCACGATTACTACAACGCCCAGTGGTACCGCTTCACCGGCGTCCCAGAAGGCAGCACCGATGGCGAGGGTTGGAGCGGGATGTTCCACGCCGATGACCAGCCGGTGGCGTGGGAAAAATGGCGCCACTCGCTGGCCACGGGCGAACCCTACGAAGTGGAATACCGCTTGCGCCGACATGACGGGGTCTATCGCTGGACGCTGGGCCGCGCCCTGCCGGTCTATCGCGATGGGCGGATCGTGCGCTGGATCGGCACCTGTACCGATATCCACGAAGCCAAGCAGGTGGCCGAACAGAACGAGGTGCTGAGCCGCGAGCTGAGCCACCGGATCAAGAACATCTTCGCCGTGATCGCGGGCCTCGTCGAAATGACCATCAGGTCCAACCCCGAACATCGCCCCGTGCTGCGCGGACTGGTGGAGCGCGTCATTGCGCTTGGCCGGGCACACAATTTCGCCCGCCCCCATTCGGAAATGTCGCAGCCCGAGCTGCCCAACAGCCAGCTTTACGGCCTGCTGGTGGAATTGCTCGCCCCCTACCAGTCGGACAACGGAGAGCGCGTGCGTGTCAGTGCCGACGAGATCATGCTGGACGACCGCGGAGCCACGCCGATCGCGCTGATCATCCACGAACTGGCGACCAATGCGGCCAAATACGGCGCGCTTTCGGTCGATAGCGGGCAGGTGACGCTGGACGCGCGGACCGACGGCACGCAAGTGACCATGGTCTGGACCGAAACCGGCGGTCCAAAAATCACTGCAGAGCCGCCCGAACAGGGCTTCGGCAGCCAGCTCATCGCGCTTAGCGGCGAACGGCAACTGGCGGGTACGATGACCCGCGAATGGTTGCGCGAGGGGCTGCGGGTGACGATCACCGTTCCGGTCCGCAACCTCTACCGTCACCACGACAGCTACCTGCAGGCAGGCTGAGGCGAAACCGGTCAGGGGCTATGCTTGCGGCTAGAGCGCGACAAACCGTCCGGCCTCGCGGTCCTTCCTGACTTTCAATCCATCGAACACCTGTCCGCTCATGGCGATCCATACGCCAGGCAGGCAGGTCTGCGCGGCGGCGAAGGCCATGCCGAGGTTGAAGGCGGCATCACTCTCGGCGAAGCGGGCGGGGGTGAGAGCGCCGGTCAGCACCATGATCTTGCCCGGAATGTGGGCCAGAACCCGCGCCGTATCGGTCATCGTGTCGGTGCCGTGGGTGATGACCACGCGGGTCTCCGGCGCTTCCCTGACAGTGGCGGCAATCAGGGCGCGGTCGGCTTCGGTCAGGTCGAGGCTGTCCTTGCGCATCAGTTCGACCACGCGGAAGGGCACGGCCACGCGGGCTTCCTCCAGCAGGCCCGGAATGCCGCTGTCCGTGATGTGGTATTCGCTCAGCGCGTCGAAATAGGCCTTGTCCACCGTGCCGCCGGTGGTGAGGACGAGGATGGCCGGGGCGCTCATCGCGCCACTTCTAGCGGAAAGCCCAGGTCGTCACGCCCTGGATACCTTTGCCGGTAAGCACGATGACCGGATAGATCAGGACCGAGATGCAGTAGAACGCCAGGCTTTCGGGCACGAACTGGTTGTAGAAGACGCCCACTACACCGATCATCGCCATGCCCACGATCCACTGGTGCGCCATGACCCCACCCAGCGGCCAGGAGAAGCGCCGCTCATAGCGGACCTCGTCATCCTCGCCAGCGGCCAAGGCATAGAAATCGAGGATCGCGGCATAGACCGGCAACAGGGCGAACATCAGCAGCAGGGTCAGCCCCACTACGATCAAGGCGACCAGGCTCCACACGATCGAATACTCGACCAGCAGGGCCCAGTAGAGCCCGGCAATGCCGATCGGCAGGACTGCAGCCAGTGCCACCGGCATCAGCGGCCCGGCCAGGATCAGCAGCCCGGCGAAAAGCTGGATGCCCATCACCACGTCGAGCAGCCCGCTCAGGCGCATGGCATCGACCAGCTGCATGGCCAGCGGCGTGGACCCGGCAGGCAGCGGAACCAGCTCGCCAACGAAATAGTTGATGCTGGAGAAAACCAGCAGCGCTCCCAGGACCACGCGGGCGATGACCAGCTTGCGCTCCATCAGCGTACATCCTCTTCCATCGAGGGCGGCCAGGTGAAATCGTAGCGCATGGCGAACAGCGGGCGATAGGCGCGGTGATAGGCCAGCATCAGCAGCACATTGGCACCCAGGATCGCCCAGCCGTAATAGGCCGAAATGGATGTCCAGCCCTGCAGGACCACGTCCCAGTACCAAACGTTGAAGCTGATCGGCAGCAGGGCGACCAGCGCCAGTGGCACCCGCCAGCCGATCAGCAGGAACAGGCCGGCCACCAGTTCCACCAGCTTGACCAGGCTGAACATGCCGCTGTCGATCAGGGCGGTGATAAGGGCGGTGCTTTCAGGCACGTTGCCCAGCGGTTGGGGGAATAGCGGATAGAAATGATTGAGGCCCGCAGGCACCAGCCAGGCCGCAAAGCCGAGCCGCAGCAGCCAGATGGCATAGATCATCGCGCGTCCTTCACCTTTGGAGCCCCGGCTCGCTTTTCGAGTTCGGGGGCATTCCCGGGCAGGTAACCATCATCCCTTTAAGAAGGCTTAGCGCGCCGGATGGCCGATGCACAATGCCGCTAGCCGCACTATGCACCCCTAAGCGTCACTGCATCGGGGCGGTAACTGGTCGGCGTCCACCATACGCAAAAGCGGCGGAAGGCTGCATCCAGCCATCCGCCGCGAGATTTCAACAAGGTGGGAAGTGCGTCAGCCCTGATCGGTGCGGGTGAACTGCTCGAAATCCTCGAGGAACAGCACACCGGCAAAGTTAGGCGAGTGGCGGTCCACCGTGCGCATCACGTCGTTGCTGCAAAGCTGGCTCGAATAGCGCTCGAACACCGGCACGTCCGAATCGCGCAGCAATTCTGGGCGGGTGGCGCGGGCCACATAGATCGTGTCGCCCGCGTCATAGACAACGCCGACATAGGGGATCACGCTGATCTTGTTCGACCGGACGGCGGAAATGCAGCGCTGCGTTTCGCCGGTTGCCTGATAACCATCGAGCATGCGGGCAAGGCTGGCCTCGCCGCGCTCTGCACGGGTTTCGGCCTGGGCGGTGGATGCGCCTGCTGCCAGAGCGGCGGCTGCAGCGGCAATTGCGACAAGCTTTTTCATGGGAGAATCTCCTGTTGTTGGAGACGATCTACCCGATTCGCCCTGAATGCAAGCTGACCCGCAGCCAGGTCTCGTCAGGCTGCGGAACTATCCGCCGGGCCGCCCTTCAGCACGAAGCGCCGGTCGCAATAGCCGCAGTCGGCATAGCCGCTCTCGTCGATCTGCAGCCATACGCGCGGATGGCCCAGGGCAGCGGGGCGCACGCTGGTGCAGGACCGGATGCCGCCCGAACCGTCACACCATACCCGCGCGCTGTCCACCACGGTGGTTTCGGGGGCCGGAGCGCGGTCTTCAGCGGGAGCGAGATTGTGGGCGTGGGTCATGGCTGTCGCCCTATCGCGTGCCCGCCCGTCGCGCAATATGGCGCGTAGCGCCCCCTTTACGCCGGGGGCATAGGGCGGCACAGGGGCGGGCATGGATTCACCAGAAAACGCACCCGAGAACGCAATCGAGATCCGCGACGTCGTCAAGCGTTATGCGGCAAGCAAGAAGGCGGCCCCGAAGCTGGCGCTGGAAGGCCTCAGCTTCGATGTGCCGCAGGGCCAGGTGTTCGGCCTGCTCGGCCCCAATGGCGCGGGCAAGAGCACGCTGATCAACATCATGGCGGGCACTGTGGGCAAGACCAGCGGCACGATCCGCATCTGGGGCCACGACATCGACGAGGACCACCGCAACGCCAAGATGAACATCGGCATCGTGCCGCAGGAAATCATCTTCGATCCGTTCTTCACGCCCTATGAAGTGCTGGAGAACATCGGCGGCATGTACGGCGTGGCCAAGCACCTGCGCCGCAGCGATGAACTGCTGCGCGCCGTGCGGCTGGAGGACAAGCGCAACGCCTATGCCCGCACCCTGTCGGGCGGGATGAAGCGGCGGCTGCTGATTGCGAAAGCCATGGTCCATTCGCCGCCGATCCTGGTGCTGGACGAGCCGACCGCCGGCGTGGACGTGGAATTGCGCCGCCAGTTGTGGGATCTGGTCAGCGAGCTGAATGCCGAAGGGGTGACCGTGGTCCTCACCACCCACTACCTGGAAGAGGCCGAACAGTTGTGCGACCGGATCGCCATCATCAACCACGGCAAGCTCATCGCCAACAAGCCGACCCGCGAGCTGGTCGGCATGATGGGCGAGAAGATCGTGGCCGTGACGCTGGACCACGATGTCGACCGCCTGCCGCACGACCCGCGCTTCCGCAAATGCGTGAAGGAGGGCGAACGGCTGATCGAAGTGACCTACGACAAGGCCGAAATGACGGCGGGCCAGGTGCTCGCCCTGCTGCAGGACCAGGGCTTCACCGTGCAGGACGTGAGCACGCGCGAGGCGGACCTGGAGGACGTGTTCGTGCAGCTGACGAGCGCGGGGGCGCCCGAAGGGCCAGCGCCGCAAACCGCCAATACATAAACGCGATCTTTAGGCCTTCTTCCTATCGCTTGTCATATGAGCGAGGGTGGCCAGCAGCAGCAATTGCTTTCGATCCATTATCTGCGGGCGATTGCCGCGCTGATGGTGGTGGCGATGCATGGCTTCAGCTACGGACTGGTGCCGGTTGACGATGCCGCACGCATCACCTGGCTGAAGCACGGCGTGGCCCTGTTCTTCGTCATTTCGGGCTTTGTCATGGTGGCATCGACCAGCGGCCGCGCGATCACGCCGGGCGATTTCATGCTGCGCCGGATCATCCGCATCGTGCCGCTATACTGGGTCGTCTCGCTGGGCTGGTCTTTGGTGGCCGACGGCTGGGATGCGGCGCACCTGGCAGGATCGTTGGTCTTTCTGCCAACGCCCGATCCCGCCACTGGAGCCTTGCGATCGCCCCTGCTGGAACCGGGCTGGACGCTCAATTTCGAGATGTTCTTCTATGCGCTGTTCGCGATGGCGCTGTGGCTGAGACAGGGCTTGCGGCTCTGGGCGATTTCGGTGGTGCTCATTGCCCTGGTGCTGCTGGGAAGAATGGGCGCACTTTCGGGCCTGCCAGCTTATTACAGTGATCCGCTGCTGCTGCTGTTTGCCGGCGGTATGGCGATTGCCCGCTTCAAACTGCGCTTGCCGGCGCTGGCCGTGCCTGCCGGTTTTGGGGTGATTGTCCTGTTTTCGAACAGCGCTGCCAGTCCCTATCTGACCGTGCATCTGCCTGCCCTTGCCATCGTGATGGGCGCCCGCTCGCTTGATCCGGTTTTGCGGCGGTGGCGGCTGCCGGTGCTGCTGGGCGATGCTTCCTATGCGATCTATCTGGGGCATCTGTTCGTTATCCAGCTGGCCGACCGTTTCGTGGCGCCCTTCCTGCCTGGGCAGCACAGCGACAACTGACGCCCGCCGCGATCGCACCGGCCTGACGGGCATACCGGCTTTTGCCTGCTTGCTGTGTCGCATGGCCTTGGGCAAAAGGCGCGGATGAACAATCTGGGTCCGCCATATGATGTCCTGGTAATCGGCTCCGGCGCGGCCGGGCTGACAGCCGCGCTTTCGCTGGCCACCAAGCTCAAGGTGCTGGTGCTGGCCAAGGGCTCGCTCAACAGTGGCTCCACTGCCTGGGCGCAGGGCGGGATCGCCGCCGTGCTCGATACCGGCGATACCTTCGAGAACCACGTGCGCGATACCATGGTGGCGGGTGCGGGGCTCAATGACCTCGAGACCGTTGAATTCGTCATCGAACGCGCGCCTGCCGCGATTGACCGGCTGGCCGACCTTGGCGTGCCATTCAACCGCGAGAGCGACCAGCTCCACCTCACCCGCGAAGGCGGCCACTCGCATCGCCGGATTGTCCACGTGGACGATGCTACCGGCTGGGCGGTGCAGGCCGCGCTGCTGAAGGCGGCGGAGGAAAGCCCGAACATCACCCTGCTGCCGCACATGAGCTGCATCGACCTTATCACCGGACGCAACGAGGCGCGCTATTCGGGATCGGGCCGGGTCTGGGGCGCCTATGCGCTGAACGAGGAAACCGGCGGCGTGGAAGCCCATGTCGCCCGCGCCACGGTGCTGGCCACCGGCGGGGCAGGGCGTGTCTACCAGTTCTCCACCGCGCCGCGCGGGGCGACGGGTGACGGGATCGCCATGGCCTGGCGGGCGGGCGCGCGCGTCTCCAACATGGAGATGATGCAGTTCCACCCGACCTGCCTCTACAATCTCGACGTCAAGAACTTCCTGATTACAGAAGCCGTGCGCGGCGAGGGCGGGCACCTGCTGCACCCCGAAACCGGCCACCGCTTCATGGCTGACTACGATCCCGAGAGGATGGAACTGGCCCCGCGCGACGTGGTCGCCCGCGCCATCGACGACCAGATCAAGCGCTATGGCCTCGACTATGTTCATCTCGACATCAGCCACATGCCCGCCGAATTCGTGCGCGGCCATTTCCCCACGATCCACGAAAAGCTGCTCGGCCTCGGCATCGACATGACGACGCAGCCGATCCCCGTGGTGCCCGCGCAGCACTATACCTGCGGCGGAGTGGCGATCGGGCTCGATGCGCGGACCGACCTGCCGGGCCTGTGGGCAGCGGGCGAATGCACCGAAAGCGGCTTGCACGGCGCCAACCGCCTCGCCAGCAATTCCTTGCTCGAATGCTTCGTGTTCGGCGAGGCGGCGGCGCAGGATATCCTTGGCCGGTGGGATGAACTGCTCCCTGTGCCCGCCATCCGCGAATGGGACGAAAGCCGCGTGACCGATTCCGACGAGGAAGTGGTCATCAAGCAGAACTGGACCGAGATCCGCCGCTTCATGTGGAACTATGTCGGCATCGTGCGCACCACCAAGCGGCTGGAACGCGCGGCCAACCGAATCCGCCTGCTGGGCAACGAGATCGAGGACTATTACGGCCAGTTCCGCGTGACGACCGACCTCATCGAATTGCGCAACCTGCACCAGTGCGCCGAACTGATCGTGCGGTCCGCGCTGGAGCGGCACGAGAGCCGGGGCTTGCACTATACGCTCGACTATCCCGCGACCGAGGCGGAAGCGCGCGATACGGTGCTGATCCCGTGATACGGCGGGCGGTGGGCATCGCAATTGCCGCGCTCGCGCTGATGGGAACTCCGCTGGCGGCGCAGGACGAGAGCGCGGAGACCGACGCCATCGTCGTATCGGCCCAGCGTTCGGGCGCACCGATGTGGATTGTCGATGGCCCGCGCGGCACCCTGGTGCTGGTGGGCGAGATCACCGCCATCCCCAAATCGACCCCCTGGTATCCCGACCGGCTGGAAGAGGCCACGCGCGAGGCCGAGCGGGTGATCCTCGGCACCCGTTCGCGCGTATCGCCGGGCGATGTGCTGCGGCTGATCTTCGGCGGCAGCCGCATCACCCGCCTGCCCGATCGCACCGTGGCGGCGGACTATCTCGATGCAGGCCAGATGGCCCGCCTCACCGCGCTCGAACAGCTCTATGACGAGGACTATTCGCGCCGCAGCCTGCTAATGACCTCGTTCGACCTGTTCACCCGGCGGCTGCGCTTCAACCGCGATACCGGCCCCGATGCCAGCGACGTGGTGCGCCGCGCCGCCAGCCGCGCCAGGGTTCCGGCCGAACCGGTCGGCACGGTGCGCGGCGAGGACGTGCTGGACAATCTGGCCGAGGCCGATCCCCGCTCGCACATTCCCTGCCTTGAAGCGGCGATGACGGCAGCAGAGGCTGGGCGCGACATAGTCGAGCAGCGGGCCGATGCCTGGCGCGCTTTCGATGTCCCTGCCGTGATGGCCAACCCGCTGGAACTGGCGCTGGGCAAGTGCTGGCCCTGGGCCGATAGCGACCTGGGCGGCGAACTGCGCGGTCAGTGGACCGAGGCGCTCGCCAGCGCCAGCGAGGCCGAAGGGGTGACGCTGGCCGTGGTCCCCTTGCGCGTGCTGGCCGAGGAAGACGGCGTCCTCGACCAGTTGCAGAGCCGCGGGCTGGATATCTCCGGGCCGGACTGGCGCTAGGCGGGGTCGTCGCCGCCAGCGCTGCTCCCTCACAACCGATTATCGCGTAGCTCAATCACCCATCATGAAGATGATCGCCCAGGCAAGGCCAGTGCCGATGGCGAACATGATCCACGACCAGTACATGTCGAAAGACACGCCGATAAAGGCCAGATCCACATCCATGTTGCGGATATTGAGGAAGCCCCCGCTCGACCCGCCGGAGCCGATGAACAGGCAGACAATCACGGTGAGGAAAATCCCCAGCGGGACAGCTTTGAACAGCGCAATCACGTCACTACCCCCTGATCTGCGGCGTCTCTGGCGGCCAATGTGCTGCATGTGCGGCCCGAGGTCCAGTATTTCGCGCCATGGACACACCCGCATTGCGCTATCGCGCACGATCCTTGCCGCCGCGGATTCGAAAGATTCGCGCGGGCAGTAGCGCACAGGTTTTTTTCCGCAGATCGATTTAGGGGCTTGCGCATGGCCGGAGTGGAGCATCGACCACGCGTCGCACTGTATTGGCGGCATGATACACCGGGCTCCTTGCGCCTTCTGACAAGGTAAATCCGCTTTAACCCTCTTGCATGGCGGCAGGGTCCGATTCACTATGGGTTGTGGCATGGTTGCCGGGGGCACATACAAGACCTAGATATAGGACGGATAGCGCGGCACATGGCCAGCGCCGATTCTCCACCTCGGTTTTGGCAGCTGGCAAGCCATCCTGTGGGCAGTCGGGGGATAAGTTTTTCCCTGCCCCGGCATGGAAAGCGATAGGATGCAGCAGTGCACCTGATTCGAACATATGCCGAACAAGTGGGCGAAACAACGCGGATAATCTGGGCATTGGCCAGGGGTCCGCATGGCAAGATCGGGACGGGCTGAGGCATGGAATTCAGGAATACGGACGAGGCGGCAATGGGCTTGGATGACAGCATGACGGCAGAAGCGCCCAAGATCCCCGAAAAGGCGGCCCCTGAAAAGGCAGTGGCAATGGACAAGCAGGACGCAGGCAGCGCCGAACTGGTGGCTAATGCCGCCGCCGGTGCCATGGCCACGGTCGCCAAGGCGGCGAAACCTGCCAAGCCCGATTCCAAGGCCGTCAACGCGCGCCGGTTCACCATTGTCACCGATGACAGCCGCGATGCGCTGCTCACCGTGTTCGGCAAGGAAACCCTGACCGACCGCTACCTGCTGCCCGGCGAAAGCTACCAGGACCTGTTCGCCCGGGTGGCCGATTCCTATGCCGACGACCAGGATCACGCCCAGCGGCTCTATGACTACATCAGCCGCCTGTGGTTCATGCCGGCAACCCCGGTGCTGTCGAACGGCGGCACCAACCGCGGCCTGCCGATCTCGTGTTATCTGAACTCGGTGAGCGACAGCCTGGAAGGCATCGTCAACACCTGGAACGAGAACGTGTGGCTGGCCAGCAAGGGCGGCGGCATCGGCACCTATTGGGGCAATGTGCGCGGCATTGGCGAGCCGGTCGGCCTCAACGGCAAGACCAGCGGCATCATCCCCTTCGTGCGGGTGATGGATTCGCTCACCCTGGCCATTTCGCAAGGCTCGCTGCGCCGCGGCTCGGCCGCCTGCTATATCGACGTGCACCATCCGGAGATCGAGGAGTTCCTCGAGATCCGCAAGCCGTCTGGCGACTTCAACCGCAAGGCATTGAACCTGCACCACGGCGTGCTGCTGACTGACAAGTTCATGGAAGCCGTGCGTTCGGGCGACAAGTTCGACCTCTTGAGCCCGAAGGACGGCTCGGTCCGCGCCACGGTGGATGCGCGCAGCCTGTTCCAGAAGCTGGTGGAAACCCGCCTTGCCACGGGCGAGCCCTATATCGTGTTCTCCGACACGGTGAACCGCATGATGCCCAAGCATCACCGCGACCTGGGGCTGAAGGTCTCGACCTCCAACCTGTGCTCGGAAATCACCCTGCCGACCGGCGTCGATCACCTCGGCAATGACCGTACGGCGGTGTGCTGCCTGTCGTCCTTGAACCTCGAAACCTGGGACGAGTGGAATACCGACAAGCAGTTCATCGAGGACGTGATGCGCTTCCTCGACAACGTGCTGCAGGACTATATCGACCGCGCGCCGGACGAGATGGCGCGGGCCAAGTATTCGGCCAGCCGCGAACGCAGCGTCGGCATGGGCGTGATGGGCTTCCACTCGTTCCTGCAGATGAAGAACATCGGCTTCGAAAGCCCGATGGCCAAGGTGTGGAACCTCAAGATGTTCAAGCACATCAGCGCCAAGGCTGATGAAGCGAGCATGATGCTGGCCAAGGAACGCGGCCCCTGCCCCGATGCCGAGGACATGGGCGCGATGGAGCGTTTCTCCTGCAAGATGGCGATCGCGCCGACCGCGTCGATCTCCATTATCTGCGGCGGCACCAGCGCCTGCATCGAGCCGATCCCGGCCAATATCTACACCCACAAAACCCTGTCGGGCAGCTTCGTGGTGAAGAACCCGTACCTCGAAAAGCTGCTCGACCAGAAGAGCAAGAACTCCACCAACGTGTGGAATTCGATCCTGGAGAAGGGCGGCAGCGTGGCGCACCTCGACTTCCTGACGCCGGAGGAAAAGGCCGTGTTCAAGACCAGCTTCGAGATCGACCAGCGCTGGCTGCTCGAATTCGCCGCCGACCGCACGCCGTTCATCGACCAGGCGCAGAGCCTCAACCTGTTCATCCCCGCCGACGTGGACAAGTGGGACCTTGCCATGCTGCACTTCCAGGCATGGGAAAAGGGCATCAAGAGCCTCTATTACCTGCGCTCGAAGAGCGTGCAGCGCGCCGGTTTTGCCGGCGGCGTGGAAGCGGACAACACCGCCGATCCGGCCAAGTACGAGCTGCCGACCACTGACTATGACGAGTGTTTGGCCTGCCAGTAGGGCCAGATACCCTCACCCTTTCGCGCCTACGGCGCTCTTTCCCTCTCCCTAAGGGAGAGGGAGGGGCCCGTCGCGCAGCGATGGGAGGGTGAGGGTATGAGAGGCTATGAAAAGGCCCCTCCCGGCACGGTTGATCGCGCGCACCCTGCGCAGGAACTCCACCGACGCCGAGAAGGCCATGTGGCGGGAATTGCGCCGCGTTTTTCCGCAGGCCAAATTCCGTCGCCAATGTCCGATCGGCCCCTATTTTGCCGATTTCCTCAGCTTCCGGCACAAGCTGGTGATCGAAGTCGATGGCGGGCAGCACGCCACGCAACAGCCGGAAGACGAGGCCCGGACCCGCTACATCGAAAGCCAGGGCTTCCGCGTCCTGCGCTTCTGGAACAACGAAGTTCTGACAAATGCGAACGGCGTGCTGCAATCAATCGGACCGTTCCTTTCGACCCGCTAATCTCCCCCGGAACCTCCCCCGCCACTCGTCCATTGCCCAAGTAGTGGACGGGAACACGCCGAAGGGAGAAGCGCCATGCCCCTGTGGTTTCCACTGTCGATTCTCTTGCTGACCACCCTGGTGGCGCTGGCGAGCGCAGGCTGGCTGCTCCTCCACGCCCAGGATGTGGCGCGGGCGTTCCGCACAAGTACCGAGCTTGAACCCGGCCCGGACCCGCGCAGGGCCAGCCGCCGCGCCAGTCGTAGCACGGTGATTGCCATGCTGGTGGTGTTCAACCTTGCCTGGATCGCCGCAACCGGGATCTGGGTCTATTCGCTGACCGACGATGCGCAGACGGTGATCGACGCCGAAGTCTGAGTCATAAGACAAAAAGGCCCGGCAGGCGCAAAACCTGCCGGGCCTTTGTCACGTCAACAGTCGATCAGTGTCCGACCTCTTGGCCGAAGCCTCGGTTCTCGCCTGCCTGGTTGTCCTGGCCATCAGGCGCCACTTCGGCACGTTCGCCGCCACCCCATTTTTCGGCCCCGGCAGTGCGGATCATCTCGTCCTCGTCGATGTCCTGTCCCATGACCGGGACGCGGTTGCCGCCCTCGATTTCGGCTTGGCCTTCGCCTTCCTCCTGCGTGAAGTTGGCTGCATTGGCGGCCGTGGCACTCAAGCGCACCTGTTCGCCCTCGATATTGGCGACAAGGCCCACCGAAATGTAGTGGTGGTGGCCATCGTGGCTGCCCGTGGCGCCTTCCACCTGGGCGCCGGAATCCTGCTTCGTCAGCTTGATCCGGTCGCCATCCAGCTTGTCCACCGTGCCCACATGGACACCATCGGCGCCGATTACTTCCATGTGTTCGCGGATTGCACTTGTCTCGATCATGGCTAGTCTCCTGCTCTCGTCGCTTGGTCAACGCGCCACGCGGCAAAGGTGGCCCCGCGCGATGCGTCGGGAAGAAAGGAATGCGAGATGATCCGCTCGAACCACCCCGCCCGCACCCTGCTGGTCGCCATTCCGCTGGCCCTGCTGCTGTCCGCCTGCGCTACGCAAATCCCCGCCGCGGTGGAGCAGGGACGCGACGTGCCGGGCTTCTGGTTCGGGCTGTGGCACGGGTTCATCTTCCCGTGGTCGTGGATCGGTTCGCTGATCAGCCAGGACATCGCGGTCTATGCCGTGCCCAACAGGGGCGGGTGGTACGATTTCGGGTTTTTCCTTGGCGTCACCGTGCTGGGAGGCGGCAGCTGGTTCGGATCGCGCAAGCGGGGCGGCTAGGGTTCTGGCCCTCGGCGGACCTGTTCCGCCGTCATACATCCCCCAACTTGCCACTGGCATACATAGGTTAATTGGGCCAATCTGCGGCTCATGGGGATACGGGGACAGCTTGGGGCTGTGCGCCGGGTACTGGCAACGACACTGGCCCTGCTGGCGGCCGGGCTGGCGTTGGTGCCCGTGGCGGCAGGTGCGCAGGAAACCGGGGCGCAGGAGGCCGGCGCACCGACGCTGCCCCAGATGCGCGCGCGTGACCGGCTGGCCGCACCCGAAGGCGAACTGGCGGCATGGCAGGCCTTTGCCACCCGCGTCGCAACCGATCCCGCAATCCCGCCCGCGATGCGCGCGGAAACCCACCTCGGCCTTGCCATCGCGCTGTTCTATGCCAAGGACTATGACGCCTCGTGGCAAGAGATTTCCATTGCACGCCGCCTGCTCGACGAAGCGGGCACGGACGAGCCTTTCGAGTCCGAACTGCTCGCCTACGAGGCGATTGTCCTGATCGAACTGGGGCGGCTGGATGAAGCGGGCATCAAGGCCGCCACTGCGCTTGATCTGGCGCAGGAGCAGGGGCAGGCGGGGCTGGCGCGCCAGGCACTGGCCCACAATGCCCAGGCGCTGCTGGCCTTTGCGCGCAACGACATTCCCGCTGCGGAACGGGGCTTTTGCACCGCGCGTGACCTCGGCCTTGCCGCAAGCTCCCCGAACCATCCGATGATCGTCAACGATGCCTCGTCTTGCGGGGTGGTGAAATATTACCTGGAAAGGCCCGATACGGTGGCGGCCATGCGGCTGGCGAGCGACCATGCCTTTGCCCATTTGCCGCCGGACCATCCCAAGATGGGCAACGTGCTGAACGGGGCCTATGCCGTGCTGCTGCGCTATGGCCGCTATGCCGAGGCAGAGCCGCTCATCCGCCGCCACCTCGACCTTGAACGGTCCTTGCGCAGCGGAGATGCCGACGATCTTTATGATCCCCTGTCGATGCTGGGGCGCGTGCTGGAAATGCGCGGCAACTATGCCGATGCCGAGGGAATCTTCACCGCCGCCGCCGCCATGGCCGACAGGCTGCGCAACCAGAGCCAGCCCTACACGCGGGGGCAGGCGCAGATAAACCTGGCCGGCGTGATCGCCCATCAGGGACGGCTGGACGAGGCAGAGCAGATGGCGCGGCGCGGCCTTGCCATGCTGGCCGAAGACCTCGAACCCGGTGACTGGAATGTCGGCAGCGGCGAGGTGCAACTGGCCAGTCATCTCGACCGGCTGGGGCGGCGCGATGAAGCCCTGGCGCTGGCCGAGAGCGGTCTTGCCACGCTGGCCGGCGCGCTAGACCCCGGACACAGTGAAGTGCTGGGTGCACGGCTGATCCGCGCGCGCATCCTGGCCGGGTTGGGGCGCGGCGACGAGGCGCTGGACGAGGCGCGCGGCGCGACCGGCCAGTTCGAGGCGCAGATGTTCGACCTTGCCGCCAGCGAGGAAGAGCGCATCGCCCTGTCGCGCGTGCTGCCCGCCGCCTTTGCCGACTATATCGACGCTGCATTGCAGGCGGGCGCGCTGGAGGACGCGGTCCATGCCGCGCAGCTTTACCTGTTGTCCGAACTCGCCGTGCCCAATGCCCGCATCGCCGCCGCCTCGGTAGCGCGCGAGGAAGGGCTGGGCGCAATGGTGGAGCGGATGGACCGGGCGCGGGGGCAGGTGGATGAACTGGGCGCCGCCTTCACCCGCGCCCAGGGCGAAGGGGCGGCCGAAGCAGCGGCCATTGCCGCCAGCCTTGCCGCCGCGCGGGGTGAAGCGGCAGCGGCCCAGGCGGACCTGCTCGCCGCTTTCCCCGGCTATGCCGCGCTGGCCCGGCCCAAGGTGTCGAGCCTGGCCGACCTGCAGGCGGGGCTGGCGCCGGGCGAGCTGCTGGTCATGCCGGTTGCGCTCCCCACCCGCGCCGTGACCATCGTGGTCAGCCGCGACGCTGTGCAGTGGGGCGGCACCGCGATCGATCCGATGGCGCTCGATGCGCTCGCCACGCGGCTGCGCGACAGTGCGCAGGCGACGGGCGCGTTCGACGTGGAGGCCGCGCAGGACATGTTCCGGCTGGTTTTCCCGCAAGCGTTGCGAGGCGCGCTGGAGGGGGCCGATACCCTGCTGTTCCCGGCCAGCGGATACCTCGCGCGGTTGTCGCCAGCCGTGCTGCTTGCCGGACCTGCGGCGGACGGGGACTTGGCCGATGCGCCGTGGCTGGTGCGGAGCCACGCCATCCGCATCATGGCGGAACCAGGGGCGAGGCGGACAGAAGCGCGGGCGCTGGCGGGGCGCGGGTTCCTCGGCGTGGGTGCGCCCGATGCCCTGCCCGGTGGAGAAGATGGATCGGCCTTTCGCGCCGGGACTGCTGCCCTGCCGCCCCTGCCCCGTGCGCGGGAGGAGCTGGATGCGCTGGCCGCAGCCCTCGGCACGCCCGATCCGCTGGTGCTGGCAGGGGCCGGGGCGACCGAGGCCGCGCTCGCCGGGCTCGATCTTGCCAGCTACGGCGTGATCGCCTTTGCCACCCACGGCCTGGTTGGCGGCGAACTGGCCGGGCTGGACGAGCCTGCGCTGCTGCTCACTGCCGACGATCCGCTGTCGAAAGCGGGCGACGGGCTGCTGACGGCGAGCGAGATCGCCGCCATGCGGCTCGATGCCGACTGGGTGATCCTGTCGGCCTGCGAAACGGCGGCGGGGGAGAGCGCTTCGGCTCCCGGCTATTCCGGCCTCGCCCGCGCGTTCGTCCAGGCGGGCGCGCGCAGCCTGATGTTGAGCCACTGGCGCGTGCGCGACGATGCCGCCGCCTTCCTCAGCGTGGAAACCCTGCGCCGCGCCGCGCAAGGGGAGACGCGGGCGGGCGCGCTCAGGCAGGCGCAACTGGCGCTGATGGCGCGGGCCGACGTGCCGCAGGCGGGCCATCCGGCGGTCTGGGCGCCGTTCGTCATTCTCGAAAACTAAGCCATTTCTTAACAAAACCGCACTACAAACCGGTGGCATGACCAGCCCCGGCTCCAAGCGATTTCCGACCCATCACGGGTACGGCGACGTGCGCTTTTCGCGCTACCTTGCGCTGTATGTGGCGCAGGCGGGCTGGCTGGTGCTGGGCGCCTACCTCTATTCGATCGCCTTCTTCCCCTCCACCTGCACGCCGTCCACCCTGCTGGAGGTGTACCCTTGCGCCCTCAGGCTGAACGAGAGCGGCAACTGGAAGGAGGCGGCGCTGTTCGTCTGGCTGTTCAGCACCCCGCTGCTGATCGCGCTCGAAGTGTCGCGCCGCATGGGCAAGAACAAGGACTGACGCGACACCCCCCAGCGAGAGGCCCAAACGGCCGGACTCGCAAAAGCCACGTTTCATCCCCATTTTATCCCCGTGGAAAAGGCCGTGTTGCCTTCGGTTTGCCGCCATGATTCCCTATGGTGGCCAATCGTGATTCTCACCGGAGATACCAGATGTCGTTGCTCGAAGCCCGCAAGACCTACAAGCCCTTTGAATATCCCTGGGCTTACGAGTTCTGGAAGCGGCAGCAGCAGATCCACTGGATGCCGGAAGAAGTGCCGCTGGGCGAGGATTGCCGCGACTGGGCGCAGAACCTGTCCGATCACGAGCGCAACCTGCTCACCCAGATCTTCCGCTTCTTCACCCAGGCCGATATCGAGGTGGCGAACTGCTATCACGAAAACTACAGCCGCGTGTTCAAGCCGACCGAGGTGAAGATGATGCTGGCCGCGTTCAGCAACATGGAAACGGTCCACATCGCCGCCTATTCGCACCTGCTCGACACCATCGGCATGCCGGAAAGCGAATACGGCATGTTCCTCGAATACCAGGAAATGCGCGACAAGCACGATTACCTGCAGCAGTTCGGCGTCGATTCTGATGAGGATATCGCCCGCACCCTGGCCATGTTCGGCGGCTTTACCGAAGGGCTGCAGCTGTTCGCCAGCTTCGCCATGCTGATGAACTTCCCGCGCTTCAACAAGATGAAGGGCATGGGCCAGATCGTCACCTGGTCGATCCGCGACGAGAGCCTGCACTGCGAAGGCATCACCCGCCTGTTCCACGCCTTTACGGCCGAACGCCAGTGCCTGACCAAGTCGGTCAAGGAAGACATCATCGACATGTGCCAGAAGACGGTGCGGCTGGAAGATGCCTTCATCGACCTCGCGTTCGAGCAGGGCCCCGTGCCCGGCATGACGGCGAAGGAGATCAAGAAGTATATCCGCTATATCGCCGACTGGCGGCTCAGCCAGCTCAACCTGCCGGCGATCTACATGGTGGAAGACCACCCGCTACCCTGGCTGACCCCGCTGCTCAACGGGGTGGAGCACGCCAACTTCTTCGAAACCCGCGCCACCGAATATTCCAAGGGCGCCACCCGCGGCAACTGGCAGGACGTGTGGTCCAGCTTCGACAACCGCAAGAACGCCAAGGCCGCCAACGAGGCCGGCGTGGCGGACGACGGGGCGGGTGAGCCGGATATGTTTGGTGGGGCGACCGGGGTGCAGGCGGCGGAGTGAGTGGAGTGGAGTCATATAAGTCGCTTCCTTTTGCGACCTACGACTTAGCTGTTTATCTACCGGGCGGAGCGCTCTTAACTCTGATCGGGCGTTACGTTCTCGATGAGGTCTTCGGCTTTCATGTCGGTGGCCTTGACGCTCTTGTGGGAGATGATGCCGTTGGGTTGGCCATCAAGGCCATCACATGGCTTTCAGTTAGTTATCTCCTCGGTCATCTTGGCGCTTTCATTTCCACGTATACTGTTGAACGCGTCGTCCACCGCTTCCTTGGGTATCCGTCGGATAATTGGCTTGAACGCGAGAAGTTAGTAAATGGCGGTCAAGCCAATGAGAAGGAAATACAAAAGACACTGCTTAGTAAAACTCTAAGTGTGGGTCGCAAGGATTTCGGTATATCTGCATCTCTTTCTTTGATATTTCTTCTGCCCCTTCCTCCGTTCGTGGTTGCATTTCTGATATTTAAGCCAGTAGGTTTCTACTCGGCAAAACTGCCTGAGGCAATTTATTCGGATTTGAGGCAGCGCTTCAAGCTCTTGGGCGTAAGCGTTGAGGTCCAAAGGGGTACCAGATGGGACAAGATAGTAGAGCATTACGTCTCTAATAATTGCGCAGGCGGCTATGTGCGCATGTATAACTACCTGGTGATATATGGAGCCTTAAGGCTGCTTGCTTTTGTCATGACTTTGCTGCTTTGGGTCATAATTATATCGGATTTTAAGCAAATTTTCGAGATAGGGTATGACTTTCATTTAGGAAAGACGATTGCATTTTTTGGTCTTTCCGGGGCCACGTTTATGTCAATGATGGCGTTCGCAAAGTTCAACCGCAGGTATTTTGAAGAATCTATAATGGCGTTTCTCTTAACACCATTCGTTCCCATTGCGCCTGCAGCGGAACCTCCACGCCGCAGGTGAGCCAATTAGCAATACCCACAATCTAGAGATGAACGATTGTTCCTGCTATGTTCTCCTCCGACTCGGAGCAGAGAACCCCCATGTTCGACAAACTCGACGCCTATAACCTCGTCGCCAATTTCGTGCCCGGCGCGGCGCTGACCTATGCGCTGCACGCCTCCGGCTTTCCCTCGCCCTCGCCCGACAGCCTGGGGGCCTTCGTGCTGGTCTCCTTCGTGGCCGGCGTGATCACCAACCGGCTCGGCTCGCTGATGGTTGATCCGGTGCTGCGGTCGCGCCGGGTCCATTTCCTGAAGCCCAAGAACTACCGGTCCTATGTCTCGTCCGAAAAGGCGGACCCGAAGCTGGAGACGATCGTGGCCAATGCCGGCCTCTATCGCACCTTCTTCACCGCCGGCCTCGTCTACCTGATCCTGCGCGCGGGCAACCTGGCGGTTTCGGGGTTCGGCCTTGGCGGCGAGGCGGTGTTCATTGCCTTTGTGGTGGTGGGCATGATGGTGTCGATTTTCGCGCTGCGGAAAGAGGATGATTACATTTCGGTGAGGATGGGGCGGGGGGATTCCTAGCGTTGGTTTGTGGCGCGCCCACCCCCGGCCCCTCCCGCAGGCGGGAGGGGGGAAGGAGGGGCAGGCTTGGCGCTGTGGCGCGGCCCACCCCTAGCCCCTCCCGCAGGCGGGAGGGGAATCAGGTAGCGCTGCTTTGCTCCCCTCCCGCTTGCGGGAGGGGTTGGGGGTGGGCGCGGAACAGAGCCAGGTCAGCGGGAAGCGCGCAACCGTGCCACCTCGGCCGCGATCATGTGGACCACGCCTTCCACGTTCCCCAGCACATCGGCATTGGTGAAGCGCAGCACGTGGTATCCGTTCGCCCTCATCGCTGCATCGCGCCGCGCGTCTGCCGCCGGATCGCGATCGTGGGAAATGCCGTCGCACTCCACCACCAGTTGCAGTTCGCGGCAGAGGAAATCGGCATAGTAGGGGCCGACCGGCATCTGGCGGCTGAACTTTGCGCCAACTCGGTTGCGGGCGAGGTACTGCCACAGCAGGCGCTCGGCCGGAGTGGCCGCGTTGCGCAAGCCGCGCGCGCGGGTGGTGTTGCGCGGGGTCCAGTCCGGCATTTCAAGGGTTTGGATGGGAATTGGAGTGGCGGCAAGGGGGAATAATGAAGGGCCCACCCCTAGCCCCTCCCGCAAGCGGGAGGGGGACTTCTTGTGCCTTGCCCCCCTCCCGCCTGCGGGAGGGGTTGGGGGTGGGCAGCGGCACAGCGCAACACCCCTTGCCACCCCGCCCCCATCATCCCACCCTGCGCCTTGAGGATCACCCGAGTCGAACAACGAAAAGGAATTCCCCAATGCGCCCACTCACCAAGACCGCCCGCCTGCTTACCCCGCTTGCCGCCGTACTGCTGCTCGCCGCCTGTGGGAGCGCGGAGGAGGAGGACGTGACCTATGAAGCCGGGGTCGATGACCTGAGCGGGGGCGAGCTGATTGTGACCGAGCAGGATGGCCAGGGTATCCCGGTCGAGCTGCCGAGAACGCCGATGACCAACGTGCCGCTCGATGCCGAGGGCAATCCCATCGCAGGCACCACGCCTGCACCGGCAATGGCCGAACCCGCCGAATAGGGCGCTTTCCTACAGCCGAGTGGTGCTGGCATGAAAGCGGGCGGCGGGCGCTGAAGGCTCGCCGTCCCGCAGCCGGGCGGGCACTTTCTCCCGGGCAGGTGTCACTTTGTCACCCGGTGTATAAGCTGCTATGATTAAACGATAAAAGGCCGAAAACAAAAGTGACAGTGTGTCACTTGTGTCACCTTCTCCCGCCGCAGGATCATCCCGTCCCATGAAGACCAAGCATTACGAAGTCGCGCTGGAAGACCTGGAGCACGAGCTGGTCGCCATGGCCCGCTGGGCCAAGGCCTGCGGCGAGAAGATCCTGGTGATCTTCGAAGGGCGCGATACTGCCGGCAAGGGCGGGGCGATCGATGCCGTGCGCCAGCGGATGAACCCGCGCCAGTGCCGCGTGGTGGCCCTGCCCAAACCGAGCGAGGCGGAACAGTCGCAGTGGTATTTCCAGCGCTATGTCCCGCACCTGCCCTCTGCCGGGGAAATCGTGCTGTTCGACCGGTCATGGTACAACCGCGCGGGCGTGGAACGGGTAATGGGCTTTGCGACCGAGGCCCAGGTCGGGGAATTCCTGCGCAACGTGCCGGTATTCGAAAAGCTGCTGGTCGATAGCGGGATCCGCCTGTTCAAGTACTGGCTGTCATGCGACCAGGAGCATCAGGAGGAACGCTTTGCCGAGCGGCTGGAAGACCCGCTGAAGCGCTGGAAGCTGTCGCCGATCGATGTGAAGGCGCGCGAGCTTTATGCCGACTACACCAGGGCGCGCGAGGACATGCTGGCCGTGACCCATACCAGCCATGCGCCGTGGACCCTGGTTGATTTCAACGACCAGAAGCGCGGGCGGCTGACCCTGATCCAGGACCTGCTGTCGCGCCTGCCCGACACCCATGTTCCGGTGGAGGACATCGCCTGGCCCGACCTCGGCCATCCCCCGCTGAAGGAAGACTTCCGCCTGCTCCAGCCGATCCCGCCGTACGGGGGCGGGGACGATGATGATGACGATGATTGACTGAAGGGCGATCAGACCTGCGGTCCGATGCGGCCACCCTGCTTGCGTCCGGGGGGCTAGAAGCGTTCGGGCCGCACCACTTCCACGCTCGACCGCATGACGATCAGCTGGTGGCTGTCGAGCAGCGGTTCCAGCGCGGCGATGAAGCGGTCGGCCCGCTCGGCACTGGCGATGACGAGGAACAGCGACTTGGCCGTGGCGCCCGACAGCAGATCCTCGGTCCAGATGCCGCCGCTGCCCGTGCCGCCGGTCACGCGCCACAGCGTATGGCCGGTGATCCCCGCTTCGGTCGCAAGCGCGGCCAGCTTGGGCACCAATGGCGCATCGACCAGCACCTCGATCCGCTCGCGACGTGTCATACCGGTCATGTCAGGCCTCCCAGGTTCTCGGCCAGCCAGCGGAACAGCGGGATGCCGACGATGATGTTGAACGGAAAGGTAACGCCCAGCGACATCGCCAGGTAAAGCCCTGCGTCGGCCTGTGGCAGCGACATGCGCATGGCGGCGGGGACGGCGATATAGGATGCGCTACCCGCCAGCACGCCGAGCACGGCCGCCGACGCCGCATCGAGCCCGATCAGGGTGCCCGCCGCAACGCCGATCGCCCCGTTGGCCAGCGGAAAGATTACGCCGAGCACGGCCAGCTGCAGGTTCAGCGCGCGGGTCTGCATCAGGCGCCGCACCGCGATCAGGCCCATATCGAGCAGGAACAGGCACAGCACCCCGGTAAAACCGGCAGTAAACAGCGGCGAGATCGGCTGGTACCCCTGCTCGCCGATCAGCATGCCGATGGCAAAACTGCCGAGCAGCAGCACGACCGAACCGTTGAAAGCCACCTCATGCAGCAGCCGCGGCTCGAACAGCTTGCCGCCCGTCCCGCGCCGGGCAATCAGCAGGCCGGAAAGGATCGCCGGGGTCTCCATGATCGCCAGCACCGCGACCATGAACCCCGCTGCCGCAAAGCCGCTGCCCGCATAGATCTGGTTCGCCGTCACGAAAGTCACCACGCTGACCGACCCGTAGTGCGCGGCGATCGCACCGGCATTGATCCTGTCGAGCCGGCCGAAGCGCCGCAGGACCGGGGCCACGGCAAAGGGAATTGCGCAGCTCAGCACGAACCCGGCAAGGAGCGCGATGCCAAGGTCGCCGCCGATCCCGATGCGCGACACTTCCACCCCGCCCTTCAGGCCGATGGCCGCCATCAGGTAAAGTGACAGGCCCTTGGCCACGGTTTCGGGAACGGCAAGGTCGGACCGCGCCAGCGCCGCCAGCGCGCCAAGCGCAAAAAACAGGATCGGCGGGGAGAGCAGCGATGCCGCGATCTGGTCAAACACTCACTGCCCCTCCCTGCCTGGCGACCGGCCCGCGTCGAGCTGGGCCGATCGCCTGCGGATTGTCAGACTACATCGAAAAAGTCGACTGCACCCTCTTCAAGGGCGATGCACGATCCCACGATCCTGTGCGGAAGATCAATTGATCAGACGATCTTTTCAGTCTCCACTGCAGGCCAGTCAGGCTCCTCGGTGCCGCGGGTTTTCCATAGTGAATAGCCAACTCCTGCCGCGATCAGGGCGAAGGTCACTCCGAGACTTATCCAGGCGGGCAACTTGCCGCCGCCCAACAGGAAGTCGGTCACGAAGATCTTGGAACCGATGAACACCAGCACAGCGGCCAGGGCATATTTGAGGTAGTGGAACCGGTGGATCATCGCGGCCAGCGCGAAGTACAGCGCCCTCAGGCCCAGGATGGCGAAGATGTTGCTGGTATATACGATGAAGGTGTCGGTGGTGATGGCGAAGATTGCCGGAACGCTGTCTACCGCAAAGACCAGGTCGGCCAGGTTGATGACCACCAGCGCGAGGAATAGCGGGGTGGCGGCCAGCACCAGCTTGCCGGTCTTTGCATCGGGCATGCGGACGAAGAAGCGCTGGCCGTGGAGATCCGGCGTCACGCGCATGTGGCGGCTGATCCAGCGGACCGCCGGATTGCCTGCCACGTCCATCGGTGCATCGCCGGCAAAGAACATCTTGATCCCGGTGAACACGAGGAAGGCGGCGAACAGGTAGAGCACCCAGCAGGCCTCTTCCAGCAACGCCGCGCCGCCGGCAATCATCAGGCCGCGCAGCACGATCACCGCCATGATGCCCCACAGCAGCGCACGGTACTGGTACTTGGCGGGGATTGCGAAGGTGGCGAAGATCAGGCTGATGACGAAGACGTTGTCGATCGACAGCGCCTTCTCGATGAAGAACCCGGTGTAAAATTCGGTTGCCGATGTCGCCCCCCGCTCGAACCACACCCACACGCCGAACAGCATGGCAACAGCGATGTAGAAGGCGGTCAGGCGCAGGCTTTCGGCGATGCCCATCTCCTTGTCCTCGCGGTTGAGGACGCCGAGATCGAAGGCGGTGAGCGCGATGACGATTCCCAGGAATGCCCCCCAGAACCACAGCGGAGTGCCGAGCCAGTCGGCGGCAAGAAATTCCATCATGCAGGGATAATCCGGTCATCGACGCAAAAAGGGCGCAGAGGGGGGGAAGAAATTTAGCGCGGGGAACGACCGCTCCGGGCCGGAGGGGGGTGGGGGTGGCCCGGCAACGGACCGCTCCCCGCGCAGGCTGCAACCCTGTCCTCAGGCGAGGAAGGACTGCGGCACATTCTGGCGGATCAGCGCCTTGACCCGCGCACGCAGCGCGGCAAGGCGAGCGAGTTCCCATGCCTCCACGCTGCGACGCGCGGCGGCCAGCCGCAAACGCTCGTCGATGCGCTGGTGCATCTGGGTCAGTCGAAACAAACGGGCCGTCATCCTTGGTCTCCGACAAGAGATTCGCGAGGGTGATCGGTCAGCTTCTGGATCCTGACACGGTGGGGAAATCGTGACCCAGTCAGGAACGCATCGGCTGTCCGATGCGGTCCGACATCACGGGTGTCGTCAAACAACACCCGCCAGAGGGGCCCGGTCCGCTCCTGTTAAATGCGTGATGCCCGGATTGGTTTCAAGAGCCTTCGGCGAAAAATTCTCGGGTCTCCATCCTAGCCGCCCATCGCTTCGTTGTTGCACCAGCCGGAACGACGGCCCTGCCACTGCTCGGCCAGACCTTCTGCCACCAGCGTGTCGCCCAGGCTCGTGCCATTGCGCGTCACGATCCGCAGCAGACGGCCATAGCGATCGACTGCGCGGCCTTCGGTTTCCAGCGAGAAGGCCCCGGCGTTGAGCAGGTCGGCCAGCCGGTCGCGCGCCTCGGCGCCGAGGCGTGCCTCCTCCGCGCAGGCTGGGCGTGATATCTCGGGGGTGTTGATGTCAGCCAGGCGGATCTTGTCGCCGCGATACCAGATGGTGTCGCCGTCGACCACGCAGGTCACCCGGCCGCTACCGCTGCAGATGCCGAATTGCGCCCGTTCAGGGTCGACCTGTTGGCCGCTTGCCGTCCCAGCGGTGAGTAGCAGGAAGGGGAGGGCGAGTGCGAGGATCAGGCGGGTCATGCCCGATTGACTAGGGAAACGCGTCTGGGTTTCTCATAGGCAGGACTACCTGTCAGGGGCAGCACATATGCCCTCTCTATGCAGCGCCGGACAAAGCCATTATGGCCACGCGCCATGACCGATGTTTCCGACAAGCAGATGCTGTTCAAGGCCGAGACGCTGATCGAGGCCCTGCCCTATTTCCAGCGCTATGCCGGGCGCAGTTTCGTGGTGAAGTACGGTGGCCACGCCATGGGCGATCCAGAGGCGGCGAAGGACTTTGCCGAGGACATTGTGCTGCTGAAGGCGGTGGGCATCAACCCGGTGGTGGTCCACGGCGGCGGCCCGCAGATCGGTGCCATGCTGAAGAAGCTGGGCGTGGAATCGCAGTTCGTCGATGGCCTGCGGGTAACCGACAAGGCGACCGCCGAAGTGGCCGAGATGGTCCTGTCGGGCGCGATCAACAAGGAGCTGGTTGGCTGGGTCAATGCGGCAGGCGGCAAGGCCATCGGTCTGTCTGGCAAGGATGCGCGGATGGTTACGGCCACCAAGGTTTCGCGCACGGTCAAGGATCCCGACAGCCAGATCGAGCAGGCGGTGGACCTGGGTTTTGTGGGCGAGCCCACGGCGGTGGACATCAGCGTGCTGACCACGCTGAGCAATGCCGGGCTTATCCCGATCGTCGCGCCCATCGCCAGTGACGAGAACGGCCAGACCTACAACATCAACGCCGATACCATGGCCGGTGCCATTGCCGCTGCACTGGGCGCGGCGCGGCTGTTCCTGCTGACCGACGTGGCGGGCGTGCTGGATAAGCAGGGCAAGCTGCTCACCGACCTGAAGCCCGCCGATATCGCCGCCCTGCGCGAGGATGGCACGGTGAAGGGAGGCATGATCCCCAAGCTGGAAACCTGCGTCAAAGCGGTCGAATCGGGCTGCGAGGCGGCGGTGGTGCTGGATGGCCGGGTGCCCCATGCCATGCTGCTGGAATTCTTCACCAGCCGCGGCGCGGGCACGCTGGTCTCGGCCTGAGGCCGCTTGCCGCTCCGGCACCCACCCGTATTAGGCAATTGATACACCTGCGCCTCTTCGGCTAGAGGAGCGCAGGGACGCAAACCGAAAGGCTCACCAGTGCTGCTTATCACCCTGTCGCAGGTCATCGGCTATCTCATCTCGATCATCATCGTGCTGGTGATCTGCCAGTTCGTGCTCAGCCTGCTGATCAGCTTCAACGTGGTCAACATGCAGAACAATTTCGTCGCCGCGCTGTGGAAGGCGATCAATGCCCTGCTCGATCCGATGCTGAATCCGGTGCGGCGGATCATGCCCAATACCGGCGCGATCGACTTTTCGCCGCTGGTGCTGATCGTGGGCCTCAATGTGCTCAACATCGTTGTGACGAACCTCGCCTATTCGTCGATGTAGCCCTCTGGCTTTGACAAGGCGCTTCCCCGGGCGCAATTCGGTTTCATGACCAACCTTATCGCACCGGGCAGGATCGCCCTTGGCATCTTCCTTTCCTGCAGTCTTGCCGCCTGCGCTAGCGGCCCTGGCGGATCACGCGGGGGAGATCCCGGCCGCCAGGGCGCCAGCCAGATGCTCGAACGGACGGAGGTGCGCCGCCGCCCCCTACCGGTCATCGGGGAGCCCGGCCGCGTTGCCGCCGCCGATGTCCGCCTGGCCCGCACCGCACGTGAAGAAGGCCAGTGGACCGCACTTGCCCGCCGGGCCGCATCGGGCGCGCTGATCCACCTTGAAGAAGGTACGGTCGAGGCCGCATCGTGGCTATCCCGGCAGCCGAGCCCCGCCCGCGCAACGGGCTGGACGCCAACTGCGGTGTGGACCAGTTGCGATGGCTCGCTGGCGGTCAGCTTCGGGCGCTACCAGCAGGACGACGGCACGGTGGGCAGCTATGCCCGGGTCTGGACCCTGCGCCGTGACGGCGAGTACGACTGGACCTATGAAATGCACGGGCCGGACAACCCGCAGCCTCCGGCGCCCACCCCGCCTGTGCAGCCTAGCAGCGATGTCATCGTGGTGCCCGCGCTCGATTTCGTGGAGGGCAGGGTGGCCGAATGCGCGCGCGGAACGGCGCAACCGTCCCTGCCTGCGGTATCCGACGGGGCGCAGACCGGCGGGGCCCGCTCCGACGATGGCACCCTGCAATGGCGGTGGGAACACCGCGCCGATGGCACCCGCGTAGTGCGGGTCGATTATCTGCGCGAAGGTCGCTGGGAAAACGCGCTCGATTTCGTCATGCCGGTGGGAGGAGCGCGCCTGTGAATGCCATGCTTGATGCCGGTTTGATCGAACTGTTCCTCAGTGCGTTCGTCACCCTGTTCGTGGTGATCGATCCGCCCGGATGTGCGCCGATCTATGCCGGGCTCACATCCAATGCCACGCCTGCCGCGCGCCGTTCGATGGCCATACGTGCCTGCCTGGTTGCAGGCCTGATCCTGCTGGGCTTCGCGCTGGCGGGCGAGAACTTGCTGACAGCGATGCATATCGAGATCGACGCCTTCCGCATCGCCGGCGGCATCATGCTGTTCATGATCGCTCTCGACATGGTGTTCGAGAAGCGCACCCAGCGGCGCGAGGACCGGGCCGACAAGGTTCGCAGCGATCCGGCGCACGAGGACGTGGCGATCTTTCCCATGGCCATGCCCATGCTGGCAGGGCCGGGCGCGATCGCTTCGATCATGCTGTTGTCGGGCAGCGCGCAGGGGCCGGAAGGTACGCTGGTAGTGCTGGGCGCGCTGGCCGCCGTCCTGTTGCTCACCATGCTGGCGCTGATGGCGGCCAGCCCGCTGATGAAGCTGTTCGGCGCCAAGGTCGAAGCGGTGATCACCCGCCTGCTCGGCGTGCTGCTGGCGGCGCTGGCGGCGCAGTACGTGATCGACGGGATCAGAAATTCTTTTTTCTAGCCTCAAGCGCCGGCCCGGTCCGCGACAAGCGGATCGCATAGGCCGACCGGCCGCCCGCGGGTGCCCCGCAACGTAGTGGAGGGATCAGCACCGAGGACGAAGGCGCGGATGCGCCTTCGATAAGCAGGCTACTGCAATGTCACCCTGACCTCGTCGGGATCACCCCGGCCGAAAAATTCCATCAGCTGGATCAGCAACTCGCACCGCTGCTTCAGGTCCGGCGCTTCGAGCAGCGCCTGCTTGGCGGCGGCGTCGAACGGGGCGATCTGCGACAGGCCGTTGATCAGCGCCACGTCGTCCAGGCGCGAAAGCTGTTCCCAGTCCACGCTGTAACCCTGGGCATCGGCAAACTTCATCGCCTCGCTCTCGAACCCGGCGCGCTCGGCGAAACTGAGCGATTCCTCGGGCAGTTCGGCGATCAGCTCGACCTCGACCTGGCGGAAGGGAGTGGAAACCTCGATCTCGCGCAGCACGCGGAACCGCGCCTCGCCCGCCAGGACGATGTTGTAGCGGCCGTCCTCGCTGGTCTCGACATCCTCGATCTTGCCCACGCAGCCGACCTGGTAAAGCGGTGCGTCCTCGCGCTGTTCCTGCGGCTGGATCATGCCGATAAGCCGGTCGCGCGCCAGCGCCTCGCCCACCATCGCCTTGTAGCGGGGCTCGAAGATATGGAGCGGCAGCTGCAACCCTGGGAACAGGATCGCGCCGGTCAGCGGAAAAATGGGGAGGCGTTTCGGCTTCATCCGAACAGCAACAGCGAAAGGCGTCGACGGGTTGTGGCGACCCAGGGATCTTCCAGCCCGACCGCCTCGAACATCTGCAGCAGCTTTGCCTTGGCCGCGCCATCGTTCCACGCCGGATCGGTGCCGATGGCGCGCAGCAGGGTATCGGCCGCCTCGTCACGTTCGCCAACAGCAAAGGCGGCTTCGGCAAAGGCCATCTGGGCTTCCATGTCGGCCGGGCGTTCTGCGGCAGATGCGCGCAGTGCCTGCAACTCGCCGTCATCGACCTGGTTGGCGGCGAGTTCGAGGGCCAGCTTGGCCTGGGCCATTTCCGGACGGGCCTGGACCTCGATCGGCAAGGTATCATAGGCCGTCTGCGCATCGGCCATCTGGCCTGCCACGATCAGCGCGCGGACCACGCCCGATGCAGCCTCGGCGCTGTCGGGAGCCATCTGGCCGATCTGCATGAACATCGATGCCGCACGTTCCGCCTCGCCGCGGGCCAGCACGTCTTCGGCCATGGCGAGAAGCTGGGCGATGTCGATCTCGGCATCGTCGGGCGCGCCTTCCGCACCCGGCTGGACCGGTACCTGCGACAGGATCTGGTCGAGCGCGCCCTTCAGCTGGCTTTCGGTGCGCGCCGGGGTCAGGTCGGCCACCGGCTGGCCCTGGAACATGGCATAGACCGTGGGGATCGACCGCACCTGGAACTGGCTGGCGATAAAGCCTTCCTCGTCCACGTTGATCTTGGCCAGCACCACGCCCTTGTCGGCATATTCGGCGCAGACTTTTTCCAGCACGGGCGTCAGCGCCTTGCACGGCCCGCACCATTCGGCCCAGAAATCGACCACCACCAGCTTGGTCATGCTGGGTTCGACGACGGTCTGGCGGAAACGGTCGACGGCCTTTTGTTCGTCGATGCTGAGGCCCATGCTTGCCAAGTGGCTGCTCCTGTTGCGGCTAATTCGATTGATGCACCTATGTGGCGCATTGTGGCCGTTTGTGAAGGGCGAAGGCGTTATTCGATCTTGCCCATGTCGCGCAGGCTGTACCGCGCCACTTTGCCTCTTGCACGATATAGCGCCCGGTGTTAGTGGCGCGCCTCCCAGCCGGAACACCCCTTTTACAGGGACATCCGGCGACGCCAGAGCGGGCGTAGCTCAGGGGTAGAGCACAACCTTGCCAAGGTTGGGGTCGAGGGTTCGAATCCCTTCGCCCGCTCCAAGTTTCCTACCGAAAAACAACGATTTGCACCTCGCGTAGCTCGCGAGGATTTGGTGACAAAGCCATAATCGCTTGCTTCTGTCACCACATTGTCACCAGCTCAAGTCCAGTTCAGGGCTACTCAGGCGTTCTTCCATGCTCGGCTTGGACCG
Organism: Altererythrobacter sp. KTW20L; assembly: GCF_023501975.1. Lineage (GTDB taxonomy): Bacteria > Pseudomonadota > Alphaproteobacteria > Sphingomonadales > Sphingomonadaceae > Alteraurantiacibacter. The sequence goes on along the minus strand of NZ_JAMFLH010000003.1, from coordinate 65,118 downwards.
ATTTAGTCGATCGCCGGTCGCAATTATGTCGGTCCGAGTGAGCCGGCCTGCACAGGGCGCTGGTAGCGCAGACTTGCGCCTCTTCTGCAGAACCAACCACTCGCATTAGCCGCTGATCCCTGGGCTCGAAGCCTGTCCTCCTTCAATCAACCCGTGAAGGGTCCGCTACGCTTGCGCGTGCGGCCGCAGCTTTGCTGCGGTGATTGCGTCCAGTCCCCGGCCTGTGGGGCGACTGTCGAGCGGGGTGGTCCCGCTCCTAGACAGGAGCCGCAGGATGCCACTAGCAACCGCACAATCGCTTGGCTGGAACCTCTCCCGGACACTGATGACAGTGATCGTCATCATCAAGACCAGCCAGGGCTACTCCGTTATCCCTGCCGACGAATTTGATGGCGACCCTGAGCAGGTCCTGCGCGAATATGACCCCTTCGCCCGCTGACATTCTGCTCATTCGGACTTTTCGAACCGAGTCCCGCTATGCTATCCTTGTGTCGCAGATTGCGCTGAGGTGGTGGTGGCGAGCGCGTCCAGACAAGGGACGCTTATGACCATTTTCCTCATCCTTGGGGCCGTTGCCGGCCTTTACATGCTATGGCTGCTCTTCCGGCTCGCCAGCCTGGCCTTGCCAGCCTACATCGCGATCGTCACTGGCTTCGCGCTACTCCGCCACGAATACAGCTATCCGGCGGCAATCCTCGCCGCCTTTGGTGCCGGCATCGCCACGTTGCTCGTCGGCCAATTCCTGATCGCCTTTATCCGGTCCCCTTTGCTCAGGTTGGGGATCGCGCTGCTATTTGCCATCCCTGCCGCTTTCGCCGGATACCAAGCCGCGCACAGCCTTGGTGCGCTGGCAACAAGCAGCAATTCTGTGTTGGCAGTTCTCGGGTTGATCGCAGCTATCGCCACGTCCGTCTCGGCCTGGCGAAGTGTGATGGGTGGCAGCGATCATAACAGCGCAAACTCAGCAAACGACCGGTCGATTAGCAGCAATCCTGATCCGGCTCGGTCGATCATCAGCGAATAGGGGGCAAAGCTGGGCTGGCTGAGTGCGTTCGATACAACGACAAGCGGTTTGGCAGGCTTCAAAGCCGTCTGAACCGGAAACCTTACTACGGTGAAACTGCAATCTGCGCCAAGGACGTCAATTCCTGCAGGATCGCACCAGTACGGCCTCTTTCGACACGCGCCTATGTCAGCAAGACGCTTCGCTTGGCATACTTGCTGCAACGGTGCGTTTCGGACTTTCTTCCCCCGGCGTGCCGCCGTTCCTCGCGAGGCAAGAAAGACCGACCACTCCGTCCTTCGCTAACGCTACGGGCTGACGCTGCAGCGTCTGCCACTGGCTGACCTTCATCCGCGCATCGAGGCCGCACTGGAGCGGTCCGACCAACGGAAAAGGAAATACCCATGGCAAAGATCGGCAACTTCAAGAAGGTTTCGGGAGAGCTCCGGGGCCAGATCGCCACTCTTGCACTGCAGGCCAAATCGGTCCGTATCGTCGCAGAAGAAAGCACCAGCTCCAACGCTCCAAGCCACCGCGTCCTCGTCGGCGATGTCGAGATCGGCGCCGCATGGGAAAAGCGCACTCAGGATGACCGGCCCTACCTTTCGGTCAAACTTGATGATCCGAGCTTTGTGGCCCCGATCTTCGCCCAGCTCTTCGAAGCCGAGGACGGCAGCCACGACCTGGTCTGGAACCGTCCCGCCCGGCGCAGCGAAAGCTGAACCGCCCAAGTCATCGCCCGGGTAATACCGGGCGATGACGAATCCCTAGTATATTGGGTGGCAGTATATTAGGCTTCCGCCGACCCACGAGGCATGAAGCTTCGGGAGATTTTTGCGACGAATTTAAGGCGAATGCGTCACGCCAGTGGGCTTTCGCAGGAGGAATTGGCACATCGTGCCGGAATCAACCGCAACTATGTTGGCCTTCTTGAACGCGCAGCCAATTCGCCGACGCTCGACACCATCGAGCGACTCGCAAAAGAGCTTGCCGTCGATCCCGCCCGTTTCTTTGACAATCCCGCAGGGCTTTGAACGCAAAACGGCTGCGCTCAGCCGAATCGGCACCGCAATTTCACAATTTCTGAACTACAGCAGACACATGTTGCCCCTTCGGGTGGTGTCGCCCCGTGCTGTGCAGATAAGAGGTTATGCGGTTTGGTGCATAACGCTCTCACGTTTGAGGGGGAAGTTCGCACTGCATCTCTGCTCGCCTTGCAGAGGTGCAGCGATTAAACTGGCCGCGCGCCGAGGAGGGACCAATGCCGGCTCCTGACTTTGATGAACAACCACCGCTGATGGACAGGCTGAGCGCCTACGACGAGCGCCACCTCGTCACCTATCTGCGCCTTCTCGACGCCGAGAACGACGGCGCATCATGGGAAGAAGCCGTCTCAATCATCTTTGCAATCGATCCTGCGGTAGAGCCGGATCGCGCCAGGCTGGTCTATGACAGCCACCTCGCCCGAGCCAAGTGGATGACACAAAGCGGCTACCGGCACTTGCTTGATCCCCGTGCCCACTAAGCTGCGGAGTTTCCACCATTCCAGCACAATCGATAGTGCCTGCCCAAAGCATAGCGCGCGACTAACTCCAGCACTTCTCTGGCCATGCCTCTAACATGATCGTCAAATTCCCAAAAAAGACCTCACAGGAGAGCTGTGATGGAGGAAAAGCCCGATTGGCGTTCGGAGAGCTACGCCAAAGCATTTGAAACGCATGATCGAGCGGACTTCGCGCAGGAATTCCTGCGCCGCAATCCTGAATACCGCGACCAATATGCTCGGACCATTGACGCAGCGCCGCTCGCGCGCAAGCGTCTGGCCAGGCACTGGGGGTTGGTCTTTCGCAGCCGACCCTGATCACTCTCCAACCCGGCGCCCCGCCATCTGGGCACCCTCTGTTGCTGCAGCCATCCTCCAGCTGCGGCCAGATCCAAGCGCCTTTCGTGGCTATACCGCACGCACGATCGTCGGTGACGCAGCAATCGTCGGTCAGCACAACGAAGGTGCACAACTTCACATTGTTCTCGCTTCCTCCGGACGGCGCCACCGGCTGACCATCATTGGCAACCCGTCGGATGCTGAACCGCTCGCCTATATCCTGCCCGCTGATAGCTTTTGGGAACTGCGCCGCGCGGCGATGTCGGCTTTCCATGAACATATTCATCTGAGCCTTCTGCGTCCCAGACCAGCTTGCCTTGATCCGGGTCGCTCAGAACGATGGCGTCTGGTCCAATGGTTGAGGTTGCTTGATGCGCTGCCGGAAGGTGTCAGCGCGCGTGACCTGGCGGTTGAACTGATCGCCCGCGATGCCCGCCGATATTCCGCAGCCGAGTGGGACGGATCAAGTGAACGCAAACGGATTGCGCGCTGGCAGCGCCAAGCGCTTGCTGTTCGCGACGGCGGCTATCTTCGTCTGTTGAACGGCCACTAATCGGGACATTCCGCCGCGCAGTCCTATGTCCGTTCACCCAATGCCCTAAAAATCCGAACTCTCGCCTCCTGTCCGCCGGTGCAACCCCTTGTGTCCGGCACTTCACAGGAGGTCCCTTATGGACGGAGAATTTGTACCCGTAGTGCCGCGCTACGTGAGAACACCGGACGCAGCGGTTCATCTCGGTCTGTCCGCCCGCACTCTCGAAAAACACCGCTGCTATGGGACCGGCCCAGCCTTCCACAAGCTGGGACGGCGGATCGTGTATGCCATCGTCGACCTTGACGCATGGGCGCAAAATGGTCGCCGCAACTCCACGTCCGATCCCGGCAAAGGCATTTGTCTGTCCGCTCGTCCGGTACGCCGCTGATGCGACCTGTAACCACAGCTGCACAACTCGAGCTGTTCCGATCGATCCCTGGCGACATTGCTGCAAGGGACGCGCAGGATCTCATGACGTGGCCCTTCTTCAGCCTTGCCAAGTCACGGCGCTCCGCACCGATCGACTTCGCGATGGGGGCGACATGGATCTCGGTCGAAGCTGTCCCAGAGCATGGCATGGCGACGATCTGGGATGCCGATATCCTGATCTGGGCAGCAAGCCAGCTCGTTGAGGCCCGCGACGCAGGCCGTCCAACCTCGCGACTGATTGCTGCTCGCCCCCATGAAATCCTGACCTTTATCGGACGGGGAACCGGCAAGGACCATTATGTGCGGCTGCGCGCGGCGCTTGACCGGCTGCAATCCACCACCGTTGCAACGTCAATCCGGCAACAGCACCAACGCCGCCGCCACCGTTTCTCCTGGATCAACGAATGGCGCGAAACATTGGACGACCGTGGCCGCGCGACCGGCATCGAGATGATCCTGCCAGACTGGTTCTATGCAGGCGTGCTCGACAGAGGGCTGATCCTGACCATCGACCGGGCCTATTTCAGCCTGACCGGCGGCGTCGAGCGTTGGCTTTACCGGATTGTGCGCAAACATGGCGGTTATCAGCGTGGTGGCTGGAGCTTCGATATTCCGCACCTTCACCTTAAATCAGGCGCGCTCTCGCCGCTCAAACAATTCGCGTTCGAGCTGCGCACGATCGTCCGGCAGCAATCGCTTCCGGGCTACCATCTGAGCCTCGAGCACAGCTTCGGCCGCGAGCGGCTGATTTTCAAACCCATCCCCGTCGACTCGTTCATCGCCGCTGCCCGGCGCGTTGGCTTGCCTGTGGAGAAGTTGCCATGATGCTCGGCCTATCGAAAACCGCCAGATTCGGCCCATCGAAAACCCGATCCTCGGCCTATCGGAAACCGGATTCTGCCGGAAACCCGCAGAAATCTGCGACAAATCGGCTGCTCTCTAACAATGCTAATAGAGAAGAATCCTTCGGATTCTTGCTAACGGCTTTGCCGTCTGTGGAAAAAGCTGGCGCGGCGCTCGCGATTCCAGCCCTTGGTATCGCCGCTCGGCACTCGCGGCCGGGACGGCAATCATGAGCAGCCCGGCTTTGCATCGGTCTGCCGCCAGACCGCAACCGCGCAGCGCATTGACCGAGGTCGAACTGACCTGGATCGAGAAGTGCTACGAGCAATGGATCCGCTTCGGGCGTATCGCGACTGATCGGATCATCAACCGCCGCACGCGCATCGTCGGCTTCCGTCCTGGGACAACCTTTGCGTTTGTGCGCTGGCTGTCGAACGACTTCGGAACGGTTCACTCCAGCATCGACATCGTCACCGCCGCGACGCCCGGCGAGTCCTACACGACGCTGCCGTTCGTGCGCCCGGGCGGTGAAATCCTGCTGCATATCGAAGGCTGGCCCAAGGTCGCCCAAGTGCTCCAGGCCATTGACGCGGTAGAAGCTGCCGGGGTCGACAGGCGCACCAGCCAACTACGCTGACGTGCCCAAGTTGGGGCCACCGCTTCCAGGGGATCTGGGGCGACCGATTGTCGCTGCCCAGCAGGACGGCCAGAACGTCCCGATCCCGCCGATCGGTCCGCCCGCCAATGGCACGCAGCCGCCCGATCCAAGGGTTGCAGCAGCGCAGCAGGCGCGCGATCGCGCCGCGCAGGAACGCGACAGCGCGAGGACCAGTCAGCTGTTTCTGGCAGGCAATACCGGCGCCAGCGACAATCGCACCGCCGCGCCTGCTGGCCCACTACCTGCCGTTGCTGCTGCCACTGGAGATACTGCTCAGCCTGCTCCGGTCACGCCAGTATCGAACCGGCGTGCATTTCTTGACCAACGCGGAACACGCGGAACAGAAAGTACGGAACGCATCATGCGTCTTGTATCGCCTCACGTCGTGCAATCAGGCAGCATCATCCCCGCCGCACTGATCACCGGTATTCGTTCAGACCTTCCCGGCCAGATCACAGCGCAGGTGACCCAGAATGTCTATGACAGCCCGACCGGCCGCATTCTGCTGATCCCGCAAGGATCACGGCTCATTGGCGAGTATGACAGTGACGTCGCTGCCGGGCAGAACCGGGTGCTGCTGGCATGGGATCGGCTCATTTTGCCGGGTGGCCATTCGATCCTGCTCGACCGCCTGCCGGGCGCCGATGCCGCTGGTATGGCCGGATTGGAAGATCGCACCGACTATCATTGGGGCAATATGCTCAAAGCCGCCCTCATCTCGACGCTGCTGGGGGCGGGGACTGAACTGGTCGCCAGTGACGACAGCGACCTTGTCCGCGCGTTGCGCTTCGGCACGCAGGATACGGTGAACCAGACCGGGCGGCAGGTGGTGCAGCGGCAGTTGAATGTGCCGCCAACCCTGACCGTGCGCCCAGGTTTTGCTCTGAGGATCATTGTCACACGCGACCTGATCCTCGAGCCATTCCAGACAGGAGCACCGCGATGACCCGCCTTAAACTGGCCGACATAGCCGATGAAAAGCCCGTGCGGATGACGCTGGAAATCCCGGCTAAATTGCACCGGGATCTGGCCGCTTACGCCGTGGCGGTGAACGGCGGTGATCCCAAAGGCGCACCCACAGTCGAACGTCTCGCTCCCGCCATGCTCGAGCGGTTTATCACCACCGACCGGGCCTTTGCCAAAGCCCGCAGAACGCTTCAGACAGGGTAGCGCTCATTGATCAGCGTGAAGAAGCGCTGCAGCGCGGGGTTTTTATTGTCCCCGCGCCAGTAGACCGAGAACTCAAGTCGGGCCGTGCCGTTCTGATCATGGACTTCCCGAAAGTTGAGGTCTGGCCAAGTCACCCCCTGCGAAGCTTCGGTCGCAACGGTGATGAAGCGACCGACCGATACGATGCTGAGGACGCTTTCGAGGTTCGTGTCCTGGACGATAATGTTCGGGCGATAGCCCTGCTCGGTAAGGCGCGCCGCCAGCAGATTGGCAACGATCGGCCCAATGCCGCTGCTTGGCACAACGAAAACTTCTCGGCGAAGATCGGTCCAGTATATCCGTTCGTTCTCGAGTAGCCTGTGGCCATCGAGCAGGGTGACCATCAAACGATCCGACCAGACCCGCCGCGAGCAAATGCCGCTTTCCTCGATCCCGGTCGGTGCAACCGCAACGTCGATCGTGCGCGATTGCAGGCAGTGCATCAGCTTCTCCGGACCAGCCTCGACCCCATCGAACTGGACGTCGGGAAACCGGGTCAGATAGTCGGAGAAGGTCTGTTTGAGGTTTCCAGCCATCAACGATGAGCTGTAGCCGACCGCAAGACGGCCCTGTTCGCCATAGCTGACCGCCCGCGCCGTCGTCTGCAAATTGTCGATATCGGTGAGGATACGCCTTGCGGTCTCGATGAAAACCTTGCCCATCTCGGTTGGTTCTGCGCCGCGGTTCGAGCGTGTGAACAGCTTGATGCCGAGCTGATCTTCCAGCTGTGTCACGCGCTGGCTGAGCGTCGATTGCCGCATGTTCAGAGCCAAAGCGGCGCGGGACAGACTGCTCATATCGGCTGTGAGAACTGCGTAACGCAATTGCCGAGCTTCGATCGTCACGCTGCTTTCTCCCCTGCCTTTTATGTTTTGGGCATTGAGAGGCAATCCGATCAAATTCGCAATATAATTTCATTGCTTTGGTCAAAATTGGGACGACGGTTAGGGTTTATACTTGTAGAGGCCGCATGGCGTTGGGCGGCAAACTGCAAACCGAATTGCTTTATTGTGGAGAAAAGCCTTAACGCCTGCATGGTATCGGAGTGCTATGTCCAATGAACCACGCGCCCCGCGCATTGCTGTCCTGTTTGACGCAGACAACGCACCATCCCGCATCGCCACCCGCCCCTTTGAAGAAATCGCGAAGATCGGTGAAGCCAGGGTGCGCCGGACTTATGGCGACTACGCGAGACCCGCATCAAATCCTCGGCAGGCTCTGTCAAGCTTAGGATACTGTCGCAATCCCCATATCGCGTCGAGCAGTGTGTGAAAGCAGAGGTGCGCTTTTCGCTTTAACTCGTTGAAAAAGTCGCTTCGCCATTCATCTTGGTATAGAGGAAAATGCCGTCGACAGGGTGGCGAGGAATCTCCACTTTGTACTAATGGGGGGCAGCGTGCCGATTAGCGAAACCGTAATCTCAGAAGCCGTTGCGCGCTACGACCGGGAACGCGACCGCTATATCAAGCTCGCCAGCAGAGTCGCCGACCTTTGCCGCGGCGCGGTTGTCGAGGATAACGCCGTCCGCGCCCAAGTCACTTCGCGGACAAAGACGGTCAAGAGTTTCGAAGGAAAACTTCGCCGGTTCTCGCGTCGGGCTGACAAAAATTTTGCCACCGTTGATGATGTATTTGCGCAAATCGGCGATTTTGCCGGGGTTCGCATCGCAACCTATCGGCCCGAGGACGAGGCGCGCGTCGCGGAGGCCGTCGAGATGCTATTTTGCGGCTCTGATGGTGGCGCAATCGATATCGACCTTAAGGATAAGCTCAAGCCCGCTGCCGGACAATTTTACCGCGCGACGCACTGCCAAGTGCATTTGCCTGAGAATGATCTGGTCGGGAACTACGAGAATTTGCGTGGCGCGAGCTGCGAGATACAGATTTGCTCTATGATGGCGCATGTCTGGAACGAGATTGAACACGACATTGGCTACAAGCCAGAAGGCGAGGGACCAAGCGACGCTGAACGCGGACTGCTTGAGGCGCTTGGGCATCTGACCCGTGCCGGTGATGCTGCGATCACGAGATTGCTTGCCGCGAATATAGCCCGCATGGCAATGCAAACCGGTGATTTCGCTGACGTGCATGATTTCGTTGCTCGGATGCGGCCCTATTTCCCGGATGCCGACTTATCGGTCAACGCTGGGCTAGCATTTGACGAAGCACTTGCGCTCGATCTGGTGTCGATAGACAAGATCCGTGCGCGACTGGGCGATGATGCGCTTAGCCCGGCCATAGCAGCACCCAAAATTCAGGCATTCAACGCCTATCTCGACGAGCAAGGCCTTTCGGATCTTGCTCTCAATCCAGCCTCGGCAGATTTGTTTACGATCGCCATGCTCGAAGCGGACGTCGATGCGATCGTCGCCAATCATGCCGGCGGGCGTGGCAAAGGTCGGCCCCCGCGCATCTTCTATCTCGCCCGCGCCTACAAGGAGTTTGCCGGGAAACAACCGGCGACGGATCAAGTGGTCTGATGGAGCAGCGCGCAGCCGAAATTGAGTATGTCGACGCAGCTGACTCGGATGCAGAGGCGGTCGCGGCGGCACGCGCTATGCCCATCGAACAGTTGGTGGCGCAAAACGATGTCTCGGTACGACTGCGCAATACGATAGAGCGCGGCGTTCTCGAAGGGGCTATGCCTTGTATAACGGTGGGCGATTATATCGACGCCGGACCCAGCGCCCGAGCGAAGTTCATGACGGCGCTGTGGGCGTTCGGCAAAGGAACCGCCACCGAACTGGAAGCGCTCATCTCCGCCTTTCTCGCTGGCGCCTCGCTCGAACCGCAGAACTGCCGACAAGTGTCTGGCACTGTTCAGTCTGACGACAGGAATTCGATACGCCTGGACATGTTGCTCGGAAAGCTGGCTGGGCTGACCTATGCTGATGCAATGCGCGGTCAGGTCATCTCGGTACGACTTAGCAACGCGCTCAAAGGCACAGCACTGGTCAACAATCCGCTAACTGAACTGCTAACCGGTGGGGCAGCAACCCGCGGTGAACTGCTGAGTAAGCAAAATTTCGGACGCAAGTCGCTGGTCGAACTTGAGGCGCTCGTCCAGGCTCAGATCGTGCGCACGTTGGTGAAGACTTGCTCAGACCCAGCGATCCTGCTCGACGATTGCGCTTTCCTGTTTGGAACTCCCGAACCACGGCGGCGCGAACTGGCCAATCGCATCCTTGAGGTGGTTGCGGCTTGCCCCCCACGCGATGCCGATCTTGCCGGACTGCTCGATTGGGCCATGCCGGAGCTTAATGACCGCGAAGTATCGGTACTGCGTCGCCGCTATGGTTTCGATGACGGTGATGTCGAAACGCTTGAGGAAATCAGTGCGACCTATGCGGTCACGCGTGAGCGTATCCGGCAGATCGAAGCAAAAGCGCTACGAAAGCTCTCGGCCAAGCTGGATGGCGCGCCGCTCCGGGCCTTGCTCGCCACGGCGTCCGAACATTTCTGGGAAGAGCGTGCCGTGCCGTTCCTTCCAGCGCATGACAGCTATCAGATCCGTCGCGAACTGCCGGCGCAGTTGTCGCTCGCGCTCGATATTGCGGGGTTAAGCCTAGGCCAATGGCTTTCGCAGACTAGCGTCGCAATGCGGTTCGGCTTCGTTGCCAATTCTTGTGATTCCGGAGCGGTCATGGCCCTCGGCACCGAACTTCGCCGCATTGCTGACGAACGCTCGTTGCCAATCGCGATTGACGATCTCGCCCTTGGTCACGAAGCGGCCGTGATCGCAGCCGCGGTCTGCGTCGAGACTGAACTCGCGATGGCTGACGGCTACCTGTTCTTCCAGCGCCCCCGTGCCCGCTTGCGTCGGATGACCCGCCTACATCGACTGCTGTGCGCGCATCGTGGGTCAATGTCGTTGTATGAACTGGAAGATGCCTATACTGCAGCGTTCGACGATGATCCGTGTTCGCTGCGCGACTTCGACATCGTCATGGACATCGCTCCGCATCTTTTTCTGGAGGTTGAAGACGGCCTGTGGCTGGCGGTAGGTAGCGGCCCGCAAGACAACCCATTGCCGCAAGCGCTCGCTGAGCCGCGATCTCCAGAGCCAATCGACCCGCTTACGATCGCCGGCTCCTTGATGGGTGCGCTTCGCAGCAGAGGGCCGACAGCGGTAGTCGAGCTCTACCGGGATGCGGACGCCATCCTCGAGCCAGGCCGGTCGCGCAACAGTGTCGCCCCGGTGATGGTCAGCCGACCCGACCTGTTCCTCCGCGTCCTCCCCAGTGTGTTCGCCCTCAACGAGCATCGGCTTGACGAAGAGGCGCTATTGTCGGGGGATTTGCCCTATTTGCTCAACGAGCCCCAGGCGCGGGCCTATGCCTTCGGCCGCAAGGCCGGCGAGCCATGGGGGACCTACCGCCTGTGGACACCAGCGGCGGAATATCGCTTGTGCAGCTGGGCGCGGTTCGATGCGCCTCCGCAGCTCTATCACTCGCTACTGGCGGTTGCGTCGATTGACCACTGGCCAGTGGCCGAGACGGTTCAGGCAGACTGGCGCCGCCATCGGGCGCTCGAAGGCCGCTTCGAGATTACTGTGTCAGGCAAGATTCCAGATCCCGAGCCGAGACCAGGATTAGACCGAGTTTTGGCCGCGTGCCGAATTGCCCGCGAGCGCGGCAATCTCAACTGGCTCGCGGTCAATCGAATGATGGGTCGCCGGCTCGATGCGGCAGGCGGCCAAGGGTTGCTGGCGCTCATGCTCGCACTAGACTGCGTCTCGCTCCCGGAGGGTCAGGACGGTGAATTGCTGCTGATGGCGCACCCGGCGACCGAACGGGCCGATACCCTAGCCGACGAACTTGCGCTGGCGCGCATGCAAACCGGCAATCTCGATTGGGAGAGCGCGCTGGGCCAGGCATTGCGATCCGAGGCGATGGCCGCGGCATCGTCCGTACTTGGTTGGACGACCCCGGATCACGTCGCCTCCCTGTTTGGAGAAGCCTCCGCACATTCGGCGGATGCAGTGAGCAAAGCCGAAGATGAGGATGAGGATGAGGATGATCTGTTCGCACGATTGATGCGCGAACATCGCCGCACGACAGAAGTGGCCCGCCGCGACGCAACAGCGGAATGGCTGCTCGATGAATGAGACAGAGTCACCTCGTATCATGACCGCAATCGACCAGCTCAAAGGCCATTATCGTAGTGGCCGTGACGATCTTTCCGCAGCATTCTTTCAGCCATGTATGCGAGAGGCGAGCCGCTATCGACGTGCTGTCGGCTATTTCTCGACCTCGGCATTGCTCAGTTGGACTGACGCCTTGCCACGGCTAGCTCTCGAGGATGGCTTGAAGATCCAGCTGATCGCGTCGCCCGAGCTGTCCGAACAGGACCGCGATACCCTGCGCGGTCTTGGGTCGGCAGCGCAGCGCGATGCCTACCGTGCGATAGTCGTCGAAAAGGTGCTCGAAACGATCGTTGCTCTTATCGAGACTCCGTCGGACATCGGCCTGCGCGCGCAGATTTTTGCTTGGCTTGTCGCGAATGAACGGCTCGAGCTGCGCTTCGCGTTTGCCGAACATGTCGATGATCCAGGGATCTTCCACGAGAAGATTGGCATTTTCGACTTTTCTGAAAATCGAACGGTGGCCTTTACCGGTTCGGCCAATGAGACGTTAGGCGGACACCGCCGCAACTATGAATCGATCGATGTCTATCGTAGCTGGCTCGCGGGCGAGACCGAGCGGGTCGCGGTCAAATGCGAGCAATTCGAGGAAGCATGGAACGGTCTGGCGGAAGGCCTGAGCGTGCTCGCGCCCAAAGGCGAGGTATTGGAACGGCTCCGTGCTCGGGCACCGCGGGGCCTTCGCAATCAGTCGACACTAGCTCCGAGCGCGCCGGATCCGCGCTGGCGGCACCAAGATGATGCTGTGGATGCCTTCATGGAAGCGCGCGCCGGCATTCTCGAAATGGCAACTGGCACGGGGAAGACCCGCACGGCGATTAAGATCCTCGACCGGCTCATCGCCGAGGGACAGATCGACAGCGCGATCATCACCATGGATGGGACCGACCTGCTCGACCAATGGGCCGCCGAGCTCGATGGCTGGGCACTACGGCAAAAGCCGGCCTGGCTGGTGTACAAGCATTTCGAACGTCACCATGAGCTCGGTGAATTCGCGCTCGACCCGGATCATGCGCTTCTCGTCATCTCGCGCGAGCAGCTCCACAAAATCCTCTCACGGCTGCCCGACAAGGCGAAGGCGAAGATGCTCATCGTCCACGACGAAGTGCACGGTCTTGGAACACCGTCGCTCGTGCGCAATCTCGACAGCGCCCACAACGCATTCACTTGGAAGCTAGGCCTGAGCGCCACGCCAGACCGCGCTTACGACTCAGTAGGTAACGCATTCATCCAGTCCGCGTTGGGACCGACCCTGTTTGAGTTTCCGCTCGAAGCTGCAATTCGCCGCGGCGTCTTGAGCGAATTCGACTATCTGCCGCTTCCTTATGACCTGACCGATGGCGACCGCGATCGCTTGTCGGCCGTCTATGCCAAGAAGGCTGCGCGTGCGCATGAGGGCAATCCCATGCGCGATGAAGAATTGTGGACCGAAATCGCCAAGATCTACAAAACTGCTGAAATGAAGCCGTCGGTATTCGCCGATCATTTGCGTGATCATTCAGACTGGCTGACCCGCGCGATTCTGTTTGTCGAGACCAAGGAGTACGGCGCGCAGATCCTGACAATCATCGACCGCTATACGCATCGCTATCGGACCTATTATGCCGATGATGACCGTGCCCATCTGGTCAGCTTCGCCAATGGCGAAATTGACAGTCTGATCACTTGCCATCGCATCAGCCAGGGCATTGACATCCGCTCACTGTCGACCGTGGTTCTGTTTGCTTCGGCCCGCGCCAAGCTTGAGACGATCCAACGGATCGGCCGGGTGCTGCGAACCGATCCCGCCGATCCCGGCAAGCGGGCACTTGTGATCGACTTTGTTCGTCCAGCCGCGCCCGGCGACACCTTCCTAAATGCCGACCAGGAGCGTAGCACCTGGCTGACCGACCTTGCCATGACCAGAAGGGATCCGAACGATGGCGCTTGACCCTGCGCTTGCCGGCGCGCTCAAAGCTGCAGCCAAGGAGGCTGGGCAACCTGACGCGGTCGCCAATCGCCTGCTCGCCTGGCTGACCAATATGAGCGACAGTGAGCTGAGCCGAGATGCTCGCGGCCAATTCTACGACGATGTGCGCCAGGCCGTCTTGCTGCCGGGGGCTGACGATGCGGATTGATCTTGCCGGCTGGTCCAGCAGTGGCCTTCGGACGCCTGATATCGAGATCGATTTACTCGATCGCAATGGCGAGCCAGCGAAGGTCGCGCTCATTCAGATGCCCAACGGCACAGGTAAAACGACCACCCTTGAGCTAATCAAAGCGACGCTCAGCAATGAAGCAGCCAGCTGGACGCCCGACCAGGTTCGCCGACTACGCCGCCGGCACGACACCCGAGCCGAGGGCCAGTTCATCGTAAAGTTGCTCGTCAATGGTCGGCCGCTGACCTTCGAGCTGACGCTTGATTTTGAGAATGGCGTCGCGCGCTATCGCACCACCAACGTCGGTAGTGGCGGTATTGTTACGGGCTGGGCTCCGTCCCCCGAAGTACATCAATTTCTCTCGCCAGAATTCCTGCGCCTGTTTATCTTCGATGGCGAATTTGCGGATGAATTGTTCGATCCCAAGAAGGCCGAGGCGGACCGGGCAATCGATGCCCTTTGCCAACTGTATCTACTCGGCGAAGTATCGCAGTTCGCCGAGGAGGAATGGGAACGGCGCTCGAAAGCCAGCGGCCCAAAGACCGACAGCGGCTTGCAACGGTATCTCAACGAGCAGACTGCTTTAATCAAGCGCCGCGACGAACTTCAAAAGATGGACTCTCACGCCTCGCGCGAAATCGGCATCCACTCCAAGGAGATTGCCGACCTTGAGGCGAAGATCAATCAGCGCCTCGCCAGCATGAAATCTACCCAGGCCGAACACGCGACCGCGCTCAATGCGCTCGGCGAAGCCGAGCGCGACTTGCTCGCCGCCACCAGTGCCGCGATGACCGCGATCCGCATGCCACTTGCAATGAATGCAGCGTTCGGCGCTTCGCTCGTCGAGCTCAAGGAAAATCTCGACTTGCTGCGGCTGCCGGAGAACACCTCCGCGCAGTTCTTCGAGGAGCTGATCAACGAAGCCGAATGCATTTGCGGCCGCGAAATGACCTCCGGTGCCCGGCATGAAATCACCACTCGTTCCAAGCGGTATCTTGACGCCGACGAGTCCGGGACGATTAACGCACTGAAATCCGACATCGACAAGTTCACTGCGAGCCAGGGCGAGGATGCGCCCGACGAGAAGCTTGCTGTGCAACTGCGCTCGCTCGGTGTTGCCCGCCGTGCCCAGCACAAAGCCGAACAGCTTGTGCGTACCTTGAAACAGCAGCTCATCGACGAGGGCGACGAACAGCTTAAGGCATGGGAAGCTGCGCTCGACGAGCATAAGAGCAAGCATGCGGAATTTCGGGCGGTCATCGACTCAATTGCAGGCGAAGGCCATCCCGACGACAAGCCGATTTTCTCGCTGAAGCTCATTGAGCGCAAGCTTAAAGAAGTGAGCGCGAAGATCGCCGAGATCACCGAAACCGTGACGCTGCGTAAGCAGACCGACATCCTGAAGGATATCTTGTTTCGCGCCGCTACGATTGCGCGCGGTCAGATCCGGGACGAACTCGTGGTCGAGGCGAACCAGCGCATCAAGGAAATCCTGATCAACGACCCGCTCGAAATTTCCAAGATCGACCGTTCGCTCAGGCTAGCTGGCCAGGATGGCGCAAGCGTCGGCCAAACACTGTCGGTTGGCTACACATTCTTGATGAGCGTGCTCAACCGTGGCAACAACAATTTTCCACTGGTCGTCGATAGCCCGGCTAACCCGATTGATGGCGATGTCCGCGAAAATATCGCAGCACTGATCCCGTCGCTCTGCACGCAATTTGTTGGCTTTACGATCAACACCGAGCGACCGGGCTTTGTTCTTCCCCTCGAAAAGGCAGCAGGAACGGTCAAGTTTTTGACGATGTTCCGAAAGACCGACGGTACTGCGCGCCTGCTCCCCGGCCTGCCTGTCACAGGCGTCGTTCAGACTGAAAGCGCGGTGCTTGTGGAGGACCGCGATTACTTCATGAGCTTTGGCCTTAAAGACGAGAAGGAGGCCTGATCCATGGCGATGTTTCGACTGCGCACCGACGCTGAGGCTTGGTTCTCGGAAATCGAGAAAACTCAGCATGTGCGCTCAAAATTTGACCTCTATTATTTCTGCCTGATGGCTGGCTTCGCAAGCGGTCGCTCGAGCGAAACGCACATCACTGGCGCAGGCTCGAAGGAATTCATCGACTATTTCATCGACGATTATAAGTCGGCCAGCACTCTACTGATCGGTTTACTCGTCATCGCAGAGATGAAATATAAGGGCATCGACGTTACCGAGAAAACGTCGGTACGCGGGCTGTTCAAGGACATTGTCGATGCAAAGAATGGCAACAATCAACTGACCGAGCACGGCATGAAGCGCATGAATGCCTATGCCAGCGGCGGGTTTGAATATCTAGCACAGAAGCGCGACACCAAGCCTTATTCGATCGAGGAATTTCTACGCGACTATGTTGCCCTGATCGGCGACGCTCTTACCCCGGCCTGAGAGGCGTCAACCAGCAGGTTGCTGCGAAAATTGATTTGAGCATCGAGAAACCTCCCCTAATTTTGGAGAGGGGGGTCTGGGCAACTATGTGTAGCGGATTGAAGCTGCGATTGCGGCCCAACCTAGCCCGCCAAAAAGTCTTTTAGCGCGATGTGCTCACCCATCTGGCTTTCAAGTCGCTTTTCCATCGCCTTTATTTTGCGCTCGCTGACCAACTCGCCATTATAGAGGAGTAGGTCACGCACAAGCGGCATCTTACCCGGGCGGAGTTGCTGGGAGACTGGCTCAAAGAACAAATCTCGGTAGGGACGCTTGGTAATATCGGTTTCAATATCAGAAAAATAATCGACACCTTCACGAACACGTTTGATTGCAAGGCGTTTGATTTTTTTGGGATCGGCCTGCTTACCTTCTATTGTAATTGCTCCGTCCCAGCTAATCGATGCGGCAACGAGCTCGGCAAACATCGACAGACCTCGTGGCCGAAAAAGCACATGTCCGCCGTCGCCCTTGCGATGCTGGTTAATGATGGTTGTCACATCGCCTGCTTCGAGGGCTTGCCCAACTTCGGGAAACCTTTTGGCAATCTGACTCAGGAAGGCATCCGCAGTTGCTAGATAGACATCGAGCCAAGCGTCCATCGGGCGATTAAAACGCAGACGATCCTTCTTTTCGGCGTTGCTTTCATTCGGCTGATTCTCAACCAGCGCCATGAAGATCACGCGAAAGCACTCGTAGAGCGTAATGATCGAGGTAAAGGATTGCGCGTCGGCGACGGTCAGGGCGGCGTTCGACTTGAGTGAAACGAACTTATCCTGGCTCCAGCCCTTTAGGTCTTCAACCACGTGCCGACAGGCAATAGCAATAACATCGTCTTCATCGAGCGCAATAATCTCGCTGATTTTTACCGTCACGGCCCGCTTGTTGAGAGTGGTAAAGAGGCGTCGCGACCTCTGCCGGCCCGCGTTGGTTGGCTCGTGACCAATCATGATGACCGAGAGTTCATCATCGGGAATTTCGCTTTTTGGATCATCCTTGATCCTTTGCAGAACCTTCTTGATGCCGCTCAACCGATGCTGGCCGTCCAAGGGAAACAATATTTCATCGCCGCTCAGTTCGAGGTATCCGAACGCCTGAGATTTGGAAATATCGACTGACGGCATCGCGCCATTGCCTTTCGGACTGACGTCGAACTCGTGAAACTTTGGCGCTCCCTCGTAAACGGCAATAACCATCGATGGAAAAAAACGCTCCTGCACTTGCTGTATGTAGTCAGCAATCTTCTCCGAGCGCTTGGTGTCAATCGCTCGTTGGATCATGTCTGAAAGGTTCTTGTTCTCGTAAAAATCGGTAGTGAGACTGATATAGGTCTTCACTTCTGAAAACTTCATAAGGGTTGAATAGTAAAACCACTTTCCGATCTTGCCCTTCAGAGCGGGCAGCATCAGCAGCGGCTTTGTCGATTTGTTGGATTTCATCGTCAATTCCTTAAGACGGGAACGATGCGCCGAATACGCGCTGAAAAATCGAGGGTGCTGCAGGCTGGAATGACTGCATCGGAGAGATCGTTCTCGAGTTTACGCAAATCGGCTTCGGTCCAGTCTAGGCTGGAGAAACAGAACAGCAAATCGTTGCTCCAGTTTGAGAACAGCCACTGAAATTTAGGTCTTTTTGCTCCGCGGGCCCTGTCTCTCAAATATTGTCGAAATCGGTTTTTTAGATTCGACTGACTCCCGGCCCCACTTTGCCCGAAATAAACAATTACGGCATGCTTAGGCATAATCGTGTTGTTGATACGGATCTTGAACGCGTAGATGCCTTGCTCGGATGGTACAGCGTCTACCGACCCTTCCTCAAACGGGACTTCGGTCCAGGCAAATGGTTGGGCCCCAGCCTGCCCACGCCAGAGGTCAGGCCAGAGGTACACCGCGAATGCGTGCTCTCTGTAGAAATCTTCCGCCGTTCGCGGCAGTGCTGTACTCGCAGCGAGATCAAACGCGTTACTGGACAACTGCTCACCTCAATCCGGCACAAAGGAACAATGGCATTTCCTAAGCGGCGCAAATTTTTATCGCAATATGAATAGGTTTTATTCGGCTTCCTGCTTCAAAAGCAAATTCATGGCGTTTAGGGTGCCGAACGCTATCGCCGACTTCACTACATGGCGGCTTCGAAAAGTGAGGGAGCCATTCCAAATGACCCGGTTAACGCGTAACACGGTCAGCGCGTGAAACGAGATCTGCGATGCTGCGCAGCTTTCGGTCGCCAGCGAGATAGGACAGTCCGCGATGGACATGTAGGCGCAGCTGTTGCGCAACCAGCTCGTCGTCGTCTCCCAGTCCATCTTCGAAGCAGCGCTGTTTTACCAGCGCGAGTAAGATGTCGGCATAGCGACCGCCAAAAACCTCCCAGCTCATCTCGAGATTGCTGTCTGCAGGGATCTTTGCTGCCGGTGGAGGAATGGTCTCTGCGAGCGAAGTACACAAGCCCCAGCGCGCCAGCACATTCATGTGCTCGATGCCGGTGTGTCGCTTGAGCCGAGAGAGCTGCTCACGCGCTGTTTGTGAAAAACGGATAGATTTAACCGACATAAGCGGACTCGCTTATAGTTCCAGGCTCGCTGAAATAGCCGGGCTCGACGCTGGTAGTCCCACGTTCCTCGTTGAACTGAAGGTGGTAGACTCGGCCGACAAATGGCTTGAGCGCCTCGTAATAGCCGCCAGAGATCTCCTCGTCGGTCGAAAGCAGGATGACTTGGTGGCTAGCCAGTGGGAAATAGTGAGTGACCAGCCGACGGCGATGGGAACTATCAAGCCGACCCAGCGGCGTGTCGATCACCATCGGAAGCGGTCGACCTGATGCGCGCGCCAAGCCCCACAGAACCGATGTCGCTAGCAATTGGCGTTCGCCCGCCGACAAACGATCAGGCGGCAGCGGATTACCGTCGCGCCCCGTCAGCGCGAGCTGGAAGCTTTCCGGGTCGATCCGCAAATTGACGACCAGTGTCTTCTTGCGAAGAAGCTGCTGGAAGCTGTCGAGAACCAGCGCTTCAATCCGGACAAGATGGCGGCGGATGACCGCATCGCGGAATTTGTCGAGCGTATCGCGCACCTTGCTTATGTGCAGAAGCACGCGGGAACGATCATCCTGCGCGAGCTGCGCCTCTTTGTCATCTGCCGTGAACCGTGAAATCTCGGTTTGCGCGCGCTCGAGATCCCGGCGCAGCCGATCGAGCTGTTCGCCTTCGGCCTTTTGCTCAGTCTGCATTACCGCCTCACGGGCAATCAATTCGTCGCGCTCCGCCGACAATGCAGTCAGCGCTTCCGCAGTCGGTACCGCTGCGACCTGGTTGCGCGCATCCTCAAGCGCGATCCATGCGCTATGCTGATCGTCTAGCAGCGAAGGCAACATAGCGCGCGCCGCATCGAGCTCTTCGTCGGTCAGTTCGCGGAGCCGTTCCCGCCCGAGATCGCTCACGCCTAGTCGTGGGATCTCGACCGAATCGCGGCGCTTGGCGCGATCGTCGCGCAAAAAGTCGGTGAGAGACTTGAGGAGATCTGAACTTGGCTTCTGCTTTGCGATTGTCTCGACGATATCGGCATCGCGTTGGGACAGCAACTTATCGGTCGCGAGCGCCTGCGCCGAGGCTGACTCTGCACGCACCTGCTTAGCAGTCCTCTGAAGAAGCGGCAGAACAAGTAACAGCGGCGAAGCACCCGCGGCCGCATCACGCAACGCCCGTTCGGTCGCGCGGAATTGCGCATCTGCTATCGAAAGCGTGCGCTCGAGTTCTCCACGCCGCTCGTAGAGGTGGCCACCTTCCTTGCGGAAGCGCTCCTCAAGCCGCGTTCTCAGACTAGCGATGCGGCCAAGTTCGGCTTCACGCTTGGCGTGCTCGGCATGGACCACCTCGATCCGGTCACGTAGCTCCTCGCGCCGCAGCTCAAGCACCTTGAGTTGGTCCTGCTCTTCCTGGGGGCGCGCTTCCATCCGGCGTCGACGCTCGATCACCGATAGGTCGGAGCCAAGTTTCTCGACAAGATCAAGGCCAAGTAAGTTATAGACTGCTGTCTCAATAAGCCCGCTGGAACTACGTGGGTCAGCATAGGCTTCGATCTGTTCGCCATCGAAAAGGAACAGATGCGCGATCCGCGATGGCAAGAACTCCTCGACCTGCTCGGCCCAATGCTCGGTCGCCATGGCGTCAAAGCGATGATTGCGGACCACCTCGAGTTGGTCCTTGCAGCTCTTGGGTGTCCGCCGCCAACTGCGCTTTACATGATAAAGTTGCTCCTCGCCATGAGACATGTGGCGGAAGCGCAGCTCGATCGTCGCACTGTTCGCGCCGGTACCGCGGTGGATGGAGCCATCAAGGTATTGCTCATAGCTCACGCCTTCACGTCGCGAGGAACGCGCGAGCGGGCCGAACAGGCAAAGCTGAATAGCGTCGAGCAGGGTAGTCTTGCCTGCACCATTGAGCCCGCCAAACAGGATGATCGGCTGCTCGGGTGACGGTGGGGTCAGATCGACGACGACCCGACCGCCATACTGGCCGAAATCATGCAAAATGAGTTGGTCGATAATCACGCGATGTCTGCCGCCTGCTCGGCCGCATCCTGCTTGGCCTGGTGTCGCGCTCTTGCTCGATCCGTAGCGTCGGCCTCGTCCTCGTAGAAGCCACGCTCGAACGCCCGTTCGAGCTCGCCGAACACTCCAGCGCGCCGCGCCATGACGCGATGCTTGCGCTCGATGGAGAGCAATTGTCTGGTGAGCTCGAAATGCAGCGTGTCGCCGCTGATTTCTTTTAGCAGTGCAATATCCTCGGCATTAAAACTCATGCCATCGTCGAGCCGTCCGCCGGGGTAAGGCTTGCCCATCATTCGCTCGTAGAGCATGGGCAGGCTGTCTTCGATTTCATGTTTTTCGACCACCCATATGCGGCGAATTTCTTCGAGTTCAGGCAGGGTAATCAATTCAAGTCCGGCCATTTCCTCCGGACCATGAATTTGGACATGAAGCTGCGCACTAAGCAAGTCCTCGAGCCATTTCTGGCGCGCTGATTGCGTGTAGGGGCCAGGCACCAGTTTGTCGTTGAACAACTGGACATGCCCGCTCATCCTTCGAAAATCGCGAAGGGGCCGATCGTCAGGCACATCGAGTGCGTTGCGCAGATCCAGCAGCGGCTGCATCCATTCCTTGTCAGTGTCGTTCTGGATCATCGCTTGCATAGAACGGTCTTGGTCCACCAGTGTGCAGACCCAGCAGCCAAAACGGCTGTCACCGCAACTCGGCGTAGTAGAATCGATCACCAACGGGCATTCCCCATCCGCAGACGCACCTTGATAAAGCGTGAGCAGATCCTTGTTGTTATGCCCCCAAGGATTGCGGCGCTGCATAAGGAACGTCCACACATCGTCGTTAGACCAGTCAGCGATTGGACTATAGACGTAGGCGTTGGGCAAAGTGGTGTTGGGAGACAATTTCGCTCGCACCTGCTTGCCTTCGAGCCGGGTCATCACATGGTTGCGCGCCGCGCTCTCCGCCTTGCGCGTGCCAAGCACAATGATTGCTTCCCCATTGGCGCGCACGACATCGCCAATGAACTTGTTCGACGGATTGATCTTGAGGCGCTC
This sequence comes from Altererythrobacter sp. KTW20L, assembly GCF_023501975.1. GTDB lineage: Bacteria > Pseudomonadota > Alphaproteobacteria > Sphingomonadales > Sphingomonadaceae > Alteraurantiacibacter. The sequence goes on along the minus strand of NZ_JAMFLH010000003.1, from coordinate 43,221 downwards.
GGTGCACCAGCGAAAGCGCGGCCGGGGAGCAGGGTAGCCACGACCGATCAGATTAACCCAAAAGCTATTGCGCACCTCCGGCGTTAGCCGGTGCGGAGTTAACGGTATGCCCGCTGCCCTGGCCGCGCCGCCCATTTTGTCGAGGGAGTTTTGAACCCAAGTCGCGACGATTGGGTTTTCAACCAACGTATCAGTGCTAATTGCAAAGACGGGCTTGCTGAGATCGTCCTTCGGGAGCGCGACCAGCGCCATCCAGATCAGCTGCAGCACCGCCGAACTATCCTTGCCGCCACTATAACCGACAACCCAAGGAATGCCGTCGGCGCGGTACATCGTCTGGATTTCGTCAATCAGTGCCTCAATTGTCGCTTCGAATCCAAGTTCGGCAAAGGCGCTTTTGCGCCGCGGCAGTTCAGCCATCGCGGCGGTCTCCTCGTTGCAGGGCATCCTCGGCGCGGGTTTCGTCCGCACTCAGATTAATTCCCAAATGGTTCTTAATGGCATTGGTGGTGAGCAAGACGTTTTGCTGTGCCTTCGATACGCGGCCAAGGATCATTGCGCGGCCTTCCCATAGTGCCGCGTTATTGCGCCGCCAGTCGATTGTGCGGATCTTTTTAATCTGATTTTTCCAATCACTGGGTTGGTGGTGAATTAGGCAATTGCCGACCCGTGCGAGCGCTTGCAGCACGACGCCATGACTGTGCAGATAATCCTCGCGCACATCGCCAGCAGTAATCTTGGCCTGCTGAACCTGCGCCCATTGCGGCAACTGCGCACCGACGACTTCCCAGAATTCGGCAGCGAGCTTGGCGCGCTCCTCTGGCTCCTCGATCTCAACATTCTGAAGCAGCGCTGCGGTCGCGGTATAGATCGCGCTCAACGTGAACAGCCGACGTGAACGCGGAGCGAGTGTTGTGCGCTCCATCTCCACGACATCGCGGAACACCGGCGCACGTGCAACCACAAGCTTGGCGAGCAGCGCCTTATCGTCGCGATGATCGTAAAGCACACCGAGCGACCGCGCTGGCCGGATTGCATAACGATTGAGGTCGGCAAACATCTGCTGGCAGCGCGCTAGCCCTTGGTCGAGGAAGAAAACAACTGCGATACTTTCATCGCCAATTGACGGATTTTCGCGCATCGCCATCTCAATCGCCGCCCGGCGGTGCTGGCCATCGTTCAGCACAAATCGCGCTGACATCGGGATCCGCAGAACGCCCATCTTTCGCGAATCTGGATCATCGCCAAGCGGATCGAACTTCACGTCGGCATCGACGGACGCCGTGATGGCCGAAAATACATAATCATCGGGGTTTTCTAGCACATAGCGCGCCATTTCTGGAAGACGCGCCTTGTTCAACTGGCGCTGAGCGCGCAGCTCGGGTATCATTTCGTCCTCATTGAAGAGGAAGAGCTTCGGCAACAGCCGAAGCGGGCACATCGACACGTAGAATTCGCGGCTAGCTTGGACGCCTCGGATCGCTGGAAAGGCGTATTCGAATCCTGCTACCATGAAATTTCGACGTGCGCTCCCTCTAGACCCATACTCGCTTTTGTGGCATTGTTTGTCAAACGGGAAACATACTTTGTTTGGCAAATGACATCATATTTTGACTGCGCGGCGTCAGCCCCTATCGATCCTGAGGCGAGGGAGGCGCTGCTGCGCTTCACCGATCTTGAATATGGGAATGCGGGCAGTCGCACTCATGACTTTGGCGCTCAGGCGAAACGCGCCGTGCAAACGGCGCGCGCGCAAGTTGCGGCGCTAGCCGCCGCTCGCGCGGATGAAGTGATTTTTACCAGCGGTGCGACCGAAGCCAATAATCTCGCAATTCTTGGGCTTCGCGCGCACGGCGATGCGACGGCTAAGCGTCATATTGTAACCACAGCGATCGAGCACAAGGCAGTACTTGAGCCCATAGATGCGTTGGTCAGAGCAGGGTTTGAACAAACCATTATCGCTCCCGGAGTTGACGGATGCATTCGCGCCGAGGCACTGCTGGCTGCAGTGCGACCCGACACATTGCTCGTATCGGTCATGCACGCAAACAACGAAACTGGTTCACTCCAGCCGATTCAGGCGATCGCGTCTGGCTTGGTTGGCAAAAACACGTTTTTCCACGTCGATGCCGCCCAGAGTTTCGGCAAATTACGGCTCCCGCTTACTGATCCTAACATTCATTTGATTAGCGTCTCCGGTCACAAGCTTTATGCGCCCAAGGGCATCGGGGCATTGATCGTCCGACGTGGTCAAAAAAAGGTGCCGCTGGCGCCGTTGACCTACGGCGGAGGGCAAGAGAGAGGGCTCCGTCCAGGGACATTACCGGTCGCATTGATTGCAGCGTTTGGCGCGGCGTGTGCCGCGGCGTCGCGGGATGCGGATGCCCGCGCGGCGCGCTGCCGCGAAATCCGCCAGCACCTTCTAGATGCATTCGAGCCACTCGGCGCAATAGTTAACGGTTCGCTAGACCAAGGGCTTGTGTCGACCTTGAACCTCAGTTTCCCAAGGCTCGATTCGGAAGCTGTGATGCTGATCCTCAAGGATTTAGTAGCCCTATCGAATGGTTCAGCCTGCACTTCGGCAAGCTATGAGCCGAGCCATGTTCTGGTGGCGATGGGCCTGCCCGAAGCGCGCATCGATGGCGCATTGCGCTTTTCCTGGTGCCACATGACCGAAGAACCTGATTGGGACATGGTCACGGACGCGATAAGATCGTTGTGTTAGAATGGCATCCTGCAGGTTATCGATACACCGAAGGGTGAGTAAGTTGCCAAAGCACCCAACCAGCATTTCGGGCATATAGGCATCACTTCGATATTCACTCGCGCCGACCGTCCTGTTCCGTTCGAAACGAAAAGCCTCGTTTTTACAAATTTTCAAACGATCATGGCACTGTGGATTTTCCAAAATTTCGTCATTGATTCATCGAAATTGGGGTGGCCATGGCTCCTCCTTTGTTCGACAACTTTGAAGCCTCAACTTCAATAAAGGCTCGACCAGTTCTGACCGTCTGACCTTGAACGCCGATATCTGTGGAGCCGATGGCTACCACCACTAACCTAAGTCTATCGTCGCGAGGGCGACCTCTCGATTGCCGGAATGGCCTAGGACGGCTGAGCCTCGCCGGGTTGGCCGCAACCGGCCAGTCACAACAATTTCCGCCGCCGGCAGTCTGCCGGCTTTGCATCGCGAAACAAATTGTTGCGTCTGTCCGGTCCTTCGCTTGCCGCTGCGGCGCTAGCGCGTGCGGCACCCGCCGCCTTGTCCCTCTCTCCCGTCATCGAGGCCGCGATTGGCGCGGCTCGAACTTCAGGAGTAAGATGATGTCGACCATCGGAACATTCACCAAGGATGCGGACAGCTATCGGGGCACGCTTTGCACGCTGTCCTTATCGGTCCAGCTCGAGATCCGTCCCAGCAGCAAAGATCATGAAAAGGCACCGGACTATCGGATTTTTTCGGCTGACGGCGAAATAGGCGCGGCATGGGAAAGGACATCGGCGACAGAGCGGGATTATCTCAGCTGTAAGATCGATGACCCGCTCTTCCCAGCGCCGATATTCGCCTCGCTCGTGCTGAATGCCGACGAGGAAACTTATGCGCTGATCTGGAGCCGGTGACGGCTAAGTGGCGCACCTGTTGACGGTGCGCCACGCAATTGGCCAGCACAATTCCATTTTTGGGCATTTATAGCAGCGCTTTGCTCGGCGGGAATCGTTCGATACGTTGGTGCGCGCAGAAATGGGAGATATCATCTCGTTGCCTAAATGACCGTGGCGCGAGCCTTCCTTGCTGTTCACTTCAAATCTCGATCGGAACATCAACCAGCACAGGAACCAACGCGGAAATTGGTGTGTGAAGGTCGACTTCAACGCTCGGCGTCTCAAGGCTGATCACAAGCGCGTAGCGCGCCTCTTGGTCATATCTTCCGAGCGATTTGCGCTCTCGCCACCATCCCGAGATCGGATGGACATATAGAGCATTGCGGGCGGCAAGTTCGATAGCAGGCCCCTCCCAGATGTCGAAATGCAGCGAACCCGACGAGATCTGCTTTTCGCCAAATAGCCAGCCGTCGTTCGTTTCATTGACCGCGCGCGGAGCGTCTTTGTCGTATCCTTCGGCATTGTTGCGGCGATTGAAGTTCCCAATCGTCTCACGTGAGCGCTTGAGATCGAAACGTAGGCCGAAGGACTGGTAGCGTGCCGGGTCCAGATTGGTGGCAAAGCTGGGGTTGGGTTCCACGAAATAGGAGAGGGCGACTTTCAACCTTACCCGAGTGTTGTCGAGCGCCTCAAGCACGTCCTGGGGCCAGGGAAGCTGATAGATATGCGACTCGTTGAATCGCACGCTACCGCCTTCCATGCGGAACGGACGTATCGTGTTTTGTGCGACCAGGGCGAGATCATCGATGGCCGACGCCATCGCACGCCCCAGATCGGGGATACCGTAACCGAACCGCCTCAGGCAGTCGGCCTTTTCTCGCTTTGTCGCGCACTGCGCGACGAGTTGATCCATGTGCCCGGTCCAACGGGCACTATGCACCATCAGCGCACGGATCGTTTCCGGCCAATACTGCGGGTAGGCCGCAGTCAGCTGAGCTGCCATCCGGGCCGCCTGAGCGGTTGCGGCACTTGTCGCCCAGAATGCGTCCAGCAGCTTCTGGGCGACCAGGCGGGAGGCCGTAAGGAGGGAAAGGGAATCAAGTCCCGCTACCGCTTCTGCACCGCACGGGCTGACCGCCCTGTTCCCGGCCTCGAAGACGAGTTCGGGTTTGAACGGAGATTGGCTAGTGTCCCAGAGGTAGGATGTCCGGCTGTGAGGACTGGCGGCACCAACCGGTGCCATCGTGCTCCAACCGTCGTAGCCTGCCTCGCCGATCCCGGTCTTGTCCGTATATCCGCCGATCGTGAGGGCGTTCCACGCCTGTGAGGGGTCTTCTGCCGGGAAAGCATCAGAATCCGCGATTTCGGTGGCAATGGAATTGTCGGGAATATTGCCAGCAGAGAGCAGTATCAGCCGCCGAGGCGACGGATTTTCAGCATCGTCCGATTCCGCTCCGGCCGCCGCCTGGTCGATGGCCGCGCTCCACGCCGTCGCGTCTGATCCGCTGCGCCCCTCGTTGGTGACCGCCATGCAGAAAACACGGTCACGATCCGGGTTGTTGATCTCCGCGAGCAGAATGGCGCTTTGGGTGATCGGTCCATAGGAATAGGGATCATTGTCCGGCACACCGGGAGGGGGCAGAATCTTGACTGATTCCAGACGGTGGGTGAGCTCGATTGGCTGATCGCTCGCGAGCGGACCGACAAGATCCCCATGCAAGGCAAGACCCGCCATGCCGGTCCCATGGCCAGCGCCGTGTTCGTGATCGTCCCCGCCCCAGGCCGTGTCGATCGCCATCAGATCTTCTGTCGACAGAGCGGGTTCTATCAGGGGATGCGCCCGATTGACCCCCGTGTCGAGCAGGCAGACCGCCGGCGCGTCATTGCCGGGCCAGGTTACACGCTCTGCGAGATCATCGATAAATGCCGGAACGTCGTCCTTCAGGTCCCGGGTAAACACCAGCGGGCTGTCGCTCGCGCGACGCAGCTCCGAAATGCCTGCGGTTGCGAACAGTAACATCTCGATTGATGCGCGCCGTCCGTATGCCGGGATCACCGTCGTCTCAGGAAAGCGCAGAAAGGTGTCGGGGTTGCCGACATGCAGCCCCAAAACCGCGGCGCTGCCCAGAACTCTGTCGATGCGATCGTTGAAGCACCAGAGCGCCCACCACATCTGCGCTTGGGGGTCTTCCGGCAATGCCTCGGGAGCATCGCGCCAGAAACTTTGCACGCGTGCCGCACGAATGTGTTCGATCGGTTCGACCCGGGTCTTCTTGGGCGGCGACCCCTTTTCGCTCAGTTCCCCGTTTGTGTAGTCCTCAAAGACTTGGGAAAAGGCATCGCGCATGTCATCCGGGACAAACAGAGCAATGCGGCGCACGCCGTTCTCGTCGACGATTTCGGCCGCTTGCCGTGTGCCTTCCCTTTGCCGTTCAAGGTTGGTGGCGCCGGTGCCCCGATTGAGTTCAACCTCAATGAAAACGCCGCCAGCAGGCTCAAGGTCCGCTGGCTGTTCGGGCAGGCCGCGCTGTCCGGCCTCAGCCTCCGCAAAGGCATTGCCAATTTCCGCGATGAGGCGGAGTCCGTGATCCGCACGAACTCTGTTTAGCGCGCGCTGCCGTGCGTTGCTGCCCGGCGACTTGAAGGTACGTCGCTGGGCAAGCGGAGTGATATCGATGTGCGGTCGGTTGTGTTCGCTCACAGGGCTCAGAGCTTCACCGCAAACGCCGTTCGCATGGCCTGGCGCTCAGTGAGCTTGGCGACGACCTCCTGGGTGGTCGTCTGCTTCCTCTGCTCGAGGATCGCGGTCTTGACGACTTCATCCGTAGCGCGGGCGACTTCGGCCTGGCTAAGCCCCCGCGCCGCCTGCTCGATCGCGGCCCATCCTGCGCGCTGAAATTTGAGGGGTTTGAGGTTGGCCTTGATCACCGCGCGAATCTGCGCTGCGGTCGGCATCTCAAATTCGAGCACGTCGTCGAACCTGCGGAGGAGCGCCCGGTCCAGCAGCTCCGGATGATTGGTGGCTGCGAGGATCGGGCTGTCCGTCGAGGTCTTCTCTTCCATGAACTGGAGGAAGCTGTTGAGGACCCGGCGCATTTCAGCGACGTCGTTGGTCGCGGTGCGATGACCGCCGACTGCGTCGAATTCATCGAACAAATAGACCCCGCGCCGACGCCGGGTCTCATCGAAAACCAGACGCAGTTTTGCTGCGGTCTCACCCATATAACGGGTGATCAGTGTTTCGAGCCGAATGATAAAGAGCGGAAGCTTCAGCTCACCTGCGATCGCCTCGGCCGTCATGGTCTTGCCGGATCCCGGGGGGCCGACGAACAGCAGGCTTCTTGACGGAACCTTGCCATGTTCGCGCAGCCAATCGCGTTTGCGCTGCTGCAAGAGCATCCCATTGAGCCGCTCGGACACCGACGCGCTCAGAACAACGTCTTGAAGATCAACCACAGGATCGCGATAGTCGAGCAGTCCTTCGAGATCGCCGCGTGGGGCAGCAAAAGACACGGGAATAGATGCCTTGACCCCGCCCGCGCCGCGGGCGGCATCGACTGCTGAACGAAGTTCATTCGCGGTGTCACGGTGCCCTTGACGGGCTTCCGATGCGGCAACTTGCAAGGCAATAGAATAGAATTGCGCGTCGTCGCCTTCCGCGCGACTGCGTAACATCGCCAGTATTTGCTTGGCGTTTGACATCTATTCTACTTTCCATCCCCTCGCGTCGCAAACCTGTGACGCAAACAGCGATACGTTATGCTTCCTGAAATTTGAAGCGCGATTGTTGTCCCGTGGCTATCCGACCACGTTGGCTGGGCTCATGCCGCAACACTACGAACGCCCTTGGTAGCCGTCCCCTTCTTGCCGGTCGGCGTGAGACGGCCACCAGCGCCCTCACGCGAGGCAAGCCTGCGCAGGTTGCGGAGGGTTTCCAGCTCCTCTGGATGACGGTCCAAAATCTCGATCAGACCCACCGCGGCGTCGCTGGGTGGCGTGGCTCCGCTTTCATACTTCTGGAACGCGCGCCGTCCGCCACCGATAATCCGGCCAGCCTCTTCCTGGGTGAGGCCAAGCTTCTTTCGCACTGCCTTGACGCGCGCGGCATATGCGGCGCGCAGCTCAAGATAGGCCCGATCCAGCGCTTGCAGCTCGGCACCTGAATGAATGGAGTCACCACCGTCTTCAGGATACCAGCCCGACACCTCGACCTCGCGCGACATCGACCCAACGCTGACCGTTTGCACACGGGCGGCGCGGCGGAGGACCTGGCCGGTCTCGGGATGAATCCGTGTCTGCGTCACCTTCAAACCTCCTTGAACGATGTCAGAACGACATCGATCAGCGTCTCGCCGGCAAACTTCAGATAGAGATACAGGCCGTCGCACGGGATCCGGTAGCTGTCGTGCCAGACCTTCGAGTTTACCGGATTGTGAGCCGTCTCCGACTTCACAAAATCCCCGGGTTCAAGGGCCTGTACAACGGCCACCACATCTCCGAGCGAGTAGCCCAAGGCTTGGGCACTACGCGTTGCCGTCCGCGTGATCTCCAAGCTTGCCACATCACAAAACTTCGCCTGAACAGAGGAAAGTTCGTGATGCGGCACTCTCTTTCTCGCCATTCAATATACACCTTGAAGGTTAATTGTCAATAGCAGGATGCGGAAGGAATTCCACCTGACATGACCTGATCTCGCAAACCGGGGATCACGCCGCTTGCTGCATTGATTGCAGTCTGGCTGCACCGAGCTCAAGCAGCCGGGCAATTTCATCCGACGTCCGCTGTACGGCAAGCTTTAGCGCCTCATCGATATGGATGTAGTCTTGCGTTACGTTCTGCGATGCGTGGCCCAGCATCGCTCGGATCGTCAGTTCCGAGAAACCCAATTCGCCAGCGATGCTACCGAACGTATGCCGCAAGGTGTGGGGCGTCACCCCTGATATCCCTGCAAGTTTGCAAACGCGGTCCAGACAGGAGCTGACGGCTGTGTATGGCCCCGCCCCGGTTTCAGAGGGGAACACATAGGGATTACCAACGATTTCGATCTGATCCTGCAGCACTTTGAGCGCAGTCGGACCGATGGCACGCACTTGCGCACCACCTTTAGTGTCCGGGAAACTGACGAAGCCGGCGGTGGCATTGACCCAGACCCGTTGCATTGCTTGAGCCTCCTCTCGCCGGTATCCCGTTAGCAGGAGGGTTTTGAGAACGCTCAGCGCGACAGGATTTTCGCGATTTTGTTCGGCAAATGCGAGCGCCTTGCCGAGCATCTCGAGCTCGGAGACACTCAAACGCCGAGTCTTTTTCTGGCTAGCGAGCTTCTTTGCCCCTTGGGTCGGATGGACGGCCAGAAGTCCTTTGTGTTTGGCATGGCCGATGATGGCCTGGATCGTGCCAAGGCATCGAGACGCGACACCAGCGCCACCCGTAGCCCTTCCTCCTCGGCCGCCGGTTCTGGCTTTGGCAGTCTTCCCGTTCTTCACGTCAGATTGCATCTGCTCAACATCGGCAATGCTCAACTGCGCTACAACGCGCCTGCCGAGAAGCGGAATGATGTGAGTCTTGATCCGGCTTTCATCCATGTCGAGCGAAGACGGCTTTATTGGCCGGTTCAGCCTGCCAAGGATGTTACCCGTCCGCGCTTCGGCCAGATACCAATCGCACATTTCTGCGACCGTCATACCTTTTCGCGCCCGACGCGTCTCATCTGCAGGATCTTCACCCTGGATCACAGAGGCAAGGTAAAGCTTTGCCTGATCGCGGGCCTGATCGACCGTCAACACGCCGTACCGGCCGATGTTGATCCGGCGCTGCACGCCCTCTGGATTGCGATACTGCAAGATAAAGGTCTTCGTACCCGAAGGCAGGATGCGTACGCCAAAGCCCCGCACTTCTGTATCCCAAAGCGCGGCTTGCCCCTTGGCGGGAGGGAGCAGCCCGTCAACGCTGCGCTTGTTTAGCTTGACCGTGGGCATGAATTTCCCCCATTTGGTGACAAAATCTCTGCTTGATCACTTTGTCACCATATTGTCAGCAGATGCAAGCCAAATTGGGGTATCTTTATCGTGCTTGGGAAAAGGCACCCTACTTCCATACCACTGTAATATCGTAGTTATTACAAGTCTGGCGTACTCAGGAAAAGCTAGTGGGCCTTCTTGCCAAGGTTGGGGTCGAGGGTTCGAATCCCTTCGCCCGCTCCAGTTTTTCCAAGACTTTCGTGTCCCAGTGACTTTCGCGTCCTGACACCTTTCGCGATTGTTCGTGGCCCCAACCTTGCCTAGCCTGCGGTGATGAAACTGATCGGCATCCTGGGCGGGACAAGCTGGCCCTCCACCGTACTGCCCTATCGCATGTTGAACGAGGAAGTGCAGCGGCGGCTGGGCGCGGCGCACTCGGCCCGGATCGCGCTCTATTCCATCGACTATGCCGAAATCCGCGGTCACTACTCGGGCGATTGGGGCCGGATTCCGCCACTGCTGCTCGCGGAGATCCGTACCCTGCTGTCGTTCAAGCCCGATTGCTGGATGATCGCCAACAACACGCTGCACCACGTGCTGGCCGGGATCATCCACGAGCTGCCCGCCGATCCGCCGCTGTTCCACGCGATCGAGCTTGTGCGCGACCACCTGGTGGCACGCGGCTATCGCAAGGTGCTGTTGCTGGGCACGCGGTTCACGATGGAGCACGGGTATTACGCCGATCCAATCCGGGCGGCCGGAATCGAGGTTGTCACTCCCGACGAGTCCGACCGGGTGCGTGTCGGAGCAATCCAGTCGCAGCTGGCAGATGGCACGATCGAGCCGGACTTTGCGCCCTGGTTCGCCGACCTGATTGCCCGCCATGCGGGACAGGGATGCGAGGCGGTAATCGCCGGTTGCACCGAGCTGCCCTTGGTGATCGCGCAGGAAACCTCGCCAATCGAAGTGGTCGATCCTTTGCAGTTGCAGTGCCACGCTTGTGTCGATTTCGCGCTAGGCTGAACCGCGCGCCAGCCTGATGCCCGAAAAGGCCCAGCGGGCATGGGGCGGGAAGAAGTTGCGGTAGGTAATCCGCGAGTGACCGGCGGGCGTGCCGAGCGATCCGCCGCGCAGCACATGCTGGCCCACCATGAACTTGCCGTTGTATTCGCCCACCGCGCCCGGCGCAGGAGCGAAGCCGGGATAGCCGAGATAGGCAGACGCGGTCCATTGCCAGGCCACGTCGTCCACGTCGTGCAGCAGGTCCTTGCTGGCGGCCACTTCCCATTCCGCTTCGGTCGGCAGGCGGGCACCTGCCCAGCGGGCATAGGCATCGGCCTCATAGTAGCTGACGTGGAGCAGCGGCGCGGAAGGATCGACCGGATGCTGCCCTTCGAGCGAGAACGCACACCAATCGCCACCTTGCTCCTGCCAGTATAGCGGGGCGGTCCAGCCCTCGGCCTCGACCATGGCCCAGCCATCGGACAGCCACAGGTCGGGCTTGCGGTAACCGCCATCGGCGATGAATTCGAGGTAGTCGCCCACCGTCACCAGCCGGTCGGCAATGGCGAAGCTGTCGAGCCAGACCCGGTGGCGCGGGCCTTCGTTGTCGAAGGCGAAGCCCTGTCCATTGTGGCCGATGCGATAGAGGCCTTCCTCAACCTGCGCCCACTGCGCGGGAGCGGCCTTGGCGCTCGGTCCCGATGACTTGCGATAGGCGGGGCACAGCGGATTGAGCGACAGGGCGTGCTGCAGGTCCATCAGGATCAGTTCCTGGTGCTGCTGTTCGTGGTTGATGCCCAGTTCGACCAGGTCGTGCCACATATCAGGCGAAGTTCCGCCCGTCAGCCGGTCCATCGCTTCATCGACATGGCGGCGATAGGCCAGCACCCGGTCGAGCGAGGGCCGCGTCAGCATGCCGCGCTGCGCCCGGGTGAACCGTTCGCCCACGCCCACGTAATAGGAATTGAACAGCACGGCGAAGGCAGGATCGAACAGCTCGTAATCCGGCAGCATGGGCTGGAGCAGGAAGGTTTCGAAGAACCATGTGGTGTGAGCCAGGTGCCATTTCAGCGGGCTGGCATCGGGCATCGACTGGACCTGGCAGTCTTCGGGCGAAAGCGGTGCGGCAAGGGCTTCGGTTGCCAGCCGGACGGCGCGGTATTGCGCGGCCAGGGGGTGAGCGCCGACCGGCTGGAGTTCGGCAGCCGAGCTCATGGCTGGGCCTCGCCTGACCCGGCAGTCCATACATGCAGGCCGAACAGCGCATCGGGATCGGTCCACATGGCCAGCGGCTCCCACCCCGATGCACGGGCCAGCAGGCGGGCTTCCTCGGGCGTGTATTTGTAGCTGTTCTCGGTGTGGATCGTCTCGCCTTCACGCAAGGCAAAGCGGCGGCCCGCAACGGTGAAATCGACTGCGCGGGTGGCGACAAGGTGCATCTCGATCCGGCCAAAGCCGCTGTGCCACACGGCGCGGTGCTCGAAGGCATCGAGGGGCACTGTCCCGTCCAGCTCGCGGTTGATGCGGGTGAGGAGGTTGAGGTTGAATGCCGCGGTCACACCTTCCGCATCGTCATAGGCGGCTTCCAGCAGGCCGGCATTCTTGCGGGTGTCGATCCCGATCACCAGCCGGGCATCCTTGCCGAGCGTGGTGCGGAATGACCGCAGCAGGTCCACGGCAGAGGCATGGTCGAAATTGCCGATGGTGGAGCCGGGGAAGAACCCGGTCAGCGGGCCGTCGAGGCGTGGAAGGTCTAGCGGGCGGGTGAAGTCACCAGCCACCGGCATGATGGCAAGGTTCGGCCGCAGCCGGGCGAGATCCTCCATCGCCTCGGCCAGGAAATCGCCAGAAATATCGATCGGCACATAGGTGCGCGCCTGGGTGGCATCGAGCAGCAGGGGCGTCTTGGCGGCAGAACCGGCGCCGAATTCCACCACCGGGCGACCGCGCCCGGCCAGGCGTTCGAGATCGGCGGCATGGTGCTGGAGCAGCCAGCGCTCGGTCCGCGTGGGGTAATATTCCGCCAGCCCGGTGATCTGCTCGAACAGTTCTGACCCGCGCTGGTCATAGAAGTAGCGCGCCGGGATTACCTTGCGGGGCAGGGCGAGCCCCGCCAGCACGGCTTCGGCAAAGTCACCCGAGACTTCGGCGGCGAGTTCGGTCATGAGGTGGTCCTCCCTGTCGTCGTGTTCAGCCAGAAGTGCCGGGATACTGATCGGCTTTCAGCATCCGGGCGAGGTGCGCGGAATTGCATGCCAGCATGGCGGCGGTTTGTGCCACCTTTTCCGGCACCTCGTCGAGGTCCTTAAAGTCCGTACCGGACATAGCTTCGCCCACCCAGTTTGAAACGCCATCGGCAGGGATTGAACCTGCGGGCAGCGGCTTGGTTCCGCTCTCGACTTGGCTGGGCTGCGCGCTTAGCCTCTGGGTGAGAGAGGAAAGCTGGCATGGCAATTCTGGCAGGACAGGTGGCGCTGGTGACGGGCGCAGGGCGCGGCTTTGGCCGGGCCATCGCGGAGAAGCTGGCGAGCGAGGGCGCTTCTGTAGCTCTGGTTTCGCGGTCTACAGGACAGTTGCAGGAAGTGGCAGAAGCTATCGGCGCGGCTGGCGGATCAGCATTCCCCGTGGTCTGCGACGTGACCGATCCGGCCTCCATTGCTGGGGCGGTGGACCAGGTGGAAAAGCTGCTCGGCCCGGTGGACCTGTTGGTGTCCAACGCAGGTGTTCCGGGGCCGTTTGGGCCTTTGTGGGAAGTGGACCCCGCCGAATGGTGGCGCGCGCAGGAAGTGCACATCCGCGCGCCGTTCCTGCTGATGCACCGCCTGTTGCCGGGCATGGTTGCGCGCAGGCGGGGCCGGGTGATCTGCGTCTCGGCCAAGGCGGCGCGGATCGTGGCGCCATACCTGTCGGCCTATTGCACCGGCAAGATCGCGCAGAACCGGCTGGTTGCCGAAGCGGCGGCGGAGCTGGAGGGCAGCGGCGTGGCCGCCTTCGTCATCGATCCCGGCTTCGTGCCGACGCAACTGGCGCGCGACACGATGCGTGACCCTGCTGCCCAGAAGTACCTCGGGGGCATGGTCGAACGGTTGAAGGAGCGGTGCGACGATCCGGCCGCCTCCGGTGACCTTGATCGGTGCGCCCAGCGCTGCCTTGATCTTGCCAGCGGGCGCTACGATGATCTGTCAGGCGGCTATTTCGAGTTGCCCGACGATCTCGACCAGTTGCTGGAAGATTGCCGCGCCTAGGCGGACTGCCAGTCCGACAATCTAGTCGGTTCCGGCTGGATGATCATCCAGCTCGTCGCCCGTCAGGCGCACGAGGTGGAGCAGGTTGGTCGCCCCCGACTTGCCGAACGGCACGCCTGCCAGCATGGCAACCCGCGCACCCGCGCCGCCGAACCCGTGGCGCAGCGCCATGCGCTTGCCCTTGGCGATCATCTCCTCGAAGCTGCCGATATCGCGCGTGGTCACCGCATGGGCGCCCCACAGCAGGCTTACCCGGCGCGCCACCTGGACCGACGGCGTCAGCACCATCAGCGGCACGGCGGGCCGCTCGCGCGCCACGCGGCGGGCCGAACTGCCGCTGTCGGTGAACACGCAGATGGCGTTGAGCGTGATCGTATCGGCGATGGTCATGCAGGCATGGGCCAGCGCATCGGCCGGTGTGGCATCGGGCGGGGTGTCCAGCATGCGCACACGCGCGGTATAGCCTTCGTCGGCCTCCACCTGGCGGGCGATGGAATCCATCATCATGACTGCTTCTTCGGGCCAGGCTCCGGCGGCGGTCTCGGCGCTCAGCATCACGGCGTCGGCCCCGTCATATACCGCGTTGGCCACGTCGGACACTTCGGCGCGGGTCGGGGTCGGGCTCTCGATCATCGATTCGAGCATTTGCGTTGCCACGATCACCGGCTTGCCCGTCAGCCGCGTGGCGTTGACGATGCGCTTCTGCAGCGGCGGGACTTCCTCGGGGTTCAACTCCACGCCAAGGTCGCCGCGTGCCACCATCACGCCGTCCGATGCCGCAATGATCTCGTCCAGCCGCTTGATCGCCATCGGCTTCTCGATCTTGGCGCAGAGGAACCCGCGGCCCTGCATCAGCGCCTTGGCTTCCTCCACGTCCTCGGGCCGCTGGACGAACGACAGGCCGATCCAGTCGGCCCCGTGCTCCATGGCGAACTCAAGGTCGCGGCGGTCCTTGTCGGTCAGGGCGGGAATGGGGATTTCGGCATCGGGCACGTTCACGCCCTTGCGGTCCGAAATCAACCCGCCGACTTCGGCCACGCATTCGATCGTGTCCGCGCTGTGGCGTTTTACCCGCAGGCGGATCTTGCCGTCGTTGATCAGCAGTCGCTGACCGTCGGTCAGTGCTGCGAACAGTTCCGGGTGCGGCAGGCAGACGCGGGTCGCATCGCCCGGCGTCGGGTCGCTGTCGAGAATGAAGCGGGCGCCGTGGGCGATCAGCGCCTTGCCTTCGGCAAAGGTGCCGACCCGCAGCTTGGGACCCTGCAGGTCGCACAGGATCGCGATGGGACGCCCGAATTCCTTTTCGATCGCGCGAACGGTGCGAAAGTTTGCCTCGTGCGCGGCGTGGTCGCCATGGCTCATGTTGAAGCGGAAGGCATCGGCGCCGGCACGGAACAGGCGGCGCATCACTTCGGGATCGCTGCTGGCCGGTCCCAGCGTGGCGAGGATCTTGACCTTGCGGGCGCGCCGCTTGAATTTGGGAGACGGGATCTTTGTCATGAGGCCGAGCCTATGGCAGAGACAGGCGACAAAACAAGGACGAGAAAATGAGTAATGCCCCCGATCCGCTCGACAACCTGCCCGACGATGTTGCCGCTGCCGCCTTCCGCCGACTGGTACGCCACCTTCGCCACCGCCACGATGCCCAGAACATCGAGCTGATGGGCCTGGCAGGCTTCTGCCGCAACTGCCTGGCCGACTGGATCCGCGACGCCGGATACCCAGGCGACAAGGCGGCGGCGCGCGAGGTGATCCACGGCATGCCGATGGATGCATGGAAAGCTTCCCACCAGACTGAAGCCACGCCCGAACAACTGGCGCGGATGGAGGAAAGCATGGCGCGCAACGAGGGTATGCACTGAGCCGCTGCCCGTTCGCCGAACATTTCCACAGCCACCCCTTTGCCCGAATCTGTCGGCCCCGTTATCGCGCCCGCCAACACGTTCTCAAATACTGACCGGAGCTTTTCATGGCCAATGCCACCGACGACCGCCTGCGCCTGCTGATCGAGCGTATCGAACGCCTTGAGGAAGAGAAAAAGGGCATCGCCGACGATATCCGCGATGTCTATGCCGAGGCCAAGGCGGTGGGTTACGATCCCAAGATCATGCGCCAGATCGTCCGCCTGCGCAAAATGAAGCCCGATGATCGCAGCGAAATGGAAATGATCCTCGACACCTACAAGGCAGCGCTCGGGCTGGGGTGATCGGCGGGGCGTTCATCGCCCGCGATTGACTACGGAACTGGCAAGGCCAAGGGCTGGTTGAGCCTGCAGACATCCCATTCTGCAGGATCTTGGCCATGACAAACCGCACCGCCGAAGCCGAATTCATCGAACCCATCGCCGAAGAACCCGGAATGCCCGGGGTCGAGGACCGGATGGACAGCAAGCCCCGATGGCAGCCGCGCTATCCTGGATCGGGGCGGCTTGCGGGGAAGGTCGCCATCGTGACCGGGGCCGACAGCGGGATCGGGCGCGCGACTGCCGTACTATTTGCGCGCGAAGGGGCGAAGGTGGCCATCGCCTACCTGTGCGAGTACGAGGATGCCGACCACACCCGCAAGCTGTGCGAGGAGGAGGGTAGCGAGGCCTTCATCTTCCGCGGCGACCTGGGTGACAAGGACACCTGCGACAAGCTGGTGCAGCAGACCATCGACAGGTTTGGCCAGCTTGATGTGCTGGTCAACAACGCGGGCGAGCAACATCCCGACAAGGAGGTGGAGGACATCACATCCGAACAGCTCCGACGTACCTTCCAGTCCAACATCTTCTCGATGTTCTACTTGGTCCAGGCCGCCCGACCGTATTTGAAAGAGGGCGCGGCGATCATCAACTGCACCAGCGTGACCATGTACAAGGGCAGCAAGGAACTGCTCGACTATTCCGCGACCAAGGGCGCGATCACCGCCTTCACCCGCTCGCTGAGCGAGAACCTAGTGGGCGATGGCGTGCGTGTGAACGCCGTCGCCCCCGGCCCGATCTGGACCCCGCTCAATCCGAGTGGCGGGTCCAGCGCGGAGAAAATGGAACATTTCGGCGAAGGCACGCCGATGGGCCGCCCCGGCGAACCCAACGAGGTCGCGCCCGCATTCCTGTTCCTCGCCTGTGAAGACAGCTCCTACATGTCGGGCCAGGTGCTGCACCCCAATGGCGGGATCGTGGCCAACGGGTGAAGAGCCGGAGGCATTGCACTCAGGCGATTGTGCCGGAAAATGCGGGCCAATGTTGATGAACCGGCGCGGCTGGGCTAGGTCGCGGCCATCTTCATTTCAGGCAGTTTACCGGACATCCCATGGCAGGCCATTCCAAATTCAAGAACATCATGCACCGCAAGGGGGCGCAGGATAAGAAGCGGTCGAACCTCTTTTCCAAGCTTAGCCGCGAAATTACCGTGGCGGCCAAGATGGGCATGCCCGATCCGGACATGAACCCGCGCCTGCGGCTGGCGGTCAATGCGGCCAAGGCGCAGTCGATGCCCAAGGACAATATCCAACGCGCGATCGACAAGGCGAGCGCGGCGGGCGGCGAGGACTACGAGGAAGTCCGGTACGAGGGCTATGGCCCCGGCGGCAGTGCGATCATCGTGGAAGCGCTGACCGACAACC
Source organism: Altererythrobacter sp. KTW20L (assembly GCF_023501975.1). GTDB lineage: Bacteria > Pseudomonadota > Alphaproteobacteria > Sphingomonadales > Sphingomonadaceae > Alteraurantiacibacter. Next base: position 25,808 of record NZ_JAMFLH010000003.1, on the reverse strand, counting down.
GCAACCGCACCGCCACCAACGTGCGCAATGCCTTTGCCAAGAACGGCGGCAACATGGGCGCCATGGGCTCGGTTTCGCACGGGTTCGAGCGCAAGGGCCTGATCGAATATCCCGCCAGCGCGGGTGACGAGGAAAAGGTGCTGGAAGCCGCCATCGAAGCGGGCGCCGACGATGTCGAAAGTTCCGATGATGGCCACACCATCTGGACCGAAATGGAAGCCTTGCACGAAGTGGCCAAGGGCCTCGAAGGTGTGCTGGGCGAGGCAGAGACGGTCAAGCTGGCCTGGAAGCCCACCCTCACCGTCTCGCTCGACGAAAAAGACGCCGGAACGCTGCTCAAGATGGTCGACATGCTCGACGACGATGATGACGTGCAGACCGTCTGGGGCAATTACGAGATCCCGGACGAGGTGATGGAAAAGCTGGGCTGATGTGGCAACTGGCCGCCAAGGCTTTGTTGGCCGGCCTGATGATTGCCGCGATTGCCGAGCTTGGCCGCCGCCTGCCGGCCATGGCCGCGCTGGTTGCCAGCTTGCCACTGGTGAGCGTGCTTGGCATGATCTTCCTGTGGCATGCAAAACCCGATGTCGAAAACATGGCGGTCCATGCGCAAGCGACCTTCTGGTACGTGCTGCCCAGCCTGCCGATGTTCCTGGCAATTCCGTGGATGCTGCGCAGCGGGGTTAATTTCTGGCTCGCCCTGGCCCTGGGATGCCTGCTTACCGTGGGGCTCTACCTGCTGATGATGCAAGTGGGGCCGCGTTTCGGCCTCAAGCTCTGATGTTGATATTGGGGCTCGATCCCTCGCTGTCGTGTACTGGCTGGGGCATTGTGCGGGTAGAAGGTTCGCGGCTCAGGCACATTGCCAACGGCCAGGTAAAGACCGACGCCAAGGCCCCGATGTCCGAGCGGCTGGCGGCCCTTCAGGCGGGCATTGCGCAAGTGATCGCCGCCCATGCGCCGGACCGGGCGGCGGCGGAAGAGGTCTATCTCAACAAGAATCCGCAATCGACGCTGAAGCTGGCCCAGGCCCGCGGCGCGGTGCTGGCAGCTTGCGGCGCGGCCGGGGTGGCAGTGAACGAGCACGCGGCGCGGCTGGTAAAGAAGGCGGTGGTCGGCACCGGCGCTGCCGAAAAGGCGCAGGTCCAGGCCATGCTGAAGGTGCTGCTGCCCGGCGCTGTCGTCCTCGGGCCAGATGCGGCCGATGCCCTGGCCGTGGCGATTGCCGATGCCCACCTTGGGGGAAAGTGACATGTATCTTGTCGTATTCCGCAACCGCAAGCGTGCCGGGATCGACCAGGCGGCCTATGGCGAACAGGCCGACCGGATGGAGGAACTGGCTCGCGCACAGCCCGGCTACCTGACATTCAAGAGCTACACCTCCGACGACGGCGAGGTCGTCGCCCTGTCCGAATGGGCCGACGAGGCGAGCGCGCGGGCCTGGGGCCGCGAGGCCGAACATCGCGCGGCACAGGCTGATGGCCGATCCGCATGGTATGCCAGCTATACTCTGTTCGCCTGCGAGTCTCCGCGCGTTCACAATTTCACCGCACAGGATGAAGCATGACGATCCACCTCCATGGCATTCCCAACTGCGACACAGTGAAAAAGGCACGCGACTGGCTGGATAAGCGCGGGCTGGAATACACCTTCCATGACTACAAGAAGGAAGGGGCCGATCCTGTCCGTGTTTCCGCATGGCTGGCCGACAAGGGCGCGGACGTGGTGCTCAACAGGCGCGGGACCACTTTCCGCAAGCTGACCGATGCCGACAGGGCACGGGCAGACAGTGATGCGGTTGTATTGATGGTCGAACAGCCCAGCCTCATCAAGCGGCCGGTGGTCGAGCATGGGGACGGCCTGCTGGTGGGGTTCAACCAGGCGGAATGGGAAGCGGTGCTGGGATGAAGTGGCTGACGGTCTTTTTGGCGCTATGCCTTGCTCTCCCTGCAGCTGCGCAGGAGAACGACATGCTGATCATCGCACATCGTGGCGCCAGTGGCGAACGGCCCGAGCATACCCTCGCCGCCTATGAACGCGCGATCGACCAAGGGGCGGACTACATCGAGCCGGACCTTGTCGCCACGAAAGACGGCGTGCTGGTCGCCCGGCACGAGAACGAGATTTCCGGCACCACCGATGGGGCCGAACGCCCTGAATTCGCGGCCCGTGCCGCCACCCGCATGATCGACGGGCAGGAGTTCACCGGCTGGTTCACCGAGGACTTCACCCTCGCCGAACTGCGCACCCTGCGCGCCCGCGAGCGATTGCCCGAACTGCGCCCGGCCAACACCGCGTTCGACGGGCTGTGGCAGGTGCCGACCCTGGCCGAGATCATCGCGCTGGTCCGCGCCAAGGAGGCCGGGACCGGGCGGCGGATCGGGTTTTACCCTGAGATCAAGCACCCCGGCTACTTTCTCGATATCGGCTACGATCTCGCGGCCTTGCTGGTGGAGGAACTGCACGCTGCCGGATACCGCAGCGCAGACGACCCGGTGTTCATCCAGAGCTTCGAGGTTGCACCGTTGCAGCGGCTCGACACGATGACCGACCTGCGGCTGGTGCAGTTAGTGTCGGCCCAGGGCGGCCCGGCGGACCTGCCGGACATGGCCTATGCGGCCATGCTGACGCCGCAAGGACTGGCCGATATTGCCGCCTATGCCGACGGGATCGGGGCGGAGCTGCGCTTGCTGTTGGACGACGAGGGCGCATCCACCGGGCTGGTCGAGGCGGCCCATGCGGCAGGGCTGGTGGTCCACGGCTGGACCCTGCGCAAGGAGAACGTGTTCCTCCCGCCGCTGGCCCGGCTTGGCGACGAGCCGCCAGGCATCGGTTGCGAGGGGAGCGTCTGGCAGGCTTTGGAGCGGGCCGGGATCGATGGCGTGTTCACCGATGATCCGGGCCGCAGTTCCATGTGGCGGCAGGGCATGGAGAACCTGCTGTGTGATGTGGCGGGCACTCAGCTGAGGAAATAGTCCTTCGGCTCCAGCGGTTCGGGCGCAGGTTCGCCCAGATGCGGGGCCAGCGCAATTTCGGCGGCGCGGCAAATCGCGTCCAATGGCAGGCCGTTGGGGGTCTGGCCGAACGGATGGCTCAGCTCCTCGGTCACTTCGGCGAGACCGAAGAACACATAGCCGACGATGCCGACGAACAGCGGCGTCAGCCAGCCCGCCGGCCCGACCAGCGCCAGCGGCAGCAGCAGGCAGAACAGCCAGGTCGTGCGGTAGATCAGCAGCGAATAGACATAGGGCAGCGGGGTGGTGGCGATCCGTTCGCACCCGGCCTGTTGCAGTGCCATCGAGGACAGGCGCTCCGCCAGCGCGCGCTGGCCGAAGCCGTCGATTTCCCCCTCGGCTACCAGCGTGGCAAGCCGGTCGAGCGCGGCATCGGGCGGATGAGGGGCATCGGCCAGCGGTCCGCCGAGCTGGCGGGCCGTGGCATCATCGGCCAGGCCGCGCAGGTTCGCCCGGTGGAGATGGAGGAAGGCGAGTGCGCCTCGCAGCAGATCGTGCCGCCGCGCTGGATCGGCCACGAAGATATCCGCCTCCCGCGCCAGGCTGCGCATGTCGGCCAGGAGCCCGCCCCACAGCTTGCGCGCCTCCCACCAGCGGTCATAGGCGGCGTTGTTGCGGAACCCCAGGAACAGCGACAGGGCGATACCGAACACGGTGAAGCCGAGGCCGCCCACGTCGGGCACCAGATCGTAAGCATCGTGCAGCCAGACCATCGCTGTCGCCACCAGCATCAGCACCACCAGCCGCAGGGCGATGCGCGGCACGATCGATCCGCGCACCGCGAAGATCAGGTCAAACGCACCGGGCGTATCGCGGACGATCATGGCCTGCCCCTCACGCGGCCAGCCTCAGGCGGCCACGGCAGTGACGATGTAGTTCAGCGCCAGATCGTCGGACAGGTGGAGGCCCTTTGACGGCAACCAGGCAATCCCGCGCGGTTCGCCCATCACGAGACCCGCGCCCGCCAGCAGTTCGCTCAGCTCCTCGGGCGTGGCAAAGTCGCTCCAGTGGTGCGTGCCCTTGGGCACCGCGCCGAGCAATTCCGCCGCGCCGACCAGCAGCGTGCGGCTGCGCACGGTTCGGTTGGGGGTGGACAGCACCAGCAGTCCGCCGGGTTTCAGGTGGGCGGCAAGCTGGGCGATGAAAACGGCCTTGTCGGCCACGTGCTCGATCACTTCCATCGAGGTGACCAGGTCGAACTGGCCGAGACCGAGCGATGCCAGCTCGCCGTGGTAATAGGTGACAGGCAGGCCCGCGCCGGTGGCGTGGACCGTGGCCGCTGCGACGTTCTCTTCCGCCGCATCGACGCCGGTCACGTCCGCCCCCAGCCGCGCCAGCGGTTCGCACAGCAGGCCCGCGCCGCACCCCACATCGAGCGCGGTCTTGCCCGCCAGCGGCCTGACCGAACGCGGATCGCCGCCCCAGTGCCGGTCCACCGCCTCGCGCAGGAAGGCCAGCCGCACGGGGTTCAGCTTGTGCAACATGGCCGACGATCCCGCCGGGTCCCACCAGTCTGCAGCCAGCGCGCCGAAATGGGCGGCCTCTGCCGGGCGGATGGTTTCACTTGAACTGCTTGCATCGCTCATGCCTCGCTCCTAACAGCGCGCAACGTTTGAAGCCAGAGCAGGGGAATGTTCCTTGGCCCGTATCGTAATGAAATTCGGCGGCACCTCGATGGCGGGGACCGAGCGGATCCGCCGCGTCGCCAATATCGTGCGCGCCCAGGCGGCCCGGGGTGACGAGGTCGCCGTGGTCGTTTCGGCCATGGCGGGCGAGACCGACCGCCTGGTGACCTTCTGCCGCGAGGCCAACCCGCTGTACGATCCCGCCGAATACGACGTGGTCGTGGCATCGGGCGAGCAGGTGACCAGCGGCCTGCTGGCGCTGACGCTGCAGGCGATGGGCTGCAAGGCGCGGAGCTGGCTGGGCTGGCAGGTGCCGATCCAGACCGACGATACCCATGCTTCTGCCCGGATCGAGAATATCGACGCGCCCGCGCTGATCGCTGCCATGCAGGGTGGCCAGATCGCGGTGATCCCCGGCTTCCAGGGCGTTTCGCCGCATGGCCGCGTGACCACGCTGGGGCGCGGCGGGTCCGATACTTCCGCCGTGGCTGTGGCCGCCGCGCTGAAGGCTGACCGCTGCGACATCTATACCGACGTGGACGGGGTCTATACCACCGATCCGCGCATCGTGGCCAAGGCCCGCAAGCTGCGCCATGTGACCTACGAGGAAATGCTCGAACTCGCTTCGGTGGGATCGAAAGTGCTGCAGACCCGCTCGGTCAGCCTGGCGATGAAGGAAAAGGTCCGCGTGCAAGTCTTGTCCTCTTTCGTGGACGAGGATGCGCCGGGCGCGGACAGCCTGCCGGGCACGATGATTGTCTCGGATGAAGAGGTAGAAGGACTCGATATGGAACGCCAACTGATCACCGGGATCGCCGCCGACAAGAACGAGGCCAAGATCACCCTCACCCGCGTGGCCGACCGGCCGGGCGCGGTCGCCTCGATCTTCGGGCCGCTGGCGGCCGCATCGATCAACGTGGACATGATCATCCAGAACATCGCCAAGGACAAGGGCGAGACCGATGTCACGTTCACTGTGCCAAAGGCCGACCTGCTGCGCACCCAGGCCCTGCTCGAACAGCGCAAGGAAGCCATCGGCTACTTCCGCCTGATCAGCGACGACAAGGTGGCCAAGATCTCGGTCGTCGGCGTGGGCATGCGCAGCCATGCGGGCGTCGCCGCTACCATGTTCAAGGCCCTGGCCGACCGCGGGATCAACGTCCAGGCGATCTCGACCAGCGAAATCAAGATCAGCGTGCTGATCGACGAGGACGAGACCGAACTGGCCGTGCGCGTGCTGCACAGCTCCTACGGGCTGGACGCGGCCGACGCTGCCTGAGGGGGGCTTACCTGAAGGTGATCGTGTAGCTGGTGCAGACGTTGAAATCGTTCACCACCATCTCGCGGCCCCCGGCGGTCACCGCGCGGAAGTCGAACCGGCAGGCGCCCGATCCGTCGTCCACCGTGGTCTGCCAGCTGTCACCGGCGGACAGGATGCTCGACCCCAGCTGGTCGGCGCTCCACCCGCTGGCGGCGATGTTCCGCCAGTAGATGTAGAAGATCGTTTCCTTGCCCTGGTTGGCGAACGACACGTTGCGGTTGTTGCCATCGGCCGAGGCGCGCGGGGAGGCGGCATCGCTGCGCATCGTTGTCAGCGTCACTTCGAACCGGTTCCACACGTCGCCGAGGTTCATCACTTCCATCGGGTAGTCCTCGCAGCCCGACGAGGCCTGGCGATAGAGCGTGAAGAAGGTGATGTCGGTCAGGTCATAGTCCGAATGGACAATGTTGCCGCGCGGATCGGTGACCGAGAAATCGAGGTCGGTATCCCCGTCGCCGCGCACTTCGACATAGACTTCGGGGTTGCAGATGGTGATGTCCACCGTGTGGGTGTCGTTCGCTTCCACCCGGAACGAACTGGACTGCGCCGCAGCCGGTGCCGCCACCAGGACGCAGGAAAGGCCGGCCAGCGCGGCTGCCAAACGAATGTGCTTCATGTGAACCCCCTGTTCGATGTCATGCCGGTCGCGGGCAGGGGGAGGGCACGATGCGGTCCGGCGGCCCTGCGATGAGGCATTGGCAATTTATGCAGCGCGACGCTGCATGGCAACTGAATGAAGCACCTGACCGCCGGGCTTGACAGCAATTGTATGGCATCGCGAACCAAAGCGCCGGTCTACCGGCCCCGCTTGTCCGGTCCGCCATTCGCGCCTAAACGCCCCTCTCCTTATGGCGCAGTGCGCCGCAACCACGGCTGGCACATGACGACCTATCCCCATACTTCCGCCCTGATGCAGCGCGGGGCACACTTCCTCGGCACCGAGACCGCGATCCTGTGCGGCGCAATGAGCTGGGTGTCGGAGCGCAACCTCGTGGCCGCGATCAGTAATGGCGGCGGCTTCGGCGTGATCGCCTGCGGGGCGATGACGCCGGACCTCCTCGACAGCGAGATCGCCGCCACCCGCGCGCTGACCGACAAGCCGTTCGGCGTGAACCTCATCACCATGCACCCCGACCTGTTCGAACTGATCGATGTCTGCACCCGGCACAAGGTGGGCCATGTGGTGCTGGCGGGCGGCCTGCCGCCTAAGGGCAGCGTCGAGGCCATCAAGGCGACCGGCGCGAAGGTCATCTGCTTTGCCCCCACCCTGGCGCTGGGCAAGAAGCTGCTGCGGAGCGGCGCGGACGCCCTGGTGATCGAGGGCAGCGAGGCGGGCGGCCATATCGGCCCCGTTTCCACCAGCGTGCTCGCCCAGGAAATCCTGCCCGAGCTGGCCGCCGAAAACCTGGTCTTCGTGGCAGGCGGCATCGGCACGGGCGCCATGATCGCCAGCTACCTCAAGATGGGCGCTTGCGGCGTGCAGCTCGGCACGCGGTTCGCCTGCGCCACCGAAAGCATCGCCCACCCCCTCTTCAAGAAGATGTTCTTCCGCGCCAGCGCCCGCAACGCCGTCGCCAGCGTGCAGATCGATCCCCGCCTGCCGGTGATCCCCGTGCGCGCGCTGGAGAACAAGGGCACCGAGGAATTCGCCGCCAAGCAGCGCGAAGTGGCCCTGCTGCTCGACCAGGGCTCCATCGACATGGGCGAGGCGCAACTGAGGATCGAACGCTTCTGGGCAGGCGCCCTGCGCAAGGCGGTGATCGACGGCGACGTGGAGAACGGCAGCGTGATGGCCGGGCAATCGGTCGGCATGGTCAAGACCGAGGAACCCGCCGCCGAAATCATCGCCACCCTGATGGCCGAATGCGAAGCGGCACTGGCCGGATGACACAGCAAAGGTGACACAAGTGACAGGGTGTCACCTTTGTTTTCGGATGTTTATGTCACAATTTCAGATGGTTGTAGGTGTGGTGACAAAGTGACACCTGCCCGGGAGAAATTGCGCGACAGACCGGCGATGTGAAAGAGCGGCTGGTGGTGTGGCGGGTTGGTGGCCTGTAGGAAAGGGCACTTTATCATGGCTCTTCCTTGCCCTTTGCCGTCTTGGAGTATCAGGAAAGCGCTACACTCTCAGACGTATCGGACGAACCATAATTCGAGAGATCGCTAAAATACCGGAGCTGTAAGCGTTCTAATGGAAGCGCTGGCACGTCATCGTATTCTGTCGCCAACGCAGCCAGCGCATCAGGCAAATAACGTTCGGCAAAAACCACCGTGAATCCATTCATAAGAGAATTGAGGTGAGAAACTTGGCTTTGCGTTTCACTCCAAAGGATATTCATTCCTTTCACGAAATCGGGCTCTCCTGTAATTTCACAGATCGCCTCATAGTACATCAATTCGGGCGTGATGTGAATTGTGTTACCGAGAGTCCGACATATGTAGCTACCTAAGTCTTCAACATCACTCAGCCGTCCGAAGGCCACTTCAGCAAGCTCTGCATCGGCGTGAAAACCTACCTTGTTCCGCACTTGCGCGAGATGACTCTTCTTCGAGCCGAAATAGCCTCTAAGCGATTTAAGGGCATCTCTCGCATCCTCACTTAGATCCGGTTCGTAGGCTTCTTTCATTCGTCCCGCGAACCCCTTCATCAGGTTCCAGCCCTCATACAACCGCCCCGCAAGCAATCGCTGGATCAGCATAGCCATTGCGCTATCGGCCTGCTTCTCGATTTTGTGCGCGTCGGGTGGGCAACTAGCTATTACAATAGCCAGCAACTTCGACAGAACCTGCAAGTCATTTTGAAGGCTTCCTGCCATTAAAAAGAATAGGCGATCTTTTTTTGGCGCGCGTTCAAGATCGGACTTTTTGAACTTGAGTGTGTGCAAGCGAATTGTCGCGCTGTTCTCGTCCATAGGAGGCATCTTGCCATCCCATCACGAAGGATGAAAGGGCGCGGCAGAGATTATTCTCTCACTACCCCGCCAGCCCCAGCAGCACCCGCGTCGTCAAATCCGGGTCCTTGTGCATCACGTAGTGGTCGGTCGCCGCTTCGTGATAGTCCCAACCGGCCGCTTTCGCCTTTGCGGCAAAGCGGGGGAAGGGCGTGCGGTCGTATCCGGTGGCGAAGATATAGGCCTTCTTCGGGATCGTGGTTTCGTGGCCGGTCAGCTTGACCGCCTCCACCAGGGTCAGCAGCGGGTGATAGCCGACCATGTTTGGCACCGGCTGCCAGTCGTCCGGCGTGAACAGCGGGCGGATCAGGCCGGGGGTGTGCTTTTGCGCTTCCATGTACCACTGGTGCTCGAACTCGCCGGTGATGTGCCACAGGCTCTCGCCATCTTCGGGCATGAAGGCATCGACATAGGCGATACCGTCGATCCGCTGGCCCAGCCGCGCGGCAAGGCCGGTGATGACCATGCCGCCGTATGAATGCCCCGCCAGGACGAAGCGGTCGAAGCCGGCTTGCGCGATCTGGTCGGCCACCGCGTCGATATGGTCTGTCAGGGTAATGCCGGGATGCAGTTCCGCCTGCCGCACGCCCAGGCCCGGTAGTGTCGCCACCAGCACCCGGTGTCCCGCCGCCTCCAGTCGCTGCGGCACCTCGCTCCAGGTCTGGTGTCCGCCCCATGCGCCGTGGACGAGAACGTAGTCGGTCATGCAAATCCTCCGTTGGGTGCCGGTGCTAGCCGATCCTCCCCAGGATGGGGAGGGGCACCACCTGAAAGGTGGTGGTTGGGGCGCAACGCTGTGCGCCCCTCCACCCCGCTGCGCGCGGTCCCCCTCCCCGTTTCGGGGAGGATTACAAACAAAAGGGGCGGCGCTTTGCAGCACCGCCCCCGTTTGTCAGTTTGAGCGGATGGCTCAGCCCTGGCGGCCCGAGCGCCAGCCGGCGGCGTAGGTGTCGCCAGCCATGGCCGAGTACGGCACCGGCGAGACGCGCACGCGCACGTTGAGCTGCTTGTGCGGCTCGACCGTGGTCTTCGACGTGCCGCCATTTTCCTCGCCCCACACAACGTGGAGGTCGGTGCCCAGCGGGATCTCGTGATCGACAGTGCCGAGCGAGAGGCCCTTCTTCTCGTTGTAAGAGTAGCCGGTGAACAGCGACAGGCCCACGGTGCGGCCGTCAGCGTCCACGACCTTGTCGTAGTTGCTGTTGGCATAGTTCGCCAGCGGCAGGTCGAAGAACTTGTACTGCTCGCCTTCCGGGTTGAACATCGAGCCGACAATCTTCTTCATGTCGTCCGCGTTCCATTCCAGCGTAACCTTCTTGCGCTGGGTTTCCGGATCGATCTTCTTCAGCGCGTCGGCGCCGATGAAGTCGTGGTCGAACTTGACGAACGGGCCGTAGCCCAGCTCCCACGGGTTGAGGTAGTAGTCCTCGATGGAGTCACCCACGAACGAACCGCCGATGGCGCCGGTTGCTTCGTAGCTGTCGGCACCCAGCCATTCGCGGTAGTCCTTCAGCTCGTCGCCGGTGTAAACGGGCGGCAGCGGGCTGGGGATCCAGCCGGATTCCAGGGTGTTCGACGGATAGGCGCGCGAACCGACGGCGATCAGGCCGAATTCTTCGCCAGCCTTCAGGATCTCGTCACGGATGTAGTCCTGCTCTTCATAGGGGCCCCAGATTTCGAGACCCGGCGAGCCGGCCATGCCGTGGCGCAGGGTGCGCACGGTCTTGTTGCCGATCTGCATCTCGCTCATGTTGAAGAACTTCAGCTTGTCGAGCGGAGCACCGTTCAGCTTCTCGATCACGTCCCAGGCGCGCGGGCCCTGGATCTGGAAGCGCCACGAGATGCGGTTGACCGGCTTGCCCATCGGGCGGGCGGGCGAGCGGGGATCGTTGATGATATCAACGTTGTACTTGCCCTTTTCGGCCTGGAAGCGGAGCCAGTTGGCGGCAGGCGCGCGGCCCACGTAAACGAACTCTTCCTCTTCCAGCCAGAAGATGATGCCATCGCCGATCACGTGGCCATAGGGCGTGGTCGGGACGTACTGCTTGGCCTTGTTCTTCTGCCAGCCCTTGGGGCTGTTGATCATGGTGTCGGTCAGCAGCTTGAGTGCGTCCGGGCCCTTGATGTACAGGTCGAACATGTGGTGCGACTGGTCGAACAGCACTGCGCTGTGCTGCCAGGCCCACTGCTCCGAACGCCAGTTCGAGAATTCCGGGGCGACGACCGGGTACACATAGGCACCGATCTGCGAATTGCGCAGCTTGCCGACGATATCGGTCGTGCCAGCCAGGATCTGTTCAAGATTTTCAGCCATTGCCTCACCTCTCCATGTTTGTGAAGGAATCACGTATGCGAAATAGTATGCGGCACATACAATATTGCGCTAGAGGTGCAAGCCGTAAGGCGCCTTGACGGGGCGCAACCGGGGAAAAAGCGCTGGGGAGTGTGCAATGAAAGTCGAAGCCCTCGACCATGTCAACATCATCACCGACGATCTGGATGGCACGGCGCGCTTCTATGCCGAGCTGCTGGGCCTGGAAAGGCGCGATGGCCCGCCGCCGCTGACGCCCAAAACCGCGCAGTGGATGTTCGATAATGCCGGCCGCGCCATCGTCCACATCAACTCGCTCGATTGCGTCCGCGCCTATGACCGCGAGATTACCCCGGGCGACCTCACCGGCGCCCTGCACCACGTGGCGCTGCGGGTTTCGGGCTACGAGGAACTGAAAGCCCGGCTCGATGCGCGGGGGAGCGATTACCAGGAGAACTTCGTGGCGGCGATCGGGCTGCGGCAGATTTTCACGGCGGACCCGAACAACGTGCTGCTGGAACTGAACTTCTTCGGGGAGTGAGTGATCGGGACATGGCGATGCGATCAAGGATATTCGAGCTTGCGGCCGGGTTCGCGCTGGTCACCTGCCCATCTGGTGCGGCTATCGCGCAGGACGACGCAACCCCGTCCACGCGGGCTGCGCTTGCCCAGGCACAAGCGGGCTTTGACTGGTCGGACGAACGCGATTTCATCGCTGCGCTGCGGGGCCGCATTGCTGTTTTTCCCGATGCCGAAATCCGCGCGGCAGATGGCCGAACGGTCTGGCGCTTTGCAGATGAAGAGGCGCTCCGGGCCAGTCCCGTGCCGCCAACGGTGCATCCCCTGTTGTGGCGACAGCAGCAGTTGAACGCCATCAGCGGCCTGTTCGAAGTGGGCGAGGGAGTATACCAGGTCCGCGGCTTCGACCTTGCCAACATGACCATCATCGAGGGCGAGCGGGGCGTCATCGTCGTAGATCCGCTAACCACGGTGGAAGTGGCGCGCGCCGCGCTGGAGTTTTACTTCACCCACCGCCCGCGCCGCCCCGTGACCGCGGTGATCTATACCCACAGCCACCTCGATCATTTTGGCGGAGTTCGCGGCGTGATCACGCCCGAGCAGGTGGCGGCGGGCGAAGTGGCGGTCATTGCGCCGGCCAATTTCCTCGTAGAAGCGATCAGCGAGAACCTGACGGCGGGCAATGCCATGCTGCGCCGGACGATCTATTATTCGGGCCTTATGCTGGCGCCGGGGCCGTTCGGCTCGGTTGGCGCGGGCCTTGGGCCGGGCGTGTCCAACGGTACGCAAAGCTTTATCGCCCCGACCGAGGAAGTGGGCGGCCCGATCGCCAATCGCACCATCGACGGGGTCGAATTCGTGTTTCTAGCTGCCAACGGCACCGAAGCGCCAAGCGAGTTCGTATTCTACCTTCCACAGCAGCGCATCCTCAATGTCGCGGAAGTGGCGGTGCACACCATGCACAACGTGCTTACGCCGCGCGGCGCGAAGGCGCGCGATGCGGCGCTGTGGTGGCACACGATCGATGCGATGATCGCCAACTTCGGCGATCGGACCGATGTGCTGATCGGTCAGCATCACTGGCCCAGCTGGGGCAACCGTGATGCCCTGGATCACCTTGTCAGTCAGCGGGAACTGTACAAGGCGGTGCACGATCGCAGCCTGCACCTGGCCAACCAGGGCGTGACGATCGACGAAATCGGCGACGCGATGGAGCGCCCCGCCGGCCTCGCGGGGACCTTTTCGGTACAGGATCACTACGGCACTTTCGGCTCGGCGGGGCAGGCGACCTACCAATACTACCTCGGCTGGTACAACGGGAACCCGGCCCATCTCGACCCGCTGCCTTCGGCAGACAGCGCAGCGCGCACGATCGCCTACATGGGCGGAGCCGATGCAGTGCTGGCGCGGGCGCGGGAGGATTTCGGGGCGGGTGAATATCGCTGGGTCGCCGAAGTGCTCGACAAGCTGGTGTTTGCCGATCCCGCCAATGCCGCCGCCCGCGAATTGCAGGCGCAGACGCTGACGCAGCTTGGCTACCAGCAAAGCTCGGCCACGTGGCGCAACGTTTATCTTACTGCTGCGCGGGAATTGCGCGGCGGGGTTGTGCCGATCCCGCCGGGCGCGCGCAGTGCCGACTATCTTGCCAGCATGACAGCGCCGATGCTGCTCGATTACAGCGGGATCGCGCTGTCCCCCGAACGAGCCCGGGACGTGGACATCGCCATCGCGCTGCATTTCACCGATCTTGATGAACGCTATGCGGTGACTGTCGCGCGCGGGCTGTTGCAATATGCCCGGATGGAAAGCCCGGATAGAGGTCCGGCGCTGGCGCTGGCGCTGGATCGCGCCACCTTCGACGCGCTGATCACGCGGCGCACCGATCTGGGCGATGTCCTGGCAGAGGCGCGCGCCGCAGTTTCTGGCGATCCGGCAGAAGCTGCGCGGTTCTTCACCCTGTTCGAGCAGTTCACCCCTGATTTCGAGATTGTCGCGCCATAGGAACCGCTACCGGTAAGGCGAAGTTCGCGCCGGTTACCGCGGCACCCCGCCCGCAATCGTGGTCCGGTACATCTCGCGCCGGAACCCGTCGTAGTCGTTCGGGCCAAGGTGCATGGTCGCGGCATTGTCCCACATGCAGAACATGCCCGGCTTCCACCGCAGGCGGCAGGTGAAGGCGTGCTGGGTGGTGTGCTGGACCAGGAAATCGATCAGCGGCTTGGCCTCATGCGTGGTCATGCCATCGATACCGGCGGCGTAGGTATCGCAGATATACAGCGCCTCCTCACCGGTCACCGGATGCTTGCGGACGAAGGGGTGGACGCTGCCTTTCAGGCCCTGTTCCTGCTTGGTCACATCGCCGAAACTGATCGCTGCGCCGCGCAGGAATTCCTGGGTGGCGAAGTTGTTGCGCGCGCTCATCCATACTTTCAGCGGGCGCAGCATGGCCTGGAAGGTGGGGGACAGGTGCTTGAAGGCAAGCGCCGTGTTGGTCCAGGTGGTGTCGCCGCCATAGGGCGGGCCTTCGATCTGGCGGAGGGTGGTGATGGAGGGCGGTTCCTCCAGGAACGGGCTGTCGGTATGCCAGCCGCCGCCGAACAGGCTGGGCGTTACCTCGTCGGCTTCCTTGATGATCGGATGGACGTCGCGCTCCTCCGGCGTGCCCTGGGTATAGGCATCGATGGCGAAGGGGCCGAGGCGGCGCGAGAAGGCGGCGTGTTCGGCGTGGGTCAGGTTCTGGTCCACCAGATAGACCATCTTGTGCTTCCACAGTGCGTGCTTGAGGCTCTCGATGCCTTCATCCGACAGCTCTGTCAGGCGCACACCGGTGATCTCGGCCCCCATGGCGGCCGCCAGCGGCTCCACGCCAAAATGGTTCGACTGGAACGGATGGTTATCGAAATCGCCGCACGGCGCGACGCGGACCTGCCACATGGCTCTCTCTCCTTGTTGCCCCCTCCTCTTCAGAGGAGGGGGTTGGGGGTGGTGGCCGCAAGCGCCGCGCGTGCCGCCGCACCACCCCGCTGCGACTAGCACCCGCTTGCGCGAGTGCAAGTCTCGCTGCCCCTCCTCTGAAGAGGAAGGGGTTTTCAATCAAAGCTCTATCACTGTCTTGCCGAAGCTGTCAGGCCCCCATGCATGGGCATAGGCGGCAGGCGCGTTGTCGAAAGTGAAGCGCCCGCCGATGGGAACTTCGATCTTGTGGGCATCGACAAAGGCGTTGAGCTTGTCTGCCATCTCCACGCTGCCCACGAAGATCCCGCGGATCGAACCACCGGTCATCATCAGGGCGCGCGGGTGGGGCGGGTCGCCATCGGTCAGCACGCCGATCAGCGCGATCTCGCCTTCGGAGGCGAGCGCCGCCATCGACTGGGGCAGGGTGCCTACGCCGCCGACTTCGACCACCTTGTGCGCCCCGCCGAACTCCTTCGCCACGTGCGCGCCCCAGTCGGGCACTTCCTTGTAATTGACGAGATGCGCCGCGCCCATGCCCTTGATGCGGGTGAGCTTCTCGTCGCTCGAACTGGTGGCGATAACCTCGGCACCTGCGGCCCTGGCCAGCCCGAGCGCGATCATCGAGACCCCGCCGCTGCCCAGCACCAGCACCCGGCTGCCTTCCTTGATCGGCCGTCCACCTTCGAACAGCGCGTTCCACGCGGTGACCCCGGCGCAGGGCATGCAGGCGGCTTGGGCGAAATCGAGGCTGTCGGCCATTTTCACCACGCCGCTGGCGGGCAGCACGACCTTTTCGGCCAGCATGCCCGGCGCAAAGCCATCGCCCAGCGCGCGGCCCATCACCTGCGGGCCGCTGGCCCAGTCGAGGAAGAACGAACCCTGGACCCGGTCGCCCGGCTTGAACTCGGTCACGCCTTCGCCCACGGTCAGCACCTCTCCCGCTCCGTCGCTTAGCGGGATGGCCGGAGCCTTCAGCGCCCCGCCGAAATACTTGCCCGCCGCCACGGCGAAATCGCGGTAGTTGATCGACCAGGCGCGTGGCGCAATCAGCACCTCGCCCGGGCCTGCGACCGGATCGGGCAGGTCTTCCATGTAGAGCTGGTCGAAGCCTTCCGACCCGGCAGGCAGCATCCATGCGCGCATTATTTTCTCTCCTTCAGGAATGTTCGCGGCCGTCACCGCTCCATGTGCGCAAGCCCGGCTGGGAGCGGTCCTCGCTCTTCAGGGCCGCCGCCACGGCGGGACGGTCGGAAATCGCGTCGCGCCACCGGACCATCGCCGGAAAGCGGTCGTTCACCTGCAGG
The DNA here is from genome assembly GCF_023501975.1 of Altererythrobacter sp. KTW20L. Taxonomy (GTDB): domain Bacteria; phylum Pseudomonadota; class Alphaproteobacteria; order Sphingomonadales; family Sphingomonadaceae; genus Alteraurantiacibacter. Next base: position 9,805 of record NZ_JAMFLH010000003.1, on the reverse strand, counting down.
TCGGGGAACATCCGGTCCACCATCAGCCCGCAGTGCGAATAGAAATTGATGTCGGCCAGGCCATAGGCCTGCCCCGCCAGGTAGGGCGTTTCGCACAGCTGCCGCTCCACCTTGTCGAGCGCATATTCGATCTTGGCGAGCGCGTTGGCAAGGTCGCCTTCGGAAAAGCCGCTGCGCGCGGTGCGCCACTTCTTCTGCTGGTCGGGCAGCGGGATATGGCTCATCAGTTCCTCGAACCGGTCGTCCTCGATCGAACGGGTGATGACCCGGATCAACCGGTGCCAGCCGTGCATCGACACGTGGTTCATCACCTGTTCGTCAACGAACTTGTTCCAGTAGCGCATCCGCGCCGCCGCCGCCGGGTCGCGCGGGCGCAGCGGGCCATCGGCCGGGTTGGCATCGGGGAAGGCGTCTTCGAGGTATTCGTTGATCACCGTGGTATGGGTGACGATGACCCCGCCATGGTCCAGCACCGGCACCTGGCCTTCGGGATTGATGGCGGTGAACCAGTCGGAATGCTGCTCGAACTTGTGCAGGTCGACATAGCGACTCTCGAAGTCGAGCCCCTTTTCCTTCAGCGGGATCATCGACTTGAGCGAATTCGCCAGGGGTTCGGCGTGGTAATAGATCAAGGCCACTGCTAGACCTCCAGCGTTTCGAGCGTGCCGCCATCGACCGACCAGTCCTGCCCGGTCACGTGGCTGGCGGCGTCGGACAGCAGGAAGGCGGCGACTTCGGCCAGTTCCTCGCAGGTGCCCATGCGCCGTTGCGGCACGCGGGCAGCAATACGGCCTTTCTGCTCTTCGGGAATACGGTCAAGAGCCTCGGTCAGGATGAAGCCGGGGATCACGCAGTTGCAGCGGATGTTGTGCGGGGCCATCTCCACCGCGATCGCGCGAGACAGGCCGAGCACGCCGTGCTTGGATGCGACATAGGCCGGGTTCATCGCCATGCCGCGCTTGCTGGCCATCGACCCGGTGATGAGGATAGCGCCCTTCTGCGCTTCGATCATGGCCGGCAGCACCTTCTGCGCGGCCCAGAATACGCTGGTGAGGTTGACGCGGATCGTCTCCTCGAACACCGCCGGATCGAAAGCGGTGAAGGGGGTGAACCCGCCGGTCAGGCCGGCATTGGCGAACAGCGCCTCGACCGGGCCGAAATGGGCCGTGGCGGCATCGATGGCCGCTTCAAGCTGCACCTTGTCGCCCACGTCGGCGGAAAATCCGGCGGCATTGGCGCCGATGTCCGCCGTAACTTCGTCGAGCAGCTCCTGCCGCCGCGCGATCAGGGAAACGCGCGCGCCGCGCTCTGCCAGCATCCGCGCTGCAACGAGCCCGATCCCGGCAGATGCGCCGGTGACCACGATGTGCTTGCCGTTGAAATTCAAGTCGCCTCTCCCCTGACGAATTCTGGCCTGACGAATTTGGCCCATGAGCCTGCGCCCGGATAGTCGCTGCTATCGGGATTCCATACAAGGTGCATCAGTGCACGGGCCTCGCTTTCGGTCATCCCGCGTTCGATGTGATAGCGGCACATCATGGCCGAAACGCGCCAGTTCATGATGCAGTGGACGTGGACGGGCTGGTCGTCCACCTCCAGCGCGGCCACGAACGCGCGGTAGTGTGCCTCTGTCGGTGCGTCGAACGGCACCGGGATGTGGGTGTATTCCAGCCCAGCTGCCGCCATTTCTGTTGCCGCATCGGGCAGGGCCTCGGGATGGTCGGCCATGGCGAGGTTGATCACGCGGGCCGCGCCCGCCACCGCCAGCCGCGCCGGGTCGCCAGATTCAAGGCGGCCCGATGTGGTGATGCGGGGGGACAGGCGCTGGAAGTTGCGGATGTCGGCGGGGTCGGTCAGTCTACACCTCCCCCGTTCGGGTCGAGCGTAGTCGAGACCCTCCACGCGGCATCTCGACTTCGCTCGATGCGAACGGAGTTAGGTTTATGGTCAAGGGTTCTGCGCGCTCTTAAACCAGCCCCAGCACCTTGGCCGCGTTATCCTTCATGATGCCGGGCATCACCTCGTCGCGGAAGCCGACTTCCTTGGCCGCAGCGATCCACTTGTCGGGGTGGATCAGCGGGAAATCGGTGCCGAACAGCATCTTGTGTTTGAGCTGGGTGTTGGCGTGCTGGATCACCTGCTTGGGGAAGTACTTGGGGCTCCAGCCGCTGAGGTCGATGAACACATTGGTCTTGTGGAGCGCCATCGACAGGCTCTCGTCCACCCACGGCCAGGACGGGTGGGCGAGGATGATCTTCATGTCGGGGAAGTCCACCGCCACATCGTCCACCAGGATCGGCTGGCCATACTTCAGCCGCATCCCGCCGCCGCCGCGCATGCCGGTGCCCATGCCGCTGTGGCCGGTGTGGAAGATGGCGGGCAGCTTGTATTCGTTGATCACTTCATAGATCGGATAGCCCATCGGGTCCGCCGGGTGGCAGCCCTGCGCGATGCCGTGGAACTTGAAGCCCTTCACGCCGTGGTTCTCGATCAGGTCGATCGCCTCACGCGCGCCCATCTTGCCCTTGTGCGGATCGATCGAGGCAAAGGGGATGCAGATATCGTCGTTCTTGTTGGCGAGTTCCGCCACCTCGTAGTTCGACACCCGCTTGGCGCCCATGGCGCTTTCGCAGTCGACAGTGAACATGACGAAGGCGATCTGGCTCTCGCGATAGAGCTCGATGATCTCGGGCATCTTGGGCCGCTCGCGCGGGGCCTTGAAATAGGCGCTGGCCGCATCGAAGAACTTGCCCATCACCGGATCCTCGGGATCGTGGCACGAGACTTCCGCGTGGACATGGACGTCGATGGCGCGGATTTTGGTGAGGTCGATGGGCATGGGTTTCCTGCTCGTTAGGTTGCGCGGTGACTGAATACGAAAAGGCCCGCCGCGGCAATACCGCAGGCGGGCCTCGTCATTCGTCAGCCGGGAATCAAAGCTTCATCAGCACCGACTTGGTCTCAAGGTAAGCCTCAAGGCCCAAACGTCCCTGCTCGTGTCCGAGGCCGCTTTCCTTGTAGCCGCCGAAGGGCAGGGCGGGATCGATCATGGCGTGGCAGTTGACCCACACGGTGCCGGCCTTGAGCTGGCCCGCGATGCGCACGGCGGCGCTGGCGTCCTTGGTCCAGACACCGGCGGCGAGGCCATAGGGGGTGTCGTTGGCTTCCTTGACCACGTCGTTCAGGTCCTCGAACCGCTGGGCGACGACTACGGGTCCGAAGATTTCCTCGCGCACAACGCTCATCTGCGGGTTCACGTCGGTGAGGATCGTGGGGTTGACGTAGTAGCCGCCGTCGCTGGTGGGGGTATCGCCGCCCATCAGCACGGTGGCGCCATCGCGCTTGCCCGCGTCGATATAGCCCATCACGCGGTCATGCTGTTCCTTCGACACCAGCGGGCCCATGTGGCCTGCGGGATCGAGGCTGGCGCGCGGGGCCCAGAAATCGGCCGTGGCGGCCATGCCTTCGATCACCTTGTCGAACACCGACTTGTGGGCATAGAGGCGCGAACCGGCTACGCAGACCTGACCCGAGTTGAAGAAGATCGCACCCGCCACGCCCGGCGCGGTTTCGGCCACATCGACATCGGGCATCACCACCACGGGGCTCTTGCCGCCCAGTTCCAGCGTTACCTTCTTGAGATGTTCGGTGGCGTTGCGGTTGATCAGCTTGCCGATTTCGGTCGAGCCGGTGAAGGCCACCTTGTCCACATCGGGGTGCTTGACCATGCGGTCACCCGCGGTGTGGCCATAGCCGGTGATGATGTTGACCACGCCGGCAGGAACGCCGGCTTCGTGGATCAGGTCGGCCAGGCGTAGCGCGGTCAGGCTGGTCTGTTCGGCTGGCTTCAGCACCGTGGTGCAGCCTGCGGCCAGCGCCGGAGCGATCTTGAGGCAGGCCATCAGCAGCGGGAAATTCCACGGCACGATCTGCGCGCAGACGCCGACCGGCTCTTTCACGGTATAGGCGAACATCATGCCGCCGGGCATGGCATAGGGGGGCAGCGTCTCGCCGCCGATCTTGCCGGCCCAGCCGGCCATGTAGCTGAAGTGCGCAGCCGAACCGGGCACGTCCACCGCATTGGCCATGCCCTTGGGCTTGCCCACGTCGATGGCTTCCAGCTCGGCCAGCTCATCGGCATTGGCGAGGATCAGCTCGGCGATCTTGTGCATGATCCGTTCGCGCGCGATCGGCGGCATGTTGCGCCAGCGGCCATCGTCGAAGGCGGTGCGGGCAGCGGCCACGGCGCGGTCCACGTCCTTGTCGGTCGCTTCCACGAAGCTGGAGATAACCTTGCCGTTCGACGGGTCTTCCACGTCAATCGTGGCGCCGCCGGACGAATCGACCCATTCGCCATTGATGAAAAGCTGCGGCTTGCGCGCCAGGGCGCTTTTGACCGCGGCGGAATATTCCAGCTGTGTGCGATCGATGGTGGTGTGTTCGTTCATAGCCTCTTTCTCCCAAATTCTGCAGATGCGATTCTCTAGCCCTTGCAGGCAGCCTAGCAGGTTATGGCGGCCATTTGCAGGTCCTTCAAGATAACGGTCGTTACTATTGCTGGTAGCCTATCCCGCCCAGTTCCTTGTCCTGGTTGGCGCGGAAGATGGCATATTGACGCAGGCCCTCGATCCGCTCCTTGCTGAGCGACTGCGAGAACCCGACCATGCCGTTCGATGCCAGCGCGCCATCGTGGACGATCATCTGCCAGGTCTCGGCATTGTCGAGAACGGCGCTGCGCCGCAGGTCCGGCAGCACGGTGGAGCCGATGGCGGCATCGCCGTGGCAGGCTCCGCAATAGCGGGCATAGTCATAGGTCGCCTGGACCAGCGCGGTCGGATCGCCGGTGAACGGCGGCGGATCGATCGGGCGGCGGACCAGCGGCGGGGCGGGCGGAAGCGCTCCCGTGGCGCCCAGCTTGAATACCAAGAGGCGGCTGATGTTGGGCACGGCGCCCGACGTCTCGTTCAGCACGCCGCCGGGGGCCAGCGCCCAGATGCCGCCCCAACCGGCCAGCACGGCGACGTATTGTTCGCCATCGACCGTATAGGTGATGGCGGGCGCGACCACGCCGGTCTGCGCGGCGAAGGACCACAGTTCGCGGCCATCGTTGGCGCCATAGGCCTTGAACATGCCGCCAGCCGTGCCCTGGAACACCAGGCCTCCGCCGGTTGCCAGCAGGCCGCCGTTCCACGGGCCGGGGTACTGCACCCGCCAGCGCTCGGTCTGCGTCACCGGATCCCACGCCACCAGCGAGCCTGTGGTACCCGCTGCCGCGCCTGCGCGCACCGCTTCCAGCGGCGGCATGGCGCCTGCCGACTGGTCGATGCCGACATTGAAGCCGCGGTTCATGTCGGGCAGCCAGTTGGCTTCGGGGAAATAGGGGAAGCCGGCCTCGATCACCGGGATATAGACCAGCCCCTCGACCGGATGGAACGCCATCGGGTGCCAGTTGTGGCCCCCGCCCGCACCGGGCGTGGAGACGAACGGCAGGCCGGTCTGGTCATAACGTGCCTCGGGCACCTCGATCGGGCGGCCGGTGGCCATGTCGATGCCGGTGGCCCAGTTGACCGGCGTGTAGTTGTTGGCGCTGATGAGTTCGCCGGTCGCCCGGTCGATCACATAGAAGAAGCCGTTCTTGGGTGCCTGCATCAGCACCTTGCGCTGCGCGCCCTCGATTTCGAGGTCGGCCAGCATGATGTGCTGGGTGGCGGTGAAATCCCAGGTTTCGCCGGGCGTGGTCTGGTAATGCCAGACATATTCGCCGGTTTCGGGCCGCAGCGCGACGATGGAGGACAGGTACAGGTTGTCGCCGCCGCCGGGGCTGCGATAGGCCTGGTTCCACGGGGATCCGTTGCCCACGCCGATATAGAGCAGGTCCAGCTCGGCATCATAGGCCATGGCATCCCACACCGTGCCGCCACCGCCCAGGTTCCACCATTCGCCGTTCCACGTATCGCGCGCATTGGCGAGGTACTGCTGCTCCACCTCGGCCTCGTCCGGCCCGCCGGGGACGGTGTAGAACCGCCACAGCATCTCGCCATCCTCGGCGTCATAGGCGCTGACATAGCCGCGCACGCCGTATTCCGCGCCGCCATTGCCGATCAGCACGCGCCCGTCGATCACGCGCGGGGCACCGGTGATGGTATAGGGCTTGGTCTGGTCCACGGTGACGGTCGACCATTCCACCGCGCCGCTTTCGCGGTCGAGCGCGATCAGGCGGCCATCGAGCGTGCCGAGATAGAGCTTGTCACCCCAGGCGGCGAGGCCGCGGTTGACCACGTCGCAGCAGGCGTTCACCGCGGTCTCGCCCGGCACTTCGGGGTCGTATTCCCACAACGGCTCACCAGTGGCGGCGTTATAGGCCTTCACCTTGGACCAGGCCGTGGTGACATAGAGCTTGCCGTCGATCACCAGCGGGGTCGCTTCCTGACCGCGTGCCGTGTCCATGTCGGCATACCAGGCAAGGCCGAGGTCGCCCACGGTTTCGGCATTCACCTGGTCGAGCGGGCTGTATCGCTGTTCGGCATAGTCGCGACCATAGGTGATCCAGTTGGCAGAGTCGGCGGCGGCATTGACCAGCGCCTCGGCGTCGATCCCGCCTTCGTCGCTGCTGTTGCACGATGCGAGCAGCAGCGTGGCTGCCGCTGCCAGAAGTGCCTTGCGGATGGTCATGTCGTTTCTCGCTCCCCCGAGATCCCGCAATTGTTGCGGTTTGTCCTTGTTTGTAAGCGGTGCATACAAAGCTGCGCGCCGCGCAATCAAGCGGCATTTTGGTCCCGGTGCGGATAGGTGTGGTGGAAGGCGCCTGTTCGCAGGCGCAACAATTGCTGTTGCGCTGGGCTCGTGATTTCGCATATGTGGACACGTCCAGTCGAGCGCGAGCCCGCGTCATGACCCTGGTCTAGCTAAATCTTTGCTATGACAGGACAATTTGCAATGACCAAACTGCCAAGCCGCGCCGACCATGTCGGCTCATTCCTGCGTCCGCGCGAGGTTATCGAAGCCCGCCAGCATCGTGCCGCAGACAACATTTCCTATGCCGACCTGCGCAAGGTCGAAGACGCGGCGATTGCCGAACTGGTTGGGTGGCAGGAATCGCTCGGCCTCAAGGCCATTACCGACGGGGAATTCCGCCGTTATTTCTTCCATACCGACTTCCTCCTCCAGCTTTCCGGCGTGGAAGAGCGGGGCGGACTGAAGAAGGCGTTCAAGAACGATGCGGGCAAGGATGTGTCCTTTGCCCCGCCGGTCATGGTCGTCACCGGCAAGATTGCGCACGAAAAGCCGATCCAGCTGGCCGATTACCAGTACCTTGCCAGCAAGGTGAGAGAGGGAAGCACTGCCAAGGTGGCGATCCCCAGCCCCTCCATGCTGCACTTCCGCGCCGGGCGGTCGGGTATCCCCGAGGATATCTACGCCACGATGGACGAGTTCTATGCCGACGTGGCTGCGGCCTATCGCGCCGAAGTGGATAGCCTGGCGCAGGCCGGGTGCCGCTATATCCAGATGGACGATACCAACCTTGCCTATCTGTGCGATGACGAACAGCGCGCAGATGCGGCCAAGCGCGGCATGGATCCCGATGCTACCACGCGCCAGTATGCCAAGCTGATCAACGACAGCTTTGCATCGGCCCCCGCCGACATGATCAAGGCGATCCACCTGTGCCGCGGCAACTTCCGCTCCTCCTGGGCGGCAGAAGGCGGATACGAGCCGGTGGCCGAGATCATGTTCAACGAACTCGATATCGACGCATTCTTCCTGGAATACGACGATCCCCGCTCGGGCGACTTTGCCCCGCTGCGCTTCCTGCCCAAGGGCAAGACCGTGGTCCTGGGCCTTGTCACCACCAAGCTGGGCGACCTTGAAACGAAGGACGATATCAAGCGTCGGATCGACGAGGCGAGCAAGTTTGCCGACATCGACCAGCTCGCCCTGTCGCCGCAATGCGGCTTTGCCAGCACGGTCCACGGCAACGACATCTCCACCCAGCAGCAGGCCGACAAGATCCGCCTGTGCATCGAGGTGGCGGAAGAAGTCTGGGGCTAACCCGACCTTCCCGCTTGAACGAAAAGAAAGGGCGGCCCCGGGGAGGGCCGCCCTTTCGCTATCAGGCAGTCACGGGAGGTTGGTGTGGCTGCCCGAAGGTCAGGCGCAGGACCGGCAGCACGACTGCCAGCGCCAGCAATATCCAGAAGATCGCGGTGAACGGGGCTTCATTGCCCAGCACGAAGCGCGCCGCCAGCGTCGCCACCAGGGCGGCGGGCGTGCCCCAGACCACGCCGTGCCAGGCAGCAGTGAGGCGCGGTTCGGCCATGCCGCGCCGCCGCCGCTTGCCCAGCCAGATATAGGTTCCCGTGGCGCAGACCGCCGTCAGGGCCAGGCCGAACAGGATATAGGCCAGCTTCACCGGGAGCCCGCCATAGTTGCCGAAGTGGAGGTTATAGACCGACGCTGCCGCCTGTTGCCCTAATGCCCCATCGGCCATGCCCGCCGTACCGTGGAAATTGCCCGCCGCATCGAAGGCATAGTATTCGCCGAAGATCAGCCGCCGGTGATGCTCGCCCACGATCTGCACGTGCTGCCCGGCGGTCAGCGGATCGTGCACGATGGCATAGGTGACCGCAACGTCCGGATGTTCGGCGGCCATATAGCCGAGTGCGGCGGCCACATCTGGCAGCGGGGCGGGCGCAGGATCGCCTTCAGCCTCGGCTCCGAAAATTGTGGCATAGACGGCTTCCACATCGCCATCATAGCTGACCTCGGCAATGGCATAGGCTGTCACCGTGGCCAGCCCGATCACCGCGCCGGTTATGGCGATGGCGAGCGTGAAGGGCAGGGTCCACACGCTCAGCCGGTTGTGCCAGTCGGCCATCGCGATGCCGCCTGAACTGCGGGCGTTGAGGCGGAAGGCATCGCGAAACAGGCGCGGCATGGCGAGCACGCCGGTAAAGGCCAGCGCCAGCATGATCGCCCCCAGCGCGCCGACAATGGTGATCCCCACCAGCGTCGGCAGGTTCAGCGTATAGTGCAGGTCATAGAGGAATTCGGACCAGCCGTTCTCCTCGGGCATGACCAGCGAGCCGTCGGCATTGGCGTGGTGGGCCGAGGTATCGGTGGTGACCGTGGCGCGCGGCAGCTGCGCGGTCGGCATATGGACATAAAGGTGGGTGGTGGTCGGGCCATCGGCCTCCAGCGCCAGCACCTCTTCCATTGCGCGTTGGACGGAGCCGGGCGCAAAGCTCGCCATCTCGGGCGCGGCGGGCTGTTCCAGCCGCTGCCATTCGTCATAGAGCACCAGCACGGTGCCCGACAGGCAGACGAGGTAGAGCAGCGCCGATGCGAGCAGGCCCATCGCCGCGTGGGCCGACAGGGCCGTTTTCACCGTGCTCTTGGCGATTGACCAGTTCATGGCTCAGGTTCCCGGAACGAGGCCGACCACGATGGCCAGCGCATAGAGTGACAGGGTGGCGAGCTGCGCGCTGCGGCGCTCGCGCATCAGCACGACAGAGGCGAGAATGCCCCAGGCCAGCGGCACGGCGAACAGCGCCAGGGCATTGGCATTGGCCGCGCCCGCGCCGACGATGACCATGGCCGCGCGCAGGCCCACGGCAAAGGCGATCGACGAGGCGAGCGCCAACGGCACCACGATGAGGAAGGTGAGGGCTCGGCGCCCCAGGTGCAGCGGCTCGCCCGGCGGCGCGATCCCGGCCTGACGCACCGGCGCGGCGGCCCGGTTGCTGGCGGGCGAGGGGGCGGGGGGCTGGGCCCTCACCCGTCTCTTTTACACATCCGACGCTGCCGG
>NZ_JAMFLH010000029.1 GCF_023501975.1 Altererythrobacter sp. KTW20L | reverse complement strand
TGCGACCAACGCCACGGACATCGCGACCAACGCCACCGACATAGACGCGCTGGAAACCGACGTTGCCGATCTCGATACCCGCCTGACCGACGTGGAAGCGGGCAACTTTGCCGGTGACATCAACGCTGCGGGCGACATCAATGCGGGTGGCGACATGAGTGCCACCAATGCCGCCTTCTCGGGCGACGCCGATGTCGGCGGAACCCTGGCAGCAGGCGATGTCGAAACTGACAGCGTCACCTCGGCCACCGGCACGCTCAGCCTCAACTCGGCTGGCGCAAGCTATATCGACATTGCCGAGGAAGGCGTCACCATCCACGGTGGCGATACGTCCACTACGGTCGTGGTCGATAACGCGGGTGTCACCGTTACCGACAGCACCAACGGCCAGACCTTTGCCCTGGATGATGCGGGCAACGGCACCTTTGCCGGCAATGTCGCGGCGGTTGACGGCACCTTCTCGGGCAATGTCTCGGCGGTTGACGGCACATTTAGCGGCAGCGTCGATATCGGTGACGAACTGACAGTGGCTGGCCTGTCCTCGCTCAATGGCGGTGTGGAAACCAACGGTGCCGATATCGGCACCAGCGGCGGCGACATCACCACCGGCGCGGGCAACATTGCCGCTACCACCGGCGATATCAGCACCCAGTCCGGCGACATCACCACGCTGTCGGGCGATGTCGGCACCACCACCGGCACGGTGTTCGGCGCCAATGGCAACTTCGGCACGGTGACTGCCGGAACCGGCAACATCACCACGGTGAACGCCACCAACGTCAACAGCCAGAACGTGACCGCTTCGGGCACGATCTCGGGTGCCAGCGTCGTGGCGGGTGCCGGTGGCCTCACTTCCAACGGTGCGACCACGTTGAACGGCCCGACTGCGGTGAACAACACGCTGGCGGTGAGTGGAGCCACCACGTTGAACGGTGCGACCACGGTCAACAACACCCTCGACGTGACGGGCGATGCCACGTTCGACAGCAATGTCGATGTGACCGGCGACC
>NZ_JAMFLH010000028.1 GCF_023501975.1 Altererythrobacter sp. KTW20L | reverse complement strand
TGAGTAGCCCCTAGTTTTCTAGACGCCTTCCGCTTTCAAAATCTGCTGTCGTTCGAACTCGACGGGCGACAGCATCCCGTTCCTGACCTGCTTGCGCACCGGGTTGTAGAACATTTCGACGTAATCGAACACGTCCTGCCGGGCTTCCTCGCGGGTTTTGTAAGTTCGGCGCCGGATGCGTTCGCGCTTGAGCGACGAGAAGAAGCTCTCGACGACGGCGTTGTCATGGCAGTTGCCGCGTCGGCTCATCGAGTGCTCAAGATTGTGAGCGCGGATGAAGGCCGCCCAGTCCATGCTGGTGAACTGCGAGCCCTGATCCGAGTGGATCAGCACCCGGTGCTTCGGCTTGCGTCGCCATACCGCCATGTGCAGCGCCTGCAGCACCACATCGGTGGTCTGCCGGCTCTGCATCGACCAACCCACCACGCGGCGGGAATACAGGTCGATCACGACCGCCAGATAGGCAAAGCCCTCCAAGGTGCGGATGTACGTGATGTCTGTCACCCAGGCCCGATCTGGTGCAACTACGTCGAACTGACGATCCAGAGTGTTGTCGACCGCCAAGGCCGGCTTGCCACCATAGCTGCCGGGCCTGCGCTTGTAGCCGATCTGTGCCTTGATACCCGCCAGCCTGGTCAACCGGGCAACGCGGTTCGGGCAGCAGGTCTCGCCGTGATCCAGCAGGTCATCGTGCAGCTTGCGGTAGCCATAGACCTTGCCGCTGTCGTGCCAGGCCCGCCGGATCAACTCTGTCTGCCGAGCATCTTCCCGAGCCCGCTGGCTCAGCGGGCTCTTCTGCCATGCATAGTAGCCGCTGGGTTGCACGGCGAGGCACCGGCACATTGCCCGCACGCCGAAACGATCACGATGCTCGGCAATGAACGCGTATCTCACTTTGCATCCCTGGCGAAATACGCGGTGGCTTTTTTTAGGATGTCGCGCTCCTCCGTCACCCGGGCCAGCTCGCGCTTCAACTGCCGGATCTCGGCATCTTTGCCAGCGTCACCCGGCACAACCTTCGCAAAACGCCGCTTCCAAGCATACAGCGAATGCGGGCTGACCCCGAGACGCTGCGAAACCTCGGCTACCGGATAACCGCGCTCGGTGATCTGCGCCACCGCATCGCGCTTGAACTCATCACTGAAATTAGCCTTCCCCATCGTCGCCTCCTGTCCTCAAAATTAGGATCGAAAGCGTCCAGAAATCTAGGGGCTACTCAG
>NZ_JAMFLH010000027.1 GCF_023501975.1 Altererythrobacter sp. KTW20L | reverse complement strand
CTTTGACAGTGCGCAAGGGAGGGCTTGGCAGAGCGAGCAACCCAAGGCATACTTATTGTCGAAATCAAAAAGGGAGGGGATAAAGCCCCGCTTGAGAGGAAGTCTTTTATGGTTACGCAGTCTCGCCTGCACCTGGTTTCGTGGTTTTTGCCGGTATCGGCCCTGCTTGGCGCAGGCTCGACCGCCACCGCGCAGGATCATGCCCATGCCGACATTCCGGCGGAGGCGGCTCCTTCGGTGCGGTTGCTCAGCTGGTCCGATCCCTCGGCCTGGCCCGACGGCAAGGTGCCGGTCGAAGGCGATGCGGTGGCAATCACCCGCGATATGGACGTGGTGCTCGACGTTGATGCGCCGGGTCTGCGGAGCCTGACCATCCAGGGCAGGCTGACATTCTCCGACGAGCGCGATATCAGCCTTGAGAGCGAGTGGATCTATGTTCCGGGCGGTTCATTGACCATCGGCACGGCGGACAGTCCGCACAGGCACAACGCCGCGATAACGCTGACCGACAATGTGCCCGGCGAAGACATCAACACCATGGGCGACCGGGGCATCATCCTGATGCGCGGCACGCTCGACCTGCACGGCAGCCGGAGCCATAGCTGGACCAGGCTGGCCGCCACCGCCGAGAGGGGCGCGAGGAGCATAAGCCTGCTCGACGCGGGCGACTGGCGCGTGGGCGACGAGATCGTCCTCGCCTCGACCGATTTCAATCCGCGCCAGGCAGAGCGCCGCACCATTACCGCTGTCAACGGCAACACCATCACCATCGATGCGCCGCTGGAGTATATGCATTTCGGCGAGATTACCTTCGGCGTGGACCAGCGTGGCGAGGTCGGCCTGCTCAGCCGCAACATCAAGGTGCAGGCTTCGGAAGATGCCGCGACCAGCTACATCGGCGGGCATATCATGGCGATGGCCGGGTCGCAGATCCGTGCGGACGGCGTCGAGCTCAACCGCATGGGCCAGCACCTGGAGCTGGCGCGCTATCCGGTCCATTTCCACATCCTTGGCGAAGGCGCGGGCCAGTATGTTCGCAACTCCGCGATTTACGATACCTTCAACCGCTGCGTGACGGTGCACGGCACCAACAATCTGCGGATCGAGAACAACGTGACCTACAACACCGTCGGTCACTGCTTCTTCATGGAAGACGGGATCGAGACGGGGAATGAATTCATCAGGAACCTGGCGATCCAGACCAAGTGCCATCCGACACTGGACTGCGTGCCGACGAACCTCGCCGCCAACGGCGAGATCAACAATCCGTA
>NZ_JAMFLH010000026.1 GCF_023501975.1 Altererythrobacter sp. KTW20L | reverse complement strand
TGAGAATATGGCGGCTTACAGGCAAGCCAGCTTCCACGGCGGCAACACCCTGCTGCCTTCGGACAACACGGTGGCGTCATTCTGGATCACCAATCCGGACAACAGCTATATCGACAATGTGGCGGCCGGGTCCGACCAGGTCGGTTTCTGGTTCTCCATACCCGAGCACCCCAATGGCGCCTTCCTGGGCACGGAAGTGGCCGCCAACACCTGGCCGCGCCGCACGCCGCTGCGCGCATTCAGGGGCAATGTGGCCCATTCCAACTTCGACGGGTTCCTGATCGACCGGCACATCGACCACGACAACACCTTCGGGCTGGCCTCGATTCCGTTGCTGCCCCTGGCAGATCCCACCGATCTGGAGAGCGAAGTGATGGAAACGCACTTCGAAAACCTGACGGCCTACAAGAACCGCAATGGCGGCCTGTGGGGCCGGGGGGACCTTTACGTGTACAGAAACATGAAACTTGCCGACAATGCCATCGGTATGACGCAGGCCGCAGGGGACATCGGCAGCCTGCCGTTCAGTTCGCTTCTGGTGGACTCGCTGGTGGTGGGCGAGACCGACAATATCGGCAATCCGACGACGCCGGAGGAACTGGCCTATGGCCGCAGCCTGCCCAAGCCTGCGATCCCCGATTTCCCCATCCGCGGCTACGAATACTATGACTACCGCGATGACGTTGTGGACACGACCTTCGTGAATTTCCAGGACAACGCGCAGCGCAAAACCGGCGCGCTGTCCGTCCTGCTGTACACCAGCGCGGGGCTCAGTACCCGAAGCACGATCAGCGGGGCGCAATTCGTCAACGCCAAGCCGGTCTATTTCCCGACCTTCGATGCCCGCTTCGACAATGATAACCGCGGCGGCAACGCCTATCGGACCCTGTCGTTTCACGACCTCGATGGATCGGTGACCGGCGTGCCCGATTCCCACGTCCTGCTCCACGACGGCGAGAACGACAGCGTGGCATTCGACGACACCTGCCAGATCCATCCCACATGGAACGCTGCTGTATGCACCGGCGATGTGGGTCGCCTCAACCTCTCGGACGCAAGGGGAGAACTTCCCGCCGCAGTCGATCTGGAATCCCGCACCGCCCGGTTCGCACTGATCTCGTCGCTCGGTCCGAACGCTCCGGACACACCCCTCGTCCGGGCGCAACGTACCGCTCTGTTCACTCGCCCTGCTCCGCAGGCGCCTATCGCACTTGTGCGCAATGGCCGGGAATTCAGGATCAGCGGCGACCAGAGCACCGTGCGTGCCGGTACCGAGATCGAGGTCAAAACCGAAAGGCCGCAAGTCACTCTCAGCCTGGCCGAAATGGACGCGGGTTCATGGGTCATATTCGAACTGCCGGGTTTCGCCAGTGCAGCCTCCGGAACGCAAGCTGCCAGCATGGAAGCATTGCGCAACGCTGCCGGCACGTCCTGGTTCAGGGGCGAAGACGCCCTGTGGGTGAAACTGGTGGCCGCGCCTCCGGTGATGCCGGTTGTTCGTCCAACCGACCTGCAAGCCAGCATAACGGTCAGCAGGGAAGGGCTCGGCGGCTGAGGCTGTCGCCACGGGTGCACCGGAGAACCGGTGATTTTGGGAGTGGGTGGTGCGC
>NZ_JAMFLH010000025.1 GCF_023501975.1 Altererythrobacter sp. KTW20L | reverse complement strand
GGCGTTTCGGCATTGGTCCGCACCTTCATCCGGCGGTGCTTGTCGGCCCATTGCATCAGCACGCCGAAGTGGCCGGCCAGCTCAGGCTCGATCATGCGCACTTCGCCCGCCATGACCTGACCGGTGGAGCCGTCGAGGGTGATGAGGTCGCCCTCGGCCAACGAACGCGAGCCGATGCGCAGGGTACGTGCGCCCATGTCGATCGACACGGCAGAAGCGCCCGACACACAGGGCCGCCCCATGCCACGCGCCACCACGGCCGCGTGGCTGGTCATCCCGCCGCGCGCGGTCAGGATGCCCTTGGCCGCGTGCATGCCGTGGATATCCTCAGGCGAGGTTTCCACGCGGACGAGGATCACCTTGTCGCCGTTGTTGGCCCATTTCTCCGCCAAGTCGCTGTCGAGCGCGATCTTGCCGCTCGCCGCGCCGGGTGATGCCGGCAAGGCGGTCGCCAGCACATCGCGCGGAGCATCGGGGTCGAGCATGGGGTGGAGCAACTGGTCGAGCGCCATCGGATCGACGCGGCGAATCGCGGTCACCTCGTCAATCAGGCCTTCCTCGACCATCTCCACCGCCATGCGCAAAGCCGCCTTGGCCGTGCGCTTGCCGCTGCGGGTCTGCAGCATCCACAGCTTGCCGCGCTCCACCGTGAATTCGATGTCCTGCATGTCGCGGTAATGGCGTTCGAGGAGGTCGAACACCTGCGCCAGTTCGCCGTAAGCTTGGGGCATGGCTTCTTCCATGCTGGGCAGGCTCGCCCCGGCCAGTTCGCGCGCGGCGCGGGTGAGGTATTGCGGGGTGCGGATGCCTGCCACCACGTCTTCGCCTTGCGCGTTGACCAGCCATTCCCCGTAGTATTGCCGCTCGCCGGTGGCAGGATCGCGGGTGAAGGCGACGCCGGTGGCGCTGGTATCGCCCATGTTGCCGAAGACCATGGCCTGCACGTTGACCGCCGTGCCCCAGTCACCCGGAATGTCGTTCAACCGGCGATAGACCTTTGCCCGGTCGCTATCCCAGCTATCGAACACCGCGCGGATTGCGCCCCACAACTGCTCGTGCACGTCCTGCGGGAATGGGTGGCCGAGTTCCGCTTCGGCGAGCCGCTTGTATTCGCCGACCAGTTCCTGCCAGTCGTCCGCTTCAAGTTCGGTATCCGAAAGGTAGCCGCGATCCTCCTTGGCGATTTCCAGCGCTTCTTCGAACATGCCGTGGTCGAGGCCGAGCACCACATCGGAATACATCTGGATGAACCGGCGGTAGGAGTCCCACGCAAACCGGTCATCGCCCGATACGCTCGCCAGCCCCTGCACAGTCGCATCGTTGAGGCCGAGGTTGAGTACCGTGTCCATCATCCCAGGCATGGAAACCCGCGCGCCCGAGCGGACCGAGACCAGGAGCGGGTCCGCCGCATCGCCGAAGCCCTTGCCGACAGAGCGTTCGATATGGGTCAGCGCTTCGGCCACTTCGGCGCGCAGGGCATCGGAAAAAGCCGCGCCATGCTGGAGGTAGGACACGCATTCTTCGGTCGTGATCGTAAAGCCCGGCGGCACCGGCAGGCCGATCTCGGCCATTTCCGCCAGGTTCGCGCCCTTGCCGCCGGTGATCGTCTTGTCGCGGCTGCGCGGGTCCGAATTCACCGCACCACC
>NZ_JAMFLH010000024.1 GCF_023501975.1 Altererythrobacter sp. KTW20L | reverse complement strand
CTCTGCTGGTTGGATATGCGGCTGGCGTTGCTGCAGGTATCGCCTACCGGCCGTGGATAAGCGTGGTGGCAATGCTGGTAGGGGTCTTGCCGACCATCGCGGTTTCCCTTGCCAGCTCCAACCTCATCTACAAGGCTGTCGGCATTCTGCTTGCGCTGTTTCTGGCCGGCGGGATTCAGAGCATGCTTTCGCACTATCGCTTTGCATCGACCGGCATCACGATGAAGGGGTTGTTCGCCGACTTGGCGCAAAACGATGTTCTGACCGGATTGCGGAACCGGTTTGGTCTTAGGGAGCAATTCAATCACATAACCATGCTCGGCCACACCCACGGCGACCTCGCGGTGCACTGTCTTGACCTCGATCGCTTCAAACCCGTCAATGATCAGTATGGACATCCGGTGGGAGACCAGTTGCTGCGGGCGGTGTCCGAGAGGCTGGCACGTATTCTCCGGGGAACCGACTTCGCGGCGCGCATCGGCGGCGATGAATTCGTGGTCGTTCAAAGTGGAATTGCAGATCCAACCGAAGCCGAGTTCCTGGCCCGGCGGATCGTACGCGCCGTGTCGGCTCCCTATGGCATTGCCAACCGCACGATCACCATCGGGACAAGTGTCGGGTACGCTCTAGCATCCGAGAACGGGCACAACCTCGACAATTTGATTGCTGCCGCAGATGTGGCCCTGCTGCGAGCAAAACGATCCGGCGGCGGGGGCATCAGCCGAAGCGGCGGGAAAGTGCTCACTGGCTCTGTCGAAACAATGTCGCGCCTCGCGGCGAGCCCTGCAAACCAGCACTGATGCTGCGGCTCTGTCAAACCAAACGCACCGCTGGAATTCTGAGCCGACGAGGTAGGGCGCTCACATGCCTCGACCCCGCAAGCCAGCCCCTTCCGCTATTTCAACTCGTCACCTGAGATCGTCCGCCTCGTGGTGATGTTGTATGTGCGTTTTCCGGTGTCCTTGCGGAACGTCGAAGACCTGCTGGCCGAGCGAGATGGGCTGCTGGTCGAACAACCGAGCGGAGAACAGCCATTTTCCGTTCCGACGATAGAGAACGGGCAATGCTGCGATTCCCGCAGATGAAGTCAGAACCTCATGGCATGAGCCATCCAGCGGGAATGGCTGGACTCCGCCAATGGGAGACGAGTTGCGATTGGACTAACAGCTCCGACATCGCCCCGCGCGAGCCAGCGATCCATGAAAAGTGCATCAAGCTTGATCGCACGGAATTTTTGCGCCATTAGTAATTACTACCACGATTGAATATCATCACGATTGCATATCGATTATAAACGTTTGGGAGATAAAGCCATGAGGTCATCCGGTCGCAGCGCATTGGTGCTTAGCGCGTCCATTTTGGCTCTTGCCGTAGCCACACCGGTCTCGGCTTCCGGTCCTGGTGCGAGCCAGACCAATGGGGCCCAGGCGGATGTCGATGCGACGCTGACGATCAGCAACATCGGTGATGATTTCGAGTCCGGTGACACAGATGTCGCGAACCCTGCCAATGCTGTCGTCAACGACTTTCTCACCGGTCAGGTGATCCAGACGGGCAGTGCGACGGTCTTTGACCTCGACATGGAAATCCTGAACGAAGGCGAGTTCAACATCGCCGCAATCGCAAGTGCTTCCGGTGGGCTCGGTGCTGATGCAAGCGCGGACGTCACGGCCGGTATCATTCAGCAGGGCACCGGCGCCACAGGCGCTGCGCTGGTGATCGATAACAGCGGCCCGCTCGGCGTAGCGGCGAGCGCTTTTGCCAGCGCTTCGAGCATTAATGCTTTTGCCGATGCCTATATCGGTACCGGGATCGACCAGGATGCTGTTGCTACTTCGGGCGATGCGTCAGCAGCGCTGGTCAACAGCGGTGCGCTTGCCATAACTGCTGATGCTGTCGCATTGGGTGCCGCCATCCCTAGTGGTGATGCTTCTGCGGCCATAGGCGTTGGCATCAGTCAGGATGCAGCGGCTAGCAATGTCGGCAATGCATCGGCCTTGCTTACCAATAGCGGTGCGATCGATATTACTGCCGATGCTTCGGCAATTGGCGTGAGCTCCGCCGATGCGGAAGCGGACGTTAATGTCGGTATTGATCAATATGCGTTTGTGGACGGCACGGGCAATGCCCTGGCCTCAATAGACAACACTGGGGTCGTCACGATTGCTGCGGCGGCCAATGCCGACGCCAACGATGCCGATGCCTCTGCCAGCGTGGATACTGGCATTGACCAATTTGCCTACGTTTTGGGCGAAGGCGACGCTTCGGCCTTGCTGGCCAACAGCGGCACGATCGCGATCACGGCCAATGCCTCGGCGGCAGGGGCAAGTGATGCCTCGGCCGACGCCGAGATCGATAGCCAGGGTGTCTATCAATCTGCGTCTGTCAACGGCACGGGCAATGCCCTGGCCTCAATTGACAATTCTGGGGTCATCACGATTGCTGCGGCGGCCAATGCGGTTGCTACTACCGGCGATGCCTCTGCATCTGCCACCGTGGATAGCGGCATTGCTCAGTACGCTTATGCAGACACCGGCAATGCTTCGGCCTTGCTGACCAACAGCGGCACGATCGCGATTGTGGCCGATGCCTCGGCTGCGGGGGCAACTTCGGCCGATGCTGAAGCCGATGTTTATTACGGAATTGAGCAGGAGGCTCAGGTAAACGGCGT
>NZ_JAMFLH010000023.1 GCF_023501975.1 Altererythrobacter sp. KTW20L | reverse complement strand
TCTCGTGCGACTGGCAAACGTGCAGCAGCCTGGGTGTAATCTCACAGCGCAATCGCGATAGATACGCATCAACCAGCCGAGGCACAACGCATGGATCCATAGGGAGAGGGATCGCCGTGATGACGCCTCTCAAAGAGGAAAATCAGCAGCTCCTCGAGCAAAACGCGCAGCTTCGGGCGAGGGTCAACTTGCTGGAAGACGCGATCGAGAATGTGCGCCATGCTATCTGCGTGTTCGATCGTGAAGGGCGCATTGCCTTTTGTAACAGGCGCTATCCCCAAGCTGTAGGGCTCCCTCCCGAACGGGTGCTCCCCGGAACGAGCGCACGTGAATTGATCCAGATGGCCTGGGACCTGGGCTACTACCCCCCGGGCCGAACCCTCGATGCCATCGAGCAGGATTTCTGGAGCAATCTGGATAGCGACCGCACGACCTGCGCGCAAATCGACCGCGGTGGCCGCAGCTTTGTTATCCATCCTGGCCGGACTTCCGGCGGCAACCTGGTCGCTACATTTGAAGACATCACCGTCCAACTGTCGGCGGAGAGCGCCTTGCGCAAGAGCGAAGCGAGCCTCAACGCCATGCTCGACGCCATGCCGGATTGCGTCAAGATTTTCGACGCCGAGGCGAACCTGATCTACATCAATCCGGCCGGTTTGCGGCTCTTGGAGATACCGAACCTGGAAGCGCTCGCTGCGTCAGGACATGTGAGCGTTCCAACGGAATACTTGCCGATGTGCATTGACGTCCACCAGCGCGTACTTGCCGGGAAAAGCACTGTCTGGGCCTACGAGATTGTTGGCATGAACGGGACCCGCCGTAGCGTTGAAGCCCATGCCGTCCCCTTCCGCTTTCCCGACGGCGCGGACGGTCATCTGAGTATCACGCGCGACATTAGCGAGCGCAAGTCCGCCGAGAATGCGCTGCGCCGGAGTGAAGAGCGGCTGCGGCTGATCCAGGAGGCTTCCGGCCTGGCCGATTTCGAGAACGACGGGGGCGAAGTCACGGTTTGCTCCGACAAGTTCTTCGAGCAGGTTGGACTACCGGTCGGTGATAACACGATCTCCATCTGGGATTGGCTGAACCTGGTCCACCCTGAAGATCGTGTGCGCTTACAGAAAGAAATGGAGGAGGCTCGGGTTGATGCCGATGTGTTCGATTCCGAGTATCGAATTGTTCGTGTCGACAATGGGGAGATTCGCTGGATCTCCTGCCGGACCAAACTGCTGTGCGATGACAACGGCAGCGTAGTCAGGACGATCGGTGCGCATCGTGACATCACGCACCGCAAGCAGTTCGAAATCGCGCTCCAGGAAAGCGAACAACGTCTGCGCCTGGTCCACGACATCACTGGCCTGGCGGAGTTCTGGGCTGCGGGGGATGGCCTGGCTCATGTCTCGGAGCGCTTGCTCGAACAACTCGGCCTGCCGCCCGGTTCGGAGACCCTGCCCTTCGAGGCACTGCTTGCCAGGGTCCATCCCGATGACCGAGAGATGTTTCAGGCAAAGGTCGATACCAGCATCGCTGGGGACGATACGTTTGAGTGTGATTTTCGCGTTATTCATGGCCGGACAGGGGAGGAGCGCTGGATCCACAGCCGGACCAGAATGCAACGAGACGCGAACGGTCAGATTGTGCACAGTATCGGGGCGCACCTCGATATTACCGACCGTAAAGGGGTGGAGCAGGTTCTTCGCGAAAGCGAAGAGCGCTTCCGGCTTGCAGCGGAGGCAGCCGGCCTGGGAGTTTGGGACTACGACCCGGCCACAGACACACGCGAATGGTCGGGCAGGTTGCTCGATATTCTGGGCCTCCCGGCAGATACGGAACCGAGCCTGGAGACGGCTGCCAATTGTGTTCATCCAGAGGATCGACAGAGCTTCCTTGCCATGCTCGATTCCGCTCATCGGGACATGTCGTCAGTCAAATTCGAAGAGACCTTCCGGTTCGTGCGCGCCGACAATCACGCTGAGCGATGGGTAACGATCAATTGCTGGAAGACACGCCGGGCAGAGAAAAGCCTCGATCGTATCATTCTCACTTTGCGTGACGTGACGGCTGAGAAATCGGCCGAGGAGAGGATTCGCTGGTCGGCCAGCCATGATGCTCTGACTGGCCTCGCCAACCGGACCCAGTTCCATGAGCGGCTCGAACAGGCAACTGCACGAAGCAACACTACAGGACGGCCGTTTGGCCTCCTGCTGCTGGATCTCGACCACTTCAAGCAGATCAACGATACCCTTGGTCATGACGTTGGTGACCAACTGCTTCAGATGTTTGCTGACCGTCTTCGTTCCGTTGTGCGTCCCGACGACATCATTGCCCGCCTCGGCGGGGACGAGTTTGCCATAATACTCTCAGAGGTGAAGGAACCTCATCGCTTGGCAGAGCTCTCGGCCTCGATCCAGCATCGGCTGCGCGAACCCTTTGTCCACAAGGGGCGGGTTCTCGATTGCTTTGCCAGCATCGGTGGGGCGGTGTTCCCGCGTGACGGAGAAGGCCCCGAAAAACTCATGAAGAATGCCGACGTGGCGCTCTACTCGGCGAAGAATTCGGGACGATCGACAACGAAAATCTACGAGCCGAGGCTGAGGCGCGAAATCGAGCGCCGCGTGACCATGGTGCACCTCGCCCGGGAAGCCATCCGCGACAACCGCGTCATGCCGTACTACCAACCCAAGTTCGATCTCCGCAGCAGAGAGATCCTCGGCTTCGAGGCCCTGCTGCGCTGGCGCACGCCTGGAGGCCAGGTGCAACTTCCCGAGAAATTCGAAGCTGCCTTCGAAGACCTCAACGTCGCTGCCAGTCTGACCGACCGGATGGTCGAACAAACCATTGCCAACATGCGCCAATGGCTCGATCTTGGGTTGGATTTTGGCCACGTTGCGATCAACACATCAGCCGCAGATTTCCGGCGCGAGAATTTTGCGGAAAGGGTGCTTGAACAACTCGAAATGGCCCGGATTCCCACGTCCATGTTCCAGATTGAGGTCACCGAAACGGTATTCCTGGGGCGTGGCGCTGAATATGTTCACGGAGCGCTTGCGCATTTCAGTGCTGCCGGTGTCAGAATCGCACTTGATGACTTTGGAACAGGCTATGCTTCCCTTCGTCACCTGAAGGAATTCCCCGTCGACATTATCAAGATCGATCGTACCTTTGTGCGGCATATGGAAAGCGATCCGGGTGATGACGCGATTGTCCGCGCGGTGATCAATCTGGGCCAAAGTCTTGGACTCGATGTCATTGCCGAGGGTGTTGAAGTGGAAAGTCAGGTGGAGCATCTGCTTCTGCATGGCTGCCGCTATGGGCAGGGCTTCCTGCTGGATCAGGCCCGACCGGCTGACATCGTACCTTCATTGCTGGCGCGGCCATTGCGCGCAGGTCCGGTTGCGCCGCCCGCTACCCACCTGAAGCTCGTCCGGAACGCGCGTGGTAGTCGATAGTCACCAGGCAGATGTCGTGCGTGAGGATGGCACCTTTTCAATCCGTCCCCGCCTGACAGGCATGGCCCGGAGGAGGGTCTCCGCCATGCATCAGCTGACGGAAAGTAGGGATTAATCCAATCCCCCGTCGGCGGCCTGCCCCGGAAGGATCATTCCGGTGCGGCGGTTCCGCTGGCGCCCCGCTTCGTCGTCTGAGCCATCGGCATTTGCATTGGGCGCGACCGGCCGGGTTTCTCCGTGTCCCCGCGTGACCATTCGCTCCTCCGCCACTTCCCACTCTACCATAAAGGCATTTACTGCTTCGGCTCGCGCGAGGGATAGGCGCTGGTTGCAGGTACGACAGCAAACCTGCTGATGATGGAAGGGCGACGCCTATCGGTTGAACATCGCTTGCCGGTCCATTAGCCTCTGGATGTCGATGTTCGGATGCCCTCCTCGTGGAGGGCTTTATCGAAATCTTAGGCAAAAGCGGGCTAGCGCTCGCTGATGGCACCCAAAGGCAGAGTAGACCGGCGAAAGGGAAAATCCCGTGCCATTCGGCCCGGGCTACCGCTCTTCATGCAAGTTTCAAAACCACTTGCTGCATCGGTGTTAGCGGTATCCGCTCTTGTTGCGATCTTCACCAGCTAGTCGGCCCGAGCGCAACTGCGATGCGAACAGATTGACACCGACTCTTAGCGATCCGAGTCCGGCTTGATGCCAGCTTACTGCAGCCTTGCACGCCGTTTCGATGATCCAGTCGCCCACTTCTTCGGCGATGGGGCTGTCCTCAAGCTCGGCGAGAAAGGACGGCGGCGAAAGGAGACCGTGCTCGGGATGACGCCAGCGTAACAGGGCTTCCACTCCGCGAAGGGAGTCGTCGGAAAGGGACACCTGGGGCTGATAGAGCAATTCGAACTCGTTTTTGCCCAAGGCCCCGCGCAGTTCGATTCCCATCCGGTGCCGTTGTTCGGCATTGGTCTGCATGGTGCGGGTAAAGTAGGTCCTGATGCCTCCCCCATCGCCTTTGGCACTATACAATGCGAGGTCTGCACAGCTTAGAAGCTGTTCGACATCGCTGGCGTCCCGTGGCGCCAGGGCGATGCCCATGCTCGTGCCGACATACAGGTGCTGCCCGGCAAATTCGAACGGAGGAACAAGGGCAGCAAAGATCTGCTTTGCGACCGTGTCGATCACGAGAAGATCATTGGTCCCGGCAAGAATGACCGCAAACTCATCTCCCCCCACACGAGCAACATAGGCGGACGCGCCGAGCGCAGCTGTGAGGCGGGAAGCGACCGCAGCGATAAGCTGATCCCCCACGGAATGCCCCGTGGTATCGTTGACGTGCTTGAACCCATCCAGATCGAGCAACAGCAAAGAGCATGGACCATGCGCCATTTCTCTTGCGAGCCGTTCGTGGAGAGCGTTCCGGTTTGGTAACGAGGTCAATGTATCGCAGTGGGCCAAATGCTCCAGCCGACGCTGAGCGGCGTGACGGTCGGTGATGTCACGCACGAGTGCCCCGAACATCGGGCGCCCCGCCTCGGTCCACATCGACAGCGACAGATCGACAGGCCGCTCTGTGCCGTCGGCGTGGAGGCTGAGAACTTCGACGCAACAACCAGCCAGGCGCGCATGGCCCGACTTCGTTGCTCGCGCCAACCCCGCAACGTGGGCAGCCCGGTGCCGCGGAGGGACGATAATTGAAAGCGGCTGGCCAATGGCTTCCTCGGCGGTGTAGCCGAAAAGCTCCTCCGCCGCCGTATTCCAGGACACGATGAGGTTATCCTCACCCGCACAGATTGCAGCGGTGGCGGAACTGGACAGCATCTTCGCATATCGGCCCTGAACCGGCTCAAACAGTTCAGCACTGGCCTTTGCTTGGGCATGGTCGACTTGTAGGCGGGGGCATTCCATCGAAGCGGCATAGTAACTGGAGAGTTAAGACTTTGCACAGGCAACATGTGGGGGAAACGCGATACATCCCTAGAGGCTGCGCCATCGCATTAGGGATTGCTTAAGGAATTCCCTTTACCTCTGCTGTGCCGAAATGAACCCCCTGTCACCCTTCCCGTCTGCCGTTCCCGAGGGAACCTATGTCGAGCTCGTCCAGAGCTTGTTCAGGACGCTCCTTCCCACGTCGATCATCGCAGCATCCTTCATGGCTGTGGCTGTAATCGTTCTCACGCAGACACCCGATCCGGGATTAATTGCATTTGGTGCAGCAGGATCAATCGCCGTGCTTGCCCGCTTGGTGGTCCTGATCACTTTGCGGAACGAAGCTGGACAAGCCACCCTGACAGTAAAGCGTGCGCGCAGGCTGGAGCGGATCTTCGCCGTGCCATACCTCACCTTCGCCCTGCTATTCGGCCTGTTCAGCGCGCGAGCTTTCGTTGTGGCACTGCCGGAGACGCATGTCCTGATCATCGCT
>NZ_JAMFLH010000022.1 GCF_023501975.1 Altererythrobacter sp. KTW20L | reverse complement strand
GGCGCAGTCCTGAGTGGATCAGTCTGTCGTGGTATTACTCTACAGTCAGGGAGTTTGCAGGAGGTTCACTGCATTTTTCGACAAAGTGGTCGGATTTTGGATTGCAGAACCCTCGATATTTCCTCCGCTTAGCGGCCATTTTCCCTACTCCCTACTCCCTGCAACAGGGAATTACTCCACGTCAAGCGGGGAACCGGCCAGCTCGCGCGTGTGGTAATTTACAGCGGAATTTCCGGGAAAGCTAACAACTACCTGCCCGCCTGTGTCAGCTTCGTGAAGACATTCTTCCGGTCTGGCTGCTCAACTGGCGCACAGGCAAGAAAGTCTGGCGCAGTTGTCAGGGTCGCGCATTCGATCCTAAAATCATGCACCCCAGCGGCGTATAGGGCCAGCCTTGAGCGACTTGCCGGACGCAGCTGGGCCCAACTCCTTCCTTAGCGCGCGCGAATCCTGTCTTCAGCGCGCAGGGAATTGGCCGGATTGAGCACGACTTGGTCGCCCGCCTCCAGCCCGCCTGTCACCTCGGCAAATTCGTCATTCAGATGGCCAATGCTCACGGCGATTTCCCGCGCACGGCCGCCTTTCTCGACAAACACGCGCCAGCCCCCGTCGCCACCACGAAATAGGGCGCCGATTGGTACGCGCAGCACGTCGTCCGACTGCCACAGGATGATCGTGGCATCGAGCTGGTAGCCGTGTCCAAGGCGCGCGGCAGCTGCCGCTGCCGCTCCTGTAAAGCCGATGATCACGTTGACGCGCTGCTCCTCGATGCCCAGCGCGGAAACCTTCAGCCGCCCGAACGGCTCGATCCGCAACACCGAGCCAGCCAGCGGATCGGGGCCGCCCCACTGGGTGATCTCCACCGGGTTCCCTGGCCCGACACGGACGGCCTCGCGGGAAAGGAGATCCACGACGACCTCGATTGATTGCGGATTGCCGATGGCCAAGAGCTCGGTCCCCTCGGCGATGACGCCTTCGCTTTCGCGCAGTACCGACAGGACCGACCCCGCGGCCGGCGCGCGCACTGGCACGGGCGCACCTGCACCCGGTCCCTGCGGCTGCGCAAGCAGGGCGCGGAGGCGGTTCGCTTCCGCCCGGGATTGCTGGACCCGGGCTTGCTCGGTGGATACCCGCGTGCGCGCCGCTTCCAATTGGGCCAGCGGAAGGAACCCACGCTGGGAAAGCTCCTCAGACCGGGCAAGGTCGCGCTGGGCCTGGCCGAGCGCAGCCTCCGATCCTGCCGTCGCCGCCTGTGCAGCGGCCAGCGCCCCGCGCAGGTCCTGCTCGCTGCGCGGATCGAGGGGGGCAGAAAGGCGGCTGGTCATGCGGGAAATCAATTGCCCGGCAACAACCTCGTCGCCCGCTTCGAGTTCGATGCGCGAGAGGTAACCCGTGACCGGAGCCGCGACGATGTAAACATCCTCTGCCCGCGTCACCCCGTCATCGGTGACGCCAACGGCCATCGGGCCGCGCGTCACTTCGGCCACATCCACCAGGGTTGCCGTGGGCCAGAACGCAAAGGCCAGCCCCGCCACCATCAGCAAGGCGACAAGCACGGCCCAACGCCAGCGTTTCAGCCTTTCCAGCATCAGTCCCGCGCCTTCAGGACGGCCACCATGTCGAGCCGGGAAACCCCCCTGGCAACAAGCAGAGCCGTGGCCATGGCTGCGGTCATCACAATCACGATTGACCAGCCGAACGAGGCGCGCGAGGGGGCGAAGGGCAAGCGAAACAGGTCGGAGCTGAACATGTCTGTCATCAATTGTGCCATCCAGTATCCGATCAGGCAGCCCGGAATCACTGCAGCGCAGATCAAC
Source organism: Altererythrobacter sp. KTW20L (assembly GCF_023501975.1). Lineage (GTDB taxonomy): Bacteria > Pseudomonadota > Alphaproteobacteria > Sphingomonadales > Sphingomonadaceae > Alteraurantiacibacter. The sequence goes on along the minus strand of NZ_JAMFLH010000022.1, from coordinate 5,753 downwards.
AGGGCCAGTTCGCCAAGCAGGACCACGCCCACTTCGCTGCGGAAATATCCCAGCACCCTCAAGGTCGCCAGTTCATGCTCGCGCTCGGCGAACAGGATGCGGGCGCTGTTATAGACCACGCCTACGGCAATGGCCGAGGCGAAGGAAACATAGAAGAACAGCATGGTATAGAGATTGTCGTCAATCATGTCCTCGAACAGCCTGACGGATGCATCCCGTTCGGTTACCCCCAGCACCAGCGGCATGTCTTTGAGCCTCGTCAGGATTTCACCCTGCCTGGCAGGATCCACCCGCAGCAATACGGCGCCGACCGGGGATCCATCCCGTGCCAGGGCTTCGAGCGTCGATTCTGCTGCGTAGGCCCGCGCACCGACAAATTCGTTCACGATGCTGGCCACGGGCATCATGGTCGTGGTCCGGCGTCCGCCCAGCAATTCGACCTGCACCCGTTCCCCGGCGCGTAGCCCTAGCTGGTCGGCTAGTTGGCGGCTCAGCATCAGGCCAGCCGGAGGAAGCGCAATGGCGCTCCCGTCAGCATCGATCCGTGCAGTGAGCTGCGATCCGGGCATCGCGCTTTCCAGTGCGGTGCGTTCGTGGCGATTGCCGTTGCTCAGCCGTACGGCCAGCGCGCGGGTCGGTTCGGCGCGCAGGACGCCGGGGATCTGGCGCAGGGCATGGAGCGCGTCCTCGCGGCGCGGTTCGACCAGGGTAACGGTCAGGTCCTGGCCCTGTCCGCGCAGGAAGAAGCTGTCGATCATGGTGCGGCTGGCATCGAGGAACTGCATCGTGGCGAACAGCAGCGCGAGTGACAGCGCGACCCCGAATACGGTGATCGCCGAGCGTCCCGGCCAGCGCGCGATGTGCCGTGCAATCATATGCCCGATGGCGGTGAAGCCCGCCCGGTGGCCCAGTCGTTCGACCAAGCCGGCGCGATAGACTGGCGGAGGAGGGGGCGACATGGCGACAGCCGGATTCAGGCGGATGGCGCTTCTCATGCCGCCGAGCGCGCCCAGGGCGGCGGCCCCGAGCGACAGCGCCGCCGCGCCGAGGAAGACGGACGGCGAGATCCGGTAAACCAGGAACGGAAAGCGGTAATACTCGGCATATAGCCCGGTCATAGCCCGCCCCATCCATGCCCCACCCAGGGTGCCCAGGACCGAGGCGAGCAAGGCAATGGCCAGCGCAAACTTCAGGTAATGCCAGCCGACCGCCGCATCGGAATAGCCAAAGGCCTTGAGTAGCCCGATCTGCGTCCGCTCTGTCCGGATCATGCGGCCCAGTACGATATAGACCAGGAACACCGCCACCAGCAGGAACACCGGCGGGATCACCCGGGTCATGGCTTCCAGCTGCATCAGTTCGTTGTCGAGGAAGGCATGGCTCAGGTGCTCGTCGCGACCATAGGCGCCCGTTCCGCCATAGGGCGCGATGATGGTGTCGATCTGCCGGATGACATCGGCTTCGGACGCACCCCGCTGCAGGGTCACGGCCAGTGTGTTGATCGCCTGGGTACGGTCGGTCGCGGCTTCCAGCGCCTGTTCGCCCATCCAGAAGATGCCGAACCGAGTGTTGTCCGGGATCAGGTCACCCGGTGCCATGGCGTAGATGTGGTTGGGGGCAAGGCCGATGCCGACGATCGTGAGGCTCTGCCGGGTGCCGTAGATCAGGGCATCCAGCCGGTCGCCGGGCTCACGGACATTGGCCGTGGCAAAGGCTTCATCCACCACCACCTCGCCAGCCTGGCCGCGCCGGGGCAGGCGGCCGCTGGTGAGGGTGATGCGGTTGATCGGATTGCGCCCGCTTTCGTCCACCGATTCGATCAGGGCACGCACCGGCTCGTTCCGCTCCGGAAAATCGAGCGTGGCGTACTGGCTGATCGAGCCCTGCACCCGCTGCACGCCCGGTATCGCGGCCACGCGGCCGATCACGCTGCGCGGTGCGCGGGTCATGGTGGCAAACACATCGGCGAAGGTGTTGCGTTCGTAATAGGCATCGCGGGTTTCGGTCAGTGATCCGTGGACCCCGGTGGACATTACGAAGGTGGCGGTCGCCGCCGCAAGAACCAGCGCGATTGCCAGCACCTGGCCGCGCATCCGCCACAGGTCGCGTAGCAGCTTGCGGTCCAGCGCGCTCACCATGTGATCTGGCCTGGTTCGATCGGATTGGGATTGACCAGTTCACGGGCGATCCGGCCATCGAGGAAATGCAGCACCCGATTGGCCATGGCCGCGATGCCGGCATTGTGGGTGATGATCAGCACCGTCGTGCCCAGTTCGCGGTTTGCCCGCGCCAGGGTTTCCAGCACGCGCACACCGGTGGCGCTGTCGAGCGCGCCGGTGGGCTCATCGCACAGCAGCACGCCAGGCTGTTTGGCCACGGCCCTTGCCACGGCTACCCGTTGCTGCTCACCGCCCGATAGCTGCGCCGGGTAATGATCACGCCGGTCGGCCAGGCCCACAAGGTCGAGCGCATCGGCGGCGGGCATCGGGTTTTCGGATATATCGGTTACCAGCCGCACGTTCTCTTCGGCGGTCAGACTGGGGATCAGGTTATAGAACTGGAAGATGAAGCCGACATGGGCCCGCCGGAAGCGGGTAAGCTCGCGGTCACCCAGGGCGGACAGTTCGATGTCCTCATAATACAACGTGCCGGAAGTCGGTCGGTCCAACCCGCCGATGATATTGAGCAGGGTGGACTTGCCGCTGCCCGACGGGCCAAGGAAGACCTGCAGTTCACCCTGCGGGATGGCAAGGTCGATGCCGCGTAATGCATGAACCTCGGTCTCGCCGGTGCGATAGATTTTCCGCAGTTCAGTACCGCTGAACGCCAGTAGGGCCCTTTCACTGGTGGGTGTGTGCTCGGCTGCCGCTGGAGGGTCTTGATTCATGGTTCTTTCCCGGCAGCCTCGGTCCCTCAGTGTTTCGATAATCCAAGCGACGCCTGGACCTGGAGTGGCTTTTGCCAAAAACTACCAACAGCGGGAAATTTACGGCTATTTCTTGGAAGAATAACATCATCTCGTCCTCTGCGAACAGCAAATCCGCTATGGTATCGAGAAGGCACTGGAGCAGCAAATCAATGAAAGTCTCGGTTTTCAGCACGAAACCCTATGATCGCCAGTTTCTGGAGCAGGCAAATGCAGCACAAGGGAACCGGCACGATCTCCACTTCCTGGAACCGCGCCTTGGCGCGGATACCGCTGACCTGGTGCGCGAAAGCCACGCAGTCTGCGCCTTCGTCAATGATAGCCTCGATTCCGCGGTGCTGGAGCTACTCAAAGAGCGCGGAGTGCGGTTGGTGGCCTTGCGCTGTGCGGGCTTCAACAATGTCGATCTTGTCGCCGCCAGGGAACTGGGCATCACGGTTGCGCGGGTTCCATCCTATTCTCCCGAAGCAGTGGCGGAGCATACAGTCGCACTGATTCTGACCCTGAACCGCAAGACCCACAAAGCCTACGCGCGCGTGAGGGAAGGCAATTTCTCGCTCGATGGTTTGCTGGGCTTCGATTTGAAAGGCCGCACGGTAGGCATCGTGGGTACGGGCAAGATCGGCATATGCCTGGCCAGCATTATGCAGGGATTCGGTTGCCGCGTGGTAGGACATGATCCGCGGCACGATCCCCGTTTTATCGCCACCGGAGCTTCTTACGTCGGTTTGCCGGAGCTTTTCGCTGCATCCGACATCGTTTCGCTGCATTGCCCACTGACTCCGCAAACCCATCACGTGGTCAACGCCGAGGCGATTGCGAGCATGAAGTCTGGCGTGATGATCATCAACACCGGGCGTGGTGCGCTGGTGGAAACACGGGCGCTGATCCGCGCGCTCAAGTCGGGCCATGTTGGCCACGTCGGTCTCGATGTATACGAGGAGGAAAGTGACCTGTTCTTTGAGAACCTGTCGGACCAGATACTGCAGGACGACATCTTTGCCCGATTGCTGACCTTTCCAAATGTCCTGATCACCGGCCACCAGGCATTCCTGACAGTTGAGGCCCTGACCGCCATCGCCCAAACCACAATTGGCAATATCTCGAGTTTCGCCGAGAGCGGCGTTCCCGATCATCCCGTTTCAGTCGAGATGCTGGCTTAAGGTGATGGAGCAGGCGCTCGCTCTGGTGCCGATCCTGGTCCTGCTGGTCGGAATGATCGGCCTTGGCTGGACTGCTGCCCGGGCGGGAATGGCGGCCGCGGCTGTCGGCATAGTGCTTGCCATCACCACTTTCGGCTTTGGTACGGGGTATGTCGCGCTCGCCGGTCCCCTGTTAGAAGCGCTCTTCACCGCAGCGACGATCCTATGGATCGTGTTTCCGGCCCTTGCCCTTTATGAATTCCAGACAAGATCCGGCGCAGCTGCCCGCATGGGGGCCTGGCTCGCCACGTTTTCCGGCAAGCGCGAGGTGTTGGCGCTAATCCTCGCCTGGTTCTTCGCCCTGCTGCTGGAAGGCGCGGCGGGGTTCGGCACGCCAGTGGCCCTGGTCGCGCCCATGCTGGTAGCGCTGGGCTTCTCGCCATACAGGTCCTTGTTGCTCGCCCTGATTGGACACGCAGCAGCCGTGTCATTCGGGGCCGTAGGGACGCCGATGGTGCCCTTGCTCGATGCCTATGCGGTGGATGCGGTGCTGCTGTCCGGCCGGATCATGTTGATGCATGCCATGCTCGGCTGGTTGCTGGCCGGACTGGTGTTTTATCTTGCCCGCCCGACCGGGGCTGCCATGTGGCTGGCGGCTCCGGCGGCGGCTGCACTTTATCTCGTTCCCGCCCTGGCGCTCGCCTGGCTGGCCGGGCCGGAGCTGCCGGCGCTGGGCGGTGCGCTGGCTGGCGGCGCGCTGTTCATCGCCTTCGCACGCTGGCGGTGGCCGGCGGGTGGAGGTGTTGAGCCGATTGCCACGAAGGAAGCCATGGCCGCCGTATTGCCCTATGTCCTGGTACTCGCCATCATTCTGGCAACGCGAACCATCCCGGCCATTTCCTCGCCTCTTCAATCGGTCACAATCGAATGGAGTATGGCCGGACGTTTTGGCGGCATGGTTGCTCCGCTTTATCATCCCGGTACGATGCTGCTGGTCGCATTGGCTTGCACCTGCCTGGCAAAGCGCGGGGACCGAGCGGTCTTCGCTCCATCGCTGGGTGCGGCTGCCGCCCGCCTGCCCAATGTGGCGTTGGCGCTGGTGTCGGTTCTGCTGCTGGCCCGGGTGATGGTTCACAGCGGCATGATCGCCGTTTTAGCAAATGGGGCTGCGGGATTGCTTGGCCCCTACTGGGCACTCGCCGTGCCGCTCACCGGAGCGCTCGGCTCTTTCATCACGGGCTCTGCCACGGCGTCCAACATCCTGCTCGCCGACTTCCAGATCGCTGCGGCAGGAGCCAGCACACTCAACCCCGTGTCGGCATTGGTGGGGCAGGGTTTCGGCGCAGCCATCGGTAATGTCATCGCCCCGCACAATGTGGTTGCAGGGGCCGCTACCGTCGGGCTGGTGGGGCGCGAGGGAGCGATCCTCAAGGTCACCCTACCCGTATGCATAGTCTATGCGGGGCTGGGCGGCATCATGCTCTATTTCGGTCCGGCCATAGTCTGACCATGGTACCCGGCAAGCTTTCCCTGCGGATACAGTCCGACCCTTCGGACACAGTCCGATCTTTACTTATTCTCGCCCTGAGTGGTGGTGCGCCCGCCCGCTGCGTCTGCCTCGATAGAGATGCTCCATGCCTTCTCCTGATAGAGACGGGGGCAATTGCGCTCTCAAGCTCAGCTCT
>NZ_JAMFLH010000021.1 GCF_023501975.1 Altererythrobacter sp. KTW20L | reverse complement strand
CGTGCATCAGAATTGCGAGGTATCGCCTGGACAGCTGTGGACCTAAAGAACTGCACGGTAAGGGTCGAGCAGCGAGCGGATGCCTATGGAGTGATAGGAGCTCCCAAATCCGTTGCCGGTTTCAGGACGATCCCGCTTCCCGGCCGCGCCATCGCAACACTACGGGAGTGGAAGATTGCCTGCCCAGCTCATTCATTGAACCTTGTCTTTCCAAGCCAGCAGGGAAAAGTCTTATCCCACGGGATAATGACGAAAAACCACGTGATGCCAATCTTGTTGGCGGCAGGAGTAGTTAGGTCCGGCTCCGAAGTAGGTACCTTGGTCGCGAAATACAGCATCCATACCTTCCGGCATGCGGCAGCATCGCTGTGGATTGAACAGGGCTTAAATCCGAAAAGAGTGCAAACGCTTGTCGGCCACGGATCCATCCAGGTGACATTTGACACCTACGGCCACCTGTTTGAGCAGCTACAGGATCACCAAACCGATGGTTTTGCAATCGAGCGAGCATTGTTCCAAGATGCAACATAGATGCAACATGGTATCTCAAACTCGCAGAAATCTGCGCTTTAGTCACGGACTCTGACTCCGTCTATTGAGGTTCGAATCCTCACGGGGCATCCATTTTCTATCTATATATCAGTGGTATATTCAAGAAATGGCGCGAGACATCTCCTCGCGCCATTTTCTCGCACTCCCCTACATTCCCGCGCTTTTCCGTGTGCCCTCGGCGGTCCTCGCAACATGTATGCAACATAATGTCGCTCAAGTGCAGGTCGTCGAATACCGAGGGGCACCCATATCTCATGCACAGCAGACGAACTTGATCGTCTCGAAGCAGCAGAATCCCGCCATTCTCGTCAGCTTGGGAAGCTGCTGCTCTACCACTGAGCTGCACCCGCATCGGCTTGTATCAAAAAGATCTAATTGCCAATTTCCGGACTGGTTTGTCGCTTTCACTCCGGTTCGCGATGCGTTGGCTAATCGCCACGACGACCTGCGATTGTTCAACACGGGTTCGGCGAATTGTCGCAACATGTCCGTGCGACCGGCCCATGATTCATCCAGCAGAACACGCGAGGGTTCGGACGGGAGAATCCTGGTCGAACCCTGTTGGCCTGACCACTCACCTTGACTCGCTGGCGACCATGGTGAAAATCGGACGGAAGGCGAAATCAGGCGCTGGAATTCCTCCCTTACTCCTCGCAGATGAGGTGGAAGTGAGCAGGAAACGTATCATGCGGTCGCAGCCAAGGGTCCATACCAGCAGAATGATTGCGGCATGCCGCGTCGCGCTGGCGCTTGCGCTGCTGGTTCCTGCCGCTGTGAATTTGGCAAGTAACAACCCTGCGCCGCCCCCCGCAGTTGCCGCTTTGGTGGTCTATCTCGCCTTCAGTACCGGCTTGCTGGTCATCGCCTGGCGCAACTGGTGGCTGGATCATCACCTGCGGCGCATCGCCTTCACCATAGATGTGCTGTTTACCCTGCTGCTGCTGCTTTATTGGCTTGAGGGGACGCGGTTCGGTGGTAGCGGTCCGTTTCTCGCCTTTTTCATTTTCCTGCTGGTCTGCGCCAATTTGTTATGGCGGCTGCGCGGATTGGCCATCACGGCCCTGTTGATGATAACCGCCTATATCGCCGTTGGCGTGGTAATCGACGCCGGGGCCGCCCACTGGCAATCAGTCTGGTACGGCCAAAGGCTGATCTTCATGATTGTGATCAGCGTTTTTCTGAGCTGGTTCCTGCAACAGCCCGTGCGGCCCGTTCCTGCCCAGCTGGTATGGCCGCAGGGCGCCTCCACCGCTGACAAGATCGCGGCGGTGCAAAGCTTCATCCGCCAGCATATCCGGTGCAGCGCTGTGGCGGCGGCATGGACACCGGATCAGGAGCCCTGGGTCTATGTTGCCGAACCCGGCACGACGGGCCTGCAAACAGCCCTGCTTGGCCCCGAGGCGATGGATCTGCAGGAAAGGCCGCCCGCGCCCATCCTGTTTGACAGGCAGCGCCAGCGTGGGATGCAACTGGATGACGATGGCAGCCTCATCCCGATCCGGCATCTTCCAGCCTGCTGCCTGGCGGATTGTCTGGCGCAGCCGGTTGGCATCTGCATGCCGGTCAATTCGCGAGCCGGGCAAGGCAGCTTCCTGATAACCGGGGTGACGGGTCTAACCGGCAACCATCTGCACATTGCCGCGGCTCTGGCGGAAGAAATCGCCTATGCAATGGACCGCGACCACGCGGCAACCGTGCAGCGCGAGGCTGAAGTCGAGCAGGTCAGGCAGGCCACTGCCCGCGACCTTCATGACAGCGTTGTCCAGTCCCTGGCCGGGGCCAGTTTCCAATTGGAAGCCCTTCGGCAACGAGCCCTGGCTGGCCAGCCCATGGCGGATGCCCTGGCCAATGTTCAACAAGCCCTGATGCGCGAGGGGCAATTGGTGGAATCGCTGATTCATCAATTGCGAAAAAGCGAAGATGCCAGCCAACCCCATACAGCAATGATGGATATCGGCACCGCCCTGGCTGGCACGGCCGATCACTGGGGCGTCACTGCCGAATTCGAAATGGAAGAGGACATTGGCGACCTGCCCCCGAAAATTGCCCTTGAACTGCATCACCTTTTGCGTGAGGCTGTTTCCAATGCCGTGCGCCATGGTAAGGCTGACAAGGTGGAAGTGACGTTGCGCATGGATGGCGGTGTCCTGCAAATGGACTTTACGGATAACGGCACGGGCTTTGTATCAGGCGATAATGCCGCCCTGCCCCGTTCGGTGCTTGGCCGGATGAGGGCCATTCAGGGCACCCTGCAGCTCAGTTCACGGCCTGGACACACCCGCCTGTCCATGCGCCTGCCCATTGGATAGATCATGACCCGCGTATTGATTGCCGATGACCATCAATTCATGTGTGAAGGCGTAAGATCCGTGCTGCAACTGGCCGGCATGGATGTGGTGGATCCCGTGCATGATGGCGACGCCGCGCTGGCAGCCATCAAGCGCCACCAGCCCGATGTTGTCATCCTTGATATCAGGATGCCGGTGCGTGATGGCCTGTCCACTCTTCAGGAATTGCGCCGAACAGGCGATGAGCGGCCAGTGGTTATCCTGACTGCCTATGACAAGGACAACCGCGTGTATGGCGCGGTGCAGGCCGGGGCGAGCGCCGTTGTCCTGAAACAGGATGGCAGCGCCGGACTGGCCGAGATCGTCGCCAAGGCCGCCCGGGGTGAACACAGCATTTCGCCTGAACTGGCTACCTTGGCAGCGCTGTACAATCAGGACAAGGCAGCAGGGCTGACGAGCCGCGATCGCCAACTTGTGCAGGCCGTGGGACGCGGGCTGCGCAACCGCGAGGTGGCCGCAGAACTGGGCATCGGTGAAGCGGCAGTGAAAGTGGCCCTGCACCGCATTTACCAGAAGCTGGAGGTGCGCAGCCGCCCGGAATTGCTGAACGCCCTGCGAAAGAGTAGCATTCTGGCGGACTGACGGGCTGACGAACAGCCTTGGCGGCGCGCTCGCCCGATTTTCACAACCTTCAGGTGCAAAAAGGGCCGGAGTTTCCTCCGGCCCTTTTGTTGTGCCCGTTCTGCTTACGGTTAGATCAGTTGCCTGAACCAGGCCCGTAAGTGATTTCCACGCGGCGGTTCTGCGGTTCACGTACACCGTCTGCGGTGGGCACGCGCGGGTTGGCTTCCCCGAACTGCTCGCTGGAGATGCGGGTATCGGGGATGCCGCGGCCAGTGAGATATTCGCGCACACTGGCGTTGCGGCGTGCTGCCAGGCCGAGGTTATACTCCACGCTGCCAGCGCGGTCGGTGTGGCCTGCCAGCATGATCGGCACTGCGCCGCAGTTGCCATAGGCCGTGACCGCACTGTTCAGCACGCTGGCTGCTTCCGGGGTGATGTTCGACTGATCAAAGTCAAAGAACACGATGTACGGCCCCTGGTTGCAGACCTGCACCGGCGCAGGCGGGGGAGGCGGCGGCGGAGGCGGCGGAGGCGGGGGCGGCGGAGGCGGCGGGGGCGGGGGAGGCGGCGGAGGAGCCACCTGCGATCCACCGAAGCGCATGCTCAGGCTGCCAAAGAAGGCATTATCCTTTAAATCATCCGCAAACCGGCCCTGGTATCCCAGCCTGCCGGTCACCCGATCACCCAGCGCCGCCGCCAGGCTGAAACCGGCCATGATCGAGCCGCGATCGGTTTCTGGCGAGCGTACCGTGAAGTCAGAGCCGGCGGGCGCATCCACGAACCGCTGGGTGGTGGTGAAAAAGCGACCATTGCTGTCATGCCGGTATGCCACCTTGGCTTCCGGAACAATGCCGCCAAGGTTCCCGGCCAGTTTCATGCCCACCAGGAAGGAGGTCTGATCCTCGCTCTGGTTGTTGAAGGCCAGATTGGCACCCGGCACACCGGTTTCGGTGAAGTCTTCCAGCTTCACCTTGGTGTATTCGGCCCCGACGAATGGCGTCAGCCAGGCCTGGCCAAGCCCGACACGCACACCGGCCTCGCCATAGGCAGAGGTGATGCGGAAATCGGGTTCGCCGGTGATGGTGCCCGCAGTTGACAGAATGCCGACGGAACGGGTGCTGTCACCGTTCATATCCGACAGACTGGCATTGCCGCGCAGATAGAAGCTGCCGACATCGTAGCCAGCCGTCAGGCCGACCTGCCAGCCATCCGCTTTGATCCGGCCATTGTCCCGGTCAAAATCAGCCTCTGCCTCGCGGTAGCCGCCAAAGGCACCGATGGTGAAATTGCCGACGGTGTAATCCAGGCCCAGCAGGGCGTGCAGATTATCCGCTGCGTAACGCGGCGCATTGCCATCGCTGCTGACCCTGGCGTCATTGTGCATCCCCAGAGCCCACAGACGCAGCCCGCCATCAGGCTCGCGACAGTTTTCATAGCCGGCAAGATCGATCGCACAATCCATCTGGTCGGAAATGATCGTGCTGAGCTGCAGCGAATTGTTCCGCAGGTTCTGCACATAGCCAGCAGATTGATGCCCGGTCAGCTGATCCAGCGCGCCGGCATAGGTGGCCGGGGTTTGCAGGAACAGGTTGGCCAGCAGCGTGCCGAACGCCCCGCCCTGTGTCGGGCTGTAGACATTCTCGATCCCGTCACCGGCTGCGTTCTGGTTGAAGGTCAGGCCCGCCACAGCGCCGAAGCCGATGCGGCTGATCCGCAGATCGACATTGTCGGACGCATCATAGGAGACCGTGGGTGCCAGCAACGCAGAACCTGTATTGGTCACCACACTGGCGAACTGGCCGTTCAGCGTGCCTGCGTCAATGATGTCGTTAAAGACGTAATTGTCGGCAAACAGGCCATTGGGTGTCCCGACAACCACCTGCAAGGTCGCGCCGGTGATGGTTGCCGTGTTGGCGTTGACATAGGGATATGCCGCCTGCGCAGCGGCAGGGGCTGTGAAGCTGGGCAGTTCCAGCGCCAGGGTGCCGCCGCTCGCCACTGTGAAATCGTCCACATTGACAGAGGCCGGGCCGCTGTAGCTGGGGTTGTTATGTGGCTGGTTTGCCAGCAGCAGCGTGGCGCCGCTGTTCACAGTCAAGGTGCCCACCAGCGGCCCAACCGGACCGGCGGCCATGATTGCCCCGCCAAGGCCAGAGGTGCCAAGGCTGGCGGTGGCGGTCGCCAGCACACCATTGGGCATGTCTTCAGTGAACGGGTTCACCGTGCCATCGAGCCTGGTGGTGCCGCTGACGATGGTGATCGCATCATCATCGCTGAGGATGATGTCGCCATAGACATTGCTGTTGCCGGTGAAGTTGATGTCTACCGGCGTCGGCGCATCCTCGACACTGATCGCTGTGCCGTGCTGCCATGTGACGCCGCCATCCATGCTTTCACGCGCGATGATCGTGCCGCCATTGTTGGCGATGGTCACGCCTGCAACACGAGGGGCTTCCTCTTCCTCTTCCCCGTCATGTTCGGACATGATGAAGATCGGGAAGAAATCACCGCCGAACACGCCGATGCCGCCAGCTTCTACCGGAGCACCATTGCTGATGGCAGAAACACGGATGGTTCCACTGTTGATTATGGCAAGATCAAGGTCGTTGGATTCAACAAGGATACCGCCAGCAAAGGCTGTTGGTTCTTCCATGGATGCATCCATGGCCATGGTGCCGCCAGACGTGGCATCGCCGCCCTCAGCAATGGCTGTAACAGACAGGGTGCCGCTGTTGGAAATGGTGCCGGACAAGCCCCAGAACTCGGGTTCTTCTTCCATCACCATCGTGCCCAGAGAGCCACTGTGGCTATTGAAATAGCTGAAACTGCCCACGGACATGCCCAGCGCTTCGGCAAAGGCCCAGCCGGTGGACGTGGCATTGGCCGACACATTCAAAGTGCCTGAGTTGGCGATGTCCACGACAAGCGGCTGGCCAGACACTTCATACCCCAGCGCGCCTGCACCGGCAGCGCCGTATTCCTCACCATCGGAATTGGCACTGGCCGAAACAGAGAACGAGCCTGCATTGCTGAAGGTGGCGGAACTGCCACCGCTCAGCCCATTGCCCTGGGCAATGCTGGCTTCCGCCATATCGATCATGGACGGCCCGAAGCCGCCCTGAAGCGACTGACGCAGCCCCACTGCGGCCGCTTCGGTATAGGCATTAAGGCCCGTGGCATCTGCCCCAGACGCAATATTCAGATTGCCGCCTGCACCATTGGTCAGGCTGACAGATGCATTCTGCCCGCTGGCCATCTGAACCACGCCTTCGGCAAAGGAACCCGCCCAGGCATCGTCAGGAGCTTCTGCACTTGCCTGAGAGGAAATGTTGATTGTGCCAGTATTGGCCAACGAGGCAGATGAGCCATAGGCCAGCTGCATGATGGCGGGATCAATACCGCTGCTCGCTTCAGCCGTTGCCGATGGCAGCATCACCATTACGGCTACAGCATCCTCGATTTCGTCCTCAGAGCCATTTTCCTCTTCTTCCTCGACTATCGAGGCAAAGGCAGAGGCAGTGCTGCTGATGGAGATCGAGCCTGCATTGGAAATCGACAGGCTGGACATATCAGTGTTGGCATATTGATAAATGCCGCCGTCCACATCGCTTTCCGCATCGGCATGGCCATTGACGGCTGTTGCTTCTGCATCGGCCATCAGGCTGATCGATCCGCCCGCAGCATTGCTCAGCGTCAGGGTCGCTTCAGTTGCATCCGAAGTGTAGTAGTAATCGGTGTAGGCATACTGATAGATGCCCCCATCCAGATCGGTTTCAGCATCGGCTGACCCGTTCACGGCATTGGCGACAGATGCTGCCGACAGGCTGATAGAGCCGGTCGCCATATTGGCGATGCTCAGATCATGCACCCGTGTGCTGCCATAGGAATACTGCTGGATACCCTGATCCAGATCAGATTCCGCATCGGCATCACCGGACTGGCTGTTTGCTTCTGCAACAATGGAGCCGGAAAGGGTGCCGGAGTTTTCCAGAACCAGGCTGGCCAGTTCGCCATTGTCCTGGCTGTAGTAATTGTAGTTGTAAGCCTGCTGATCGGTCAGACGGTAAAGATCGCCTTCTGCCTCAGCATCGCCATCAGAGGCGTTGGAGGTTGCCGACCCGGTATAGCTGATGGACCCGCCAGCCGCATTGGAAATGATGTTGGAAATGCTTTCCGCATAGGAACCATATTGGCGGACAATTCCGCTGCCGTAGGAATAGCTGTCAGCACTGGAGCCGTCAGCAGAGGCGATATTGGTGCCGCTGACGCTGCCCGTGTTGTCGATCACGTTGGAAACCGTCGCGGACAGATTGTCATCATTGTAATAATAGTACTGGCCGTAACCATACTGATAAAGAATTTCACCAGTGTATGAATAGGCATCGGCCCGGCCATTTTCACTTGTCGCAGCCGAAGTGCCGCTTGATCGGATGACGCCGCTTGCCAGGTTGGTCAGCGTATTGTGATTGTTCTCGTTGTAATGGGCATATTGGCCCAGCGCATTATAGCCATAGCTGTAGGCATCGGCCCTACCGCTATCGGTATGGGCTAGCGCCTGCGCAGTTGTCGAAATCGTGCCAGCGTTGACGACCTCGTTGGAGCCAATGTCGTCTTCGTCATTCGAATAATCATAATAGTAATAGTCATAATTATTCTGGAGGACCGAATTGTAGCTCTGCGCCTGGGCATAGGCGTCACCAAGGCCGGTGTTCGACGTGGCCCAGGCTTCTCCGGTGATTGACGCGCCTTCGGCGTTGGAAAGGAAAGTGCTGGCCTGTTCGACATATTCGACCTGCTGGTAGACCGTCAGATCGTGATAGGCATAGGCATCGGCGCGGCCGGATTCCGTTGAAGCGTCGGCGGTCGCAATTGCTGTGATGTCGCCGGCATTAGTCAGGGAAACTTCGCCTACATCGCCGTCCTCGGAATAGTAATTTCCGTCAACTTCCTGATGGACCGTCTGCTGGTTGTAGGATTGCGCATATGTGCTGCCTGTTTCAGTGGCCGCGACAGCGCTGGAAGTGGTGGCGATCACCGCCCCTGCCGCATTATCAATGCTCAGCAGCGAAACAGGCTGGTCCTCGGTTTCCTGATAGATGGAGCGGTAGAGGTAGGAATAGGCATTTGCGCCGGTCACCCCCGTCGCCGCTGCCTCTGTCGCGGCCGTGATTGTACCCGCATTGTTGATCTCAAGTGATGCGGTGGATCCTTGGGCTTCCTGGACGACGCCACGATCGACGCGGGCATCTGCATTGGCGTTGGTGCTGCCGGTGGCAGTCGCGCTGGACAGGATTGCAAGGTTCGCATCCGGCCCCCCGATAGTGAGCAGGGTGGATGCCTGGTCATCAGACACGGCAAACTGCCTGACAGCGAAATCGATATCGGTGTCCGCGCTTGTGCTGCCACCATCATTTTCGGCCACGGCAACGGCGCTGATGCTTACCACGCCGTCAAGGGAAACGATCGCCTGGGCATTACCCGAATCAGCATCGACAGACTGGTCTATGGCGCCGGGATTGGCATCAACCGCCGTATCGACCCGGGCACTGACATGGGAACTTCCGGTGTCATTGATGGTGCCAAAGGCCTCGACCAGGCCGTCGGGGATGGCAATCTCGCCAATCAGAGCAGCCCCATCGGGGGCATCGCCGCTGACATTCTGGTCTATACCGGGCGTTGTCTGTCCGGTTGCTGGCATGGAAACGCACAAGGCCGCCAGCGAAACGCCGATTACCAGACGACCACGAGATGCATGAAATTTCCTCACGTGCTTAACCTCCCATTTTTCCGTCACCCCGTGGGCGAACGATCCAACTTGTAACTATAGTTACATGGAATGGGGAGGCGTCAAGCATTGATTGAGATCAAATGGCAGAATCATTCTGTCGTTTGATCGCTCTCGGAGAGCTGCGCGTGGCTGGCAGCAGCAGCGATGAAGGAGTAACGATCGGCGTTGTCGCGGGCTTTGGCCTTCCGATCTATGGTAGCCTTCTGCTCGGCATCGAAGCCGAGCTTGCCCAATCCACGTGCTGTCCGTTTTGATGGCGGAGGGCGTTGTCAAAGCCGGTCTTCAAGTGGGCTCCAAGGTCGCGAGTTGCTGCATTCACACCTTCCGAAATGCGGCAGTATCGCTGTGGATCGAGCAAGGCCCAAATGCCACACGAGTGCAGCCGCGTGTCGGACTTGGATTCAGTCAGGTGACCTTAGACACTCACGGGGCATCCACCTCCCACCGCATCCGGCATCATCTGGTCAGACTACTTGCGGGCGGATTTCGTATCCGGTTATCTGTTCGTGCCCTTCCAGCCGCGCACGCTGAACCCTTCGCGGAAAATCACTCCGCCGCACAGGAAGCCGATGCCGGTGAGGATGCCGTGTGCAATCCTCACCGGATCGATCCGGATCACTTCGGCAAGCGCATCGCTCAGCCAAGCGATCTGGTGTACTGCGGCCAGCATCAGCAGGCAGCACGACAAGCCGACAAGCACATGGGTGCGCAGTCCCGCCGGGCTCGAACGGAACTCCCGTTCCCCGCCGATGACCGCGCTGGCAATGATGGCGCCAAGGATCGGCCACAGCAATTGCGGTTCGAGCAGGTCGGTGATCATGCCGCCGCGTGTCGCACGGTTACATCGTGGTGGTCTGCGCAGGAGGAAGGCCGCCAGCCTTGGCCTGGGCCATAAGCTCCTCCTTGCGCGCCAGCATCTGTTCGCCCAGCGCGTGCAGGTCCACATTTGATGCGCGCGCCTGCTGGAACATGTTGTCGCGCTCCTTCTCCTCCTCGGTCACGTGATGCTCGATCTCTTCCTTGAGCACGGTGACCTTGGCTTCGAAAAAGTCCTCATCGCCGCTGGCAGCTTCAATGTCGTTGATAAGCAGCTTGGCCCCGTCATGCTCGACATAGGCTTCGTTCAGCAGGTCATCCTCGATCTTGCCGCGCAGGGCGGGATAGAAGATTTCCTCTTCGATCATCGCGTGGATTTTCAGCTCGGTACAGATTTCCTGCGCTATCTTCTTCTTGGCGGATGTGCCGGATGCGCCTTCGAACTGTTCGAAAAGGTCTTCGACCTTGCGGTGGTCGGCGGCGAGGATGTGGGTGGCGTCGGTATCGGGCTGGTCATTGCTCATGGCTGCTCTCCTTCAGGAATTCACAGTGCGGGTTGTGACATGCCGCTCTTCCTTGCGGCTCGACGCTCGACCCGCCCATCCGTTCCTTTGCGGTGAAATAGTTCCCGGTCGTGAGGCAATCACTGCAAC
>NZ_JAMFLH010000020.1 GCF_023501975.1 Altererythrobacter sp. KTW20L | reverse complement strand
GCGAAAGGCCGCCCCTTCGGGCGAGACCCCGCAGGAACGCGTCGCCCGCCTCCAGCGCGAGGCCGAGGAGGACCGCCTGCGCCAGGCCGAGGAAAACCGCCGCCGCGAGGAGGAGGAAAAGCACCGTTCCGTCGAGGACGAGAAGCGCCGTGTCGAGGAAAACCGCGTGGCCGCCGAAGAGGCCGAGAAGCGCCGCCTGGCCGAGGAAGAGGCCGCGCGCAATGCGCCGCCGGTCACCACCCAGCCGTCCGCGCCCGAAGCTGCCGCTGCTCCTGAGGAAGCGGTGGCCGGTTCGTCACCGCCTGCTGCCCGCAGGTTCACGCCGGTCGAGCGTCCCGAGGTCAAGCGTCCCGAAAAGGAAAAGGAAAAGGACAGCAAGAAGGCTCCCGAACGCAAGCAGCCCGGCACCGGCAAGGTCGATGATCGCGGCGACAAGCGGCGCGGCAAGCTGACGGTCAACCGCGCGCTGAACGAGGACGAAGGCGCCCGCGCCCGTTCACTCGCCGCCCTGAAGCGTGCGCGCGAAAAGGAAAAGCGCGCCCACTATTCAGGCCAGAGCCAGCAGCGCGACAAGCAGGTGCGCGATGTGATCGTGCCCGAAGCGATCACGGTGCAGGAACTCGCCAACCGCATGGCCGAAAAGGGTGCGGACCTGGTGAAGTCGCTGTTCAAGATGGGCATGATGGTCACCATCACCGAGAGCATCGACCAGGACACTGCCGAGCTGCTGGTCGAGGAATTCGGCCACAACATCCAGCGCGTGTCGGAAAGCGATGTCGATATCGTCAACGACGAGGACATGGATCCCGAAGAGACCCTGGTCACCCGTCCGCCGGTGGTCACGATCATGGGCCACGTCGATCACGGCAAGACCAGCCTGCTGGATGCCTTGCGCGGTGCCAATGTTGTGAAGGGCGAGGCCGGCGGCATCACCCAGCACATCGGCGCCTACCAGATCACTACCAAGGGTAAGGATCAGATCACCTTCCTCGACACCCCGGGCCACGCTGCCTTTACCCAGATGCGCCAGCGCGGGGCCAATGTGACCGATATCGTTATCCTGGTGGTCGCGGCGGATGATGGCATTATGCCGCAGACGATCGAGGCGATCAATCACACCAAGGCGGCCGGCGTGCCGATGATCGTGGCGATCAACAAGAGCGACAAGCCCGAAGCCAACCCGAAGAAGGTGCGCGAGCGCCTGCTGGAACACGAAGTGGTGGTCGAAGCCATGTCGGGCGATGTGCAGGACGTGGAAGTTTCCGCCAAGACCGGCGCAGGTCTTGATGACCTGATCGAGAAGATCCTGCTCCAGGCCGAACTGCTCGAACTGAAGGCCCGCCCGGACCGCATGGCCGAAGCGACTGTGATCGAAGCCAAGCTCGACAAGGGCCGCGGCCCCGTCGCCACCGTGCTGGTCAATCGCGGCACGCTCAAGAAAGGCGATATCTTCGTCGCCGGAACGCAGAGCGGCCGCGTGCGCGCACTGGTCGATGACCAGGGCAAGCAGGTGGCTGAAGCCGGTCCCTCGATGCCGGTCGAAGTGCTGGGCCTGGGCGGTGTTCCGCAGGCAGGCGACGTGCTGACCGTGGTGGAGAACGAATCGCGGGCCCGCGAAGTGGCCCTGTTCCGCCAGCAGCGCGAAACCGAAAAGCGCACCACGCTGGCGCCAACCAATTTCGACACCATGTTCTCCAACCTCACCAGCAACGTGATCGAGTATCCGGTGGTGGTGAAGGCCGACGTGCAGGGTTCGGTCGAAGCCATCGTGACCGCGCTACACAACATCTCGAACGACGAGATCAAGGTCCGCGTGCTCAATGCAGGCGTGGGTGCGATCACCGAGAGCGACGTAGTGCTGGCCAGTGCCAGCAAGGCGCCGATCATCGGCTTCAACGTGCGTCCCAACGCCAATGCGCGCCAGCAGATCCAGCGCAATAAGACGCGGATGATGTACTACGACGTGATCTATCACCTGACCCAGGAAGTGGCCAAGGAGATGGCCGGTATCTGGGGTCCGGAACGGATCGAACACGTCGTCGGCCGCGCAGAGGTCAAGCAGGTGTTCCCTGCCGGCAAGCGCGACAAGGCCGCTGGCCTGCTGGTGCTGGAAGGCATCATCCAGAAGGGCCTCAACGCCCGTCTTACCCGCGACGATGTCATCGTATCGGCCACCACCGTCGCCTCGCTGCGCCGGTTCAAGGACGATGTCGATGAAGTGCGCGCGGGCCTCGAATGCGGCGTGGTGCTGGCCGATACCAACGATATCAAGGCCGGTGACATGCTCGAAATCTTCGAGGTCGAGGAACGCGAGCGGACGCTTTAACCTATAGCCCCCTCCCCGGCGCGGGAGGGGGACAGGATCACGCCATGGTACGCAATTCCACCTCCAGCGAAGAACAGTCAGTCCGCCTGCTCAAGGTGGGTGAGCGCGTGCGCCATATCCTGTCCGAACTGCTGACCCGGCAGGAAGTGCATGACGATGTGCTGTCGGCCACCACGGTCAGCGTCACCGAAGTGCGGATGTCGCCCGACCTGCGCCAGGCCAAGGTCTATGTGAAGCCGCTGCTGGGCGAGGACGAGGCCAAGGTGGTGAAGGCGCTGCAGGTCAACACCGCATTCTTCCAGCGCGAGGTTGCCACCCGGCTGGGCCTGAAATTCGCCCCCAAGCTGCGCTTCATGCCCGACGAGAGCTTCGACGTGGCCTACCGCATCGACAGCCTGCTCGACGATCCGCGCGTGAAGCGCGATCTGGGCGAGGATGAAGACGAGGCCTAAGTCTAGGGCGTCTCCACCACCACCTGCGCCGTGGGAATCTCGGTGAACACACTCGCCCCCGGCCCCAGCGGAAGGTCCAACGCCACCCAGCCTATCGTCATCGCCACGCCAACCACCATCAAGCCGATGGAATAGGGCAGCATGGTTGCCGCCAGCGACCCCATGCCGAAGTCCTTCTGCCAGCGCTGGCAGAAGATCAGGATCAGCGGGAAATAGACCATCAGCGGGGTGATGATGTTGGTCGCGCTGTCGCCCACGCGATAGGCCGCGGTGGCCATTTCGGGCGAGATACCGAGCAGAAGCAGCATCGGCACCAGCACCGGGCTAAGCAGCG
Organism: Altererythrobacter sp. KTW20L; assembly: GCF_023501975.1. Classification (GTDB taxonomy): domain Bacteria; phylum Pseudomonadota; class Alphaproteobacteria; order Sphingomonadales; family Sphingomonadaceae; genus Alteraurantiacibacter. Next base: position 15,102 of record NZ_JAMFLH010000020.1, on the reverse strand, counting down.
CCCACTTGGCACTGGCCGAACCGACCAGCAGGTTGAGCAGGCCCGACACGATCACGATGGAGGCCAGCAGCGCCCAGGCAGGCATGCCCGAATTGCCCAGGAAGTCCGCGCCGCTGACCGCCATGATCAGGCCCAGGTTCGACCAGCCGAACATCGCCACGAAGTGCGCCGCCGCAAAGGCCAGGACAAGGTAATAGGCCAGGTCTTCCATCGCGCCGGACATCATCTTCACCGTGTCGCGGTGGTTGCCGATCAGGCCCACGGCCCGACCATAGGCCCAGCCCGCCAGCAGGAACAACAGGAAGAAGCCACCCACCAGGCTCTGGTAGAAGGGATTCCATTGGACCTCTGCGGCAGCCTCCTCGTCGATCAGCGGTGTGCCAGGCCCGAAGGCGAAGAACAGCCACAGCGCGCAGACGCCCAGAACGGCGAGGCCCGCGTGCTTCAGACCCTTGCGTTCATCGGCAGTGAGCGGCCGGTCGGTCTGCTCGCCCGCCTGGGCGTTGCCTGCGCGCGCCGGATCCCACGGCCCGAGGCGCGGCTCGATGATCCGGTCGGTCACATACCAGATTACCGGCAGGAACAGGAAGAACATCGCCGCGATAAAGTAATAATTGCCAAGGATATTGGCGGTGAATTCGCCGAAAGTGGCTTCCACCGCCGCCTCGGTTATGCCGAACAGCAGGGCATCGAGTTGGCCCGGCAGCAGGTTGGCCGAAAAGCCGCCCGAAACGCCCGCGAAGCTGGCTGCAATGCCCGCCACAGGATGGCGACCGGCGGCGTGGAAGATGATCCCGGCCAGCGGCACCAGAACGACATAGGCGGCATCGGCGGCAAGGTTGCCCATCATTCCGACGGCCACCACGATGGGGGTCAACAGGGCCTTGGGCGCATTGCGCACGCCTGCGCGCATGGCCGTGCCGAACAGGCCCGACCGTTCTGCCACGCCTGCACCCAGCATCACCACCAGCACATAGCCCAACGGATGGAAATGGGTGAAAGTGGTCGGCATCTCCACCCACAGGCGGCGGATATTGTCGGCCGACAGCAGACTCGTCGCTTCGATCACGCGGGGCTGGCCGGTGGCGGCGTCAATCTCTGCCGGGTGCAGCGCGCTCCAGCCCGCCAGCGAGGTGACGACCGAGATCACCACCAGGCCAACGATCAGCCACAGGAACAGGAACACCGGGTCGGGCATCCTGTTGCCCGTCCGTTCGATCCAGCCGAGGAAGCCCTTCTGTGCTGCCGTTGCCTCGACCGCTGCGCTCATGGATGATCCCTTTCACATGAAACCTTGTGCCTAGCATGGCCAAACTCGGCGGTCTTTACCAGCCCGCCTGAAATCCCCATGGAAGTTCGATGAACGATCCAAAACCCCAACCCCACGGCTGGCTCATCCTCGACAAGCCGCGCGGCCTCGGCTCGACCCAGGCGGTGGGGGCGGTGAAGCGGTGCCTGCGCAATGCAGGCTATGGCAAGGTCAAGGTGGGCCACGGCGGCACGCTCGATCCGCTGGCTGAAGGCGTGCTGATGATTGCGCTGGGCGAAGCGACCAAGCTGGCGGGGCGGATGCTCGATGCCGACAAGATCTACGAGTTCACGATCCAGTTCGGCGAGGAGACTTCCACGCTCGATACCGAAGGCGAAGTTGTCGCCACCAGCGACCGACGTCCGCCGCGCGCTGCCGTTGCGGCGATCCTCGAACACTTCACCGGCCCGATCGAGCAGGCACCGCCAGCCTATTCCGCGATAAAGGTGGATGGCAGGCGCGCCTATGACCGGGCGCGGGCGGGCGAGGAGGTGGAGATGAAGCTGCGCAGCGTCACCGTCCATTCATTGGAAGTGCTGGGTGGCGGCGCTGCGGGAGACATCGGCTCTGCCTTCGCCACCACGGCAGGCAGGCCCGATCCCTATGATCCTGCCGCTCCGCTCGAACTGGCCGACAGCATCACTCTGGTCGCCCATGTGTCAAAGGGAACATACATCCGCAGCCTTGCGCGCGACATTGCCCATGCCCTTGGAACAGTGGGCCACGTCACCTATCTCAGGCGGTCAAAGGCCGGTCCGTTTACCGCAAATCAGGCGATTTCACTGGACACGCTTGAGGAAATCGGTAAGGGCGCGCGACTTGAAGACCACCTCCTGCCGCTGGAGGCGGGGCTGGACGGCATCCTGGCCCTGTCACTCAATCCGGAAAGCGCGCAGGCGGTCCGCCAGGGCCGGGTCATTTCCGGATTGCCCAATCCCGATGGGCTCCATCTTGCAACGCTGGACGGTGTTCCGGTTGCCCTGATGGAACTGTCAGGAGGCACGGCCACGGTCGTGCGGGGTTTCAATATTGCATGATGCTGCGAAAGGTACGAAGACAACATGACCATTACTGTTGAACGCAAGGCCGAAGTGATCGCCGACAACGCCCAGGGCACCGGTGATACCGGCAGCCCCGAAGTGCAGGTCGCCATCCTCACCGAACGGATCCGCAACCTGACCGACCACTTCAAGGCCAACCACAAGGATAACCATTCCCGCCGTGGCCTGCTCAAGATGGTGAACAAGCGTCGCAGCCTGCTCGCCTATCTGAAAAGCAAGGATGTGGGCCGGTACAACTCGCTGATCCAGAAGCTGGGTCTGCGCAAGTAAGCAAGTTTCGGGAGGGCGGCCGGGTTGGCCGCCCTTTCGCTTTAGGCATCCTGTGCAATTCGGCGCAGGGCCTGTTCATGGGGCTAACCAAAGGCCCCGCACCGGACCGGGACGGTATCCCCGGCAGCAAACCCCGCAGGCGCAATCTGGCGGTGCGGGTTCGAAGGATTACTATGTTCGACACCAAGACTGTATCGCTGGAGTGGGGCGGCAAGACCCTCACTCTGGAAACCGGCCGCATTGCCCGTCAGGCTGACGGCGCGGTCCTCGCCACTTACGGCGAAACCGTTGTTCTTTGCGCCGTGACGGCTGCAAAGGGCGTCAAGGAAGGGCAGGATTTCTTCCCGCTCACCGTCCACTACCAGGAAAAGTTCTCTGCCGCCGGGCGCATCCCGGGCGGCTTCTTCAAGCGCGAACGCGGCGCGACCGAAAAGGAAACGCTGGTTTCCCGCCTGATCGACCGTCCGATCCGCCCGCTGTTCCCCGAAGGGTTCTACAACGAGATCAACGTGATCTGCCAGGTTCTCAGCTATGATGGCGAGACCGAGGCCGATGTGGTGGCCATGGTTGCCGCCTCTGCCGCGCTGACCATCTCGGGCGTGCCGTTCATGGGCCCCATCGGCGCTTGCCGCGTGGGCATGGTCGATGGCGAATATGTCCTCAATCCCAAGCAGGAAGCTGCCCTTGTGGACGGCCGCCTCGATCTCATCGTCGCTGCCACGCAGGACGCGGTGATGATGGTTGAATCGGAAGCCAAGGAACTGACCGAGGAAGAAATGCTCGGCGCGGTGATGTTCGCCCACGATGAAAGCCGCAAGGTCATCGGTGCGATCATCGAACTGGCGGAACAGGCTGCCAAGGATCCCTGGACTGTCGATACGTCGGACAACACGGCCGACATGAAGGCCAAGATCAAGGACCTGGTGGGCGCGGACATTGCCGCTGCCTACAAGCTGACCGACAAGTCGGCCCGGTCCAACGCGCTGAATGAAGCCCGCGCCAAGGCCAAGGAAGCTTTCGCCGACGAAGGCGGGCAGACCCAGATGGTCGCCGGCAAGCTGGTCAAGAAGGTCGAGGCCGACATCGTGCGGACCGCGATCCTCAAGGACGGCCAGCGCATCGACGGCCGCAAGCTCGATCAGGTTCGCCCGATCGAAGCCATGGTCGGCTTCCTGCCGCGCACCCACGGTTCGTCGCTGTTCACCCGCGGTGAAACGCAGGCGATCTGCACCACCACGCTGGGCACCAAGGAAAGCGAACAGATGATCGACGGGCTGGAGGGTCTCTCCTACCAGTCGTTCATGCTGCACTATAACTTCCCCCCCTATTCGGTGGGCGAAGTCGGCCGCTTCGGTGGTTCCAACCGCCGCGAGATCGGCCACGGCAAGCTGGCATGGCGTGCGCTGCACCCGATGCTGCCGAGCCGCGAGGAATTCCCCTATACCATCCGTATCCTGTCGGACATCACCGAGAGCAACGGCTCCTCGTCGATGGCGACGGTGTGCGGTGGCTGCCTGTCGATGATGGATGCCGGCGTGCCGATCGCGCGCCCGGTATCGGGCATCGCCATGGGCCTGATCCTCGAAGGTGACGATTTCGCCGTGCTGTCCGACATCCTGGGTGACGAAGATCACCTGGGTGACATGGACTTCAAGGTGGCCGGTACCGAAGCAGGCATCACCACCATGCAGATGGACATCAAGGTTGCCGGCATCACGCAGGAAATCATGGCCAAGGCACTGGAACAGGCCAAGGCCGGTCGCGCCCATATCCTGGGCGAAATGCACAAGGCGCTGGGTTCTGCCCGCACCGAACTGTCGGCCCATGCCCCGCGCATCGTGACCATGCAGATCGACAAGTCGAAGATCCGTGATGTCATCGGCACCGGCGGCAAGGTGATCCGCGAGATCGTGGCCGAAACCGGCGCCAAGGTGGATATCGACGACGAAGGCGTGATCAAGCTGTCGTCGAGCGACCTCGACCAGATCGAGGCCGCCAAGGCGTGGATCCTCGGCATCGTCGAGGAAGCCGAAGTGGGCAAGGTCTACAACGGCAAGGTCGTCAACATCGTCGATTTCGGCGCTTTCGTGAACTTCATGGGCGGCAAGGACGGTCTCGTCCACGTGTCGGAAATGAAGAACGAGCGTGTTGAAAAGCCGACCGATGTCGTCACCGAAGGCCAGGAAGTGAAGGTCAAGGTTCTCGAAATCGATCCGCGCGGCAAGGTTCGCCTGTCGATGCGCGTGGTTGACCAGGAAACCGGCGAAGAGTTGGCGGACACCCGTCCCGCCCGCGAACCGCGCGAGCCCCGCTCGGGCGGTGGTGACCGTGGTGGCGATCGTCGTCCGCGTGGCGGCGGTGATCGTGATCGTGGCCCCCGTGGTGGTGGCGACCGTGATCGTGGCCCCCGTCGTGACGGTGGCGATCGCGCTCCGCGCCAGGATCGTGATGGCGGCAATGACAGCGGCGGCGGCAGCCCCGACCATCTGCCGGCCTTCCTTAAGGACGACTAATCAGCTATAGAGAGCCCCTGGACCCGAGCGGTCCGGGGGCTTTTCTTTACCAGGTGGGAGAGCGGGCCGCGGAGGGAAACCTACCGCGGCCCTATTCTTTTGCGGCTTCAGCCGACGGCCAGCTTGGGCTTCTTGATCTCTGAACTGGCGCGGCGCTTGGCGGGGAGCACACAGTTGCGGCCCGCCAGCTTGGCGGCGTAAAGCGCGGTGTCGGCCATCGCCACAAGGTCGGCGATCCCGGTGGAGCTTTCGGGTACACAGGCGACCCCCATCGACGCACTGACCGGCGCGCCGTGGACCGCGCCCAGGCTCTCGATCCGGGCGCGCAGCACTTCGGCCTTGAGCAGGGCATCGTCCATCGTGCAGCCGGGCATGATCACCAGCAGTTCCTCGCCGCCATAGCGGCTGACCACGTCCGACGGACGCAGCGCGCCGACCAGTTGTACTGCCACATCGCGCAGCACGGCATCGCCCTTGGCATGGCCGTGGGTATCGTTGAGCGCCTTGAAGTGGTCGAGGTCGATCATAACCACCGATGTCGGGGTGCCATTGCGTTCGACCATCGACAGATAGCGTTCCAGCGCGTCTTCCATGTAGCGGCGGTTGTAGAGGCCGGTAAGCGGATCTCGCAGCGACTGGGTGCGCAGCTTTTCCTGCAGCGCAATATTGGCGAGCGCCAGGCTGACCGAATCGGCCAGCGCGCGGGCGATGCGGGTGATGTGCTGCAACCGGGCTGTGCCGTCGGGCCCACCTATCGCCAGCATCAGCAAGCCGTGGACCTTACCGCGCGCGATCATCGGCAGTTCGATGGTCGAGAATATCCCGTTGTTGTGCATGCAGCACAGCGTGCCGGCATTGGGATCGTTGATGTGCGGCTTGCCGCGCTTCAGCGCCCAGCAGTTGCCCGGCACCAGCGTTTCGGCCGGATGGCAGTCCTCGCCGTGCGGCCAGTAGCGCGTCAGGTCGAGCCGGTCGTGCGAGTTGTTGAAGATATACAGTGCGCCGCGGAACTCGGGCAGGAGCTGGCTGGCGGTCGCTTCCAGGATTGCGCCGGCATCCTCGTGGTTCTCGGCGCTTTGCAGCATGTCGGTCATGGCGAACAGCTGTTCGATCTGCAGCCGCGCGCTTTCAGCATCGCGGAACAGCTGTTCGTGCTCCTCGACATGGGACGTGGACTTGGCGGCGAGGATGCGCGAGACGGCGAACTGGACGACCATCAAAACGGCAGCCAGCCCGGTAAGGACGCTGGCAGCATAGCCGGACTGCCAGACTGCGGCCACCAGCACGACAGCCGTCACCAACTGGCCAGTCCAGACCAGGCGGCGATAGCGTTCAAGGTGTGACCCGGCCCGGTCGGGGCCGCGCAGCCAGTTCATTCTCCAGTCCCCTCTTATTGCCGCGGGATTTAGAGAAGCCGGGTTAACATTCGTTTTACCGGCGCTAGGTACCGGCGCGGGCGAATCAGGTCATGATCACAAAATCCATGTGAACTGTCGCTTCCCTCCTGCGCGCGCCGCGCTACAGTGGTGCAAAGAACGGCTGCAGGCCGCACGGGAGAACGACCTTATGGAACAGCTCGAGGGCCGCGTGGCGTTCATAACCGGCGGTGCCAGCGGCATCGGGCTGGGCATGGCCAAGGCCTTCCTGGCCGAAGGGATGAAAGTGGCCCTGGCCGACTGGAGCGACGAGCATATCGCCCGCGCCAGGGCGGACCTTGCGGGCAATAACGCGGTGTTCTTCGTGAAAGCCAATGTCGCCAGCCGCGACAGCCTGAAGCAGGCGGTGGACCAGACGCTGGCCCATTTCGGCAAGATCCATGTGCTGTGCAACAATGCCGGGGTCAACGGCGGCGGCACGGCGGCCAGCCCCGATTTCGATGACTGGGACAAGGCCATCGCCATCAATCTTGGCGGAGTGGTCAACGGCACCAAGATCGTGGCCCCGATTATCCGCGCCCAGGGCGAGGGCGGGCATATCGTCAACACCAGTTCCATGGCGGGCATTGTCCCGCTGCCGGGGCTGGCCGCCTATTCGACGGCGAAATATGCCGTTCGCGGTTATTCCGAAAGCCTTAGGATGCAGCTTGCTCCGCGCGGTATCGGGGTGTCGTGCCTGTTCCCCGGCGCCACCCGCACCGCGCTTGTGCCCCTGCCGGAGGACGATCCCTCGATCGATGCGGAGAACGCGCCGCAGTTCCTGAAAGACCTGTGGGACGCCATGCGCGGCGCGATCGACCCTGAGGATACCGGCCGCATGGTGGTAGATGCCATCAAGGCCAACCGGTTCTACATTTTCACCAACTGCGAATTCCTCGATGAAGTGCGGGTACGCCACCGCGAGATCGAGGACGCCTTCCCGACCGAGGAGGCAACGCCGGGCCGGGTGAAGTTCGAGACGATGCGCGCCGAACAGGTGCGCAACCTGATGGCACCGGGCAACCGCCCCGTGCCGGCTACGGAGGGCATGGACATGGAACTCGATCTCGGCTCGCGCTCTCCTGCAGGCGGGCAATAGGGGTGGCGCTGTACCTGCTGCGCCACGGGCAGACCCATTTCGATCTGGAGCAGCGCATCGAAGGCAGCGGCGACAATCCGCTGACCAGCCTGGGGCGGGACCAGGCAAGGGCCATGGGTGCCAAATTGCGCGGGATGCTGGAAACGGCAGAGGGCGGCGATGCCGATTACGAGATCATCTGCAGCCCCCAGCCACGCGCCTATGACAGCGCGCTGCTGGTGCGCGAGGCATGGGGCATCGACCGGCCGGTCATCACCGATGCGCGACTGGTCGAGCTGGGCTGCGGATCGTGGGAAAAGCATCACTTCGCATCGATCCAGGCGCGCGATCCGCTGGTCGAGGACGAGCCGACCTTCCTTGCCGCCTGGGCGCACCACTGCGTCGATGGCGAAGGGCTGGACGAAGCGGTCGAGCGCCTGTGGGGCTGGCTGCGCTGGGCAGGCAACCGCAAGCTGGTCGTCGTCGGCCACGGCCTGGCCGGATCGATGCTGCGCGCACTGTACGTGGGTGAGGGGCGCGACGACATGCTGAAATACGAAGCGATCATGCCCGGGCATTTCCACCGGCTGGAGAACGGCTGGGCGGAGGAAATCGCGGTCGTTTGAAAGCAGCACCGGAACAATTTGGATAGAGCGGTCAAAAGGCCGCCTTGGGAGAGGATCGTATCATGACACATCACGCCGCGGGCGAGGGGGCCTGAGATGCCCCGGACTTTCGTTGAGGCGCTGAATGCGCTGCCGATGCGCCCGTTTCAGTGGGTCACGCTGTTCGTTTGCATGTGCGTGCTGGTGGGTGCCGGAGTGGCCTTGCAACTGCTGGGCATCATCGCCCCGCTGGTGATGGAAGCCTTCGCCGTGGAACGCGGCGAATTTGGCATTGCGATGAGCGCGGCGATTATCGGCTTTGGCGTGGGTGCCTGGGGCGGCGGCTGGCTGGGGGACCGGATCGGCCGCCGATGGACGATTGCCATCGCTGCCCTTGCCTATGCCTTTGCCACAATGGGTTCTTCCACCACCGAAGGCGTGTGGGAACTGGCCATCTGGCGGGTCGTCACCGGGCTGGGAGTAGGCGGGGTCTATCCCAACGTCCTGTCCCTGGCGAGCGAATGGCTGGCCGAACGCTGGCGGCCCGTGGCTATCAGCACATTGACCGTGGGCGTGCCGATTGGCGGCACCATTGCGGGCTGGCTGGCCCCCGGGCTTACCGCCTCCAGCGGCTGGGAGGGCACCTTTACCTCGCTGGGCCTTGCCCTGCTGGCGGTCTGCGTGCTGGTCCTGCTGGTCCTGCGCGACAGCCCGTCATACCTGCTCGAACGGGGCAAGGCCGATGCCGCGCAGAAGAATGCCGGCAAGGTGCTGGACGGGACAGTAGAGCTGGTGGCCGAGCCCAAGCCGGCCCTGAAGCCGGGCGAGCGCCACATCGGCGTGCTCCATTCCAGCAACAAGCGCTTCAATATCGGCGTGGGCATTGCCTTTTCCTCGGCCGCGCTGGTGGCATTCGGTATCCTGAGCTGGTCCACCACCTTCCTCACCACGGCAGGCTTCGACTTTGCCGAGGCAAGCCGTGCCGTATCCATCGCCGGCATCACCTCGATCGCAGGGTCCGTGCTGGCGGGCATCCTGGTGCGCCGATATGGATCGCGCCTGATCATGAGCCTGTTCAGCGCCACGCTGTGCCTGGTGATCATCGTGCTCGGCTGGCAGGTGCAGATGCTGCCGGACCAGCCGGATGCAACCCAGCGGCTGGTTGTTGTCAGCCTTGTGGGGCTGGCCGGTGCGGTCTTCAGCGCCTGCATGGCGGCGATGTATGTCATCATGGCGCTGGGCTATCCGCAAAGCTGCCGCTCGGCAGGCATCGGCTTCGGCATCTTCATGAGCCGGGTGGGCGCATTCCTCGCCACGGCCTTTGGCGGGGCCCTGCTGCAATGGGGCGGGACCAGCGTGGTGCCGTTCTTTGCCGTGCTGCTGGTTGCTTCGGCGATGGTATCGGCGGCGGCCTTCGTGGTGGACCGCCAGGTGCCACCCGCGCGCACCCAAGGCTGAGGAGACCATCGGCTTGCACTAACCCGCGTTAGGTGTCAGTCTTCGCTCTTGCGCCAGCCTGCGGGTATCAGCCCCCCTGGCACCAGACGGTTTGACTGCGGTTCCTGACTTGGGGAAGGGGCATGCCGGTGGACCTGGAAGAGTTCTCCCGACGCCTTGCGGCGATCGGGAGCTGTGAGGCTGTCGCACCCTTGCGGCAGGCGACGATGCACGCGCTCGCGCTGCTGGGCATTTCGGCGGCCTATTTCATTGCGCCGCTGACCAGGGATCCGCGGATTGGCCGGATCATCACCAATATCGGGCTGCCATGGACCTGGGAGCGGCAATACCGCGCCCGGCTGCACTTGATCGACCCCTTGCCCCAGTTCGCGGTGGACCGGCTGGCGCCGTTCTATTGGCCCGATGACCTTGCCGATGTGAAGCTTGACAAGAAGCAGCAGCGATTCATGCAGATCGCGGCGCAATACGGGCTTGCGCGCGGGGTGGGGGTGGCCTGCTTCGGGCCTGACGGACGCAGCGGGTTCCTCGGCGCGGCCTTGCCAGATGAGATGCCGCCGCCCGATAGCGCCATGCTGCAGGGCATCCAGGCCATCGGACAGACTTCGTTCCAGACCTATTGCCGCATCGTCAAGCGGGCGACCGAAGTGCCGCCGCTATCAAACCGCGAACTGGAGGTGCTGCACTGGATCGGGCGGGGCAAGAGCAATTCCGTGATTGCCGAGATCCTCGAAATCTCGCCATCTTCGGTCGATGTCTATGTCCGGCGGCTGTTCGCCAAGCTGGACGTGACCGACCGCACCACGGCCTCGGTCAAGGCCTTTGCGCTGGGCCTGCTGGTATCGGGCGACTACGAGAAATTCGTCAACGCGACGCGCGCGCAGCAGGACGAGGGGGGCGACCCGCTGGGCGAGAAGCCGGACGCAAGCTGAACAGGCACTGCTGTTGTCAGGCAATCACGTTACATGCGCAACCTTTGCAAGCGCCATATAGGCCCGCGACGAGACCAGCGACGGCTCTTCGGGTCGCGTCGAACGAGTAGTTAATGGTCTCGGCGTCCTGGACCCCAAGCCGGGACGCCTTAGTTTACCGAAAACGTGCGGCCCTGTGCCCGTCTCCCCCCCCCCCCCCCCCCCGAAGGGTGCGGGGTCGCACGTTCTTCCGGATAAGAAAAAGCGGCCGGAACACTGTCCCGGCCGCCCTCAATCTTCAAACCTTGCGATCTACCCGATCATCGACCGGACAATGTGTTATCGCACCCTGGGTCCGCCGAACGGCAGGGGCGGCGGGGGCCGGCGCGCACCGCGCGGCAGCTGCGCCTGATAGGCCCGCCCGCAGTGTTCGACGCAATAGGGGAACCCGGGGTTCACCTTTTCGCCGCAGAAATGGAAATCCGCCTCGCCCGGGTGGCCCATCGGCCAGCGGCATACACGGTCGTTCAGTTCAAGCAGGCCGGTCTTGTCGGCAATGTCGGGGCTGGGCTTGGCCGGCACCAGGCGGCGCGGCGGAGCGGGCGGGATCGGCGCCTGCTGTTCGCCCGGACCCTGCCGCACGAAGCCGCCGGGCCCGACCGAATGGACGCGCTGCATCGGCTCGCGCCCCGGCATCGGCTGGCTGTTTTCCAGCGACGGCTTGGGAGCGGGCGGCTTGGGCGGAGCGGCGGGGCGCGTTTCCACCTTGGGCAGCGGCGCCTTGACCTTGGCGGCCACGGGTTTCTTCGGGACGGGCTCGGTCTCAGCGGCCTTGGCGGGCTTCGCCTCGTTCGCCTTGACCGGCGAGGGGCGCGATTTGAGGCCGAGGCGGTGGGCCTTGCCGATTACCGCATTGCGCGACACACCGCCCAGGTCTTCCGCGATCTGGCTGGCGGTCGAGCCGCCTTCCCACATCTTGGTCAGCCTGGCGATGCGTTCTTCGGTCCAACTCATGCAAAATTTCCGTTTTTCAAGCAGGCGGGACAAGCAGACGTACGGCTTGCCAGCAAAGGGCAGGGCTTGTCAGGCCGAGTGCAGGCCGATAGGCGGCAGCACATGGCCGATCAAGTCCCCACAAGCACTACAATGCCCAGTCAGTCAACAGGGCCCAGTCAGTCAACAGGACGCATTTTCCCGCCAAAGGGACAGCCGCTGATCAGCGGGTTCAACCGGATCGGGCTGTGGAGCCTCTATATTAAGGAGATACGCCGGTTTCTCAAGGTCCAGACGCAAACTATCTGGGCCCCGGCGATCACCACCCTGCTATTCCTGATCATTTTCACCGTCGCCCTGGGCGGTTCCGCGGGCCGGGCGGAGCGGGTCATCCTGGGGGTGAATTTCGCCAGCTTCATCGCACCGGGCCTGATCATGATGGGCATGATGCAGAATGCCTTTGCCAATTCCAGTTTCAGCCTGCTGGGCGGCAAGATCCAGGGCACGATCATCGATTACCTGATGCCGCCGCTCAGCAGTGCCGAACTGATGATCGCCATCGTCGGCGCGGCGATCACGCGCGGGGTCATGGTTGGCGGGGCGGTGGCGCTGGCCATGGCGCTGTGGCCCGGGGTGGATCTCCAGGCGGCCCATCCCTGGGCCATCGTGTGGTTCGGCCTGATGGGGGCGACCATGCTGGCGCTGATCGGGCTGCTGGCCAGCCTGTGGGCCGAGAAATTCGATCACAACGCGGCGGTGACCAACTTCGTCATTGCACCGCTCAGCCTGCTGTCGGGCACGTTCTACGTCATTTCCAACCTGTCGCCGGTGTTCCAGGCAATCAGTCGGGCCAACCCGTTCTTCTACCTGATATCGGGCTTCCGCTTCGGCTTCATTGGCCAAAGCGACATCGGCAATACCAACCAGGCCGTGCTGGGCGCGGCCATCGGCGTGGGGGTGCTGAACCTGGTGTTGGGGTTCGTGACCTACCGGGTGCTTAAAAGCGGGTGGCGGATCAAGACCTGATCGCGCCAGCGCCTGGTATCGGGCCGGGCGCTCAATGCGTCAGGCTGCGGTGCAGACGATAGCGCCCTGCGGCAAAACGATCGAACAGCTGGGCGATGCCGGGATGGTCCACCGGGCCGCCCTCCTCGTCGCGCAGCAGGTTCTGCTGGCTGACATAGGCGACATAGGAGCTTTCCTCGTTCTCGGCCAGAAGGTGGTAGAACGGCTGGTCGCGCAAGGGGCGCATGTCCTCGGGGATCGCCTCGTACCATTCTTCCGAATTGGCGAAGACCGGGTCGATATCGAACACCACCCCGCGCAGGTCGAATTTCTTGTGGCGCACGACATCGCCGATCGAAAAGCGTGCTCGGCTGTGGCGGGGGGCCTGGACCACACGTCCAGCCTGGGGAAGGAAGAATTCCGACTGATCCATGACGCCAATATATGCCTTCGCAGGTGCGAAACAAGCGAAGCCTGCCGACAATCCCCTGCTTAGGCCCGCGCATGGACCAAATTCGCGTGCGGAGGGGACTTGGCAAGCGCGAAACCTTCCGCTAACCGCGCCCCTTCAAAGATCGACCCGGGGCCGCGCAGGCAGCCCCGCACTTCTTGCGGAGAGGTGGCAGAGTGGTCGAACGCGCCGCACTCGAAATGCGGTTTACGGGTAACCGTAACGTGGGTTCGAATCCCACCCTCTCCGCCAGACCTCCCTAAGAACCGCAGTTTTCCTGAAGTCCCAGCATTTCAGGGCTTTTTAACCATTTGGCTGCTACATTTCCTGCTACATTTTGTGCCGTTGCAGGGGGGAATTAGATGAGGCGGGTGAAGGGCTACCGCTACCTGTATCGGCGTGGCGATCAGTTGTATTTCCGCCGCAGGGTGCCAGCAGGCGCGATTGCTGCGTTCGGCGGGCGCGAGGAAGTTCAGAAGTCGCTCGGCACAAGCAACATCGCCGATGCCCGGCATCTTCTGGCCATCGAAGTTGCAACGTTCGACAAGATATTGGCTGACTTAGGCGGAAGGCCAGTCGCCGATGCGGTCCGCCATATCGTGCCCAACAAGTCTCCCAGTCAGACCGAGTTAGAGGAGAGGGTTAGGCATTGGCTGTCCGAGCGCATTGAGAGGGCTGCCAGCAGCGAGTTGGCAGTGTCAGGGCGCGATCCAGATGAGGCGAAGCGGGTATGGCTCGACCTTCAAGCCCATGCAGACAGCGTGAAGCAGGGGATTGGTCTCGGAGCCGAGGGCCCCTCCATCACAACGACTTGGCTCGCCGAGGACATCTGTAGTGCAGAAGGCTGGGTTATCGACCGAGGTTCCAGCCTATGGCATCATCTGGAAAGACTTGTTGGGCGAAGCCAGATCGAAGCCAATAGCTGGATCGCAGCAGACATGAATGGTGAAGCGCGGATCGTTCAAGATGCCCGGTTTTCGCCCGACCAGTATCGACTTGATGACGAGCGACGGCGGCAGAAGTCGGATGACCAGCCAATCTCGATCATGGAACTGTTTGAAGGCTACGTGGCGGAGCGCAAACCTGCCCCTGCGACGATAAAATCGTATCGACGGTTTATCAGTGCCTTCATCGATTTTCTTGGTCATTCGGATGCTCGGCAAGTGAGGTCCAAGGATGTGGTGGCTTGGAAAAAGCACTTACTTTCGGCTCCCAATGCACAAGGGCTTGTCAGGTCGGCCAAGACAGTCGGCGAGACATATCTCTCTGCGATAAAAACAATGTTTCTTTGGGGCTAGCAGGGGCTGAAAGGGTCAAGGCGCTCGGCCAGTGCCTCCAGCGACTGACGGGTGGCATGGCGGATGCGGTTGGCTTTCAGCACTCCGCGATAAGCTATGACGAGTTTCGCCGTCTCCCCCATCCTGATGGTGCCGCTTCGCAGATTGTCTGCACAGGTGAGCAAATCACATATCTCGGCGTTGCGACGACCCCGTTGGAGGTGTCCCTCTTCAGTTCCGTTCACACGGCCCTCGGCGTCCGTAAGTGCGTGTGGATCAGCACGGACAGCTATGCCATTGCTCGGAGCGCCCCGTTGCGATTGGCAGGCAGTGGCTACGCCACCATCGAATACAGCTTCAGCTTCGTGCCCGATCCGCGAGACGGCGTCTTGCGTCTTTACCAATTTCAAGGGGTGACTAACCGCCGCGCCGAGGACGCGATCACGCAGGCACTCACACTCAAGTTCGGAACACCAGAATTGAGGACTGGCGTAGTGCAGAATGGCATTGGTAATCGCTTCGATCAGGTCACCGCTGTTTGGTCCGATACAACTGGATCATTGCTCGTCCAGTCTCCATCGCAATCGGTTGACCGGATGACCATTCTGATGACGGACGCCCACCTTTCTAGCTATGTGGCCGATCAGGAGGCAGCCGCGCAAGCGGCAATCCCGAACGGGATTTAACCTCGCCAACGGTGATTGCTCGCGGAAGTTCGCCTTGGGTTTTTGCCTATTCGGTGAACCCAATCCAAGAGAC
>NZ_JAMFLH010000002.1 GCF_023501975.1 Altererythrobacter sp. KTW20L | reverse complement strand
ACCGACCACCGAAAAGATAGACCGAATTCGCCATTACCTGCCTCTACTTACTGATGGTAATGCGCGCTGGTCTTCGCCGCGACATCCTCGGCCGCAACGCCCGGCGCCAGTTCGACCAGCCTGAACGGGCTGGCGTGGTCGAGCCGCTGGAATACGCACAGGTCGGTGATGATCATGTCCACCACGTTGCGGCCCGTCAGCGGCAGGGTGCAGGCGGGGATGAACTTGGGCTCGCCGTGCTTGCTGGTGTGTTCCATCACCACGATGATCTTCTTCACGCCCGCGACCAGGTCCATCGCCCCGCCCATGCCCTTGACCATCTTGCCGGGGATCATCCAGTTGGCGATGTCGCCGCCTTCGCTCACTTCCATCGCGCCCAGCACGGTCAGGTCGATATGGCCGCCGCGGATCATGGCGAAGCTCGCCGCGCTGTCGAAATAGGCGCTATGCGGCAGCTCGCTGATGGTCTGCTTGCCGGCATTGATCAGGTCCGCATCGACCTCGCCCGCATAGGGGAAGGGGCCGATGCCGAGCATGCCGTTCTCGCTCTGCAGCGTCACCTCCACACCCGGCGGAATGTGGTTGGCCACCAGCGTGGGAATGCCGATGCCGAGGTTGACGTAGAACCCGTCCTGCAATTCGCGCGCGGCGCGTTGCGCCATCTGGTCGCGGGTCCATCCGGGGGTAAGCCCGTCTTGCGTGGTCATAACGCGTCCTCCCGTTCCCGCGTCGTCACAAATTCGATCTTCTTGTCATAGGGGGCGCCGACGATCATCCGCTGCACATAGACGCCGGGCAGGTGGATGCAGTCGGGGTCGAGCGACCCTGCGGGGACAATTTCCTCCACCTCGACCACGCAGGTCTTGCCGCAGGTGGCGGCGGGCAGGTTGAAATTGCGCGCGGTCTTGCGAAACACCAGGTTGCCGGTCTCGTCCGCCTTCCACGCCTTGACGATGGCCAGGTCGGCAAAGATCCCGCGTTCGAGGATATACAACGCCAACTCGGTCGCAGCCGAGCACTTCAAGCCGAGCCTGAAGTGCCAGGACTACTCGCTGACCCGCATCATCTACGACCGGGAGGAGCGCAGCAGGCTGGCCAGGGAGCAGGGCAAGTTTGCCGAAGAAAGCCTGATCAAGCCCTATCGCTCGGTCCTGGCGCAATGGTCTGCCAGCGCCGCCTTCTGATCCTGCTCCACCAGCGAGATTACACTTCATGACGATATTGTTGCCCACGTCGACCGCTGGCAGCCTGCCCAAGCCGTCCTGGCTGGCCGAGCCGGAAACGCTGTGGCCTGCCTGGAAATTGCAGGGCAAAGAACTGGACGCCGGCAGGCAGGATGCCCTGCGGCTCGCATTGGACGACCAGCTGCAGGCCGGAATCGATATCGTCAGCGATGGCGAGCAGACGCGCCAGCACTTCGTGACAACCTTCCTCGAACACCTGAGCGGCGTCGACTTCGCAAAACGCCAGACGACCAGGATCCGCGACCGCTATGATGCGAGCGTTCCCACGGTAACCGGGGCCGTCAACCGCACCAAGCCGGTGTTCGTCGAGGATGCGAAGTTTCTTCGTCGCCAGACGACGCAGCCGATCAAGTGGGCCCTGCCGGGCCCGATGACGATGGTCGATACACTGTACGATGAATATTACGGAAGCCGCGAGAAGCTGGCCTGGGAATTCGCCCGGATCCTGAACGAGGAAGCCCGGGAACTGGAGGCGGCCGGGGTCGACATCATCCAGTTCGACGAACCGGCGTTCAACGTGTTCTTCGACGAGGTAAACGACTGGGGCATCGCCGCGCTGGAGAGGGCCGCCGAAGGTCTCACGTGCGAAACGGCAGTCCACATCTGCTATGGCTACGGCATCGATGCCAATACCGAGTGGAAGAAGACCCTGGGGTCCGAGTGGCGGCAATACGAGGAAGCCTTTCCCGCCCTGCAGAAGTCCAAAATCGACATCATTTCGCTGGAATGCCAGAATTCGCGCGTTCCGATGGACCTGATCGAACTCGTCCGCGGCAAGAAGGTCATGGTCGGTGTCATCGACGTGGCGACTGACCGTATCGAGACGCCGGAAGAAGTGGCCGATACGCTTCGCAAGGTCTTGCGGTTCGTCGATGCCGACAGACTTCAGCCTTCGACCAATTGCGGCATGGCTCCGTTGTCCCGAGATACCGCAAGGGCGAAGCTCAACGCTATGTGCGCCGGCGCGAAAATTGTCCGACAAGAGCTTGGCGTGAACAAATGACGGGCTCTCCCCCAAGTGCTGAACGGTCTCTCGAATCCTGATCTGGCCCCGACGGCTCGTTTGAGCGGCAATGTGTGAGATTGAGCTGAGATCACTTTAGCCACAGCGATTGAAGATGCATCGATAAGCGGCGGCTAATGAAATATGCGAATCTACCGCTTTTGGGCCGACTGCCGACGGACCGCTTTCGATATTCGACCCCTCAAAGCGGACTAGATTCAGCTGTCGGGCAGATGGGGGCGTGACCGCATCTGTCCACTTGATCATGGTCCCAATCTCACCTCGCGTAGTGCCTCGATCAGCCGCATCGGCTCCTCACCACGCGCGCGCCGTTCCCGCCCTTCGGGCCCGGCGTCGACAATGATCAATCGCTCGGCTGCAGTTATCGTGGGACGCGCTATCCGTCGCTCACCGCGATTGCTCAGCGCATCACCGGTGCAGGCTGGTCCGGTCCCCGGTTCTTCGGGTTGAAGAGCCCACGGCTCGGCAAGCTGGAGGTGCGCGAACATGGCCGCTGATCAGCAGATCCGCCGCCTGCGCTGTGCAATCTATACCCGCAAGTCGACTGAGGAGGGTCTCGATCAGGCGTTCAACAGCCTTGATGCCCAGCGCGAGGCGTGTGCCGCCTATGTTCTCTCGCAGCGCCATGAGGGCTGGAACCTGCTCCCAGAGCTGTACGATGATGGGGGCTTTACCCAGCACATCGTCGGATGCGCCGAACACCCCGTCGAACAGGTGCAGCTTGTTTTGCAGCAGCTCGTGGATGCGTTCCTCGGCCCGGTTCTTGAGGTTGAGCATGTTGACGACAGTGACATCGACAAGCTGGCCATACCTGTGGCAGCGTCCGATCCGCTGTTCCACCCGCTGCGGATTCCAGGGCAGGTCGTAGTTGATCAGCAGTGAACAGAACTGGAGGTTGATACCCTCAGCGCCGCTTTCCGTCGCAATCAGGATAGTCTTGTCGTCGCCGCGGAAGGCATCGACGATAGCGGCCTTCATGTCGGCAGTGCGCGAACCTGAAACACGATCAGTGCCTGCATGCTGCTTGCGCCAGGCTTCGTAAATCGCGCGGCTCTCCGGATCGGAGTTGGAGCCATTCATTAGGGCGATTTGGCCGTCATATCCGTGTTCGGACAGGAGCGCCGCAAGATACTTCTGGGTCCGCACGCTCTCGGTGAAAATCACCGCCTTGCGCTTGCCGCCCTTGCTTTGAATTTCGTCAAGCACGGCCGGCAAGTTCTGGACCAGCTTCTCACCCTTGGCGTTCATGCCGATCGAAAGGGCCAGGTCGCGCATCTTCTCGACAAGTTCGATTTCGGAAGCGAGACGGACAGGATCCACAGGGGGCGGCCCTTCATCGCCCTCGTCTTCAATGCCTTCCAGCTCATCGGCCAACCCATCTTCCAGGTCGTCGGTCATATTGAATGAGGCCGCCTGCGCACGCCTGAGGCGCTCCAGCAAAGTGGTCAGGTATTGGGAGGTAGCGAAAGTAGACGAGCCCAGCTGCTTGCGGGCTTGCAAGACCACGAGCGCATTGGTGCGACCGTAGGCAACCGTGTTCGGATCCTGAAGGTATTCCGAAAGCATCTCGTAGAGGCGCGTTTCCTGGTCGAAAGGTTCGAAGGTAAATGTTCGTGCGTGCCGTTTCCGGAAATTGATGTGGCCGGCCTCCTGAACCTGCCGCCGCAGTGTCCGGTGGCAAACCGGTGCCAAACGATCGCGCAGCAGCTGCTGCGATGCAGGCGTGGTTGAGGACCCCATGAACTGCGCGCGGAAAGCCTGCTCCCCGCCAAAGTGCATGTCGTCGATGATGGAAACCAAGCCGAACAGCTCGATAAGTGAATTCTGAAGCGGGGTCGCCGTCAGCAGAATTTTGAAGCGATCTCCCACCGCGGATTTGATGGCTTTCGCGCCCTTTGCGCCGTTCTTGTTCCAGACATTTCGGAGGCGGTGTGCCTCATCGAAGATAACGAGATCCCATTTGGCGGCGCGGATTTCGTCAGCCTTGCGGGCTGCAAATTCATAGGACACGATGACCACACCGCCAGCCACCTCGAAAGGTCGGCGTTGTCCAGCCTTGACCATGTCCTTGTGGGTCTTTGCCTCAAGGATGCGGCTACGAAGGGAGAACTTTTCATGCAGTTCCTGGCTCCACTGCTTCCGCAGTGATGCCGGCACAATCAACAGAATGCGCTGCCTCTGCTCGGCCCATCGTTGCGAAATAACGAGACCGGCCTCGATCGTTTTACCCAACCCCACTTCGTCCGCCAGCAAGACGCCTTTCGCGATAGGGGATTTCAACGCGAATAGCGCCGCTTCGACCTGGTGGGGGTTCATTTCCACCCTTGCCGAGGTCAAAGACCGCGAAAAAGAGTCCTCGCCCGTTCCTGCGACGGTGAGGCGGGACGCATGGTAATGGCCTTGGACAGGTTGATATCTCAAAGGGAGGCTTTCGATTGAGGAGGACTAGAAAGGATTAGTATCGCAAGATGATGATGGGCATTATCTGAGAGTGTCTTGCGACAATAACGGTCGTAAGATGGTTGTGGCTGCTGCTATCCGGTCTGCCATCACGGAGCGTAGCTCCTCTGGCCCGACAATCACAACGTCGCCTCCCCAAGTAAACAGATGCTCGGCAATTTCGCGCAAGCCGCCGGCCCGGAAGCGGACGAGCAGCGAACCGTCGGCATTTTCTTCGAATTGTTGCCCCGGATGGAAGCGCCATTGTTTCGCCCGCCCTGTGGCTCCTGGCAAGACACGCAGGACGATGTCATGGTCAGGCGGATATCGTAGTTAAGGCCAAGGCCGTGGTAGATGTCCTTGATGAAGCCCGCCGGTAGGTCGGTGAGAAACGCCTCCACACCCGACGCGTCGGAGGCCTCGAACCAGAATGCGAAGCCCTCCAGCGTGATAGTCGCGAGTTTTGTATATTTGGGTTGTAGAAAATTTGGGCTCGAGGCGTCGAGCGTGTGCGGATGAAGAATAATGCACTCGCCGTCGCGATCGCCTTCGATCAACTTGATAGGCTTCTTTGGTGGAACGAATTTTTCGTCATATTGCTCCGCGAGCGAGACCGCCTGCGGTGCTGGCGTGTATGCGACCTGCCAACGCGCGCCCTTCTGTTTCGTCGTGAAGTGAAGCTGCGCCCCCTCCTTTTCGGTCGCCACGAAGCCCGGCGCATATCGTCTGGCCATTGTCTATTCTCCTGCCGGTTCGCTTCGCCTTCTCGTCGATTGCGGAGTTCAGTGCGAGACGCATTTGCCTAAATGGCGAGAGCGCCCAGGGCGGCGAGGGTCTCATTTCTTGGGTTTCATCTGCGGCCGTGCCGCTTCAGCTGCGGCCTTGGCCGACTTGAAGTCGTCAATCAGCTGTTCGAGCTCGCCGAGATGGACAGTAAACTGGTCGGGTGTCGGAACCGGCACGGTGTCGGCAGCCGGATTGTCGTGGCTATGAGTGTTCGCCCGCGTCATCCCGTCGTAAAAGCGGATCGCGAGATCATCAGGCAAAGTAACATAGCGCAGCATCTGGGTCTGAATGACGTCGACGCCGCGGCGGACAATGTCGCTGAAGATGATCTCCTCGACCACCCGCTCATAAGTATCACGCAGCCGGCCATAGAGGTTCTTGATCGCGAACTCATAGTCGGCTGGGCTGCTGCCATGGATCTTAGGTAACGGTGCGAAGGCGCTTTTGATGGCGCCGATCCGCTTGGCGACGTTGAGGCCCTTCCAGACCATGCCAGCCACGTCGATCTTGCCCGCCGCGTCGAGGTCGCTGAACAGCGCAACCGTGACCGGCTCGATGCCGACATTGTCGGCGGCGCGGCACAGCTCGTTAAAGAAGACGATGTCGTGAGTGAACACGACGACCTGCCGGCACGTAGCTTCGGCAGCGATGCGGTCGGCGACTCTGCAGCTACGATCGCGGTCGAGCGAGGACACTGGATCGTCGATCACGATCGGCCCGGACCCATCGGTGAGCGCGACTTCGGTCAAAAAGCCTGCAAGCGCCAGCGCACGCTGCTCGCCTTCGCTCAGGATCTGCGAGGTGACCTTGGCCAATTTGGTCTGCGGATCGATCTCGAACTCGGCCTTGGTCTGCCCGCTCTTACGCGCTAGCCCGACCTTGAGATGCAATATGTCAAAATTGGTGCGCTCGGCGTCAAACCGCGAGATCACCGCCGCGGTCAGATGCGTATCGATAAGTTCATTGGCCCGCTTGGTGATGCCCGTTGTAGCAACGAGAGTAAGCGCCTTGGCATACGCAGCATCGATCACCATCAGGTCGCGCCTGGTGGTGAGCTTCGCCTTGTTGGTGTGAAGGATCTTGCTGTCCTCCAGTTCGGCTTTTTCGATTTCGAGCTTCTGGCGGCCCTCCACCAGACTTGCTGCGGCGAGTGCAGTTTTCTCGTCGCCAAGTTTGGTGGACAGCGCCTCCACCGCCGCGAGCGGCGAGATGAGCGGCGCCACGTCGGCCAGCTCGGCGCCCTTCAGTCTGGCCTTGGCGTTGGCATGGCGACCAGCGACGGCAGACTGGAAACTCTGGAGCGCGTCGGCCAGCGCGGCATCGCGCGCACGAACCTGCTCGATTCGCTCAGCGATATCGTCGCCCAGTAGATGAGACAGGGCGGGTAGATCGGCCAACGCGTCAGTGACCGCAGCCTCGGCGGCCGTGGCCGCGGTGTCGAGCGCATCGTCCATATAGGCCTGAAAGCGCTGCATCCGGTCGATGCCGCACGTCTCCAGCGGCTGCTGGCAGAGAATACAGGCAGCGATGTCGGTATCGTCACCGACCACCGGGAAGGGCTGATCGGGATAGGCTTCCGTCACCGAGTAATCGCGCGCCGCCTGCCACAGAGCCCGCCAGGTCTGGCTACCGACGCCGTTGAGTGGCGCATCGTCGAACAGGGCGCCGGCCGCGAGCTGCGCGGCTTCGCGAGCTGCGACCGCCGAATCGCGCAGCGCCGTATGCGCCGCCAGCGCCTCGTCGCCGAGTGCATCTGTCGCACTTTCGCATTCGAGTTTGACGGCACCGATCCAACTCAGCAACGCGCCGAGGTCGGATGCCGTCGTCGCGCTCGCCGCTAGCAGATTGGTGATCTCTTCGAGGCGTGTCGCATTATCTTCGCTCCACGCCGTGCCGGCATCGATCGCAGCATCGGTCGCGATCTTGCTGAGGCCGGTGTTGAATGTCTGGGCCTTTGTCTTCCGCGCGATCGGGAACGCGATCGAACTCAGCGCGATTTTGCCGCCGACCGCTGTGAGCTGCTCGGCCTCTAGCTTTGCCTTGAACGCGAGGCAGACGGTGTTCAGCCGGTGCGGTAGTGCCAGACCGAAGGGCAGATAGCGGATTTGATTGCCGCCATCGACATAGATCTGCGCCGACGCGCTGTCGAACACCGCGACCTGTGCGAGTTGCGGCGCCGCTGCCATGCCTGGGGTCCAGGCGATCGGGACATCGCCGTCGCCGAGATCGACCAAGATATCGGCCCCTTGCGCGCCCGCGCCGTCGCCATAGACATCGGCGAGGACCTTGAGCATCGCCGGATTTTCGATGCGCGTCCGGCATGCCGTGCGCAGGATACGAACGAAACCGCTCTTGCCGCTGCCATTTCGTCCATAGACGATGGTCAACGCCTTGGGGCAGAAGCTGAGCGACGCGTTGGCGACTAGCCGGTTGACGCCTTCGACATTGGCGATGCCTTTCAGCACCACCGGCGTCTGCGCGCCGCCCCCGAAATGCGCCTTGGCGAAGGGGGTCGGCTTAGGCGGCTCGCTCGCGAGCGTGAACCCGGCCGCCTGCTTGACCATCGCCAGAAGCTCGTCCTGATCCGCGTCGGTAAGATCGTTGGCAATGGCGAGCCGACGCAGGCAGTCGCGCCGCCATGGCTGCTGCGTGGCTGACCAGCTAATGATGTCATCGATCGGTTCGCTCACCATTCCCCCTCCCTGATGAGTCCGCTATGCCGCTTTGATGGCTGCGGCTCCACTATCTTTTGCAGATAGATTAGTGCTCGCAGGCTGATCGACCAGAAGACTATCCCGGCCCAACGAATGGCAGGTATCAGCAAAGCCGGACGATCCCAGTAGCAGTGACGACTGGCAGAAATGTCCCAGAGTCGGCCATCTAGACCAGTCGCCATCTTGTCCGCTTTCAGGCGGTCGGCACGCGAGTCGCAATGGATAAAATTGGGGCGCAATGCTGCCGTCGCACCCGCCCCTGCTTTGGACAAGCCGCTCGCATCGTGGTGTGCGGCAACTTCACTGCCTCATTCCAATTCTGGAATGTGCTTGTGCGACCGCCTGCCGCACCCTTCACGCTAGCCCTGCATTGGCTCCGACCAAGGGGCTGATCGACCGGAACGAAACAGCAGTTCCTCGAGCTTTCGCCTGAGCGACACCGGAGTAGCACCGGAGTTTTGCCCCTCGAGCCCTGCCAAATTCGCCGTAACTGTCTGAAGAATATGGCGCACCCGACAGGATTCGAACCTGTGACCCCTGCCTTCGGAGGGCAGTACTCTATCCAGCTGAGCTACGGGTGCAGCAGCGCGCCGCCTAGCAAGGGGCGGGCGGCGCGCCAAGTCCTATTCGTGTGGCCCAAGACCTAATCGCGGCGTGGTGGCCTGTGCCTACTGCGTGGTCCCGCGCTCGCCGAACTGGTTCAGGCGGGTGCCGTCGGGCTTGGTCACGGTGACGTTGAAGCCGCCGTTGCGCCCGTCGCGCAGGGCATAGTGCGTGAGGCTGATGACCTGGCCCGGTGCCAGCGAACGGCGCGACCAGCCATAGCGTACCAAGTGGTTCGGGCTCATGCCTTCGAAGGCCCAGCGGTTGCCTTGCGCATCGCGGGCATAGATGAAGGTGTGCGGATTGGTCCATTCCCACCGTTCGACGGTCATGTTGGTCATCGCCGTTTCCTGGCCCCAGGCGAACATGGCGGTGGAATGATGGGCAGAGCCGGGCACCGACAAGGTGGCTGCCCCGGCCAGTGCCAGCGCGCAACCCAACAGGCCGCGACGGACAATGCTGATGTTCATGTTCTCTCTCCTCGGATCGCGCTTGGCCTTGCCTGCCTGAACGCTCCCTGACGATCCTTCGGGTATATTGCCACTATCAGTTTGACAGAATCAACCCGCCTGCTTGACTTGATACGAATTGCGACATCAATTGCATGGGCAAAAGCAGGCAACATCGGCAATTGTCGGGCAAGCCCGGCGCAGGCCGGACAGGAATTTCCGGGAGGGGAATGGGATGAAATTCGGGGCAAACATCGCGCGGGCACTGGCCTGCGGGGCAGCTATCGGTTCGCTGGCGATCATGGTGCCGGCCACGGCGCAGGAGGCCTATGTGCCC
Organism: Altererythrobacter sp. KTW20L; assembly: GCF_023501975.1. GTDB lineage: Bacteria > Pseudomonadota > Alphaproteobacteria > Sphingomonadales > Sphingomonadaceae > Alteraurantiacibacter. The sequence goes on along the minus strand of NZ_JAMFLH010000002.1, from coordinate 286,366 downwards.
GATCGCGCCACCGGCTATGCCGAAGTGACTGGCCTGCCGGACTGGACCGGCATCTGGTACCCTGACTGGACCCTGCTGTTCGGCGGCCGGGCCGCGGCGCGCCCGGTACTGACCCCGGCGGCGCAGGAGGCCTTCGATGCCTACCAGGCCTCGATCCGCGAGAACGGGCCCAACCAGGAAGCCCAGGCGCTGTGCCTGCCGCCCGGCATTCCCGGCGTGATGCAGCAGCCCTATCCGATCGAGATCCTGTTCTCGCCCGGGCGCGTGACGATCCTGACCGAAGCCTATTCCCAGGCGCGCCGGATCTATACCGACGGACGCCCGCTGCCGGAAGATTTCGACCTGTTCTACACCGGCAATTCGGTCGGCTTCTGGGAAGGCGACAAGCTGATTGTCGATACCATCGGCCTGCACCCGCGGACCAACATCGTCGCCGGCATCCCGCATACCGAAGCGAGCCACGTGCACGAGCATATCTGGCTCCAGGCCCCGGGCGAACTGGTAATCGAATATACCATCACCAATCCCGAGGTGCTGGTCGAACCGCTGGTCACCCGCATCGCCTATCGCCTCGATAACGAATTCCCGATTCGCGAATATGTCTGTTCGGAAAACAACCGGCTGACCACGGGCGCCGAGGGTGAGGGCGCGAATATCGACCTCGGCTTCGACGATATCGACTGAACGGCACCAATTCGTTCCATTCGCCCGGGGGTCCGCTAACCAATTGGCAAGGCTGGCGGCGCTATCGGTTTGTCCGATGAACGCCGTTCCGCCATCTTTCTCGCCACCGGGCTTCTTGCCAGTGGGCAGTTCGTCCGGTCGCGCCGCGCCTGATCGTGGCGCCAGCGGCAACAGCGCTACCTCGATGCGCTGGGCCGCGCTGGGCGATGCCGGTGCCGTGGTGGCAACACTGGCCGGGCTCGCGCCCGAGCCGGTCGAAAACCAGGCGCGCAATTTCCCTGTCCTCATCCGCGAAACCGCGCCGTGGCGACGGACCCTGGCCGAGAACGCCGTGGCCGATCTTGCCGCAGTGATGGAGCCGGGAATGGCTGCGCTCCTGGCAATCAACGCCCGCGGCGCCGATACCCGTCCGGCCGCCCGCGCACTGTGGCAGGAATATGTCCGCGCCCGCGCGGCGATCCTTACGCTGGTGCCGTCCAGCGGCGGCAGGGGGCCTTTGCGCATCGCCTGATTCGCACGGCCGACATACGGGCAACGCTTGACGGTGTTCGCATTTCGTTCCAGTTTCGCGCCATGGCCGATTCGCTTTCCGACACGTTGCGCACCCCTCCCCTGGCAGGTGCTTCGGGCCTGCGCTCGCTCGCCGTGGCGCGGGGGATCGGGCGGCTGTTTGCCCGCAACGATATCTGGATGATTCCCGAAATGCCGCTGCGCAACGGTCGGCGGGCGGACCTGATGGGGGTCGATCCCAAGGGCCGGATCGTGATTGTGGAGATAAAGTGCGCCCGCGGAGACCTGATGGGTGACGGCAAGTGGCCCGACTATCTCGATTTTTGCGACCGTTTCTTCTGGGGCCTGCCGCCCGAACTTGATCGCGCCTGCCTGGAAGGGGAGGATTTCCGCCCTGACCTGTGCGGCGTGATCGTGGCCGACGAATATGATGCGGAGATCATCCGCCCCGCCCCCAGCCAGCCGCTCGCCCCGGCCCGCCGCAAGGTGGAAGTGGAACGCCTCGCCCGCGCCGCGCTGCGCCGCCATCAGGTGCTGCTCGATCCGCAGTGCGAGCCGTGGGCCGTGGGGCGACCGGAATAGGGAGCGATCATAGGGGGGTGATCAAGGTCGGCCTGTTCGGCCACGCACCGCTTTGCTAAGGGATCGCGCGTGACTGTCGCCATCATCCTTTCCGCATTGGCCATGACCCTGATCGTCGGTGTGCGCTACCTTGTCACCAGCGGCGTGTTCGCCTGGGCGACGCGCAAGGTGCGCCCCGGACTGTACGACGGGCTGGAACCGCAGATCCGCCGCGAGATAGGCTGGTCGCTGATGTCGGCGGCAATCTATGGCATACCGGCAGGCGTGGTGGCCTGGGCCTGGCAGGACCTCGGCTGGACGCTGATCTATACCGATCCGGCCGCCTATCCGCTGTGGTACATGCCGCTCAGCCTGCTCGCTTTCCTGTTCCTCCACGACACCTGGTTCTACTGGACTCACCGCTTGATGCACGTGCCGCGCTGGTTTCGCCTGGCCCATGCGGTCCACCATGCCAGCCGTCCGCCGACTGCCTGGGCAGCGATGAGTTTCCACCCCATCGAGGCACTGACCGGCGCGCTGGTGATCCCGCTGCTGGTCTTCGTAATCCCCATCCATGTGGGCATGCTGGGGCTTGTGCTCTTGATAATGACGGTTATGGGCGTGACGAACCACATGGGATGGGAGATGTTTCCCCGCTGGGTTGTTCATTCGCGGGCAGGGTACTGGCTGATAACAGCTAGCCACCACCAGCGGCATCATGATGAGTATTTATGCAATTTCGGGCTCTATTTCCGTTTCTGGGACCGGTTGTGCGGCACCGACCGCGGCTTGTCGGCGCGCTCGCTCTATTGATCCTGGCCCTGTCGAGCTCCACAGTGGTGCTCCCCGCCCTTCCCGCCAAGTCCGCCGTGCCGACCACCAGTGTGCGCATTGCCGTCTCGAACCTGCGCAACGATCACGGGATGGTCCAGGCCTGCCTCACCACTCGGCCAGACCATTTCCCCGATTGCCGCGACGATCCCGCCTCACACCGCCTGTCGATGCAGGCCCACGATGGGCTGGTGCTGCGCTTCGACCGGGTCGAGCCGGGAACCTATGCCGTGGCACTGCTGCATGACGAGAACAGCAATGGCCGGGCCGACCGGGTGCTGTCGATGATCCCGCGCGAAGGGTTCGGTTTCTCGCGCGATGCGCCGGTCCGCATGGGCCCGCCGGGCTTCGACGAGGCCGCTTTCGATGTCGGCGCCGCGCCGGTGCACAAGACGATCCGCATGCGCTACCTGCTGTAACGCAGGCAAAGCGGCGCAACTTCACCGAATATTTACCACGTCGCGCCAAAAGGACCCCCATTGAAAGATTTGGGGATTTACCTGCGATGGATACGTTGCGCGGCAATTTCGGCGGTTACGACAGCCCGCAAGGGTCCGGCCAGTCCGGATTGGACGATCAGGACGGCGACCTCCTGCTCCAGGACGAGGTTGGCAATGATTCGCCCCCCGCCGCAATAGGTGCGGACGAGCGCCGGATGCAGGTGCGGGCCTACAACTTCTGGGCGGCCCTGCTCGAAGACCGCAATTTCCCCAATGTCGAGGATCTCGATCCGCAGCTCCTGCCCGATTTCGGCCCGCACGGCGTGCTGCTCGACTTCTCCAAGGGGATCGAGGATCCGGCAGTGGCCTTCCTCGGCGCAGCCCTGGCCGAGGAATGCGGCGCAAACGGCGCGGTCATTTCGCGCCTGTCCGACGTGCCCCCGCGCTCGCTGCTGTCACGCATCACCGATCACTACATGCAGATCATCGCCAACCAGGCACCGATCGGGTTCGAAGCCGAATTCGTCAACCAGCGCGGCAACATCATCGCCTATCGCGGCATCCTGCTGCCCTTTTCCAGCGACGACGAGACGATTGATTTCATCTTCGGCGTGATCAACTGGAAGGAAATGGCCGACGCCCGCACGACCGATGCCCTGTTGCTGGAGATCGGCCAGGCTCTAGACGTTGCGTCGCCCACCGAACTGGCCGATTGGGCCGATGGTCCCGGTGCCCCGCAAGGCTGTGACACTGCCCTGCCTGTCCCGTCGTTCGGGCTGGACGAAGCGGACGGATCGCTCGCCGCTGCTCCCGGGCCGTCATTTGAAATCGCAGCTGACCAGCCGACCAGCCTGGCCGACTGGCTGGCCGCCGCCCGCGAGCAGGCGCTGGAAGCACGCAGCAGCGAGGACCGCACCCGCGGCGCGCTGTACGAAGCAATCGGCCGGGCGCACGATTTCGCCCTTGCCGCAGCGCGCGAGCCGGAGGAATTTTCCGAAATGCTCGCCGATGCGGGCCTGCCCATGCAAAGCCGCGCTCCGATGACGCCGCTGGTCAAGCTGGTGTTCGGGGCAGATTACGACAAGACGCGCCTCACCGAATATTCCACGGCCCTGCTCCACGCGCAGCGCATGGGCCTCGGCCAGGGCGAGCTGGGGGGCTATCTCGCCAGCATCGATGGGGGCCTTAAAGGCGTGGTGGCAAGCGAACGCGCCCTGCGCCGCGACGCAAGCAACCGCCCCGCCCGTGACACAAGTGCTCCGCGCCCGGCCACTGCCCGCAAACTGCGCGCGCTGGCCCCGCAAAGCTTCTCCGACATCGCCACAGACGGCGCGGAGTTCGCGTTGGTCATGGTCCGCCGTGGTGCTTCAGGCATGGTAGAGGTTCTGGGCGAAGTGCCGGCCGATGCAGGCCTGGTCGAACGCGCAGCACGCAAGCTGGCGGCCTGACCGCATAAGGCAAGTCTTCAGTTCCTGTTCATGGCCCGGTGCGCTAGCATCGGCGCATGCTGTCCCTCGTCCAAGGTCTGGTCCGGTTCGTCGCTGTCGTCGCGCTGTTGTCCGCTGCCGCCACCCCGGTTGCCGCGCAAAGCATCCTGCGCGATGCAGAGACCGAGCAACTGCTGCAAGACATGATCGACCCCCTGTCCGAGGCGGCGGGCCTTGGTTACGGTGCGGTCGACGTGGTGCTGATCAACGACAATTCGATCAATGCCTTCGTGGCAGGCGGACAGCGGGTCTATATCCATAGCGGGCTGATCGCCACGGCCGACACCGCGATCGAGGTGCAGGGCGTGCTGGCGCACGAGCTGGGCCATATCACCGGCGGGCACATCATCCGCCATTCCGAAGGCGCCGGTAACGCCACGCGCATCACCCTGCTGTCCACCCTGGCAGGCATTGCCGCGGCGCTGGCGGGTGGCGGCGAGGCGGCGATGGGCGTGATGGCGCTGGGCCAGCAGGCGGCGATGACGAGTTATCTCGGTTTCCGCCGCGACCAGGAGGCCAGCGCCGACGCTGCCGGGGTCGCCTACCTGTCGGCCGCCGGAATCAGCGGGCGCGGCAGCCTCGAATTCTTCCGCAAGCTGCAAAGCTACGAATTCCGCCGCGGCATCCCGCAGGAAGCCGAATATGCCCGCACCCACCCGCTGTCGGGCAACCGCATCGCCACCTTGCGCGCCGATTACGAGGCCGATGCGGCATGGGATGCGCCAGGCGATCCGCAGATCCAGGAAAGGTTCGAGCGGATCAAGGCCAAGCTGTTCGGCTATCTCTCCACGCCCGAGCGGACCTTGCAGGCCTTCCCAGTCTATATGACCGGCGTGCCCGCGCGCTATGCCCGGGCCTATGCCTTTCACAAGGATGCGCGGGTCGACATGGCCCTGGCCGAGGCCGAGGCCCTGTTGGCGATGGAACCGGACAATCCCTATTTCCTTGAACTGGAAGGCCAGATCCTGCTCGAATCCGGTCGCCCGCTGGAAGCGCTCGATCCGCTGCGGCGCGCCGTCGCGCTGACCGGATCGGACCCGCTGATTGCGCCCATGCTGGGTCATGCCCTGCTGGCCACCGAAAACCCCATGCACCTGGAGGAGGCCGAGCGCGTGCTGCGCGCCGCCGTGGGCCGCGATCGGGAAAATCCCTTTGCCTGGTACCAGCTGGGCGTGGTCTATGGCCAGCGTGGCGATATCCCGCGCGCCCAGCTCGCCAGCGCCGAACAGCAGATCATGAGCGGCAACCCGCGCGCCGCCCTGATGAGCGCGCGCGGGGCCGAGCAGGGCCTGCCGACCGGCTCGCCCGACTGGATCCGCGCACAGGACGTGGGCCTCCAGGCGCGCGCGCAGATTGAACGGCAGGAAGAACGCCGCTAGGCGCAAGGCCTCGGACCCGATAGCAGCGCGCCCGAGGTTTGAGTCAGAATGGCTCAGTGCAAGGAGGAAAAGCGCAGTAATATGTCGATATTTCAAGCTTTTCTGACGGGGCAATGGGCCATTCTGGCCAAACCCCTGTGGGGCGATCCAATGGCTTCCATCTCGAACCAAAGCGGCTTTGGAAGGGCCACCAGCCCTCCCCGCAGCCCCTTTGGCCCGATATGTTCGCCATTGGACCGCCTCGGACGTACTGCTATCGGGTCCGAGGCCTGACTATGCGCTGGATTGCCACCATTGTCGTTTCGCTGATCGCCGGTTTTGCCGGTGCGGCGGCTTTTGCCCTATCCGGACTGGGGGACCGCCAGACCGAAGCCTACATCATGGCAAACCCCGAAGTGCTGCCCCAGGCCATGGCCGAGCTGCAGCGCCGCCAGACGCTGGAGCGGATCGAGCCCATGCGGGCCGAGATCGAGACGCCGTTCCCCGGCGCCGTGCTGGGCAATCCGCAAGGCACGATCACCCTGGTCGAATTCACCGACTATGCCTGTTCCTTCTGCCGCCAGAGCGTGGCCGATGTGAACGCACTGATCGCCGCCAATCCGGACCTGAAAGTGGTGATCCGCGAATATCCGATCCTCAGCGCCGAAAGCGCCGACGCCGCGCGCATGGCGCTGGCCGCCGCGCAACAGGGCAGGTTCGAGGCGTTCCACAATGCCATGTTCGCCATGGGCCAGGTCACGTCCGCCTCGATCGATGCGGCAGCCACTACCGCTGGCGTCGATCTTGAGCGCGCCCATGCCGCCATTGCCGCGGGGCAGTTCGAGGCGCAGTTGCAGAACAATGTCTTCATGGCGCAGACGCTGGGCATTTCCGGCACGCCGAGCTGGATTGTGGGCGACCGTGCTCTGGATGGTGCCGTGGGCCGCGAGGCGATCGGCCGCGCCGTGGCCGAAGCGCGCCAGGCCCGCAACAGCTAGGCGCGGGCGCAGCGGCATGGCGCTCGGTCGTTTCACTTCTGCCCGCAAACCCGCTCCTTCGGCCGGGGGGCCGGTGGCCAACGGCACCATCGCCATGCTGCCGTTCAAGCCGACGCCGTTCTTCGCCGACAAGAACCGCGCTTTCTGGCGGCTGCAGTTCCTCGGCTGGGGCGGGGCCATGGTGTTCCGCAGCGCCACGGTGGTGGCCAATGACCGGCCGCTCGATTACCTGGTCCTGGCGCTGATCGCCGCCATCACCGGCCTGTCGATCAGCCTGATCCTGTCGGTGATCTATTCCTACCTGATCAACCGCCGCCCGCTGGTGACCTGGGGTCTGACTGCCGTGGCCCTGGCAGCGGCAGTGGCGGTCAGCGCCTTCATTAATGCCTGGACGCTGAGCATCTACCAGGGTGGGGCTGAAGGCAATTTCGCCAGCCTGCTGCTGGTGGTGTCCTATCTCGATGCGCCGCTGCTGGGGGCCTGGTCGGCGCTGTACTATGCGATCAATTTCTTCCTGACGGTTGAGGAACAGAATGACCGGCTCGAGCGTCTGGAAGCACAGGCCACGGCGGCGCAGCTGGCCATGCTGCGTTACCAGCTGAACCCGCATTTCCTGTTCAACACATTGAATTCGATCAGCACCCTCGTCCTCCTCAAGCAGACTGCCCCCGCCAACGCCATGTTGACCCGCCTGTCGAGTTTCCTGCGCCACACCCTGGTGATGCAGCCCGGCGTGCGGGTGACGATCGCGCAGGAGGTGGAAACGCTGCAGCTCTACCTCGAGATCGAGCGGATGCGGTTCGAGGAGCGCCTGCGCACCGAATTCCGCATCGATCCCGATGCCGCCCAGGCCATGATCCCCTCCATGCTGCTCCAGCCGCTGGTCGAGAACGCCATCAAGTACGGCGTTTCGGCGCAGGAGGAAGGTGCACGAATTTCGGTGGCGGCGCAGGTGCTGGGCAACCGCCTGCGACTGACCGTGGCCGATACCGGGCCGGGCCTGCAGGGCTCGCGCCGCAACGATATCATCGACAGCAGCCCGGGGGCGGGCCGCTCGGTCTCCACCGGCGTGGGCCTCGCCAATATTCGCGACCGGCTGGCCCAGGCCTATGGCGAGCAGCACCGTTTCGAGATTGCCACGCCGCCCGGAGGAGGCTTTACTGTCGTTATAGAAATTCCCTTCGAAAGGGATGCTTCGGCCGAGGGGGCGGAAGAAGCCAGGATGCCCGCAACCCCAGCCGCCGGCTCGCTTGCCGCGGCACAGCCGATTGGAACTACACCATGACCATTCGCACCATCGTCGTCGATGACGAGAAACTGGCCATCCAGGGCCTGCAACTGCGGCTGGAAGCCTTTCCCGATGTCGAGGTGATCGGCACCTGCGCCAATGGCCGCGAGGCGATCCGCGCGATCAAGACCGAGAAGCCCGACCTCGTATTCCTCGACATCCAGATGCCGGGGTTCGACGGGTTTTCCGTGGTGAAGGGCGTGATGGAGATCGAGCCGCCGCTGTTCGTCTTCGTCACCGCCTACCAGGAACACGCGATCCGCGCCTTCGAGGCCAACGCCGTCAATTACCTGATGAAGCCGGTGGATGAGGCCAAGCTCGCCGATACCATTGAGCGCGTGCGCCAGCGCCTTTCCGAGAAGCGCAGCGCGGAAGAGGCGGAAAAACTGAAGGACGTGCTGGCCGAAGTCAGCCCCGAAAGCCTGGAGGAAATGGGCGCGGGCGAGGACGAGGTTTCCGCCCGCTTCGAAAAGATGATCAACATCAAGGATCGCGGCCAGATCTTCCGCGTCGATGTCGATACCATCGAGCATATCGAGGCCGCCGGCGACTACATGTGCATCTATACCGGCGACAATTCGCTGATCCTGCGCGAGACGATGAAGGACCTTGAACGTCGGCTCGATCCGCGCAATTTCCAGCGCGTCCACCGCTCGACCATCGTCAACCTCGACCTGGTGCGCCAGGTCCGTCCGCACACCAACGGGGAATGCTTCCTGGTGCTGGATTCGGGCGCGGAGGTGAAGGTGAGCCGGTCATATCGGGATGTCGTGGCGCGGTTCGTGCACTAGTTTGCTTTTCGAACGCCCATCCGGGCGTTCGTCCTCGGATGGGGGTGGGGAAAACAAGTGTCCTCCTCGACACGAACGGGCGGTTTTGGCAGTGGGTGTCGATGGAAAATTTCACCCTCCCCGGCTTCGACCTCGCCCAGTTCGTCCGTGCCACTTTGGACGAGGACCTGGGGGTAGGCCTGCCGGGCGGCGGGCGCGATGTGACGGCCGATAGCGTGATCCCCGCCGAGGCACGGTTTACCGGCGTGATGGACTGCCGCGATGCCATCGTCGTGGCGGGCCTGCCGATTGCCGTGGCCTTTTTCCGCAGCCTCGATCCCGCCATGGCCATCGAGGTGCTGGTGGAGGAGGGTGCGAGCGTTCCTGCCGGGTCCGACCTGATGCGCCTGTCGGGCAACGCCCGCGCCATGCTGACCGCCGAACGCGCCGCACTCAACACCGTGCAGCACCTGTCGGGCATCGCCACCATGACGCGCGCCTATGTCGATGCCATGCAAGGGCACGCGACCCTGCTCGACACCCGCAAGACCATCCCCGGCCTGCGCCACCTGGAAAAATACGCCACCCGCATGGGTGGGGCGCAGAACCACCGCATGGGGTTGTGGGATGCGGCGATGATCAAGGACAACCACGTGGCCGTGGCGGGCAGCGTGGGCGAAGCCGTGCGCCGCGCCATTGCTGCAGGCGTGACCAGCGTGATCTGCGAAGTGGACCGGCTCGACCAGATCGAACCGGCGCTGGCGGCCGGGGCCAGCCACCTGTTGCTCGACAACATGGACGTGGCCACCCTGCGCCAGGCGGTGGAGCAGGTCGCGGGTCGCGTGCCGACAGAGGCGAGCGGCGGCATCAATCTCAATACCATCGGCGCCAAGGCCGCCACGGGCGTGACCTATGTCTCGGTCGGCCGCCTCACCCAATCCGCCCCCGCCGCCGATGTGGGGCTGGACTTCACCCCGCTGTGAATGCCATTCCGGGTTTAACGCGGGCAGGAGGACGTCGATGAGACCGGATTCGATGAAAAAGTTCGACATGCTGTTCCTCGGCGCACTGGCCGTGGGGGTGGCAAACTTCGCATTGAGCTACGGGCGGTTCTCCGCCCTGATGGAGCAGCAGATGGCCCAGGCCGGGGTCGAGGGCATGGGCAGTACCGCCCTGCTGGTTGGCGCGGGGATCGGTTTCGGACTGATGCTGGGCCTGTGGTTCCTCGTCGCGCGCCTGCGGATCGAATTCATCAAGTGGCTCCTGCTGCTGCTGGTCGTCTACAACGCCGCGATGCTGCCGCAATCGGTGGCGCAATCGCTGGCAGGAGAGTCCAGCATGTCGGCCTTGCTGGGGGTAGTGGCCCTGGCCCTGCAGGTCGCTGCCTTGTGGTTCCTTTTCCGTCCGGCATCAAAGGCATGGTTATCCAGCAAGGGCGAATAGGCGCGGCCGCGCTGGCGGCAGCCATGCTGTCGCTCATGCCGGGCACCGCGCTGGCCCAGGCCTATCAATGCGCCGTACCGGCCGCCTCGGCGCCGCTATCGGTCCCTCAGGTCGAACAGGACGGCCCCACCCGGCTGATGCCGGTCGCAGGCTATACCCTGGCCCTGTCGTGGAGCCCGGAATTCTGCCGCACCCGCGAGGACAGTGCGCGCAATGCGCGCCAGTGTTCGGGGCAGGACGGGCGGTTTGGCTTTATCGTCCACGGGTTGTGGCCCAACGGGCGCGGCGAATCATGGCCGCAATGGTGCCCCACCAGCCGCCAGCCCGGCCCCGCCGCCCTGCGCCAGAACCTGTGCATGACGCCCGACACCCGGCTGCTGGCGCATGAATGGGCGAAGCACGGCAGCTGCATGGTGGGCACGCCCGAGACCTATTTCAGCGTCACCCGCGTGCTGTGGAATTCGCTGCGCTTCCCCGATTTCGACCGCTTGTCGCGCCGCGAGGGCCTGACCGCAGGGGCGATTCGCGAGGCCTTCGCCGATGCCAATCCGCACTGGGAGGCCGAGCACGTGGGCCTCAAGGTCAACGAGCGCGGCTGGCTGGAAGAAATGCGCCTGTGCTACGATCGCCGCTTCCGCCCCGCCCGCTGCACGCCGCGACGCTATGGGCCGGAGGATGGTGCAGCGGTGCGGATCTGGCGGGGGCTGTAGAAAAGGGGCGCTCGCAGAGGCGCAGAGGCGCAGAGGAAATTCTGCAAGCGGCAAAGCCGCAGTATCCCTTAGGGCCTGCATGACGCCGCTACGCGGATTGGGCGCCACTTCTCTGCGCCTCTGCGCCTCTGCGCCTCTGCGAGCGCTTACCTCCTTGCGGCAAAAAACCCGCGCAGCAATTCCGCCGCTTCCCACTCGCCCATGCCGGAATATACTTCGGGCCGGTGGAGGCATTGCGGCTGGTCGAACACCCGCGCTCCATGCTCCACCGCACCGCCCTTGGGATCGCTGGCGGCGTAATAGAGGCGGGCGATGCGGGCGTGGCTGATCGCTCCGGCGCACATGGCGCAGGGTTCCAGCGTGACATGGAGGTCGCAGCCTTCCAGCCGTTCCTGACCCAGCGCCTGGGCGGCCCGGCGTATAGCCAGCAGTTCGGCATGGGCCGTGGGATCGTGCAGCGTGCGCGGACTGTTGTGGGCCATGGCGATCACCTCGCCGTCCTTCACCACCACCGCGCCCACCGGCACTTCGCCCGCTGCGGCCGCCAGCCGCGCCTGTTCAAGCGCCTGTTGCATCGATAGGGGGATCGGCCAGCGGGTCATGCCACGGCGCTAACCGCTGGCAGCGCCAACCGCAATGGCAGCCGGATGGGCCCGCGATTGCTTGACGACCCCCATTTGCTTGACGACTCCTGGGCCCCACTGTATGCGCCCGCCTTCTTCCGGCTAATGGTCGGCAACCGATTCACACTCGCAAGAGAGATTTTGTCATGTCGCGCATCTGCGAACTTACCGGCAAGGGCCGCCAGACCGGCCACAATGTCAGCCACGCCAACAACAAGACCAAGCGCGTCTTCCTGCCCAACCTGCAGAACGTCACGCTGATCTCGGAAAAGCTCGATCGCAGCTTCAAGTTCCGCGTTTCGACCCACGGCCTGCGCTCGGTGGAGCACAACGGCGGACTCGACAACTGGCTGATGAAGACCAGCGACGAGAAGCTCTCGACCAATGCCGTCAAGGTGAAGCGCGAGCTGAAGAAGGCGCTGACCGCAGCCTGATTCGCCAGCTTTGGTACATGACAGGGGCGCCCGCCATATGGCGAGGCGCCCTTTTCATTGCCCGTCTTGTGCGATGCCCGATTCGGCGGGCGGCGGTGTCCAGTGCAGTTGCGCCAGCAGGGTGCGCTGCAGGGCTGCAAAATTGTCATCCGAGGCAATCCAGATGCGGATGGAGCCATCGTCCAGCGGGGTGACCGCCAGCGCCTCCCAGTTCTCGCGCGGGATAATGGCATCGAGATCTAGGACTTCGTGCAGCTGCCAAGGGTCCTGTTCGCCGATCTGCGCCGGATCGCCCACGAACAGGCGCGCGGTGAACGGCAGCCAGCCCCACCGCAGCCCGCGCCCCAGCACCAGCACCCGCCCGTCCGGCAGCAGGACCATGCCGGTGGCATAATATGGCTCGGGCAGGGCAAAGCGGAACGCGCGCGCCGTGGCCCCCTCTTCGACCGGATCGCCGTCGAACAGCAGGCCGCGCAGCCTGCTTTCGGGCAGCAGCAGGAAACGTCCGTCCGCCAGCCGGGTCATGGCCTCCAGCCCGCCGTTGACCGGCCAGTGGCGCATCTCGGGCGGCTGGCGCGCGGCAATGAACCGGCCCGTCAGATCATACCGGACCACGGCGTTGAAATTCTCGAAGCCCAACCAGTAGTCGCGCGTCTCCGGATGGCGGGTCGCCGATTCGATATCGGGGAACTTGTCGGAAAAGGGGCCGATGTCCCATACGTTGGAAAAGCTTGCCCGGCGCGGATGGTCCGGCGGCAGACGGGTGCCAGGCAGCGGGAATGTGAGCGACGATCCGCGATCGGAAAACAATAGCAACTCGTGCTCGCCGATCGTCAGCATGGCCGAATAGCCGCCGAACATCATGCCCGGGCTGTCCAGGTGCCACACGCCTTCGCGGACAAAGCCGTCGCGTTCGGCCGGAAGGTCCACGGTCACGGGCATTTCGCGCACTTCTGCCGCCGGCACGGTCCAGGGTTCGCTCCGCACCCACACCAGCGACAGCATCAGGGTCGAGAACAGCCCCACGGCGAAAGCGCGCCGCCCGTCGATGGTGCGGCGCACGCCCTTGCTCAGGGCATGGGTCCGAGGAACAGCAGCGGATCGAGCCGCGCATCGCGCCACTTGATACCCCAGTGCAGGTGCGGCCCGGTCGATCGCCCGGTGGAACCGATGCGGGCGATCGGCTGGCCCTGCCTGACCACGTCGCCTTCGCGCACCAGCAGGGCGGAATTGTGCAGGAACGCGCTGTTGAGGCCGTGGCCGTGGTCGATGATCAGGAGATAGCCTTCGAGGCTGAACGGCTGGTCGGTCGCCAGGGTCACCACCCCATCGGCAGGCGCGACATAGGTCGTGCCGTTTCCACCGGCGATGTCGAGGCCGGAATGGTAGGCGCCCGCCTCCCCGCCGCGATAGATCCGCTGCGAGCCGAAGCGGCCGGAGATGCGCCCCGTCACCGGCCAGATGAACTGTTGCGTCCAGCCCTGCGATTGCGCGTTGACCTCGCGGGCGGCGTTGATGCGGGCCAATTCGGGGCGGCGGCGCTCCATGAAGGCGGCGCTTGATCCGCCGGGGCTGCGCGCCACGTTGACCCGCTCGATCTGCCAGTCGCGGGGGGAGACGGCCAGGGTCTCGGTCACCTGCCGCCCGTCGGCCAGGGTGGCGATGAGCACGGCCTGATTGCCCGCATCGCGGTCGAAGGCGGCGAAGAAGCGGCCCTGCTCATCCAGCACCAGCGCCTGTTCGCCCAGCCGCGCGGCCACGGTCCCGGTGGGTGCCTGCCCGCGAATCCAGCCGCCCTGCGTCAATTCCCCGGCATAGGTGAAGGGGGTCAGCGGGATCGGGGGCGGCGGAGCGGAAGGGGGCGGCGGCACCGGCTGGATCACCGGAGCAGCTACCGCAATGACTTCCTCGGGCGGGGGCGGGGCGTCGCTGGCGGGGACCACCTGGCACCCTGCAACGGCAAGAGCAGCCGGGGCCAGCCACACGATCCTGACAGGTGGGCGCATTGCCCTTAAAGCTCCAGCGCCCGCCGGGTCGAAATCTCGGCACTGGCATAGGGCTCCTGCCGATCTACGCTCCAGTAGCGCAGCTCCTCCAGATCGACCGGCTGGCCGGTGACAGCGCAGAGCACGAAGGTGCCGGGGCGGACCACGCGAAAGCCGTTGGGGCCATAGATCAGCGTGGCGGGTTTGTCGGAAGCGGACATCAGCATGGGGTGGTCTCTATCAAGTGGCGCGGGTCAAAGCAATTTCGGCTGGCTGTTGGTGGGTGCCGTAGGTTTGGGAGCGGGTGAGCGCTTCGCCCCAGCAGGCACGACGTCCAGATCGCCATCGGCAAAGCGGATAGCCAATGCGGCCTGTCGCTGGGCTGAAGCCTTGCTGGTCACCGCCTTGCCCGCGCTATCCAGCACCATGGCATAGCCGCGTTGCAAGGGGCGTTCAGGGTGCAACTGTTCCGCCAGTCGGGCCAGCGCGGCAAGGCGCTGCTGGCGCTCGGCCAGAGGGCGCAGGACCAGCGCGGGAACAAGGCGCACAGTTTCCAGCCGCCCCCTTGCATCGCGCCAGCCGCGCTGGAGCATGGCGGGCGACAGGCGCAGCGCACCCAGCTTCTCGCGCCCCGCCGCCGCGCGGTCCACCAGCGCGCGGCGCAGGCGTTCGCCCAGGTCATCGAGCTTCTGCGCCTGCGGCTGCAGCAACTGGTCAGGCCGGGGCAGATGGCGCGCGCGGGCCTCCAGCCGCTCGCGCCCCAGGGCAACGGGCCGCAGCGCGCATTTCCTTTGCCGCAGCCCCAGTTCGGCCAGCGAGGTGGCAAGTTCACTACGCACCGGCACGGCCATTTCCGCCGCTGCCGTGGGCGTTGGCGCACGCCGGTCGGCGGCGAAATCGCACAGCGTGGTGTCGGTCTCGTGCCCGACGGCGCTGATCACGGGAATCGGCGAATCGGCCACAGCGCGCACCACCACTTCCTCGTTGAACGCCCACAGGTCTTCGATCGAGCCGCCGCCACGCGCCACGATCACCAAGTCGGGCCGCTCGCCTTCGGGCATCGCCCCGAACCCGCGCACCGCCGCTGCCACCTGCGCCGCCGCGCCGTTGCCCTGCACCAGCACCGGCCAGACGAGCACGTGGCTGGGAAAGCGGTCGGCCAACCGGTGGAGGATATCGCGGATCACCGCACCTGTTGGCGACGTCACCACGCCAATGCGGCGCGGGATGAACGGCAGGGCGCGCTTGCGCTCCGCTGCGAAAAGCCCTTCGGCCTGCAGCCGCGCCTTGGTTTTCTCCAGCAGTGCCAGCAGCGCGCCTTCGCCGGCGATCTCCATGCTTTCCATCACGATCTGGTACTTCGACCGCCCCGGATAGGTGGTGATCTTGCCCGTCGCGATCACCTCGATCCCGTCTTCCGGGCGAAAGGCCAGCCGCTGGACCGACCCCTTCCACATCACCGCATCGAGCACCGCGCCTTCATCCTTGAGGCTGCAATAGAAGTGCCCCGATGCCGCCCGCTTCACGCCCGAAAGCTCGCCGCGCAGCCGCACAAAGCCGAACCGGTCCTCCACCGTACGCTTCAGCGCCTGCGAAATCTCGGTGATGGACAGGGCTGCGGAATTGTCCCCGGCGCGCTCCTTGGCTACCAGCCCTTCATCTGCAGAATCGAAATCGGAAAAAGGGCCGGGCATGAACATCCTCTTGCTGGGATCGGGTGGACGCGAACATGCGCTGGCCTGGAAGCTGGCGCAATCCCACGCGATCGCGACCGAGGGCGGACAGCTGTTCGCCTGCCCCGGCAATCCGGGCATAGCGCAATATGCGGAATGCTTCGAGACCGACGTGACCGATCACGAACTGGTGCTGGCGTTTTGCGAACAGGAGCATATCGGCCTTGTCGTGATCGGCCCCGAAGCCCCGCTGGTCGATGGCCTGGCCGACAGCCTGCGTGCCGAAGGCGTGGCCGTGTTCGGCCCTTCTGCCGCCGCCGCCCAGCTTGAAGGGTCCAAAGGCTTTACCAAGGACCTGTGCGCGCGGGCAAACATTCCCACCGCCGGCTATGTCCGCACCACCTCGCTTGATCAGGCGAAAGCCGCGCTCGACGGGTTTGCAGCGCCATTCGTGCTCAAGGCAGACGGGCTGGCGGCAGGCAAAGGCGTCGTCATCGCCGAAACCCGCGCCGAGGCGGAGGCCGCGCTGGAAGACATGTTCGATGGCGCGTTCGGGGACGCGGGCAACGAAGTGGTGATCGAGGAATTCATGACCGGCGAGGAAGTGAGCTTCTTCGCGCTCACCGATGGCGCCACCATCGTGCCCTTCGGCACCGCGCAGGATCACAAGCGCGTGGGCGATGGCGATACCGGCCCCAATACCGGCGGCATGGGCGCCTACAGCCCCGCGCGCGTGCTCACCCCCGATCAGCGCGGCTTCGTGATGAGCCGGATCATCGCCCCCACAGTCAAGCAGATGGCCGACGATGGCATGGCCTATGTCGGCGTGCTCTATGCCGGGCTTATGCTGACCGAGGACGGCCCCAAGCTCGTCGAATACAATTGCCGCTTCGGCGATCCTGAATGCCAGGTGCTGATGATGCGGCTGGAGGATGATCTGGCCGATTACCTCTATGCCGCCGCCACCTCGGCGCTGGCCTCGATGCCGCCGCCGAAGTTTTCGCAGGATGTCGCGCTGACCGTGGTGATGGCCGCCAACGGCTATCCCGCTACGCCTGAAAAGGGCGGGCTGATCGACCTCAAGGATGCCGAGGCTGCCAAGGATTCTGGCGGCGCGATGGTGTTCCACGCCGGCACCGTGATCGACGAGGAAGACGGCACCTTGCGCGCCAATGGCGGCCGCGTGCTCAGTGTCACCGCGCGGGCCGCCGATGTTGCCACCGCACAGGCAGCCGCCTATGCGGCGGTGGACCGGATCGACTTTGCGAGCGGCTTCTGCAGGCGCGATATTGGCTGGCGCGAAATAGGACGAGGAGAACGCTGACCATGCTGGGTCCAGAATTCGAGCAAATCGCCCGCTGCATTCCGAATGACGATGCGCGCGTGTCTTCGGCCGAACAGATGCTTGCAGAAGCCGCAAGACGTGTTGATGGCCCGCTGCGCGTACTCGATCTTGGCTGCGGAGACGGACGCGGCCTTGATCTGGTCACCTCCACGATGCCCCAAGCGGACTATTGCGGTGTGGACATCGAAGGCTCCCCCGAAGTTACCCAGCGCAGCAAGCAGGATGCCCGCTTCCACAGTTACAATGGCACCGATCTTCCATTTGCAGACGCCGCATTCGATATCGTCTATAGCCGTCAGGTGTTCGAACACGTCCGCCACCCGGACAAGGTTGTGGCGGAGATCCGGCGGGTATTAAAGCCGGGCGGGATGTTCGTCGGTTCAATGTCAAACCTTGAGCCTTATCACTCCTACTCGATCTTCAATTACACACCGTATGGCGTCTTTCGGATCATGGAGGACAACGGCCTTGATCTTATGGAAATGCGACCGGGCATGGAGGGCATGGCCCTCATCATGCGGCGGATCACCAGCCTGCGAATCAAGAATTTCAGCCTCTACTACCCGCTTGTCGAGGCGAAGGGTCGCCTGAACAATTGGGACGCAAGAAAGCGCAACTACCTGAAATTACGCCTGTCTGGACATATCTGCTTTTTGGCCCGCCGCCCGTTGGAGAACTGATGTTACCTTGCGGGTGCAAGTCTGGCGCGAAGGAAAAATGATGGGTGACACGGTGTAACCTGTGTCACCCGCTTTTTACGGTTTATGGCCGGTCAGCCAAGCTTGGCCGCCATCAGTTCGGCAAGGTCAACCTCGGGCCGCGCGCCATAGTGGCTGATGATTTCAGCCGCCGCGATCGCGCCCATCCGCAAGCTGATGTCGAGCGGCTTGTTCTTGACGTATCCGGCGAGGAACCCGGCGGCAAACAGATCGCCTGCGCCAGTGGTGTCGACCACTTTTTCGACCGGTTCGGCGGCCACTTCGGCGCGCACGCCATGCGCCACGGCAACCGCGCCCTTTTCGCTGCGGGTAACCACGAGCACGTGGCACGCTGGCGGACAGGCTGGCAAGTCCGGCCTCGAAGTCGTCGGTCTGCGTGAGCGCGGCCAGTTCCACTTCGTTGGCGAACAGGATGTCGATCAGGCCATCGGCAATCAGCGCGCGGAAATCATCGCCATAGCGGCTGATCACGAAGGCATCGGACAGCGTGAAAGCAACCTTGCGGCCAGCAGCCCGCGCGCTTTCGATCGCGCGGCGCATCGCGGCGCGGGGCTCTTCGGGATCCCACAGATAGCCTTCGAGATAGAGGATCGAGGCCCCGCCGACCGCTTCCTCGTCCAGCGCCGAGGCGGGGAGGTACTGGCTGGCACCCAGGAAGGTGTTCATCGTGCGCTGGCCATCGGGCGTCACGAAAATGAGGCAGCGGGCCGTGGCGGGCTCTCCGCTGCGGGGCGGGGTGTCATAGTCGATGCCGACAGCGCGGATATCGTGGGCGAAGACCTGGCCCAACTGGTCGTCCGCCACCTGGCCAACGAAAGCGCACTGGGCACCCAGCGCCGACAGGCCCGCTAGGGTATTGGCGGCCGAACCGCCCGAAATCTCGCGCGCCGGGCCCATCGCATCGTAGAGTTCCTGAGCCTGGGCATCGTCGATCAGGGTCATGCCGCCGCGGGCCATGCCCAGCTCCTCGATCAGCTCGTCCGAGCAGGAGGCCACTACATCGACAATTGCATTGCCGATGGCGATTACATCATAACGAGGTGCGGACATGGAGATTCCCGTAAGTGAGGTCAGACTTGCGCGATTGACTTGGCCGCAAGCTCGGGCAATCGCAAGTGCCGATGGCCGCCGTATTCACCAGCCTCGTTCGCGCGCTCGGCCAATTGGCCGATCCCGCAGTGCTGCGCGTGCTGGCCAAGAGCCTGGGCGTGACCGTGCTGGTGTTCCTTGTGGTGGCAACCGCTGGCTGGTTCGCCTTCGACTGGCTGCTGGCCCGGGCGGGCCTCGCCGATTCGCGCTTTGCCGGGGCCGAGGGGCTGCGCGGCGCGGCATCGCTGCTGCTGGCGCTGGCGGGGCTGTGGCTGGTATGGCGGGTTGTCGCCATGGCGGTGATCCAGTTCTATGCCGAGGACGTGGTGCGGGCAGTGGAGGCGCGGTTCTATCCCCACGCCGCCAGCGCCGCGCGGGACTTGCCCTTGGGCGATCAGGTGAGGGCAGGCCTCGGCAGTGCGGGGCGGGCCACGGTGTTCAACCTTGCTGCCCTGCCCTTTGCCCTGTTGCTGCTGGTCACGGGGATCGGCCCGGCCCTGCTGTTCTGGGCGGTCAATGCCCTGCTGGTGGGCCGCGACCTCCAGGACATGGTGTGGCTGCGGCACCGGCATTCGGGCGATGGGCATGGTCCGGCCTTGTGTCCGGTAAGTCGCGGGGAACGGTTGGCGCTGGGCGGAGTTATCGCCGCATTGCTGGTGGTGCCCTTCGCCAATTTCATCGCCCCGGTGCTCGGGGCAGCCGGAGCGGCCCATCTGGTCCACCGCCCGAGACCTGCACGGAGCAGCGGAACCTGACATGCGCCTGATAGCTGTTGCCCTGGCCAGCATGGCGCTTGCCGCCTGCGCTTCTACCGTCCCGCAACCACAGCCCGGCCCGCAACCGGCCCCGCCGATCACGCGCCCGCCTGTCGTCACGCGCGTGCCTCCCACCGCCCCGCCGCCGCCGCCGGTCGCCGGGTTCCGCACGCCGGAAATCATGCGCGGCCCTGGCCTCGACGGCGTGGTGCGGGAACGCGCGCCCAGCTTGGTGCGCCAGTTCGGCCAGCCGCGCCTCGATGTGGCCGAAGGCGACATGCGCAAACTGCAGTTCGCCAGCGAGGCCTGCGTGCTCGACGTGTACCTCTACCCGCTGCGCCCGGGTGCCGAACCCGAATCGACCTGGCTGGAGGCGCGCCGGTCGAGCGACGGGGCCGAAGTGGACCTGCTCGCCTGTATGCAGGCCCTGCGCCGCGCCGGAAACTAGGGTCCGGAAACCAGATCGGGCAGGCTGATAACCCGAATTTAAGCCTATTGGAGCATATGCTGCGGTCGAATACCGATAAGGGAACCGCGCGCAGATGACCGCCCACTTTGCCGATCTCACGATGAAGGCCGCCGCAGACGGCGCCATTTCCGATGCCGAAGTGCAGCAGCTGCGCGCCGCTGGCTGGGCTGACGGCCATATCGCACGCGAGGAAGCCGAGGCCCTGTTCGCGCTCCAGCAGGCGACCAGCGCACCGACCGCCCTGTGGACCGACTTCTTCGTCGAGGCCCTGCGCAACTTCGTGCTCAACGGCACCGCCCCGCGCGGCTATGCCAGCGAAGAGGAATCGGCCTGGCTGATCGCCATGGTCGAGGCCGACGGCAAGGTCTGCTCGATGACCGAGCTCGAACTGTTGGTCCAGGTGATCGAGCGCGGGGTCAACGTGGCCGACGCGCTGAAGGCCTATGTGCTGGGCGTGCTGGAGGCAGAAGTCTTCACCGGCACCGGCCCCACCCGCTGCGGCGGCGAGCTGGCCGACACGCACGTTACCCATGCCGAAGCGAACCTGCTGCGCCGCGTGGTGTTCGGCTCTGCCAGCGAGCGACCCGCTGCCGTCAGCCGCAGCGAAGCCGAGATGCTGTTCCGCCTCAAGGATGCAACGCTGCACCAGGCCAATGCGCCGGAATTCCAGCGGATTTTCGTGCAAGGGGTGGGCAATTACCTGCTCGGTTTCGCCAGCCACACGGCCCATATCGACCGGGCGCGGATGCTCGAACTGGAGGCTTTCGTGGCCGACAACAAGGCCAGCGTCGGGCGGTTTATGGGACAGATGGCCCGCTCCGCGCCCAATGCCTTCGGCGTGGTGTTCGGCAAGAAGGGCGATCAGCTGCCCAGTCGCGGGGACCTGGCGGCCCAGGCTGCCGAATTCACCGCGACGGAAGAGGACTGGCTCAACGGGATGATTGAGGCCAACGGCCAGGTTGATAGCTATGACCAGGCCCTGCTCGAATTCATCGCCGAGGAAGCCGGAGAAGCCTAGGCCCGCTGGTAATCGCGCGTGATCAGTTGCAGCCAGCGCTTCTGCCGGTGGCGGTAGAAGTAGCGCGCAAAGGCCGCCGCAAGGCCGGTTACAGCCCCCGCCTCGATTTCCACCCTGTCGGTATAACGGGTGCCGCCATTTTCGGGCGCGATCAGCATCAGGTGGTCCCACCGCGTCACCAGCCCGCCGCGCCCGTTATCGCGCAGCACGTGGCCTCCCTCGGGCGCGCCGTGTTCCGGGTACTCGATCCCGATCACCTGCTCGCCCACGGGCAAGATCCCGAATAGCCTGAGCCCCGCACGATATTCGCGCGGCTGCCAGGTCTCCGGAAATGCCCCTTTGCGCGGGTGGAAGGTGAGCAGCGGTGCAGCGATGTGCTGGAGCAGTTGCGGGCTCTGCACCTGCTCCCACGCCAGGGCTGGCGGGATCGGGAGGTGCGAGGAAACCTCGATCAGCACGCGGTCAGACCATGAAGCTTTCGCCGCAGCCGCAGGCGCCCTTAGCATTGGGGTTCTCGAACACGAAACCCGCCGCGAAATCATCCTCGCGCCAGTCCATCGTGGAGCCGATCAGGTAGAGCACGCTGGCGGCATCGATGTAGAAGGTGCCGCCCGGCGTGATGATCTTTTCGTCGAACGGGGTTTCCGCCGTGACGTAATCGACCGAATAGGCGAGGCCCGAACAGCCGCGCCGCGGCGTGCTGAGCTTTACGCCAATCGCATCGGCCGGTGCGCGGGCCATCAGGTCGGCCACGCGCTGCTCGGCAGACGGCGTGAGGATCACGGCGGCGGGACGGGCGCGGGATTTCGTGTCGGTCATGTCAAACTCTTCTGCCAGAACATGGCTTTGCCGGCGGCCGGGTCGAGCTGGTAATCGCCATAGCCGCAACTTGCGTAGAGGTGGCGTGCGGCATCATTGCCGCTCAACACTTCCAATGTGACCTTGCAGGCCCCCCGCTTCAAGGCCTCGCCTTCAACCGCCTTCATCAATGCGCGACCGATGCCCTGCCCGCGATGGCCGGGCATCACCGCCATGTCGTGAATGTTGACCAGCGGCGCGGCGGCAAAGGTGGAATAGCCCAGCAGGCAATTGGCCAGGCCCACAGCCTCGCCATCAAGCCGCGCGATCAGCGAAAAGGCATGGGGCAGGGCGGCAAGGCCGGCCACCAGCCTGCCGCGCACATGGTCGGCCAGCGGCTCGCCGCCGCCCATCGGATCGCGCGCATAGGCATCGAGCAGGGCGATGAGGTCCGCCCCGTCCTGCGGATCGGCATAGTCGACCAGCGAGACCGCGAGGGTGGGGGCCTGTGTGCTCACAACATGCCAAGTTCGAGCCGGGCTTCATCGCTCATCTTGGACGCATCCCATGGCGGATCCCAGGTGACCACCACCTCCGCATCGCGCACGCCGGGGATCGCGCCGACACGCAGTTCGATGTCGGTCGGCATGGACTCGGCCACCGGACAGTGCGGCGTGGTCAGCGTCATGGTGATGGCGACATCGGCATCGGGCGTCACATCGACGCGGTAGATCAGGCCAAGGTCGTAGATGTTGACCGGGATTTCCGGATCGAAAATGTCCTTCAGCGCGGCAATCACCTCCTCGTAGAGGTCGCCGCCGGGCTCGGCCGGGTTGAGATCGGCGGGCTTGGCGGCAAGGAAGCCTTCGAGATAGTCGCGCTTGCGTTCCAGCTTCTGCGCGGCGGTTTCCTCGGGCGCGTCCTCGACCTTCGCACGCGGCGGCTTGTCGGCGGCTTCGACCACTTCTGCGGCGGGAACGGATTGCGTGGTGTCGTCTGGCCAGGTGTTGGAATTGTCCATCAGCCGAAAATCCTCTTGGTGCGTTCGATGCCGCGGACCAAAGCGGCAATGTCGTCGTGCGAGCTGTAGAGCCCGAAGCTGGCGCGGGCCGTGGCGCTGACGCCCAGGTGCTCCATCAGCGGCTGGGCGCAGTGGTGCCCGGCGCGGATCGCCACGTTTTCCTCGTCAAGGATCGTGCCGAGATCGTGCGGGTGGACGCCGTCGATCATGAAGCTGACGATGCCCGCACTGTCGGCGGGGCCGAACAGGGTGACATCGTTCATCTGGCCCAGCGCATCGCGCAAGGAAGCCACCAGCTCGCTCTCGTGCGCGTGGATGACTTCAAGCCCGATAGCGGAAACGTATTCGCAGGCCGCGCCAAAGGCGATCGCCTCGGTAATGGCGGGCGTCCCTGCCTCGAACCGCTGGGGGGCGGGGGCATAGGTGGTGCGCTCGAAAGTCACCTTGTCGATCATTGCCCCGCCGCCCTGGTAGGGGGGCATGGCGGCGAGGATTTCCGAGCGCGCCCACAGGGCACCGATGCCGGTCGGGCCATAGAGCTTGTGGGCCGAGAAGGCGTAGAAATCGCAACCCAGCGCGGCCACATCGACGGGCAGGCGCGGCACGGCCTGGCAGCCATCGACCAGCAGCTTTGCCCCGACACCATGCGCCAATGCTGCAGCGCGCGGCACGTCGAGTACCGAGCCGAGCACGTTGGAGACATGGGCCAACGCCACCAGCTTGTGCCGGGGAGTGAGCATCTGTTCCGCCGCGTCGAGATCGATCCGGCCATCGTGGGTCAGCGGGCACACGTCGATATGCGCGCCAACCCGCTCTGCCAGCATCTGCCACGGCACGATGTTGGAATGGTGTTCCAGCGTGGACAGCAGGATCCGGTCACCCGCCCCGATATTGGCCCCGCCCCAGCTTGCCGCGACAAGGTTGATCGCCTCGGTCGCGCCGCGCGTGAAGACCAGCTCCTCCTCCGCCCCGCCGATGAATGCGGCCACGCGGCGGCGCGCGGCTTCATAGCCCAGCGTCATCTCGGCACTGCGCGAATAGACCCCGCGATGGACCGTGGCGTAGTCTGCGCCCAGCGCGCGGGCCATCGTATCGACCACGACCTGCGGCTTCTGCGCCGTGGCGGCGGAATCGAGGTAGTGCCACGGCTCGCCGCCAGCGGTGACGAGGCCGGGAAAGTCGGAGCGGATTCCGTTCGTGTCGAGCGAAGTCGAGACACCAGCGCGCGGCATCTCGACTTCGCTCGATGCGAACGGGGACAGGCTGTTGTTCATGCCCGCGCCTCAAGGCTTTCCAGCGCGGCATTCTGCAGGCGCTCCTGCTCGGCCCCATCGGCGAGCGCGGTAAAGGCATCGCCGATGAAGGCGCGGATGAGGAGCTGCTTGGCAACATCGGGCGCGATGCCGCGGCTCGCCATGTAGAACCGCGCCGCTTCGTCCATCTGGCCGATGGCCGCACCGTGGGCGCATTTCACATCGTCGGCGAAGATTTCCAGTTCGGGCCGGGCATTGGCTGTCGCGCCCTTCTCAAGTAGCAGGGCCTTGAAATCCTGCGCCGCGTCGGTCTTCTGCGCGTCGCGGGCCACATGGATGCGGCCGAGGAAATTGCCGGTCGACTGGTCCCAGTGCACCGCACGGACGACCTGGTGGCTGGTGGCATCGGGCTCTGCATGGTCCAGCCGGGTGACGAATTCGCGCGTGGCATCGCCGCCGCCGATAGTGACGCCGCCGAATTCGAAGTGCGCTCCCTGGGCCAGCCGCACTTCCACCTCGACCCGGGTGTAGTCATCGCCCGCGATCACGGCGAACAGTTCTGCCCGCCCGCCTTCGCCCACAGTAATTCGGATGCGGTGCAGTTCGGGCGCGTTGCCGCCTGCGATCATGCACTGGCTATGCGTTTCACCGGCGGCCACATCGACGACGGTCCACTGCGCAAGGTCCGGCGCGAGCCGTTCGAGCGCGGGAATATCGGCATAGCGCCATTCCTCGTCGCGGGTAGTCGGGAGATTTTGCGCCATCAGGCCACCGCCTCGTAACCCTCGCGTTCGAGCATATGCGCCAAGTCCGCCCCGCCGGTCTTGACGATCCTGCCGCCCGCCAGAACGTGGACAAAATCGGGCCGCACATAGTCGAGCAGGCGCTGGTAGTGGGTGATCAGCAGGACCGCCTTGTCGGGCTTGCGCATGATCGCATTGATCCCCGCGCCGACGATCTTGAGCGCATCGATATCGAGGCCGGAGTCGGTCTCGTCCAGCACGGCGAACATGGGATCGAGGATGCCCATGTGGACCATCTCGGCGCGCTTCTTCTCGCCGCCGGAAAAGCCCACGTTTACCGGGCGCTTCAGCATATCCATGTCGAGCTTGAGCAGCCCGGCCTTGTCCTTCGCCAGCTTGAGGAATTCACCGCCGCTGAGCGGAGCCTCGCCGCGTGCCTTGCGCTGCGAATTCAGCGCCTCGCGCAGGAACTGGACGTTGGACACGCCGGGAATTTCGACCGGGTACTGGAAGCCCAGGAACAGGCCGGCGGCGGCCCGCTCGTGCGGGTCAAGGGCGAGCAGGTCCACGCCATTGAGCGTCGCCGAACCGCCGGTCACCTCATAACCGGGCCGACCGCCCAGCACATAGGACAGCGTACTCTTGCCCGCGCCATTCGGGCCCATGATCGCGTGGATTTCGCCCGCGTTCACACTGAGCGAGAGGCCGTTGAGGATGGTCTTGCCGCCCACTTCGGCGGTCAGGTTGTCGATTTTCAGCATGGTCATGTCCTTGTGCGCGGCCCTGAGCGATCAGAAACTGGGCGGCCAGCCGGGGCACGGCTGCCCCGCATCTGGTCGCCATGGGCGCGGCGCGCTCTCTTCTTGTCTTCGATACGCACACGCATGCCCGCAGTGATCCGTTCGAGCACCGCATCCATGTTTTCCAGGATGTCCGCCGCATCGATCCGCATCACGCGGATGCCAACGGCTTCCAGGCTCTTGTCGCGGCGCGTGGTCAGCACCTCGTTCGCGCCTTCTTCATCAATGACGATCGCCATGCCGAGGGTGTGGCAGTTGAAATCCACGATCGCGCTGCCGACCACGGCGTGGCGCTTGAAGGTATGCTGGCCCAAGTCCGCCTTGGAGAACCGCTCGGCCAGGGCCTTGTGCGCCTCGGTCGAATGGCGCCGCAAGTCGCGCGCCTGCTCGTGCAGCACGTCGAGGCGCTTTTCCGAAATCTCCCACCCGCGGCCCTTCTTCTTGATCGCGGGGGTATCGGCCTGCTCCTCAGGGGAGCGGAGCTGGAGGGTTTTCTTTTCGGTCATTGGCTTGCCCCTCTCAATCTGACGCGAACGACCAATTCGATCGCTCGAGAAGTCAGCGCTCCCTTGAACCGCTCGATAGCGGTCTCAGTCGCTTCCAGACTTTGAAGGTTTTTCACGGCCATTTCGCCAATATAATTCCCCACGAAGATTGCCTCTTCCTCTCGACAAGCGCTCATCGCCGCTGAAACGACAGTGTCAGCCTCTTCTCGTGAAGCCTCGAAGTCCCAAGTCCGTTGCAGCACACAATCTGAGAAGCTCTGAGCAGTCTCAACGATCTCGACAGAAATGCCTGCTGGAACGGGCAATTCTTCAATCGCGCTAAAGACCTGCGATGCGGCCGAGATAAACAAAATGAAACTCACCCCACGCTCCCCTCAAGCGAGATTGCCAGCAGCTTCTGCGCTTCCACCGCAAACTCCATCGGCAGCTCTTTCAGCACGTCCTTGGCGAAGCCGTTGACGATCAGCGCCACGGCTTCTTCCGCGCCGAGGCCGCGCTGCATGGCGTAGAACAGCTGGTCGTCCGAGATCTTCGAGGTGGTCGCCTCGTGCTCGATCTGGGCGCTGGGGTTCTTCACCTCGATATAGGGCACGGTATGCGCGCCGCTGAGGCTGCCCAGCAGCAGCGAATCGCACTGGGTGAAGTTGCGGACATTGTCGGCATTGGCGCCCACGCGCACCAGCCCGCGATAGGTGTTGTTCGAATGGCCCGCGCTGATCCCCTTGGAGATGATCGTGGAGCGGCTGCCCTTGCCGTTGTGGATCATCTTGGTGCCGGTATCGGCCTGCTGGTAATTGTTGGTGACCGCGACCGAGTAGAACTCGCCCACGGAGTCCTCGCCATTCAGCACGCAGCTGGGGTATTTCCACGTCACGGCGCTGCCGGTCTCGACCTGGGTCCACGAAATCTTCGACCGCGCACCCTGGCACAACCCGCGCTTGGTGACGAAGTTGTAGATCCCGCCCTTGCCGTTCTCGTCGCCCGGATACCAGTTCTGGACCGTGCTATACTTGATCTCGGCATCTTCCATCGCGACGAGTTCGACCACGGCGGCGTGGAGCTGGTTCTCGTCGCGCATCGGCGCGGTGCAGCCTTCCAGATAGCTGAC
This sequence comes from Altererythrobacter sp. KTW20L, assembly GCF_023501975.1. Lineage (GTDB taxonomy): Bacteria > Pseudomonadota > Alphaproteobacteria > Sphingomonadales > Sphingomonadaceae > Alteraurantiacibacter. Next base: position 258,947 of record NZ_JAMFLH010000002.1, on the reverse strand, counting down.
GTAGCTGCCCTTTTCCGCAATGATCAGCGTGCGTTCGAACTGGCCGGTGTTCTCCGCATTGATGCGGAAATAGGTAGAAAGCTCCATCGGGCAGCGCACGCCTTCGGGGATGTAGACGAAGGTGCCATCCGAAAAGACCGCGCAGTTCAAGGCGGCAAAGAAGTTGTCCTGCTGCGGCACCACGCGGCCCAGCCACTTCTTCACCAGCTCGGGATATTCGCGGATCGCTTCGCTGATCGAGCGGAAGATGACGCCGGCGGCTTCCAGCTCCTTGCGGAAGGTCGTGGCAATCGAAACGCTGTCGAACACGGCATCGACCGCGACTTTGCGGGTGTTCTTCACGCCGGCCAGCAGTTCCTGCTCGCCCAGCGGGATGCCCAGCTTGTCATAGACCGCCTTGATCGCCGGATCGAGATCGTCGAGCGAATCGAGCTCCACCTTCTTCTTCGGCGCGGCGTAGTAGAAGGCGTCCTGGTAATCGATTTTCGGATAGCCGACCTTGGCCCAGTCGGGCTCCTCCATGGTCAGCCAAAGGCGATAGGCCTTCAGCCGCCATTCGAGCATCCATTCCGGCTCGTCCTTCTTGGCGCTGATGAACCGGACAGTATCTTCCGACAGGCCCTTGGGCGCGAATTCGGTGTCGATATCGGCCGACCAGCCGTGCTCGTAATCGGCTGCACGCGCGGCGGCATCGCGGGCCTCGCGGTCCTGGACTTCGGCTTCGGGAATGGCGGTCTGTTCAGTCATGCTGCTACGTCTTCCTTGAGGCGGGCGAGATCGGACAGGCGGACCTGTTCAAGCGCCCCGCGCATCGCCTTGTTCACTACGCCCCAGTGCGGGCGCACGCCGCACCGGGCTTCCAGAGCGCAATCGTGGCGGCCGTCTTCAACACAGGCGGTAAGGGCAATCGGCCCTTCGATCGCCTCGACGATATCGGCCAGAGTAATCGCCGCTGCCGGTCGCGATAGCTGGATGCCGCCGCCCGCCCCGCGCATTGCCTTCAGCAGGCCTGCCTTGGACAGGGTGCTGACCAGCTTCTGCACCGTGGGCAGCGGGAGGCCGGTTTCCTGCGCCAGATCGCTGGCCGAAACGCGCGCAAATCCGCAATGGCGCGCGGCGGCGCACATTGTGACAACGGCATAATCGGCCATGCTCGACAGGCGCATTTGGCTCCACCAGTTAAATCGGAGTGATTCGTTCCGATTTCACCTAGTGAGCCGATTCGCGGGTTTCAATGAACCATCGCTTGTTGCGAGTCGTTAGCAATCAGCTGAATCCGCGCGATAAAAAAAGGGCGGCCCTGCAAAACAGGACCGCCCTGATAGTCGAGAACCCGTCGCGTCAACGCGTCGAGCCCTTCGGGTCGCGCAGGCTGACTAGCAGATTCGCCGGGCGTGTCATTGTAAAGATACGACAGGAATGGCGGTATCTGGCGATTCAAGCCTTTCATTCGGCGCATTTTTCTGCCGCCGCCCGGCCGATCAACATCCGGCCAATCGACATCGCACCCCCCCTTTGCCATAGGCGGACCATGTTCTATCGCCTGATCCGCCCGGCCCTGTTTGCCCTCGACGCCGAGCGCGCCCACCGCCTGACCATTGCAGCGCTCAAACTCTGGGCGCCAGACGCACCGGCCCATGTCGAAAGCCCGCAGGCGACCACGGTGGCGGGGCTGCGCTTCCCCAATCCGCTGGGCATGGCGGCAGGTTTCGACAAGGATGCGGAAGTCCCCGATGCCCTGCTGGCGCTGGGTTTCGGCTTTGCCGAGGTCGGCTCGATCACTCCGCTGCCCCAACCCGGCAATCCCAAACCGCGCCTGTTCCGGCTGGTGGAGGACGAAGCGGTGATCAACCGCATGGGGTTCAATAATGGTGGCGGCGCGGCGGCGGCACAGAACCTCGCCTTGCGTAAGCGACGCGGGATCGTCGGCATCAACATTGGTGCAAACAAGGAAAGCGTGGACCGGGTGGCAGACTATGTCAGCATGACCCGGCTGATGGCCCCGCTGGCCGATTACCTGGTGGTCAACATTTCCAGCCCCAACACCCCGGGCTTGCGGGCCCTGCAGGACGAAGGCGCGCTGGTGGGCCTGCTCGATGCCGTGCTGGAAGCGCGGGGCGAGCTTGCCGTGCCGGTGTTCCTGAAAGTGGCCCCCGATCTGGAACCGGCCGATGTCGATGCCATTGCCCGCATCGCCATCGACAAGGCACTGGGCGCGCTGGTCGTATCCAACACCACCATCGCCCGCCCGCCGATGCACTCGGCCCATGCGGGCGAAGCAGGCGGGTTGTCGGGCCAGCCGCTCAAGTCCGCCGCGCTCGACCGGCTGCGGGATTTCCGCAAGGCCACGGGCGGGGCCATGCCGCTGGTGGGCGTGGGCGGGATCGCCACGGCAGAGGATGCCTTTGCCCGCATTCGCGCAGGGGCAAGCCTGGTGCAGCTCTATTCCGCCATGGTCTATGCCGGACCCGGAATCGCCCGAGAAGTGACCGCAGGACTGGAAACGTGCTTACGTCAATACGGCTTTGGCAGCATTGCCGAAGCGGTCGGAAGCGAATAGCCTTTCGCACATGCACAATTTTTTCCGTCGTTTTGCCCTGCTGCTCGCCCCCGTGGTGCTGGCCGCCTGCTCCACCGTTGCCCCATCGCCGATCACTGCATCACCCATGGCAGCGCCTTCGTCGGGAGTGGTGAGCGCTGCCGATCCGCGCGCCGCCGAAGCGGGCGCGGCGATATTGCGGCAGGGCGGCACTTCGACCGATGCAGCCATTGCCGTGATGCTGGCGCTAACCGTGGTGGAACCGCAAAGTTCAGGCATCGGCGGCGGAGGCTTCTACCTGCGCGGCACGTCCACAGGCGAAGTCGTGACGCTCGACGGGCGCGAAACCGCCCCTGCCGCCGCCACGCCCGCCTGGTTCCTCGATGAGAGCGGATCGCCGCGCCCATTCGGGCAGGCCGTGGTGACCGGGCTGTCGATCGGCGTGCCGGGCAACATCGCGTTGGCCGCCGAAGCGCACGACAAATATGGTACCCTTAACTGGGCAAACCTGTTCGCCCCGGCCATCGCCTTGGCCCGCGACGGGTGGGAAATCACCCCGCGGTTCCGCGACTTCCTGCAATCCTCACCCAACCGCGCCGGACTGACGGCGGAAGGCCGCACCCTGTTCTATGATGCCGAGGGCGAGCCGCTGGCGGCAGGCACCGTGGTGCGCAACCCGGCGCTCGCCGACACGCTGGAAGCCCTGGCCGAGGCCGGACCGGGTGCGTTCTACCACGGCCCGATGGCGGAGCAGATGGTTGGCGTGATCGCCGAAGCTACGCCCGGAACCGACCGCATGACGGCGCAGGACTTCGCCACCTATTCCGCCACCTGGCGTGACAGCCCCTGCGGTTCCTACCGCGAATATCGCATTTGCGGCATGGGCCCGCCAAGTTCGGGCGCGACGACAGTCTATGCCGTGCTCAAGCAGCTCGAACGGTTCGACCTTGCCGCACTCGGCCCGCAATCGCCCATCAGCTGGCACCTGTTCGCCGAAAGCCAGCGGCTCGCCTATGCCGACCGCGAACTGTACCTGGCCGACAGCGATTTCCTCGCCGTGCCGATGACGGGACTGATGGACGAGGCCTATCTGGCGCAGCGCGGCGCGCTGATCTCGGCCACCACGCGCATGGCTTCGGCCGAAGCAGGAACGCCGCCGGGCGCGGCACTGACTCTGGCCGAGGGTAGCGAACCGACCGAGAACGGGACCAGCCATTTCGTGACGGTGGACCAGTGGGGCACGGCAGTATCCTATACCTCGACCATCGAAGGCGGGTTCGGCTCGGGCCACATGTACGGCGGGTTCTACCTCAACAACGAGCTGACCGATTTCAGCTTCGTGCCCGAGCGCGATGGCGTGCCGGTGGCCAACCGGGTCGAAGGTGGCAAGCGACCGCGCAGTTCGATGGCACCCACGCTGGTCTATGCGCCCGATGGCTCGCTGGTGCTGGCCGTGGGCGCGGCGGGTGGCGGGACGATACCGGTACAGGTGGCCAAAGCACTGATCGGGGTGATCGACTGGGGCCTGCCGGTGGAGGAGGCGATCGGCCTGCCCGGCCTCTATTCCCCCGGTGATGCCATCACGGTTGAGGAAGACTCGCCCCTGTTGGCGATGCGGGCCGAGCTCGAAGCGCTGGGCCACACGATCCAGGCACGGCGCCTGCCGTTCAAGGCCAATGCGGCGCAACTGGTCGGCGGGCGCTGGACCGGCGCTGCCGATCCCCGCAGCGAAGGCGTGGCCGTTCAACCCTGATCTTGCCGGCCTGATCTTGCCCGCGACGACGTCTGCCCCTAGTCACTCTCTCATGAGACAGTAGGTCCGAACGGGAATACCCGGCGGCAGGCGGGGAGTGGGAAGCCAGTGCAGCTACAAGACATCGAGAATGCGCAGAGCCTGGTAGGCCTGTTCCTGCAGCGCGCCGACGAACGCAGCGACATGCCGTTCCTTACCGCCCGGATCGACGGGAAATGGATACCGATTTCCTATGCCGAGGCGGCGCGACAGGTCTGCCTTTTGGCCGAGCGCCTCGTGGCGCTGGGCCTGAAGCCGGGCGACCGGGTGATGCTGGTGTCAGAAAACCGGCCCGAGTGGTGCATCGCGGACCTCGCCATCATGGCGGCGGGCTGCATCACCACGCCGGCCTATACCACCAACACTGAAGGCGATCACTGCCACATCCTGTCGGACAGCGGGGCAAAAGCAGTCATCGTCTCGACCGACAAGCTTGCCCGCCCCCTGCTCGCCGCCATGCTGCGGGCGGGCCATGCCGAGCACCTTATCGCCATCGAACAGATCCACTCGTCGCAAAGTGGCGGCTTCGAAATCCATCACTGGCCGCAGATGCTGGAAGGCGATCCTGTCGCGGCCCGCGCGGCAGTGGAAGCGCGGATGGCCACGGTCACGCGCGATACCATCGCCTGCATCATCTACACCAGCGGCACGAGCGGATCCCCGCGCGGCGTGATGCTGCACCACGGGGCGATCCTGCATAATGTGCTGGCGGCGGGCGACGTGCTGGCGACCGATTTCGACTGGGCGGACGAGCGGTTCCTGTCATTCCTGCCGCTGAGTCATGCGCTGGAACATACTGCCGGGCTCTACCTTCCCATCGGCCTTGGCGCCGATATCTGGTTTGCCGAGGGGCTCGACAAGCTGTCGAGCAATCTGGAAGAGGCCCAGCCGACTTTCATGATCGTGGTCCCCCGCCTGTTCGAGATCATGCGCGAGAAGACCATCAAGGCGGTCGAAAAGCAGGGCGGCGCGGCCAGCTTCCTGCTCGAACGCGCAATCCACCTGGGCGAGCGGCAGATATCGGGCAAGACTTCGCTGAAAGACCTGCCCGTGAGCCTGCTGCTCAACCTCACCCTGCGCCCCAAGGTCAAGGCGCGGTTCGGCGGGCGGGTCAAGGCGCTGGTATCTGGCGGAGCGCCGCTCAATCCCGATGTCGGCGGGTTCTTCCAGGCCATGGGCCTCGTCATGCTGCAAGGCTATGGCCAGACCGAGACCGCCCCGGTTGCCTGCTGCAATTTCCCCAGCGCCGGTATCCGCCTGCACACCGTCGGCCCACCCCTGCGCGGGGTCGAGGTGAAGATCGCCGCTGACGGAGAAATCCTCGTTCGCGGCGAACTGGTGATGAAGGGTTACTGGAACAACCCCGAGGCGACGGCCGCGGCCATGCCTGCGGAACTGGGCGGCGACTGGCTGCAAACCGGCGACATCGGCCACCTCGACGAAGGCGGGCGGATCGTCATCACCGACCGCAAGAAGGATATCATCGTCAACGACAAGGGCGACAACATCGCCCCGCAGAAACTGGAAGGCATGCTGACCCTGCAGCCCGAAGTCGCGCAGGCCATGGTCAGCGGTGACAAGCGCCCGCATATGGTGGCCCTGCTGGTGCCCGATCCCGAATGGGCCAAACAGTGGGCCAAGGATAACGGGGCCGATGGCGACATGGCCGCGCTGAAGGACAACCCGGCCTTCATCCGTGCCCTCAAGGCAGCGGTGGACCGCACCAACCAGGAATTGTCGGTGATCGAGAAGATCCGCAAGTTCACCGTGGCGGACGAACCCTTCAGCGTGGACAACGGCCAGATGACCCCGACAATGAAAATCCGCCGCAACCCGATCCGCGCCGCCTACCAGGACAGGATCGACGCGCTTTATTGAGGGAATTGCATGACTTCCGACAGGCCGGATCTGATCCAGCGCGCAGCCGCGCGATTGCCCGCCATGATTACAGGGCAGGGGGGATACCGCATCGATCCGGCTATGCAGCCGCTTGTCGTCAACGCACGGTCGCTCGGTTCGGACAGTCCCCTGCAATGGGGGTCGACTCTGCGCTCGGTCAGCGAGATTTCCGTGCCGGAAACCCAGGCACGCAGCTCGATCACCCTATTCAGCGCAAAAGGCGCCCTTATCATGAGCATGGTGGCACCCCACTGGCGGGCATTCTACGTCGAGTGCCGGTTGCACACGCCAGCCCCCGGCACCGCGATGCACTGGGATGTGAATTTTGGTCCCGATCCAGTGGCAGGCGAAATGGTGCGTGTTTCACCCGGCAGCGATGAGTTCTATTTCGCCACGCCGTTTGCCCGCGACCCCGACCTGGGACACCTGCAAATCAGCCAGAAAACCCCGCCGCAGGACCGGGACGAGCGGTGGACCTTTTACGAGATGGTCCTGCTACCCGTTCTGGCTCCCTAAAACAGTTCAGCCGACCTCGTCCTCGATCCGTTCAGGGAAGAAGGCGGGTTCACGCGGGCTCCAGGCGGGGGCGGTGGCGGCAGCTTCGCTCAGCGACTGGAGCAGCACGCGGCGGTGTTCGGGCCTGATCTGCGGCAGGGCTGCCGCGCCGACGAAACCCGCCGGCAGGAACGGGCGCGAAGCGGCGCCCAGCATGCGTTCGTAGAGGAAGCGGTAGGCCGAAAAGCTTTCCAGCTGCTCCTGTGCCAGGTCCTGCGCGGAAATCCGCACCAGCAGTCCGATGAAATCTGTCACCCCGTCGAACGCAGTGGTTGAAGGAATGCAAGCGGCCAGGCTGCGAAGCTGGCGATAGGCAAGATATTGCCCGCGAATGGCCGAGCTGCCGCCGCTCTCCTGCGCCCAATCCTTGAAGGCATCGCCGCGCGCCATGAAGACGTCCAGGCTGCGGGTGATGAAACGCTGCTCGCTGGCTGAAAAGCTGGCGAATTCGCGCATTTCGCAAATGCTGGGGCAACTGGTTGTCTGCGATCGTGCCATGGCGGCCTCCTGCGGTTACAGCAGGAACATCGGCCATCATGGTTAAGGAAAGGTTGAACAGCCCCGCCGGATCGACGCAGGCTTAACTTTCTGGCCTCAGATCAAACCGGCGAGCGGGCTGCTGGGATCGGCATATTTGCGGGTCATCATGCGGCCCGCCAGATAGGCCTCACGCCCGGCGATGACACCGTGCTTCATGGCGCGGGCCATGCGGACGGGATCCTTCGCCTCGGCAATGGCGGTGTTCATCAGCACGCCGTCGCAACCCAGTTCCATCGCCACGGCGGCCTCGCTGGCGGTGCCGACGCCGGCATCGACCAGCACCGGAACTTTCGCGCCTTCCACGATCAGGCGGATGGTGACGCGGTTCTGGATGCCGAGGCCGCTGCCGATCGGCGCGCCCAGCGGCATGACCGCCACGGCGCCGCAGTCTTCCAGCTGCTTCGCGGCGATCGGATCGTCCACGCAATAGACCATCGGCGCGAAGCCTTCATTGGCCAGCACTTCGCAGGCCTTCAGCGTTTCGCGCATGTCGGGATAGAGCGTGCGCGCCTCGCCCAGCACTTCCAGCTTGACCAGGTCCCAGCCGCCCGCCTCGCGCGCCAGCCGCAGGGTGCGGATCGCATCGTCGGCAGTGAAGCAGCCGGCGGTGTTGGGCAGGTAGGTGATCTTCTTCGGGTCGATATAGTCCATCAGCACGGGCTGCGTGGGATCGGAAATGTTCACCCGGCGCACGGCCACGGTGACGATCTCGGCTCCACTTGCCTCGACCGCAGCGGCGTTCTGGGCGAAGTCCTTGTACTTGCCGGTCCCCACGATCAGGCGCGAGGTGAAGGTGCGGCCGGCGACGGTCCAGGTATCGGGCCGGGTGTCAGGGTTGGCTGTATCAGTCATGCTGTTGGCGGTATCTTTCGGATCGCCCGAGGACAAGGCGGATCATCCCCCGCCGACGAAATGGACGATTTCCAGCACGTCGCCATCGCCCAGCGGGACCTGCTCCAGCGAGGAGCGCGGGGCGATCGTGCCATTGTGCTCAACGGCCACCTTGGGCACCTTCAACCCCAGTTCGCGGACGAAATCCGCAATGGTGGCAGCAGCGGTGCGGCGTGGCTCGCCGTTGACGGTGATAGTCTTGGAGATGGAGATGGACGCGCTCATGATGCGTCCGAGATAGCGCGGATCAGGCTTTACGCAAGTTCAGGACATGGCCCGCTGCCACCAGGACCACCCCGATCACGGTCAGCACGGCCTCTTCATAGCCATGACCCACGGCCAGCGCCCCGCCCATGAACGACAGCCCGGTCATCGCCACCACGAACGGTGCCGCCCGGCGATGGCGGATCGCGCCGAGGCCGATGGCCGCCCCGGCAACAATGGTCGCCAGCAGCAGTCCATACTTGTGGATCGCCGGATCAAGCAGGAAGGACGCGCCTGCGCCCATGCCGGCGACCAGGATCAGCCCCACGACGCAATGGAGCAGGCACAGGCATGACAGCAGCACGCCAAGGCGATCCATCCGGCCTTTCAGCCCTTCGCGAATCCGGGGAATGATCGTGCTCATGCAGGTCCATGTATGTAACGCTATATCATGGCGCAAGACTTTTGCTGGGAAACTGGCCCAAAAGCCGCCTTGCGATTCACCCGCGACAGGCCCAGATGGCGCGAATGGCAACACTTCCTTCCCCCGGCAGCCAGTCCTTCCATCCAGAATGGCGTCCACTGGCGCTGGCCCGATGGTTGTTCGTGGTGGCGGCCCTCGTGACACTGATCGTGGCTGTCGGCGGGATCACCCGGCTGACCGAATCGGGCCTGTCGATCACCGAATGGAAGCCCGTTACCGGCACCTTGCCGCCGATGAGCGAGGAGCAATGGCTGGCCGAGTTCGAAGCCTACCAGCAGATCGGCGAATTCCAGCAGGTTGCAGGGCCCCAGGGCATGACGCTGGAAGATTACAAGTTCATCTATTTCTGGGAGTGGTTCCACCGGCTGATCGGACGGATCATCGGCCTGGCCTTTGCCGTGCCGCTCGCCTGGTTCTGGGTCAAGGGAGCGATCCCCACCGGTTACAAGCCACGCCTCGTGGCTCTGCTCGCGCTGGGCGGGCTGCAGGGCGCCTTCGGCTGGTTCATGGTCCGCTCGGGCCTGTCGACCGAAGTGACCGACGTGTCGCACTTCTGGCTGTCGATCCACCTGTTGACAGCGCTGGTCACGCTCGGTGGCCTGCTATGGACCGCGCGTGACCTGCTGGTGCTCCATGCCAATCCAGCCGCGCGCCCTGCCCGGCTGACCCGCCTGTCCATCGTCACCATGGTCATTCTGTTCGTGCAATTGCTGCTGGGCGCCTGGGTCGCGGGCCTTAACGCGGGGCATGCTTCCGATAGCTGGCCCCTGATGAGCGGACAGTTCCTGCCGCAATTCGGGTGGGATCGCGGCTTCCTCTACACGCTGACCCACGACCCCTTCCTGCTCCACTGGCTGCACCGCTGGTGGGCCTGGCCCGCAGTTGCCGCCCTCATCGTCATGGCCCGCGCGGTGAAGCGCCATGGCGACCGCAGGGCCTCGATCTATATCCACTCCGCATTCGGCGTGCAGATCCTGCTTGGCATCGCCACGGTCATGTCCGGCGTGGCGCTGTGGCTGGCGGTGGCGCACCAGTTGGTCGGCGCGCTGCTGGTGGGTGCCACGGCATGGGGGGCGCATCGGCTGGGGCAGAGGTCCGCATGAGCGAAGGGGCGATGCTCGCCTGGTGCCCCTTCCCCACCGAGGCCGAGGCACGCAAGGTAGCCGGCGCTCTGCTCGACGAAGGGATGGTTGCTTGCGCCAACATCATTCCCGGCATGGTCTCGCTCTATCGCTGGCAGGGTGAAAAGGGCGAAAGCCGCGAAGTTGGCGTGCTGTTCAAGACCCATTCGGAAGTGGCCAAACGCATGGCGGACCGCCTTGCCCAATTGCATTCCTACCAAAGCCCTGCGATCATGCTATGGGACGTTTCCGCCGCTCCGCAGGCCACCAGCGACTGGTTGGCGGGGCTTGCTGCGGGGCCGGTTTGGGGGTGCGATGGCGATGGGCCGGAATAGATCAATCTTGCCAGGCAGCAACCGGCGCGATGCCTTGCGCCTGGCACTGGGCGCAGCGTTGCTGCCGCTGTTCGCCACGCGCCCCGCGCTGGCAAGTGCCAACCCGATGGTTGATCAGATTGCACCCCCTCCCGGACAGATGATCTATCGCCGATCTATCGAACGGCAGCTGCCGGGTGGGCCGACACTGGCAATCTCGCGCGATTTCGCCGTGGAGTTCGAACGGCTCGATACCGGCTTCCGGGTCACCGGTGAGCAGGTGGCCGCGCGGGTGGACTGGCCTGCTCCCCTCGAACACCTCGCTGCACTCGAGCGCCAGCGGGTGGAAAACGGCGTGTTCCCCATGCTGCTGGACGAGGTTGGCCACATCGTCGAAGGACCTGAGGCCGCATCGGGCGAGGAACTGTCGCGAGCGCTGGCCGATGTGCGCGCCATGATGGCCGGCGCGGGCGAGGAGGCAAGCACGCTGGTCGAGGCGCTACATCAGAGCGGCACGCGCCTGACTACCCACTTGCCGCGCGACCTGTTTGCCCCCCTCGCTGACGAACGCAGCGCGCGCGAAGAGGTCATCCTGCCCTGGGGGGACGCCGGCGAAATTGAGACCCGGTTTACCGCCTTGCGCGACCCCGCGAGCCGACTGATGTCATCGGCTCGACGCGAGATAACCACCAGGATCGGCAACGACGAGCGGCGGAGCGGCGAGCAATGGGAGCTGTTCTGCATCGACCAGGCCACCGCCTGATTAACCCCTACGCACTGAAGGTATTATTTTACCTCCCCGCAAAACCGCGAGAAAGCTTGACTTCCCGCCCCTTCCACGACAAATGCCGCCCCTTCGCACGGGCAGTGCGGCGATGATTCCCTAGTCCGGATCTTCGCAGGCTGTCCGGGCGGCGAACTTTTCGCATCAATAGGGAAATTGCAGCCATGAAGGCGCTCAGCAAGCAGACCCGGTCGATCAAGCCGGCCGAGGTCGAAAAGAAGTGGCACGTTATCGATGCCGAAGGCCTGGTGGTCGGGCGTCTCGCCACGATCGTCGCCAACCTCCTGCGCGGCAAGCACAAGCCGACCTACACCCCCCACGTCGATTGCGGTGATCATGTGATCATCCTCAACGCCGACAAGGTGCGGTTCACCGGCAAGAAGCTGGCCGACAAAGTTTACTATCGCCACACCGGCTATGCCGGCGGCATCAAGGCGGTCACCGCTGAAAAGGTGCTGGGCGGCAAGTTCCCCGAGCGCGTGATCGAGAAAGCGGTTGAACGAATGGTCCCGCGCGGCCCGCTCGGCCGGGTGCAGATGAAGAACCTGCACCTCTACAACGGCACCGATCACCCCCACGCGGGCCAGCAGCCCGAAGTGCTCGACGTTGCCTCGATGAACCGCAAGAACAAGGCTGCTGCGTGATGGCTGATGAAAACACCACCGTGTCCGACCTGTCGGACCTGAACACCCTGGCGGTTGATACGCCCGACGCCCCCACGGCTCCCGCTGCGCCGACCATGCCCCTGCGCGAACAGATCCTGGATGCCCAGGGCCGCGCCTATGCCACCGGCCGCCGCAAGGACGCCGTGGCCCGCGTGTGGATCAAGCCGGGCACCGGCAAGGTCACCGTCAACGGCAAGGACCAGGAAGTCTACTTCGCCCGCCCCACGCTGCGTCTGGTGATCAACCAGCCGTTCTCGATCTCCGAGCGTGAGGGCCAGTACGACGTGGTCGCCACCGTCAAGGGCGGCGGCCTCTCGGGCCAGGCCGGCGCGGTAAAGCACGGTATCTCGCAGGCGCTGACCAGGTTCGAGCCTGCCCTGCGCGGCACGGTCAAGGCTGCCGGCTTCCTCACCCGTGACAGCCGCGTGGTGGAACGCAAGAAGTACGGCCGCGCCAAGGCACGCCGCAGCTTCCAGTTCTCGAAGCGCTAAGCGGACCTTCCGGCCCCGCCGGTATCAAAAAGGGCGGTCCTGCGGGGCCGCCCTTTTTCGTTTCATATTTTGAAGATCAACCGGAGAGCATCCCCTCGACCGCGCTGACCAGCTTGTCCATCGACACCGGTTTGGCAAGATAGCCGCCCGCCCCGGCCAGGCGCACGCGACCTTCCTCCTCGCGCCCGGCAAAAGCGGTAATGGCGAGGATCGGAATGTCGCGGGTGGCCTGGTCCTTCTTGAGCAGGCGGATCAGGCGCAGGCCGGATATATTGGGCAGGCTGATATCCATCGTGATAAGATCAGGGTGAAACCGCTCGACTTCGGCCAGCACCGCCGCGCCATCGCTGACCAGGGCCACGTCATAGCCATGCGCACCAAGCGCTTCGTGATAGAACATGCGGTTCAGCAGGTCGTCCTCGACCACAAGGATCTTGAAAAGGATCTTGCCGCTCATGGAGCGCGCAACTGAGGATCTGCCGCCTTGTTCCCGCTGTCCTCCCCGTCTGCGGGCGGGGTTGCGTCCTCGGGCACATCGTGGATCATCATTTCTGGGGTGGAGCGGCCCTCGAGATTGCGCACCGTCACCGTCAGTTCGCGGCCATCCCAGTGCAACTCGTTGAAACTGGGAGGGGTGGTGCGCAGGCGGTGCGACAGGGTGCCCGCGCCGATCATCCGCACCAGGCCGTTGGCCGTCGGCTCCATGATGTCGAACGCATCGTGCACATGGCCCGTCAACACCGCCAGCACATTGCGCTTTGCCAGTTCGGCCAGGGCTTTCGTCCCGCCGCGGGTCAGCGCCGTTCCCCTGGTACCCGCTTCGCGCAGGGGATGGTGTGCAGTGACCAGGGCGTGCGTGCCCGGTGGCAGGGCATCGATCTGCGCCAGGCAATCGGCCAGGGCGCGGCTGGTTACCCAGCCCTTTGACCAGTTGAGCCGTGGCTGGGCCGACACATTGGTGTTGAGCGGGACCAGCGCGATATCGGCAAATTCGAGCCGCCGTTCGACCACTTCACGAAAGGCATTGAACCGGCCGAACGGGCGCAGGTAGCGCGATGGCAGGTAGTAGTTGGGCAGATCATGGTTGCCCGGCTCCACCGTCACCGGAACATCCAGGCCGTGGATCCACTTTTCGGCGGCGGCGAATTCGCGGTGGCGCGCGCGCATCGTGAGGTCGCCGGTGATCGCCACGGCATCGGGACGCAAGCGATCAATTTCGCGCCGCACCCAGTCGAGCGCGCCCACGTCCTCAACCCCGAAATGGATATCACTGAGGTGAAACAGGAGGACAGGATCAGGCATGGCTCTCGAAGGCTAGCAGATCGACTTCGCATCGGACCAGTTCAAACCGGTCGGAAGTGCAGGCCTCGGCCGGTTCGCCATCGAGCAGCAAGCCGAACTCCTCGCCTTCACTCCCGGTCAGGGTGACCGCCGGAACCGATCCCAGCAAATCATGCGGGCCTTCGCGGAAATTGCGCCGCAGCAGGGCCACAGCCTGGGCGAGATATTCGCCCGGCTCTTCGGCGTGGAAGGCGGTCACCTCGATGCCGTGCGCGGTCGGATCGAGCAGCAGCAGCGGATAGCCTTCGGGCCGCCCCATCGGTGGAACGGTGCAGGCAACACCGGGAGCGGCCAGGGTTTCGGACATGGCCGCCACGGTGCCACTGGCGAACTCCACCACATCGGCCTCGCGCATCGCCTCGCGCACATGGTTCCACGCGGTGCCGGGACCGGCCAGCAACCCCGCATAGGCCCGGCCTGCCGTGCACCGGATCACTTGCGGACGGAGGCGCTGCAGCTTGCCGGTGTGGAAGGCGGCAATCACCTCCTCGCTCGACGCATCGCCGTGCAGGCGGTGGTAAAGCAGGTTCATGGTCCCTCCCGGCAGGACCAGCACCGCGCCGCCCCAGCCCGCCAGCGCATCGAGCGTAGCCTTGATAGTGCCATCCCCGGTGAAAACCGCAACGAAGTCGATATCCCCGGCATCGAGTTCGGCCGGTACGGGGAGCGGTTCATCGGGGAACGATACATGGCGTGCCAGGGCCGATCCGTCCGCTGTCAATTGCTGCATCAGCGAATCGAGCGTCTCGGCATCGTTGCTGCCGCTTTTCGCATTGGACACGAGGCAGAATTTGGATGCGCGAACCACGCCGGGACAGCGATCTGCAGGCCTTCCGGTTCCCACTACATGCGCCCGGTCAGGATGGCCCAGCCAGCGGCCGCGTTGCACGCCGTATAGATGGCATAGGCCCAGCCCCAAGCGCTGTCGGCCTGCGCTGCCGCCATGGCCACGACCAGCACGGCAAATTCGAGCACCAGGGTGAGGCGCGATGACACCGCACCGCTTCCGGTAAATGCCCGCACCACTACGTGCCCGCTCGCCAGCACGGCGCTGTGCAGCGCGAAGCTGGCAATACCCAACAGGAAGACGATACCCACGGCCATGCGCGCCTTGTGCCTCCTGCCTCGCAGAAGGGCAATTGCGGTTAGCGGGGAAAGCCCGGAATGCCGTTGGTGGACCTTGCTCGGCTGTTGGTCGGCCCGGGCAATCGCCGGTCGATGGCTGGCTGCCGCAGGTCGAGACTGGCGCGCTTTGCCCGCAGCCCGGCCCTAGATCTGGTCCTGCGCCGCGGCCGCTCCAGTCCCAGCGGTCGCGGCGCAACCTGCGAGGCTCCCCGAGGTTTCGGAGCCTTCGGGTGGGAGGTCCAACCAAGGAAGGAGAAGGGCATGTTCAAGACCATTTCAATCGCGCTGGCAGGAGCCGCGCTGCTCGCCACCGGATCGGTCGCGGCACTGGAACGCGATACGCGCACCACCGGCGTGACCTATCGCGATCTCGACCTGGCGACCGAGGAAGGCCGCAACGAACTCAACCGCCGCATCGACAGCGCCGCCAAGCAGGTGTGCGGGATGAACGAGCGGCAAACGGGATCCCACATCGTGCCACGCGATGCCCGCGAATGCTACCGCAACGCCAAGCGTGATTTGCAGAGCCATTTTGCTCGGGTCCTGGCAGACGGAGCCCGGGCAGGCTGATCGTCCCCCGGTATCGGGCGCCGGTTGCTGCCAGTCTCCGCAGTCCGGACCCTGGAGAAGGGCGCTCGACCCCGGGCGCCCTTCAACTTTTTGTGATAAATTAAATAGTTCGAGTCGTGCTCAGCGCACGGCCCCAAACGCGCTCAGCGCCCGGCCATGGCCTTGACCCGCTTCAGGTAGGTCCGCCCGATCCGCAGTTCCGTGTCGGTCTCCCCGTCCCTGGCTTCCAGCTCGACGCACCACACGCCCAGCCCTTCGTGCCGCAGGCCGCGGATCATGTCGCGCCTGAGGATGGTGGACCGGTGGATGCGGATGAACCGCTCGGGATCGAGCCGCGCTTCAAGTCCGGCGATCGTCTGCAACAGCAGGTATGAACTGCTGCCGACGTGAAGCCGCACATAGTCGCGCTCGGCATCGATACGGCGCACTTCGGCGGCGTCGATGCGCAGCAGTTCCGAACGGTTGGGCACCCAGAATTCGGTCTGCCATTCGGAAGTCGGACCAGTGCCTGAAGGCCCGTTGCCCGGCAATTGGCCATCCGCCTTGTCGCGGCGAGCCAGGGCGCGACCGATGGCCCGTTCCAGCCGTTCGCCCGCAACCGGTTTCAGGACATAGTCCACAGCGTCCAGATCGAACGCCTCGACCGCGAAGTTTTCGTGCGCGGTAACGAAGATCACGGCGGGCGGGGCGGGACGACTGGCCAGTTCACGCGCCACGGCAAGGCCATCAGTACCCGGCATGGTCATGTCGAGCAGCAGCAGGTCGGGCAGCAGCTTTTCCGCCAGGCGCAGCGCCGCACGCCCGTCGCTGGCCGTGCCGACCACCTGCAAGCCGTCAATCTCGGCGCAGAGCACCTGCATGCGCTCAATCGCCAGCGGCTCGTCATCGACGATCAGGGTACGCAGGGAGGGGCGCTGGGTAGTTGGCCTATCGGTCATTGCGCGGCTTCCCGCTTGTGGATGCCGTGGGTGATCGGCAGGCGCAGATGGGTGGCATAGCCGCCGGGCACCGGACCGGACACGACCGTGGCTTCCTTGCCGAACCGGGCCGCCAGCCGCTCGCGCACATTGGTAAGGCCGATGCCGAAGCCATCGCGCGCCGGGCCGCCGGTGTCTGCAGGCGTGCCGTTGTCGGAAACGCTCAAGACCAGCCGGCCATAGTCCTCGACCGCCGAAATGGTGACTTTCACCTGGTCGCCCGATGGCGCAACCGCATGCTTGACCGAATTTTCCACCAGTGGCTGCAGGATCATCCCGGGCACCAGCACGTCCTCCAGATCGGGCGGCACGTCGTATTCCGCCACCAGCCGCAGCGGAAAGCGCACACCCTCGATATCAAGGTAGAGCTTCTGCAGCGCGATCTCGTCGGCCAGCGGCACGTCGCTGGTGGGATCGTCGGCCAGGCTGCGGCGATAGAAGGTGCTGATCATCTGAATCATCCGCTCGGCCGCTTCTGTCCGCCCGGTCAGCACCAGGGCTGAGAGTGAATTCAGCGTATTGAACAGGAAATGGGGGTTCACCTGGTAACGTAGAGAGCGCAATTCGGCCGCCTTGGCCGCGCGGCGATAGGTCCCCTCGCGCCGTTCAGCCGCGCGCGCCTTCTCTCCCGTCAACAGCGCAAGGTAGAGCGCGCACCAGGCCAGCATCATGAAATAGCGGCCATAGGCGACCTCGACCACTTCCTGCCAGTATGTGCCCTGCAGCCGGGCAGCAGGGACGGTGACAATATCCTGTGGTCCGTTGCCCGCACTGACAGACGCATCGATTGGCGCATCGATTGGCGCTCCGGGCATGGCACGAGCCGGGATATCGACCAGCAAGTCGCCCGACTGGTCACGGTGGACAGTGAAGCCGCGCTGTTCTGCCGAACGGGCGAACACCCGCTCCTCCATCGAAGCGAAGACCATCTGGTTGGCCTGGGCGATCAGCAGGGCCACCGGCAGCGACAACAGCAGGGCTGCGCCGATCTTGATCCACATGGCACGGCCATCGAACAGGCGCAAGATCAGCCACAACCCCACGGTGATGACCACGCCGGCGATCGAAGATAGCGCCCGCCGCCAGGTTGCCTCGAAAGTGAAGCCAAGGTCCACCAGCTCGCCACGCAGGGTGGTGAGGACGAAGTAGCACAGCCACAGCCCCACGATCGACAACAGTACCGTGCGGAACGGTACGCGTGCGTGATCCTGATCTGTCTGCTCCGCTTCCATCCTACGCATCTAGCCCGCCCTCGCAGCGCTATGCCAGCCCCGCGTAGCCTGCCGGTCGGCCCTGATCGCCGCTTGGTCGATCAATAGGCTCGATCAGCCGAAGCCGCTTCAGGCTTTCAGTAGCCCCTCTTCAGCAATCTTGCGCTGCCAGTGAAGCGGCGCGAGCTTGTGGACGTTGTTGCCATCCGAATCCACAGCCACGGTCACCGGCATGTCCTTAACTGTGAACTCGTAGATCGCTTCCATGCCCAGATCCTCGAAGCCGACCACCCGCGATTCGCGGATCGCCCGGCTGACGAGGTAGGCCGCGCCGCCGGTTGCCATCAGGTAGGCCACCTTGTGCTTGGCGATGCAATCGACCGCGCCCTGCCCGCGCTCGGCCTTGCCGATCATCGCCAGCAGACCCCGGTCGAGCATCATGTCGGTGAACTTGTCCATCCGGGTGGCCGTGGTGGGGCCGGCCGGGCCGACAACCTCGCCCATGACCGGATCGACCGGGCCGACATAGTAGATTGCCCGGCCACTGAAATCGACCGGCAGCTCCTCGCCCGCCGCAATCATGTCGGCAATGCGTTTGTGCGCCGCATCGCGCCCGGTCAGCATGGCACCGCTCAACAGCAGGCGGTCGCCGTGCTTCCAGCTCTGCACTTCTTCGCGGGTCAGGTTGTCGAGATCGACCTTCTTCGCCTCGACATCGGGCTCCCACTGGACATCGGGCCACTGGTCGAGATCGGGCTGCGGTAGGAAAGCAGGTCCCGAGCCGTCCAGCGTGAAATGGGCGTGGCGCGTGGCCGCGCAATTGGGGATCATCGCCACCGGCTTGCCCGCCGCATGGCACGGCCAGTCGAGTATCTTCACGTCGAGCACGGTGGAAAGCCCGCCAAGCCCCTGCGCGCCCACGCCGGTGGCGTTGACCGCGTCGAAGATGTCGATGCGCAGCTTCTCGATATCGTTCTGCGGTCCGCGCGCTTTCAATTGCGCCATGTCGATCGGTTCCATCAGCGACAGTTTGGCCAGCTTCATGCAGTGTTCCGCCGTGCCGCCGATTCCGATGCCCAGCATGCCCGGCGGACACCAGCCGGCCCCCATGTGGGGGATCTGCTCGAGCACCCAATCGACAATATTGTCGCTCGGGTTCATCATCTTGAACTTGCTCTTGTTCTCGCTCCCGCCGCCTTTGGCCGCGACATCGATCGAGACCGTGTTGCCCGGCACCATGTCCACGCTCAGCACGCAAGGGGTGTTGTCGCGGGTGTTGCGGCGGGTGAAGGCCGGATCGGCCAGGATCGAGGCGCGCAGCTTGTTTTCCGGCAGGTTGTAGGCGCGGCGCACGCCTTCATCGACCACGTCCTGCAGGCTCTTGTCCGATTCCAGGCGGCAGTCCTGCCCCCATTTGACGAACACGTTGACGATGCCGGTGTCCTGGCAGATCGGCCGGTGGCCCTCGGCGCACATGCGGCTATTGGTAAGGATCTGCGCGATCGCGTCTTTCGCTGCCGGGCCCTGCTCCACCTTGTAGGCCTCGCCCAGCGCGAGGATGTAGTCCATCGGATGGTAGTAGGAGATATATTGCAGCGCGTCGGCCACGCTCTCGATGATATCCTTTTCGCGGATAGTGGTAACGCCGTTCATCGAAGCCAGTCTCCTGCTGATACAATTTCTGACACGCCGGGGGGCTGGTTGCTGCTATGCCGCCCGAAGTGCCCCCAAAGCCCCCTTGGCCTGCCGCCCTCATACGCCTAAGGCTCGCTCCATCAAGAGTGACGAGAGAACAGAACCGTGACCACCGTCGTATCCCCAGAGCAAGACGCACCAACTGGCAACAGCTTCACCGCCGCCCGCCGTGCGATGATCGACAGCCAGCTGCGCACCAGCGGTGTCACTGCCGATGTCACCATTGCCCGTATGCGTAGCGTTCCGCGTGAGCAGTTTGTTCCGGCAGCCATGCGCGATGTGGCCTATGTCGATCGCGCCGTACCGCTCGGCGATGGACACTTTCTCCCCTCCCCGCTGGTGCATGGTATGATGCTGCAGGAAGCCGCCCCTTTGCCGACCGACAATGTGGTGGTGGTCGATTGCGGCAGTGGCTACCTCGCCGAACTGGTCCGTCCGCTGGTCGCAGGGCTGACCATCCTGTCCCCCGCAGAAGCGCAAGGCGCAGCTGGCAAGGGTGCCAAGGCGGATCTCATATTGATCGATGGCGCCATCGAGCAGCTGCCCGCCGGCCTCGCCAATCGCCTGGTCGATGGCGGGCGCGTGGTCACCGGACTGGTCCAGGACGGCGTGACCAGTCTGGCCCGCGGACGCAAGTCCGGCAGCGAGGTCGCCTTCCTTAAACTGGGTGAAATCGGCATCCCGCGCCTCCCCGAATTCGACAAGCCGAAAGGCTGGAGCTTCTGATCATGATCCGTTTCGGCCTGAAAGCTTCGCTGCTGGCTCTATCGTGTCTTGTTGCCGCACCCGCAGCGGCAGACACCCTGCGCGAGGCGCTGGCCCAGGCTTACCAGACCAACCCGCAGCTCGAAGCCGCCCGCGCCCAGCAGCGCGCCACGGATGAAAGCGTGGTGATCCAGCGCTCGGGCGGCTTGCCATCGGCCGATGTGTCGGGCAGCTTCACTGAATTCGTCAAGCAGAGCTCGACCAGCTTCACTTCGCCCGAACGGTCGGTTTCCGCCAACCTCAACCTCGGTGTGCCGCTCTATACGGGCGGCAGCGTGCGTAACGGCATCCGCGCGGCCGAAGGGCGGATCGAAGCCGGACGCGCGGACCTGCGGGGCACCGAAAGCGCATTGTTCAGCCAGGTCGTGGCCGCCTACATGGACGTGATCCGGGGCGAGGCGATTGTCGGCTTGTCGCAGGGCAACGTCGAGGTGCTGTCGGTCAACCTTGAGGCAACCAGCGACCGGTTCGAAATCGGCGATCTCACCCGCACCGATGTGGCGCAGTCCGCCAGCCGGCTGGCCCTTGCCCGTAGCGACCTGCAGTCGGCCGAGGCCAATCTCGCCATCGCCCGCGAGAACTACGTCGCCCTGGTCGGGTCGGCTCCCGGCGATCTGCAACCGCCACCACCATTGCCAGGCCTGCCCGCCAGCATCGAAGTGGCCGAGGATGCAGCGCTTGAAAACAACCCCGACCTGATCGCCGCGCGCGAACGGGCCGAGGCTTCGGGCTATGACATCCGCGTGGCGGGTGCCGGTCGCCTGCCCCGGCTGGAAGCCTTTGCCACCGGCGGATACCAGAACTTCCTCGGCACGCTGGGCGCGATCCCCGGCACTGGTGCCGCCTCGCAGGTCAGCACTTCGGCCCAGGCGGGGCTCAGGCTGTCGGTGCCGTTGTTCCAGGGTGGCCGGGTGGCAGCCCAGCAGCGGCAAGCGCAGCAGCAATCGCTCGCCCAGATCGAACAGGCCATCGCCACCGAACGCAATGTGCTGGCGCAGGTGCGCGGCGCGTGGGCGAGCTGGCGCGCGGCCAATGCCATCATCGCCAGCACCCAGTCAGCCGTCGATGCCGCAGAATTGAGCCTGGAAGGCGTGCGGGCGGAAAATTCCATCGGCAATAGGGATGTCCTCGACGTGCTCAATGCCGAACAGGAACTGCTGGCAGCGCGGGTGCAGCTGGTGACGGCACGACGCAACGAATATGTTGCCGGATTCACCCTGCTGGCCGCCATGGGCCGCGCCGAAGCGCGCGACCTCGGGCTGGAAAGCGAAGGCGTGCTCTACGATCCGGTGGTCAACTATGACCGGGTCCGCAACATCATCTGGGACTGGCAGCGCGATCCCGATCCTGTCGCCCGGTCCACGCGCACCGTTGACATACCCGCGCAGGGTGGCGACATTCCGGACAACTGAGGTACCAGGTGGGGACATTCATGCGGCAGGAAGGCGAACCCTCGGTCGAGGAAATCCTCGAATCGATCAAGAAGGTGATCGCGCGCGACAACCGCGACAGCGCCGAAGCCGTGCGTCGCCGCCGCGAAACCGAAGGCCTGATAACCCGCCCATCTTATGAAGAGGCGGTGGCGCAAAGCGATGACGGTGAGGAATTGGGCGATGACGACGTGCTCGACCTTGGCACCATGTCGCAGCAGGTCGAGGAAGCCGTGGCCGCCGAAGGCCTGACCAATGCCGGGGCCGCCGATGCCATGCGCCAGTCGCTCGCCGCGCTGGCGATGCTGGCCGAACCCTCTGCTCCGCCGCGCATCGTGCGTTCGGGCGAAACGTCGATCGAAGGCCTGGTGCGCGAAATGCTGCGGCCGATGATGGCGCAATGGCTCGATGCCCATCTGCCCGGCATCGTCGAACGGCTGGTCAAGGCGGAGATAGCCCGCATCGCGGGCAAGAAGCGCTGACCCTGTCCTCTTCCGCAAGCGATCTCAACCAGGCTGAACGCGCACTCGACAAGATCGGCGGGACGCACATCCAGCGGCATATCTTCCTGTGCGGAATCTCGGAAAAGCAGCAGTGCTGCAACCGTGAACAGGGCGAGGCGAGCTGGAAGTTTCTCAAGCGGCGGCTCAAGCAACTGGGCCTTGTGGCCGATGGAGGAGTCCAGCGGACCAAGGCCGATTGCCTGCAGGTCTGCGTGGCAGGCCCTGTCGCCGTCGTCTGGCCTGACGGGGTGTGGTACCATTCGTGCACGCCTGAAGTGCTCGAACAGATCATCCAGCAGCACCTGATCGGCGGAGAGCCGGTCGAGGAATACCGGCTGAAGCCGGCGAAAGCCTAGGGCTCCAGTTCGTCCAGCGAGTTATCGACCGACTCGTCGTGCCCGGTGCCGGATGACAGGAACACCAGACCCATCAGCGCGCTCATCAGCAGCATGGCGGCAGCAATGCCCAGCGCCGTGGCAATGTAGAAGTGGACCGATACCAGCCCCACTTCCTTGTAGATCATCACCAGTGCGACGATGACCACGCCGGTGGTCAGGCCGAACATCAGCCGCATCAACCGGCGATAACGGGCCCAGGCATGGGCGGCAGTCTGCGGATCGTCGAGCGGGGACCGTTTAACGGGTGTGTTCTGGACCATTGCCCCCACATGGGCCTTCCGGCCTGCCTGCGCAACGGTGCGTGTTCATGCCCATTTGGCGGGACTCGACATTTCGTGCCATTATCCCTGCGGGAGAAGGAGGAACGCGCCATGTCGATTGCCAGGATCATCGAGGACCGCCAGCAGGATATCATCAGTTGCACGGCCAGGGACAGCGTGCGCCACGCCGCTGCCTTGCTGGCCGAAAAGCGCATCGGCGCCATGCCGGTGATGGATGGCAACAGGGTGGCGGGCATCTTTTCCGAACGCGACCTGCTCTATTGCGTGGCAAAGGAAGGCGGCGCTGCGCTGGACCGGGCAGTGGGCGAAGTGATGACCGCGCCTGCCATCACCATCGATCCGCGGCAGGACGCATTGCAGGCCATGACCCTGATGACCCGCCGCCGCATCCGGCACCTGCCGGTGGTCGAAGGCGCCGGTGAGGGGGCGCGCTTGCTCGCCTTCGTTTCCATCGGCGACCTGGTGAAGCACCGCATCGAACAGATCGAGGCCGAGGCCGAGCTGATGCGCGAATATATCACCAGCGCCTGAACCGGGCGCCTGATTTGTCCCAAGGCTTGAGGCCCGAGACTTGAGGTCGGCGGCGCCAGGCCCTACATGGGTGCCATGGCCCAACCCCTGATCCTGACTCAGTCCGCTGCCGCCCGCGTGGCGCTCATCGCCGGCAAGCAGGGCAAACCTGCCGTGCTGCGGCTTGCCGTAGAGGGCGGGGGCTGTTCGGGCTTCCAGTACAAGTTCGACCTGGCCGACGGGCCGGATGGCGATGACCTGGTCAGCGAAACCGGCGGTGTCAGGCTGGTGGTCGATCCGGTCAGCCTCGACCTCGTGTCGGGCGCAACGGTCGATTATGTCGAATCGCTGGGCGGCGCGGCCTTCAAGGTGGAGAACCCGCAGGCCGCCGCCGGGTGTGGCTGCGGCTCCAGCTTCGGCATCTAGGCCGAACGCCGCGTGAAGATCGCCAGCTTCAATATCAACGGTATCAAGGCCCGCCTGCCGCGCCTGCTCGAATGGCTGGAGGAAACCCGCCCCGCGGTCGCCTGCCTGCAGGAAATCAAGACGCAGGACGAAGGCTTCCCGGCGGAAGAATTCGAGAAGATCGGCTATCATGCCGTGTGGCATGGCCAGAAGGGCTTCAACGGGGTGGCGATCCTGGCCGATGGCGTGGCCCCGGTCGAAATGCAGCGCGGCCTGCCGGGCGACGATAGCGACGAGCAGGCACGCTATCTGGAGGCGGAGGTTAACGGCGTGCGGGTGTGCAACCTGTACCTGCCCAACGGCAATCCGCAGCCCGGCCCCAAGTTCGATTACAAGCTGGCCTGGATGGAGCGCCTGCGCACGCGGTGCCGCCAGCACCTGGCCGGCGAGATGCCCACGGTGGTGCTGGGCGATTTCAACGTCATCCCCGGAGACCGGGACGTGTGGTCGGTGCGGGCGATGGAGAACGATGCGCTGATGCAGCCGCAGTCGCGCGATGCCTATGCCCGGTTGCTGGCCGACGGCTGGACCGATGCCATCGCCACGCTCAACCCGCGCGGCGGGGTCTGGACCTACTGGGACTACCAGGCCGGTGCCTGGCAGCGCGACCACGGCTTCCGTATCGACCACCTTCTGCTGTCACCCGACTGCGCCGACCGCCTTGTCGCCGCCGGAGTGGACAAGGATCACCGTGGCCGGGAAAAGGCCAGCGACCACGCTCCGGTGTGGGTCGAGCTGAAGGACTAGCCGCTCAAGCAACGCTGTTGCCAGCCGGAACTGTCCCGAAGCGGAAGGAATCGCGGCGAGGATGCAGGACCGGATGGGCCTGCAAAATCACCTATAAAATATATGGCTATCGATCCGCGCCACGCTGGCCTTGCGGCCTGCCCAGCTCGGGCGGACGTGGGTGGCGTGGAAGAACAGCGAATCGTCCACTTCGCTCGCCCACAGGTCCTGGTGGGCGATGCGAGCAATGGCGCGGGCGCGCTGCCAAGCGGTGGATGACGTGTTGGGCTGCGGGATGCGGCCGTTGCGCACGAAGGAAAACTGGCTGCGCTGGGTCACGACCGAACAATAGTCATCAGGGAACTGGTTCGAGTCCGTCCGGTTGATGACCACGCGAGCAACGGCGAGCTGGCCGCCCAGCGGTTCGCCGCGGGCTTCGAAATAGACGGCCTGCGCCAGGCAGGTCAGCTCCGGCGACAGCGCGTCACCGGCCGGAAACGTCGCGACAAGGGCATGGAGTGTTTCGGCCGTTGGTCCGGGCTGGGCCTCGGGGGCGGAGATATCCTGCACCACGGGCTCGGAAACGAAGCGGACCATTTCGGGCGCTTCGACCACCGGTTGGGTGGGAACGGCCGCAGGCTGGTCGGCCTGGGTCTGGTCCTGGGCAATGGCGCCGGTCAGGCCGGTGCCGGAAACAATGGCAATCATCAGGGCAGCCGAAGCGAACGCCCCGGCTCGGAGGGTCTTGCGAATCATTACTGAGGAAACTCAGGGCGGTGGGTAACCCGTCGCAGGCCGGCCTTGCTGCGCACCTTGCCGGTGCCTTAAACAAGACCTGCGATCCCGAAATAAGGAACCTGCCGGTTTGCCCCCCGTCTGCGCACCAAAGTCACCGGCTGTATTGCCGGCCCGCATTGGCTACGCTGGGGAAGTCGGGGCGGCACATAGCGATGGCCGGCCGCCTGTCAACCAGTCGTTCCCTGGTTGCCGATGAAACGTTCCGCATTTGCGATATCCAGCTCGACGATCCAGATGTCCGGATCCTGCCGCTTGCGACGGTCGCAATATTCGCTGAATTCATGCGGGTTTTCAGGGTCTTGTGACTTCGAAAGAGTCCATTTCCTGCTGCCATCAAGCTGCGGCATCCGATCGTACAACCGCGCGTTTGTGCCGTTTTCGCAACAGATTACCAGCAAAGTCCCAGCGTCGCGTTCACCCTTTGCAATAACCATTCCGAAGCCGCCTTCGGCCTGGACCGCGCGGATCAGGCCGCCTGCCTCGACATGGGCGGGAAGGCGCGCATCGGTCATTCCGGTGCCCGATAACCGGGCAGGCCCGCCAGTTCGATCGACGAGCGCATGAAGGTTCCGGTCCCGCGCCCGATTTCCTCGCCCTCGCTGTCGATCAGGTTCGCCTCGGCCACGAACACCCGCCGCCGCCCGCTGATCCAGCGGCCATGCGCCGTGACCTCGCCCGAACGGACGGGCTTGGTGAAATGGAGGTTGAAGGCCGTGGTCAGCAGGAAACGGTCCGGAACCAGCGAATTGGCCGCATAGAAGGCCGCATCGTCGAGCATCTTGAAATAGATCGTGCCGTGCGCCGCCCTGGCCGCGTGATGCATGGTCTCGTCCACACTGAACACGATGGTCGAATGCTCGGCTTCGGCAATATGCAGGCGCGAGTCGAACAGCGCGTTGACCGGCGCGCTGGCATAGAGTGCCTCGAGCGCGCGAAAATGCGTGCTCGACGCGAGGAGGCCAGAATCAGGCGACGTCGCGGTCCGTGACATTGGTCAGCAAGCCATAGATCGCTTCGACATCGGGCGCATCGGCCAAGGCATCGCGCATGTCCTCGTCGCGCATGATGCGCGATATTGCGGCCAGCGCATGGAGATGGCTCGCCCCGCTGTTCTCGGGTGATAGGAGGCCGAACACCAGGTCCACTGGCAGGCCGTCTGCCGCGTTGAAATCGGCCGGATGCCGCAGGCGCAGCAGCGCGGTGACGGGACGCTGGATTCCCGCGATGCGGGCATGGGGGATCGCCACCCCGCGCCCGAACCCGGTGCTGCCGAGCGCCTCGCGCTCCTCCAGCAGTTCGAGCACCTGACCGGCATCCAGCTCCCAGCTTGACGCGAACAGCTTGCTCAATGCAGCCAGAATCGCCTGCTTGCCATCGGCGTCGACGATTGCCACCGATTCGGGCTTTATGGCGAAGTGTGCATCCATGGTGTCAGTCTCTGGGTAAGCCGGAACAAGCCGCGTCAGCCGAATGGGCCACGAAGGCTTTGTAAAGGTTCAAGAATCGCCAAGAAAAACAGCGATCTGGACTGGCGGGCCAATAGGCAGCCCGCCGCGATCAGGACGGTTCGACCCAGCCGATCGATCCATCGCGGCGGCGGTACACCATATTATGCCGCCCGGTGCCAGCATTTTTGAAGAACAGCGCGTTGGTGTGCCGCAAGTCGAGCAGCATGACCGCGTCCGACACGCTGACTTCGGGGATATCGACCCGCGTCTCGGCGATTACCGGCGGGGCATCGGCGCCCTGGTCCTCGTCCTCTTCGGCTTCGGGTTCGACATAGGCGAAGACGGTATAGGCGGCATCTTCCTCGCGCTGGGCATGGGCGGCCTGTTCGTGGCGGTCCTTCAGCCGGCGGCGATAGCGGCGCAGCTGCTTCTCGATCTTGTCTGCTGCCTGGTCGAACGCCACGTGCACATCGTGCGCCTCGCCGTGGCTCTTGAGGATCAGGCCCTGGTTGACGTGCAGCACGATATCGCAGTCGAACGCGTGGCCCGGTGCCTTGCCGAAAGTAACCGCAGATGACAGCGCCCGACTGAAATGCTTGTCCACAATCGATCCGAGACGGTCGGAAGCGTGCTCCTGCAGGGCAGCGCCGGTGTCGATCTGGTGGCCGGAAACGCGGATATCCATAGCTTGGTCTCTCCTTCGATGATCCTCGAAACTCTATATAGGAACCGATTGGGACCTAATTAAGCCATAAAGGGGCTTTCAGTGTTTCAAGAAATTCCGCGTGGCGGGCCAGTTCCTCTGCCGTGGCGGCGTGGGGCCGGGCGGGGCGCAGCACGCCGCCTGTACGCGGGCGGAACGTGGTGATTTCGACCGTGGTGACAGTCACTTCGCCTGCCAGCTCCAGCCCGATCTGGCGCCCGCCGGTCAATTCGACATAGACCTGGGCCAGAAGCTCGGCATCGAGCAGCGCGCCGTGCTTCACCCGGTGGCTGCGGTCCACGCCATAGCGGGTACACAGCGCATCGAGGGAATGCTTGGCTCCCGGATGACGGCGGCGGGCTATGGCCAGGGTGTCGACCATCCGGTCGAGGCTGATCGGTTCATGTGCACAAGCCGCCAGCTCGGCATTGAGGAAGCCGAAATCGAACTGCGCGTTGTGTGCCACCAGCGGACTGTCGCCGAGGAAAGCCAGCAGGTCTGCGGCAATGGCGCCGAACAGCGGCTTGTCGGCCAGGAAGGCGGAACTCAGGCCATGGACGCGCTCTGCCTCCATCGGCATGTCGCGCTGCGGGTTGCACCAGGCGTGGAAATTGCGACCCGTGGGGCAGCGGTTGACCATTTCCACACAGCCGATTTCCACCAGCCGGTCGCCCGACAGGGGATCGAGGCCGGTGGTTTCGGTATCGAAGACTATTTCGCGCATGATCGGACTATCGGACTCAGGGCGGGCGCTGGCAACTAGGCTTTGAGGCTTGCCACCAGCTTCGCCACGGTTTTTGCGGTCTGTTCCAGTGGTCCGCTACTGTCGATCACGAAGTGGGCGCGGGCGCGCTTTTCTCCATCGGGCATCTGGGCGGCGCGGATGGCAGCGAATTTCTCCTCGGTCATGCCCGCCCGCGCCATCACCCGCTCGCGCTGGACAGCGGCCGGAGCGGAGACAACCACCACGCGGTCCACCTCGTGCACGAGATCCTTCTCGAACAGCAGGGGGATATCGAACACGATCAGCGGGGCTTCCCGGTGCTCGGCCAGGAACTGCGCGCGGGCGGCCTGGACCGCCGGATGGACCAGGGCTTCGAGCCTGGCGAGAGCCGCCGGATCGCCGAACACCTGTGCGCCCAGCCTGTCGCGCCGCACGCCGTCCGGCCCGGTCGTGCCGGGAAAGGCCGCCTCGATGGCTTCGACCAGCGCGCCGTCCGGCCCCTGCAGGCGGTGAACCTCGGCATCGGCATCGAACACCGGCACACCCAGGTCGGCAAACATGCGCGCCGAAGTGCTCTTGCCCATGCCGATCGAGCCGGTGAGGCCGATGATGAGCGGGCGCTTCATTTTGCCAGCAGCGCCCGCAGACCGGCGTCCCCGTCATCGCGTGGCGGCGGCGAACCGAAGAACTTCTCGAAGGCCACGGCCGCCTGCCCGATCAGCATCGACAACCCGTCGATCGTGCGAAAACCGGCACCGCGTGCCGCCTGCAACAGGGGTGTGTCGGCGGGATAGGTGACGATGTCATAAAAGATCGAACCGGGCGGGGCATGGGTTAGGTCGAACAGCAGCGGCGGCTGGCCCGCCATGCCCAGCGGGCTGGCGTTCACCACCAGGTCGAAACAGCCTTCGCGGTCATCGAATGCAAAATCGGTGGGGTCGGCAAAATGCGACAGGTCCGCCACGTGATGTTCGCCCTCGGGGTCAATCTCGTCGAGGATGGCGCGGGCCTTGGCCGGATCGCGGCCCGCCAGCACCACCATCACCCCCTGTTCGGCCAGCGCCGCCACGATGGCCCGCGCCGCGCCGCCTGTGCCCAGCACGCGGGCCATGCGGAAATAGTGCGGCGTTTCGAGCATGGGCAGCAGCGGCTCCATGAAACCCGCCATGTCGGTGTTGGTGCCGATCAACCGCACCTCGCCCGACCGTTCGCGCCGGGTAATGGTATTGACCGCGCCGACCATTTCCGCGCCGATTTCCAGCCGGTCGAGGAAGGGCATCACCGCCTGCTTGTGCGGCATGGTGACATTGCACCCGCGCCACAGCGGATCCTCGCGCCGTTTGGCGAGATAGCTTTCCAGCCCCTCAGCCGTAACGTGGGCCGCGCGATAATCCGCCGCGATGCCCAGCGTGCCGAGCCAGTAATTGTGGATCGCCGGGCTCTTGGATTGCACGATGGGGTCGCCGATCACTTCGGCATAGGGCAGGGTCATGCAGGCAGCTCCGCCATGTCACGCAACGCACCGAGCACCGGCAGCAGGGGCATGCCGAGGACGGTGAAGTGGTCGCCCTCTATGCTGTCGAACAGTTGCACACCCATAGCCTCGATCCGGAACACGCCCACGCAATAGCCGACTTCGGGCCATTCCGCAGCGAGATAGCTTGCGATGAAGTCATCGCTCAGGTCGCGGACATGCAGGCGTACGACGGCCGCATGGTCCCACACGACAGCGCCGCTTCGCGCAAGTGCCGCTGCCGAGTGCAATTCCATCTCCTTGCCCGAGAAGAAGCGCAGGTGAGTAGCGGCATCTTCGCGGCTGGCGGGCTTGTCGAACCGGCGGCCGTCACAGACCACCAGCGAATCGCTGCCCAGCACAAGCGCAGCAGCCTCGTCCACGGCCAGCGCCTTGGCCCGGGCAAGGGCGAGAGCCACCTGGGCGGGCGGGGCATCGCCCAGCGCGGCTTCAACCGCGCGCTCGTCCAGCGCTACGGGGCGCGCCTCGAATGCCACACCCGCAGCCGTCAGCATTGCCTGCCGCGAGGCACTCTTGGAAGCCAGAACAATCATATCGGCTTCGGTCCCACCACCTCGGGATTGGTCCGCGCCTGCCGCTCCTGGTAAAGCTTGATCACCGCAGCGGCAGTCTCTTCGATCGAGCGCCGGGTGACATCGATCACCGGCCAGCCGTTGTCGGCGAACATGCGGCGGGCAAAGGCGACTTCGGCTTCAACCCGCTCTTCCGAGACATAGGCCGTCTCGGTCCGTTCGTTCAATGACAGCAGGCGGTTGCGGCGGATCTCGATCAGGCGGCGCGGAGCAGTGGTGAGGCCCACGACCATCGGCCCACGCAGTTCGAACAGCGAGGAAGGCGGCGGGCTTTCCACCACCAGCGGGATGTTCGCCACCTTGAAGCCGCGGTTGGCAAGGTAGATGCTGGTTGGCGTCTTGGAACTGCGTGACACGCCCGCCAGCAGGATATCGGCCGCTTCCCAGTTCTCCCAGCCGATCCCGTCATCGTGGGCGATAGTGAACTGGATGGCATCGACCCGGTCGAAATAGGCCTGGTCCATCACGTGGCGCGCGCCCGGGCGGGCATGGGCTTCCTGTCCCAGCCGGTCCTCCAGCGCATGGGTGACGGCATCGAGCGCGGCAATATGCGGCAGGCCGAGCAGGCGGCAGCGCTCCTCCAGCCGGGCGCGGGTTTCGGGATTGGCGAGAGTAAACAGCACCAGGCCGGGATTGGCCTTGAACTCGTCCATGATGCGGTCAAGATGCTGGCGCGAGCGGACCATCGGCCAGAAATGGCGCGTGACATCGGCATCGTCGAACTGCGCGAGAGCCGCCTTGGCGATCATCTCGAGCGTTTCGCCGGTTGAATCCGACAGGAGGTGGAGGTGCAGCCGGGCCATGTGGACAAGTGGCAGCATAAACCACGGGAGGGAATGGCGGACAAGCACGGGATGACATTTCACCCCCGCTACCGGTCATTTGGCGAGATGCCTTGTGGACAGGCAGCCAGGCTTTTCAACAGGCCGGGGATAGCGGGGAGAACTCCGGCTTGACCACGAGAAGCCAGTGAGTCGCATCGCGGGCAGCATCTGGCCAAAGCGGGACAAATCGGGCAAGGGCGCGCTGTCCCCGCTTTCCACAGGGCCTACTAACAGCATAAACCTCTTATAAGACTCTATTATATTTAGTCTGGACTCCCCGATGCCCGGAATTTTGCTCGATAATTTGCGTGGGTCAGTGACCGAAAAGCGCCCCGTGTGGTTGATGCGCCAGGCAGGTCGCTACCTGCCCGAGTACCGCGCCTTGCGGGCCGAGAAGGGCGGATTCCTCAACCTGGTTTATGACAGCGAGGCAGCCAGCGAGATCACCCTGCAGCCGATCCGGCGCTTCGGGTTCGATGGCGCGATCCTGTTTTCCGATATCCTGATCGTCCCCCATGCCCTGGGGCAGGACTTGCAGTTCCTGGCAAGCGAGGGTCCGCACCTGTCGCCGCGGCTGGTCGATGCGACGCTCGCCTCGCTCATGCCTGCGCCGCACCACTTCCAGCCGGTGTGGGACACCGTGCGCCTCACCCGTGCCGCCCTGCCCGATGGCGTGACCATGCTGGGCTTCATCGGTAGTCCGTGGACCGTGGCGACCTATATGGTGGCTGGTGAAGGCTCGAAGGACCATCACCTCGCCCGCGCGATGGCCTATCGCGACCCGCAGGCCTTTGGCGAGATCATCCAGGCTATCGTGGACAGTTCCATCATCTACCTGTCGGGCCAGATCGATGCCGGGGCAGAAGCCGTGCAATTGTTCGATAGCTGGTCCGGCAGCCTCTCGCCCCGCCAGTTCCAGCACTGGGTGGTCGAGCCGACGCGGACCATCGTCGATGCCATTCGCAGCCGCCATCCCGATGTGCCGATCATCGGCTTCCCCAAGGGTGCCGGGGCCAAGCTGCCTGCCTATGCCCATGAGACCGGCGTCGATGCCGTGGGCGTCGACGAAACGCAGGATCCGCGCTGGGTCCACCGCGAGCTGCCGCAGGGCATGCCAGTGCAGGGCAATCTCGATCCGCTGCTGCTGATTTCGGGCGGGGTGGAGCTGGAGGATGCGGCGCGCGATGTGCTCAGCGCTTTCGCCGGTCGGCCGCACGTGTTCAACCTCGGCCACGGGATCGACAAGACCACGCCGATTGCCCATGTCGAACGCCTGCTGGAAATTGTGCGCGGTAATGACTAGCTTGCCGCGATGCAGGAAGTGCTGTTCATGATCTACGCCTGGCTCAAGGCGGGCCATATCATCTTTGTGATCTTCTGGATGGCCGGGCTGTTCATGCTGCCGCGCTATTTCGTCTATCACCAAGAAGCAGCGCCGGATTCGCCCGAGAACGCCGTGTGGACCGATCGCGAGCGCAAGCTGCTCAAGATCATCCTCAACCCGTCGCTGATCGTGGTCTGGGTGCTGGGACTGGTACTGGCCTATACGACGGGCGCCTTCACCCAGGGCTGGATGCACGCCAAGTTCTTGGCTGTCCTCGGTCTGTCGGCCTATCATGGCTATCTTGCGGGCTATCACAAGAAACTGGCGCGCGGCGAACGCAGCCTGACCGGCAAGCAGCTCAGGCTGTTCAACGAGGTGCCGGGCATTGCCGCGGCGCTGATCGTGGTGCTGGTGGTCATCAAACCCTTCTGAGCCGTCGCCGCGCGCGGATCACCGCAAAGCGAATTGACGCTGGCGGCCGAAAGGCATATCCGCCAATCCGTTCCGGCTGATGTCGCCATCTCGAGCGACAGGGTCCGCTGTCTCCCAGCCCCTTAGGCCTGCCGGCTTCCCGAACGTCTGAATACGGAATTTTTCACATGCATCTCAAAGAACTCAAGCAGAGGACGCCCGCGGAGCTGGTCTCCATGGCCGAGGAATACGATGTCGAAGGCGCCAGCACCATGCGCCGCCAGGACCTCATGTTCGCGATCCTCAAGGAAGTGGCCGAAGACGGCGAGGAAATCCTCGGCATCGGCACGATCGAAGTGCTGTCGGATGGCTTCGGCTTCCTGCGCAGCCCGGAAGCGAACTACCTCGCCGGCCCGGATGACATCTACGTCTCGCCCAACCAGGTCCGCAAGATGGGCCTGCGCACCGGTGACACGGTCGAAGGCGAGATCCGCGCACCCAAGGATGGCGAACGCTATTTCGCGCTAACCAAGCTCCTGAAGGTCAATTACGACGATCCCGATGCCGTGCGCCACCGCACCAATTTCGACAACCTGACGCCGCTCTATCCGGACGAGCGCCTGATCCTCGACACGGTCGATCCCACGGTGAAGGACAAGTCCGCCCGCGTGATCGATCTGATCAGTCCGCAGGGCAAGGGCCAGCGCGCCCTGATCGTCGCCCCGCCGCGTACCGGCAAGACCGTGCTGCTGCAGAACATGGCAAAAGCCATTACCGACAACCATCCCGAGGTGTTCCTGATCGTCCTCCTGGTCGATGAACGGCCCGAGGAAGTGACCGACATGCAGCGCAGCGTGAAGGGCGAGGTGATCTCCTCAACCTTCGACGAGCCTGCCTCGCGCCACGTGCAAGTTGCTGAAATGGTTATCGAAAAAGCCAAGCGGCTGGTCGAACACAAGCGCGACGTGGTGATCCTGCTAGATTCCATCACCCGCCTCGGCCGCGCTTACAACACCGTGGTGCCAAGCTCCGGCAAGGTGCTGACCGGCGGTGTCGATGCCAATGCCCTGCAGCGTCCCAAGCGCTTCTTCGGCGCGGCCCGCAATATCGAGGAAGGCGGCTCGCTGTCGATCATCGCCACGGCGCTGATCGATACCGGCAGCCGTATGGACGAGGTCATTTTCGAAGAGTTCAAGGGCACCGGCAACAGCGAAATTGTCCTCGACCGCAAGGTGGCCGACAAGCGTATCTTCCCGGCGCTCGATGTCGGCAAGTCCGGCACCCGCAAGGAAGAACTGCTGGTGGGCAAGGACCAGCTTTCCAAGATGTGGGTCCTGCGCCGCATCCTGATGCAGATGGGCACGATCGACGCGATGGAATTCCTCCTCGACAAGATGAAGGATTCCAAGTCCAACGAGGACTTCTTCGCCACGATGAACCAGTAAGGGGAAGGGGGCTGCGGCCCCCTTTTTCGAATCCTTGGGCAGACGCACCGCGTGCAGGACTGGAAAATGTCCACCGTCTTGCGCATATAGGACACCGGGACGGGGTTTCTGGAAGGCAAGGCCATGAAAGTCAGCATAGAAATCGATTGTTCGCCCGAGGAAGCGCGGCGGTTCATGGGCCTGCCCGATGTGGACAAGGCGAACGAGGTCTATGTCGATACCATTGCCAAGGCGATGAAGGGTGTGACCAACACCGACCAGTTGCAGGAATATGCCCAGCAGCTCGCCCCGATGGGCCAGATGGGGCTGAAGATCTTCCAGTCCTTCGTGGAGGGGGCAACACGCACTGCTGCAAGCGGTTCTGCTTCTGGCGGTTCTGCTTCGGGCAAGTCGCGCAAGCCGTCCGACGAGGACTGAGCCCTTTTTCACGATGGATACGATATTCGCCCTGTCGAGCGGAGCGCCGCCGGCGGGTATTGCTGTCATCCGGGTGACGGGCCCGCAAGCCGGTGCTGCGCT
The DNA here is from genome assembly GCF_023501975.1 of Altererythrobacter sp. KTW20L. Lineage (GTDB taxonomy): Bacteria > Pseudomonadota > Alphaproteobacteria > Sphingomonadales > Sphingomonadaceae > Alteraurantiacibacter. The sequence continues at coordinate 224,369 of NZ_JAMFLH010000002.1, read as the reverse complement.
TCAGGCCCTTGCCGGAAAGCTGCCCGAACCGCGTCGCGCGACCCGAGCCTGGCTGGTCGATAAAAGTGGCGAGCGGCTGGATGACGGGCTGGTCGTGTGGTTTCCCGCCCCGGGATCGGTAACAGGCGAGGACCTGGCGGAATTCCATCTCCACGGTGGGCGGGCGGTGATTGCCGCCGTCGAGGCCGCACTGGCGGCACTACCCGGCCTGCGCCGGGCCAGGCCGGGCGAATTTACTCGTCGCGCCTTTGCCAATGGCCGGATCGATCTCGCCGAAGCCGAAGGACTGGCTGACCTGCTGTCTGCTGAAACCGAGCTGCAGCGGCGTGCGGCCATGTCCGGTGCGGGTGGGCAGATCTCGTCCAAGGTCGAGGGCTGGCGCGAACGCCTCTTGATCCTGTCAGCCCAGGTCGAGGCCGTGCTCGATTTCGATGACGAGGACGATGTCGGGGGCCTGCCCACCGCTTTTCCGCTCGATTTGGCTATGCTGGCCGATGACCTGCGGGCCGCACTGGCCGCGCCTTCAGCCGAACCCTTGCGCGAAGGCTTCCGGGTTGCCCTTGCTGGTCCGCCGAATGCCGGTAAGTCCACACTTTTCAACGCGTTATTGGAAGACGAGGCGGCCATAACAGCAGCAACGGCGGGCACTACCCGCGATGTGCTGGTGCGACCGGTCGCGATTGGTGGCGTGCCGTTCTCGTTCGTTGACATGGCGGGACTGCGCGAGGGTAGCGACGATGCCATCGAGACTATCGGCATCGATCGGGCCCACGGCGAGATTGCGCGGGCCGACCTGGTCCTGTGGCTCGGGCCGGAAGGGGACGGGCCTCCCGGTGCCTGGGAAATCGAAGCGCAATGCGACCGTGATGATCGGGCCGCCAAGACGGATCCCGATTACATCATCTCGGCAGTTACCGGCATGAACATGGACCGGCTGAAACAGGCCTTGGTCGATCATGCGCGCAGCCACCTGCCGGGACCGGGAGACGTGGCCTTCAACCGCCGCCAGCGTGACCTGCTGGTCCAGGCGGCCGATGCCCTGGGGCAGGTGGGGCCAGTGGATGACCCCCTCATCCTTGCCGAGCACTTGCGCCAGGCCAGGATCGCGTTCGACATGCTGCTGGGCCGCACGGCGACTGAAGACCTGCTGGACTCGCTGTTTGGCCGCTTCTGTATCGGCAAGTAATGTTCCACGTGGAACATGGGCGGAAACGCGGCCTTTGACCTTGCTTCGTGCTGGCACTATCGGCGGCATATGAGCGCGTTCGATATCATCGTGATCGGGGGAGGCCACGCAGGTTGCGAGGCGGCGGCTGTTGCTGCGCGCATGGGTGCCCGGACAGCGCTGGTCAGTTTCGACGCGACAAAGATTGGCGCGATGAGCTGCAATCCGGCGATCGGCGGGCTGGGCAAAGGGCATCTCGTGCGCGAGGTCGATGCCTTTGACGGGCTGATCGGTCGCGCCGCCGATGCCGCTGCCATCCATTATCGTATGCTCAACCGATCCAAGGGCAGCGCTGTCCAGGGTCCGCGCGTTCAGGCCGACCGCAAGCTGTTCTCTACCGCGATCCAGCGGATGATCACCGGGCAGGCAGGTCTCACGGTGATCCAGGGAGAGGCTGCGGCGCTGGTCCTTGAAAGAGGGCGGGTCACGGGATTGGACCTCGCCGATGGCACGCGGCTTGTCTGCAAGGCGGTGATCCTGTGTACTGGCACTTTCCTCGGCGGCACACTGTTCCGCGGCGAGGAACGGCTCACCGGAGGGCGGATTGGCGAAGCTTCTGCGCAGGCACTGGCGAGGCAATTGCGCGAGGCTGACTTGCCGATGGCGCGGCTGAAAACCGGAACCCCGCCGCGGCTCGAAGGGCGGACCATCGATTGGGCGCGGCTGGCTGAACAGCCCAGCGATGCCGACCAATGGACCATGTCGCCGCTCACGCCGGGGCGCGTTAACCCGCAGGTCTTCTGCGCAATCACCCGGACCAACGCGGTCACTCACGCGATCATCGCCGACAACCTCCACCGTTCGCCCCTGTTCAGCGGGGCCATCGGCGCGGCCGGGCCGCGCTATTGCCCTTCGATCGAAGACAAGATTCACCGCTTTGCCGATCGTGACGGGCATCAGGTATTCCTGGAGCCGGAGGGGCTGGATACGGCGCTTGTGTATCCCAACGGCATTTCCACCTCGCTGCCCACGGACGTGCAGCTCGCCATGCTGCGCAGCATGGAGGGGTTGGAAGCGGTGCATATGGCGGTGCCGGGCTATGCGGTGGAATACGATCACATCGACCCTCGCGCACTCGGCCCCGATCTGCAACTGCGGACGATTCCGGGGCTCTATTGCGCCGGGCAGATCAACGGGACCACGGGCTATGAGGAGGCTGCTGCCCAGGGCCTCATGGCCGGGATGCACGCCGCTGCAGCGATCACGGGGATCGAACCCGCGCCGCTTGATCGCGCCAATTCCTACATGGCGGTGATGATCGATGACCTCACGCTGCACGGCGTGAGTGAACCTTATCGCATGCTCACGGCGCGCGCCGAATATCGCCTGCGCCTGAGAGCCAACAATGCGGCCACCCGGCTCACTCCTTTGGCCATCGCAGCCAATTGTGTTGGCCCTGATCGCCGCGAGTGGTTCACGCACCGGGAAGCGGAACTGGCAGAGTGGAACCGGGCGCTGGATAGGAAGGCCAGTGCGGGTGAACTCCGCACGACCGGCCTTTCGACGCGCGACGACGTTGGCCGCATGTCCTTGAGGGAATGGCTGCGATTTCCGGATATCTCGCTCGATGGGCTGGCCCCGCTCTTGCCCGAATCCCTCGATGTCACCAGCGACCTTGCGGCCGAACTGGCGGAGGACGTGGCCTATGCCCCCTATCTCGAACGGCAAGAGGGTGAACTGCGCGATCTGCGAGCCAGCGAAGGAGTGAAGTTGGGGCGGGACTTCCCCTTTTCCCAAGTGCCGGGTCTATCCAACGAAATGATCGAGCGACTGTCCAAAGCCCGCCCTGTTGACCTGGCGGCTGCCGGTCGGGTCCGGGGGATCACACCTGCAGCCCTAGCAGCCCTTCTGGTCTTTGCGCGGCGTCAGGCAATGGAGAATGCGGCAGCATGAGCGAATGTCTTCCATTCATTGCCAGCGAAGCCGAGGCACGCGCCTTCTGCGCCACGCTTTCCGACGAAGCGGCAATGGACCGTCTTGCCACGTTCATCGGCCTACTCGCAGCAGAGAACCGACAACAGAACCTGATCTCCACCGCGAGCCTCGACCAGGTCTGGCAGCGTCACATTGCCGACAGCCTCCAGCTATTACTGCATGTTCCACGTGAAACACCGTCGCCCTGGATGGACTTGGGGAGCGGAGCAGGGATGCCCGGACTGGTCCTGGCCATCGCCCGACCTGAGCTGACTTTCCATCTCGTCGAATCGCGCAAGAAGCGCGTCGCCTGGCTGGAAGGCGTAGCCCGCCAGTTCGACCTGCAGAATTGCCACGTTCACGGAACACGTTTGGAGTCGGTCGAATCGGCTCCGATGGCCGTCATTTGCGCCCGCGCCTTTGCTCCGCTTGAAAAGCTCCTCAGCTTATCCGCCCGGTTTTCCACACAGGACACCGTCTGGTTGTTGCCCAAAGGGCGTTCGGCAGCGCAAGAACTGTCGGAGCAGCCCGAATCGATCCGCCAAATGTTCCACGTGGAACAATCGCGGACCGACGGCCAGGCAGGGATCGTAACCGGGCAGGGGAGGCCGCCAATCCGATGATCGTTATCGCCATTGCCAACCAGAAGGGCGGAGTGGGCAAGACCACCACAGCAATCAACATCGCCACGGCGATGGCGGCAACCGGGTGGCGAACGCTGCTTATCGATCTCGATCCCCAGGGCAACGCTTCCACTGGCGTTGGCCTTGGTGCCGACCAGCGCGATATGTCGAGTTACGACGTGCTGGTCGACCAAGTTGCGCTGGATGATTGCATCGTAACCTCGCGCATTCCGGGTCTGGACCTATTGCCTGCAACGGTGGATCTGAGCGGAGCAGAAGTGGAACTGGTCGGAGTCGAGAACCGCACCCACCGGCTGCAACAGGCCTTGGCCGACCACAAGGGCCATGACATTTGTTTCATCGACTGCCCACCTTCGCTCGGACTGCTGACGCTGAACGCCCTGTGCGCGGCAGACACCTTGCTGGTGCCGTTGCAATGCGAATTTTTTGCGCTGGAAGGGCTCAGTCAGTTGCTGAAAACGGTGGAGCAGGTCCAGCAGCGGTTGAACCCTGATCTCGGCATCGTCGGGATCGTGCTCACCATGTTCGACCGGCGCAACCGCCTTACAGACCAGGTAAGCGACGACGTGCGCGAGTGCCTGGGCAATCTGGTGTTCGAGGCGGTGATTCCGCGCAATGTGCGGCTGTCTGAAGCACCAAGCCATGGCTTGCCCGCGCTGATCTATGACCACGCCTGTCCCGGCAGCCGCGCCTATATGGCGCTTGCCCGCGAACTGATCGGTCGCCTGCCCAAACAGAGGATTGCTGCATGACGCCGCCTGACGACAAGTCCGAGACAGCGGCAACCACCCGCGCAGCGCCGCGTCGGGCTTTGGGCAGGGGCCTGGGCGCCCTGATGGGTGAAAGCCGGCGGGAAGAGCCGCTGGCAATGCCGACAGCGTCCAGCGTGACCACCGAGGGATCGCCGGCAGAACCAGTGGCCCGCGCCGATGGCCTGGCCAATCTCCCGGTTTCGTCGATCGAGGCCCATCCAGATCAGCCCCGCCGTCATTTCGACGAGGCCGCGCTCGATGAACTGGCTGCCTCCATCTCGACGCGCGGGGTCATCCAGCCCGTCATCGTCCGCCCGCTACCGGGCGGCCGTTACCAGCTGGTCGCGGGCGAACGCCGTTGGCGTGCGGCTCAGAAGGCACAACTCCATGAAATTCCAGCATTAATTCGCGATCTGGCGGATCGGGACGTGATGGCCCTGGCGCTGATCGAGAATATTCAGCGCGAGGACCTGAACCCGGTGGAAGAGGCGCGCGCCTATCACCGGCTGGCCGAACTGGAAGACATGACCCAGGCCGAAATCGCCCGGCTGGTGGAGAAATCGCGCAGTCACGTGGCGAACCTGCAGCGCCTGCTAACCCTGCCAAGCGCGGTGCTCGATCATCTGGAGGAAGGGCGGCTCGATATGGGCCATGCCCGTGCGCTGATTGGCCGAGACAATGCCGAGGAGTTGGCGGCCCAGGCGATCCTGCGCAAGCTGTCGGTGCGCGAGGTCGAGAAGCTCGCCCGGTCGCAGGATGGCGCCACCCAGCGCCGCCGTACGGCCCGCGAGCCGCGCGACCCAATGCATGATGCGGATATCTCTGCGGTGGAGAGCCACCTTGAGGAGTTTCTCGGCCTGCCGGTCAAGATCGCGACCGATGCCGATCCCCGCTCAGGCTCGGTCACGATCCGTTATCGCACGCTGGACCAGCTTGACCTGATCTGTGGCCGACTGACCGGCAGCGGGATCTAGCTGGGCCAGGTCCCGACATAATCGTTCAAATTCAAATGCTTAATTGGCGCTCAAGGTCTTTCCCTGTTCGCGCGGAGGCATGGCGCGGCGGATCTGGCGCGGGGCCGGACGCGGGTGACGGGCGTCAACCTCGACCTCTTCCTCGATCACGCGGTAGCTGGTGCGGCGCTCCATCGGCTGGGCACCATGGGCCACCGGGACCATCATCACCGGGGCATAGGTAACCTGCGACGGGGTGCCGTGGCCGCGCTCGTAGTTCTGCAGGTAGGCCGCGCAATAGTCGAAGCCGTAGTCGTCCTCGACATAGACCAAACGCCGGTCATCACGATCATCCGCCCGGTCGATGGCCGAGCCGATCACGGCCCCTGCCAGGCCGCCAACTCCCGCGCCCACGATGGTGCCGAGCAGGCGGTCGCCATCGGCAATGCGATTGCCTGCAAAGCCGCCGAAAATCCCGCCGATCAGGCCGCCGATCAGGCCACCGTCGCGGTCTTCCTCTTCCTCGTAATAGACCGTTGCCTGCTGCGGCGCATGGAGCGCGCGGCACTGGTCCAGCCATTCGTCCCGCTCAGCTGCACTATAGGCAAGACGCGGCGTTGGGTTGCGGTCCATCCGGTGCGGACCCCGCTCGCGGTGGATGGCGCGGCGGGCGGTGTGGTATCCGTCGGGTCGGGCATCGCGATCCCATTCGTCCGCATCTTCCCAATCGGTGGGCTCATAGGTGTCCTGCACCACCTCGCGGCTTTCGTACTCGTAGGTAACATCGGGTCCGTAGGAGTTTTGTTCGATCACGGCATTGGCGGTATCGCCCCACGAAACACCGGCCTGGGCTTCGTCCGCCCAGGCTTGCCCGCCGCGCATTGCGGTCTGGGCGATGGATTCGTAATTGTCCTGCGCCGCGGCAGGCAGGGCCACGGCGACCAGCGCGGTAGTGGCGGCAAGGATGGCAAGACGCTTGGACATGAAACGGCCCCTCAGACAGGAATCGGCGCCCGCGGCGCTCGGATTTACCGTTTGTTTACTACGCCCGCCCGCGCGATTCCCAAGAGGGTTGCCGCGCCTGTCCCGTTTCGGGCCAAAGGTTTGGGCTCAGATGCGGGAAGCGACCAGCGCCGCCAGCGCCTCGATCCCGGCCGCATCCTCAGCATCGAACCGGGCAAGGTCAGGGCTGTCGAGGTCGATCACCGCGATCACTGCTCCATCGCGCATGACCGGCACGACCAGTTCCGAGCGCGAGGCGGCATCGCAGGCAATGTGGCCGGGGAAGGCGTGGACATCGGCCACCAGTTGGGTTTGACCGCTGGCTGCTGCCGCACCACAAACCCCCTGGCCCAGCGCGATCCGGATGCAGGCTGGCCGCCCGGCGAATGGCCCAAGGACGAGTTCACCTCCAATCAGGCGATAGAACCCGGTCCAGTTCACCTGCGGCAGCATGTCCCACATCAGCGCGGCCACGTTGGCCATATTGGCCACGCCATCGGGTTCGCCCGCTGTCAGGGCATCGGCTGCCAATAACAGGTCGGCATAGAGTTCCGGCTTGGCGGCACCGGGGGTGGGGCGGAAATCGTGCATGGCACAGGCCCTAGACCTGCGGCGTGGCCCAAAGCAATCGTTGCGAGCAGACGCCGCGCGGCCTATCTGTTCGGCATGCGGATATTCAAGAAAGTGCTCATTGTCCTGCTCGTCCTCCTGGTGGTGGCGGGCGGTGTCCTGTGGTGGCTGTCGCGGCCTGTTCCGGCGCTTTATTCGCTGGAGGAGACGAGCGGGACCGATCCCGTGCTGGCGGAACCCGATCCGCAGCTGATTCCCACGGTCGGCGTCGCCAAGCCCATCGGCTGGGGCGAGGACGGTGTGCCTGAAGCGGCAGAAGGCCTGGTGGTCAACCGCTTCGCTGAAGGACTGGAACACCCGCGTGTGATCTACACCATGCCGGGCGGCGACGTGCTGGTCACCCTGACCAATGCGCCCGAACGGCCGATCGCTGGTGGCTGGCTGACCAATTTCGTGGCCGGCATCCTGTTCAGCCGGGCCGGGGCCGACGTGCCTTCGCCCAACCAGCTGGTGCTGCTGCGCGATGGCGATGGCGATGGCGTGGCCGAGGAACGGCACGTGCTGCTCGACAATCTCGATTCGCCCTCGGGCATCGCCTGGCATGATGGCAATCTCTACGTCGCCAACCACGACGAGGTGCTGCGCTTCGACTATGCCGAGGGCGCCAATAGGGTGACAGGCGCGGGCGAGAAGCTGATGGACCTGCCGGCGGCGGGCAACCACTGGATGCGCAATATCCTGCTCAATCCTGAAGGCACGCTGCTCTATGTCGCTGTCGGCTCCGCCTCGAACATCGGCGAAGGCGGGATGGATATCGAACAGGGCCGCGCCGCGATCCACGAGCTGGACCTCGCCACCGGCACTTCGCGCCTCTATTCCGCCGGCCTGCGCAACCCCAACGGGCTCGCCTGGAACCCGTGGAGCGGCGAGCTGTGGACCACGGTGAACGAACGCGACCAGCTGGGGTCGGACCTCGTGCCAGATTACCTCACCAATGTGCCGCTCGGTTCGCAATATGGCTGGCCGTGGGTCTATTGGGGCGACATTTTTGACGAGCGGGTCGAGCATCCCATGCCGCGGTTCTTCACCCAGTATACACGGGTGCCCGAATATGCCCTGGGTGCCCATGTCGCGGCCTTGGGCCTGACCTTCAGCCGCGAGGGATCGCGCTTGGGCCCGACTTTCGGGCAGGGCGCCTTCATCGCGCGTCACGGGTCGTGGAACAGGCAGCCGATGGGCGGCTATGACGTGGTCTATGTTGCCTTTGACGAGCGGGGCAATCCGCTGGGCAAGCCGGTTACCGTGCTGGAGAGTTTCCTGGCGGGCGAGGGCGAGACGCGAGGCCGCCCGACATGGGTGGCGTTCGATCGCACCGGCGCTTTGCTGGTGAGCGACGACACCGCCAACATCATCTGGCGCGTGACCAACCCTTCCGCCAATGGCACGGCTGCCCCGCTACGCAACCGCGGCGAGCCGCTGCCTCCCCGGCGCGAGCTGATCGGTGATCCGGCGCGAGCCTTCGAGGAGCCGCCCGCCGATATCATGCCCGACAGTCTGTAAGGCGACCGGCTCTAGGCGAGGGTGCGCCCGGCGCGTCCGGCCAGTTCGGTAATGTAGTGCCAGGCGACGCGGCCCGACCGCGCGCCGCGCCGCTTGGACCATTCCAGCGCCTCGTGCTCGTCCAGCGGCAGTCCATATTCCGCCGCATAGCCGCGCAGGATGGCGAGGTAATCGTCCTGCGAACAGGCGTGGAAGCCAAGTGACATGCCGAAACGGTCGGCCAGGGCCAATCGGTCGTCCACCACGTCGCGCGGGTTGATAGGATCGTCCTGTTCGGCCCCGTGGCGCACCACAATGGCGCGGCGATTTGAAGTTACGGCGAGCCGCACATTGGGTGGCCTGGCCTCAACCCCGCCATCGAGCCATGACCGCAGGGTGCGCGGGCCTTCGCCGTCGCCTTCGGCAAAGCCCAGGTCATCGAGGAACACCAGCATGTTGCGCTGCGTCTGGGCCAATTGGGTGAACAGCGCGGGCAGGCTGGAGACGGCATCGCTCGCCACCTGCACCAGCGCGATAGCTCCGCCAGCCGCCTGGGCATCCTTCACCGCAGCGCGCAGCAGGGCGGACTTGCCCATGCCGCGCGCACCCCACAGCAGCATGTCGTGCGCCGCATGGCCGTGGGCGAGGCGGGCAACATTGGCGACCACCGCCTCTTTTTGCTGGTCGATCCCGCGCAGCAGGGCGAGCGGCGGGGCTTCGATCGCGGCAACGGCGCGGGCCGTGCCGGTCCAGACATAGGCGGGGGCCGCCAGCCAGTCGGCAGGAGCAGGAGGAGGAGGGGCCAGCCGGTCCAGCGCATCGGCCAGGCGGCGCATCAGGGGTTCACTGTTGTCCATGCCCTTGCCTCGCCTTCATCGCCGCCCCGCGTCAAGGCGCTTGCGCAATAGGCTTGGCTTGGCGGCGGGCGGGTATTAGCGCAAGCGTCATGACAGCAATCCTGCCTGCAGACTCCAAGGGCATTGCCCGCGCCGTGCACCTGCTGCGCGAAGGTGCGCTGGTCGCCCTGCCGACCGAGACGGTCTATGGCCTGGCCTCCCGTGCCGATCGCGAAGGATCCGTGGCGGCAATCTACCGCGCGAAAGGCAGGCCGGGGTTCAATCCGCTGATCGTGCACGTTTCGGGCGAGGCCATGGCGCGGCGGCTGGCCCTGTTCGATGACCGTGCGGCGATGCTGGCAGGCAGGTTCTGGCCGGGACCGCTCACTCTCGTTCTTCCGCTCCGCGACGATGCAGGGATCGCTCCGGCCGTAACGGCGGGCCTGCCGACGGTGGCCCTGCGCATGCCCGCCCACCCGGTTGCGCGGGCGGTGCTGGAGGCGCTGGACCTGCCGCTGGCCGCACCGTCTGCCAACCGTTCGATGCATATCAGCCCCACCACGCCCGCTCACGTCGCCGCCACGCTGGACGAAGGCCTGGCGGCAATCCTCGATGGCGGAGCCTGCGAGGCGGGCCTCGAATCGACCATCGTGGCCCTGCGCGAAAGGGGTGCCTGGAGCCTGCTGCGCAAAGGACCGGTGACGGCAGCACAGATTGCGGAGCTGCTGGGATGCGCGCCAGTGGATGCCGGTGCAGGCATCGAAGCGCCCGGCCAGATGCTGCGCCACTATTCGCCCGGCAAGCCGCTGCGGCTCGATGTAGACAAGGCCGAAGCGGACGAGTTCCTGATCGGTTTCGGGCCGGTGGAGGGGGCTTGCACCCTGTCGGCCAGCGGCGACCTGTCGCAGGCGGCGGCGCGGCTCTATGCCTGCCTGCATGAAGCCGCCGCATCGGACCTTCCGCGCATTGCCGTGGCCCCGATCCCGCCTGATGGCATTGGCGCTGCAATCAACGACCGGCTGAAACGCGCTGCGGCCTAGCTGGCGCTGCCCTCGCAGCTCACATCGCCGCTGCCGTTTATCGTCACCGTACAGACCGCAGGCCCGGTAATCTCGACATCGCCGCTGCCGTTGATAGTGACTTGCGCTTGGCTGGCGACATCGAGCGCCGCTTCGCCCGATCCGTTGATGGTGATTGTGGCGCTGGTTGTTTCAAGTCCCGAGGCGTCCAGCTCGCCCGATCCGTTTATCTCCAGCCGCAGGTCCTGCACTCTGCCGCCCAACTTCATGTCGCCGGAGCCCGCCAGCACCAGTTCGGCCTGCCCGACCGCCAGCTCGCCGACCTCGATTTCGCCCGAGCCTTCGACAGAGGCGGTGAACAGCGTGCCTTCCACGCGGTCCACGCTCATGTCGCCCGATCCGGACAGCGACACGCGATCGACCATTGGCATGGTGATGTGGAGGGTGACATCCGCGAACTGCGGCCTGCTGAATGACAAGCCCTCGTCCCGCGGGCGGATCATCAAACTGCCCTGTTCGACCACCACTTCGAGCCCGTCGAGGGCATCGCCCGGCCCCTCGGCACGTACCGAGAAGCTGTCACCCAATGTGATCTTCACATCCTGTGGCCCGACCGAGGCGACCTGGTTGAACGATTCGAGCTGGTACACCAGCTCGGCATCGGCCGAAGCATCCGCCTGCACAATCCGTCGGTCGCCCTGGAAATCGTCGTCATAGACGACGAGGGCGATGCCGCCCGCCGCAACCACACCCATGGCTGCGGAGAAGCCCAGTTCGCGCGTGCTGAATCGTGTCGGTTTCTGTGCCATGCCCCCCGGCCCCTCAATCGTTGTCCGGCTCCATCGGAATGGTCGGAATCAGTGCATCCATTTCGCGCCGCAGGGCCACCGCCTCGCGGCAGGCGCGGTCATTCCCCCGGTCGCAGAGCTCGGCCTTGTCTTCGTATTCGCGCTGCAGGCGGCCCAGCCGTTCCTCGCGGCGGCGAATTTCGCGACCGCGATTCTCGTCCGCTTCGGACTGGCTGGTCGTGGCAAGGTCCACCGCCTTGCCCGCCACGCGCACCGGCGCGGTTACGATATCGGCTGCCGTACTGAGGCAGCCGCCGAGAAACAGCGGCAAGGCCGAGCACAGCAGCAGCGCGGGCAGTTTCATCGGCCAGTCCTTGCCGTTGATGGAATGGCGAACATGGACCGCCGGAAAGCGCGGCGCAACGACGCACCATGCTCAGTCGCCGCTGTCCCCGCCCGTGTCGTCGATCCCGCTGTCGCGCCGTTCGCAGACCAGCGAGCCGGTGCCCATGCCTTGCACCTTGCACCGCGCCCCGCCGCGCACAGTGACCGTGCCCGAACCCATCAGCCGCGCCTTCACCTCGCCATCGCTGGCGAACACCGCGTTGCCCGACCCGGCGATGGTGACGCGGGCCTTGTCGACCATGACCGCACCCATCTTCGCCGATCCACTGCCCGCGACATTGAGATCGAGCCGTGCGACCTTGCCGCTCGCCTTGAACCGTCCGCTGCCGGCGATCGACACGTCGAGCCGGTCAACCGCGATATCGCGCGCCACCACGCGGCCGGACCCGGCGATCACCACTTCGGCATCGTCGGGCAGGCATTCGACTGTGATTTCGCCCGATCCGGCAAGGGTGACCTTGTGCGGGGCAGGCATGGTCACGGTGATCGTCGCCACGCCTTCGCCGCCATGGCTGCTGTTGTTGCTGGCCACATGGAGCGCACCGTCCTTCAGGCAGAAGCGCAAGTCCTCCTTCGCCTCGTCATCACCCTGGATGGCGATGGCGAAGTCTTCGCCTTCGGTTATCGTCACCCGGTCGGCTCCGGCAAGGACCAGCCCGGTCGGCGTCTCGCCGCCCATGTCGAGGTCATCCAGCGGAACGCTGCCCTTGGCACCGAATCCCTTGCCGGCGCCGCAATCGGGGCCATCCCAGTCGAACTGGAATTTGCCGTTCTTGCGCTGGGCTGCCATCACCCCGCTCATCGCGGCCATGGCCACGAAGGGGCCGACTGCGCGGAACATCTTCTCGAAACCCCTGCCGTTGATCTTGCCGTTCATGACGACTCCTGTATCTGTGTGTTAAGTCACTGATACACGAGCGGGGCCGACCAGGCAAACGCACCGGTCGATCCTGACAGGTCGCTGGTCGACATGCGAAAAGGGCCGCCCCGGCATGCGGAGCGGCCCCTTCTAGACCTTCTGGTGCCCTTTGGGCCCGCTTCAGGCGTCTTCGGCAGCGGTCTCGTAGTACTGGGGAGCATGCTCCTTCAGCACGTTGAGGATCTTCTGCAACGCGGCGGGTTCATCGGTCTTTTCCATCGCCGCCAGTTCGCGGGCGAGGCGGCTGGAGGCAGCCTCGAAGATCTGGCGTTCGGAATAAGACTGCTCGGGCTGGTCTTCCGGGCGGAACAGGTCGCGCGTCACTTCGGCGATTGACACCAGGTCGCCCGAATTGATCTTCGCTTCGTATTCCTGCGCCCGGCGGCTCCACATGGTGCGCTTGACCTTGGGCTTGCCCTTGAGGGTTTCCATCGCTTCCTTCAGGGTCTTGTCGCTCGACAGCTTGCGCATGCCGATGGCTTCGACCTTGTTGACCGGAACGCGCAAGGTCATGCGTTCCTTCTCGAACCGGAGCACGTAGAGTTCGAGCTGCATTCCGGCGATTTCCTCGCTCTGCAACTCGATCACGCGACCGACACCGTGCTTGGGATAAACAACATAATCGCCTACGTCGAAGGCGGGGGCAACAGATGCCATGTATTGTCCTTTCACTGCCGACAGGTCTCTGCTTCAGCGACAGGGATTGATCGACCGCGCGACCCGCCGGCGGCCTTCATCCCGGTTGTGACGACGCTGAGAGGGGGAAACCTGCCTTCCTATCTGCCCGTTCCACGAAAGGGATACGGGTGAGCGTTTCATTATATAGCAGATTCGCAACAAAATTACCAGTGGGGCGGCAAGGTGCACGGAAACCCGGCGTGCCTTTTGCAGGTACACCGGGCTTTCCAGCAATTTTACAAGCGTTTAAAGCGGCTTAGTCGCCTTCGCCGGGCTCAGGCGAGAAGAAGGCGTCGAACTTGCCTTCCTGGCCCTTGAATTCATCCGCATCTTCCGGCGGATCCTTCTTTTCGGTGATGTTGGGCCACAGGGCGGAATACTGGGTGTTCAGCTCGAGCCACTTTTCCGTGCCGCTTTCGGTATCGGGCAGGATGGCTTCGGCCGGGCATTCGGGCTCGCAGACGCCGCAGTCGATGCATTCCGAAGGGTTGATCACGAGCATGTTCTCGCCTTCGTAGAAGCAGTCCACCGGGCACACCTCGACACAGTCGGTGTACTTGCACTTGATGCAGGCGTCGGTGACGACATAAGTCATGTGAGCGAGTTCCCTTCGATCCGTTCGGCCGCCTGTCTTTCATCGGGCGCCGGGTTTTGCCCTGCTATGGCGATTGCCGCGCCCCGGTCAAGTCTGGACGTCAAGCACCCGATAACAGGTCTGTGCCTCGCTTGCCGGACCGCGCCGCTCGGGCAAAGCAAGGATTTCTATCACCCGCACAGTCGTTGCCATGCCAATTGGCAGCGGCAAGGTCAGCACGTCGCCCGGAGCCACCGGCTGGTTGGCCTTTACCACCCGGCTGCCGTTGCGGCGCATGTGCCCAGCGCCGATCCAGTCCTGCGCCAGCTTGCGCGAAGCCACGAAGCGCAGGCGCACGAGCAAGAGGTCGAGCCGCATCGCAGTCAGGTTCTACCTCAGAAGGTCCGCCAGTCCGGCGAAGGGATTGTTGGCAGGCGGCGCGCTTTCGGGCTTGCGCTCGGCAGCTTGCGGCTGGTTTTGTGGTCCTGTGTGTGACCCGGGCTTGCCGCCCTTGCCCTTGGGCCCGTTGTGCCGGGGACGCCGGTCCTGCTCGCGCGATCCGTGTTCAGAGCGGGGCTGGTCCTTGCGGTGAGGACGCCAGGACCACACCAGCGGCGCGGGGGGTCCGAAAGCACCCTCGGGCAAGGCCCGCTGTTCGCCCGGACGGAAGCCCGCATCGCGCATCAGGGCGCGGAAATTGTCGGGCACCAGTCCCATCGATGTCGGCAGGGCCGGATCGACCGGAAAGCCGCGCGGGCTGCCTTTCGCCACGGCCTTGGCCCGCTGGTCGTGTGCGGCGCGGAACAGCTTTTCGGCCATGTCGATCCGCACCGCCTGGCTGCCTGCGCGGACATAGCCTGCCGGCATCTGCCGTTCCGCCGCGATCACCGCTTCCATCCGCGGATTGAGCGGGCGGCTATCCAGCCCCAGGTCGTGTAGCAGCTTGCGCGGCGCAGGCTTGAGCAGGGCGGGCATGAACACGTCGAGCGTGCCGATCAGCACGCCGAGCTGGCGCAGCAGGGGGCGCTTTTCCTTGGGGACCGTCGCCAGCCCGGCATCCTCGCGCCGGACCGAGCCATTGCGGCCCGCCAGGGTGAGCAGCAGGGCGCGCACTTCGGTGCCCGCCTCGGGATCGACCGCGGCTTCCTCGATCTGCCGCAGGGGGGCAAGCGGGGCGAGCTGCCCTTCGAGCCAATGATCCAGCGCCTCGGCCAGCCGCGTGCGCTGCGCAGGGTCGAGCGGGGCCAGATCCTTGTCCAGAACTATGCGAAAACGGGTTGCCGCCTTGGTGTGTTCCAGTCGGGCGATGCGCTGGTTGTCGCGCAGGATGGCGGGAACGCCGTCATGCCTGCCGATCTCTAGCGCGCCGAGTTCGCTCGTCACCAGGGCCTCGGCCCTCTGCGCCAGCAATTGCGGCAGGTGCTTTTCCGCCGCCGCAAGCATCAACTTGCGATCCTCGCGGCTGGCATCGGCATCAACCACAAAACGAAACCCCTCGAGGTGGCCGATCGGCTCCCCCTCGACGGTGACTTTTCCATTGTCTTCAAGTGTTACGCGCAACAATCCGGCATCCTTCCCCATGCTTTTCATCAGTACAGCAGTCCGCCGATTAACAAAACGTTCGGTTAATCTCTGGTGCAAGGCATCGGATAATTTTGCCTCTGCCGAGCGGGCGCGGGCAGCCATTTCGTCACGCGCCAGCACCCAGTCGGGCCGCTGGCAGATGTAGGCCCAGCTACGAATCGCCGCGAGCCGCCCCTGCAATGTGTCGATGTCGCCCCGCGTCTCGCCAAGCTCGCCGATCCGGGCGGCGACGAAATCCGCGCCCAGGTGGCCTTGGCGCAGGTCGCTCCACAGCCGGGCCACGAAGCGCGAATGCATCTCTGCTCCCTGCTGGCGGAAATCGGGGAGCTGGCACACCTGCCACAGGCGCTTCACCTGGGCAGGCGTAGTGGCGTCACGGCGCACTGTCTCATCCTCCGCAAGCCGTTTCAGCACGGCAAGGTCGATCGCTTCGGGAGCGGCAGCCAGCTGGGGCAGCTCGGGCGGACGCTCGAGGTCGGCGATCAGCGCGTCCACAGAGGTGCAGCGCGGCTCGGCCTCGCGCCAGAATAGCCGGGTTAGCGGAGCAAAACGGTGCTGCTCGATGGCATAGACCTCCTCGTCGGTGAAGGCATTGTCCTTGCCGCGACCTCCCGCCAGCGTACCGAAGGTGCCATCGCGCTGGTGCCGCCCGGCGCGCCCGGCGATCTGGGCCATTTCCGCCGGGGTCAGCCGCCGCTGGCGCACCCCGTCGAACTTCGACAGCGAGGCGAAGGCGACATGGTGGACATCGAGGTTGAGGCCCATGCCGATGGCATCGGTCGCCACGATGTAATCGACCTCGCCCGACTGGAACAGCGCCACCTGCCGGTTACGGGTTTCCGGGCTGAGCGCCCCCATCACCACCGCCGCGCCGCCGCGAAACCGCCGCAGCAGCTCGGCCACGCGGTAAACCTCCTCTATCGAGAAGGCGACGATCGCGCTGCGGGGCGGCAGGCGCGACAACTTGACCGTTCCTGCATGGCTGAGCGTGGAGAACCTTGGTCGCTGTTCCACCTGCACGCCCGGCACCAGCGCCCGCACCATGGGTTCGAGCGTGGCGGAACCCAGCAGCATGGTCTCCTCTCGTCCGCGGGCATGGAGCAGGCGATCGGTGAAGATGTGGCCGCGCTCGCGGTCGGCGCACAGTTGCGCTTCGTCCAGCGCCACGAAGGCGCGATCTCCGCCCTCGGCCATCAGGCTGCGCGGCATGGCCTCCACCGTGCACAGCAGATAGCGGGCATTGGGCGGTTCGATCCGTTCCTCGCCGGTAATCAGGGCAACCTGGGCATCGCCCTTGATTGCGCGGACCTTGTCGAACACCTCGCGCGCCAGAAGCCGCAGCGGGAAGCCGATCGCCCCGCTGGAATGGCCGCACATCCGCTCAATCGCCAGGTGGGTCTTGCCGGTATTGGTCGGCCCCAGGACGGCGCGGATGCGGTGATCGGGGACACGCGCATTCACAACTGCCCCCAAGTGTAGGGTGGCTTGGCGCAGGTGCAATCACCTTGCGCCCGGCCATAGGGGAAAACCCTCAAGTTCGATTCACCGCAAGGCGGACTCGGCTGGTCGTTGTTAAGGCCGAATTTACTTTATCAGGGCAATGGACAAGGTCAGTAATTATCCCCACGGGACGGGGCCGTCCGGACACATGGCGGCCATTTGGAGGGTGAGCTTGTTCACCGAGCGTGACAACCAGGGACACGAAGCGGGGGCAGGCGGGAATTTCCCGTCGGCGCAGCTGTCTTTGGCGCACGCTTTGCCGCCGAAATCCGTAACGGATTCCGCAGCTGTTTCACGCAAGCAGGCGCGCATCGGCGGTTTTGCCGATCGCTATCACGAATGGCGCGAACATGCTTCGCTGAGGCTGTCGGGCATCGATCTTGCGCCCGATCTGGCGCGCGACATTGGTTCGCGCCGGTGGCTGCGCGGGGTTGGCACGCTGGTCGGCCTGTCGGCGCTGGCGCTGGCGGCATTCCCCGGTTTTTCCGAAGTCGAGGCCGCACCCTCCATGGTGATCGACGACCATGTGCGCGACGAATTCCGCAGCCAGATGATCATGCCGCTGGCCCTGGGGGCCGACAGCGGCCGCCGGATGGGCGCGACCCAGGCGGTTATCCCGCTGACTAATGCCCCTGAACGCCCGCGGCTCGACATGGTTGCTACCCTGGCCCAGGGGGACAGTTTCGAGCGCATGCTGCGCCGTGCCGGGGTGAGCCAGGACGAAGCAGGCGAGATCGCCCGCCTGATTGCCGGTGCCATGCCGCCAAGCGAAATCCAGTCCGGTACGCAGGTCGATATCACCTTGGGTCGCCGCCTCGCTTCGGGTGCGCCGCGACCGGTCGATGCCCTGTCCTTCCGTGCGCGGTTCGATCTGCAACTGGCGGTGGAGCGGCAGGACGGGCGGCTGGTGCTCAATCCCAAGCCGATCGCGGTCGATGCCACTCCGCTGCGCATCCGTGCCACGGTGGGCGACAGCCTTTTCCGCTCCGCCCGGGCGGCCGGTGCCCCGGCGGCATCGGCGCAGAAGTTCCTGCGGGTGATCTCGGCTGAAATGAACGGCGATATCCGCGCTGGCGACGAGTTCGACCTGATTGTCGATTACAAGCGCGCCGCAACCGGCGAAGTGGACGAGGGCGAACTGCTCTACGCCGCGATCCTGCGCGATGGCCGCCCGGTAAAGCGCATGATGCGCTGGGGCCGCGAAGGGCGCTACTTCGAAGCTTCTGGCGTGGGAGAGCAGCGCGAAGGCTTGCTGGCTCCGGTGCCGGGCGCGATCACCAGCCGCTATGGCATGCGCCGCCACCCGATCCTCGGTTATCGCAGACTGCACGCTGGCCTCGATTTCCGGGCTGCCCAGGGCACGCCGATCTATGCCGTTACCGATGGCCGCGTGACCTTTGCGGGGCGCAACGGCGGGCATGGCAATTTCGTGCGCCTTAGCCATGCGGGCGGTCTCGGCACGGGCTATGCCCATATGAGCCGTATCGCGGTGAGCAATGGCCAGCAGGTCCGGCGCGGGCAGGTAATCGGCTATGTCGGATCGACCGGCCTCAGCACCGGACCGCACCTGCACTACGAAATGTACCGCAATGGCCAGACGATCGACCCGTCAACCGTGCGCTTTGTCACCCGCGCCCAGCTCGAAGGGCGCGAACTGGCCGATTTCCGCGCCCAGTTGGACCTGCTGCAACGGGTGGAACCCGGTGCGGCCCTGGCTCCGCTCGCACCCGATCCTGCCTTTGTCGACGAACCCGCGCGCGAGATCGACCGGCTGGAGAACCGCCAGCGGATCCCGGCGTAACGCGCGGCTGATTGCAGTCCAGCGGCTTTTGCGGCAGGACGCTCGCCCATGAACACCAGCCATTCCGCCAGCTATCCAGCCACCCGTTTGCGCCGTAGCCGCTCTGCCGGCTGGAGCCGGGCACTCCACCGCGAGACCGTGCTGACCCCGGCAGACTTGATCTGGCCGCTGTTCGTGACCGGCGGCAAGGGCGTGGAAGAACCCGTCGGCTCGCTGCCCGGCGTCTCGCGCTGGTCGGTCGACCTGGTGGCCGAGCGGACGAAGGAGGCCATGGCCCTGGGTATCCCATGCGTGGCGCTGTTCCCCAATACGCCGCACGATCGCCGCAGCGAGGACGGGGCCGAGGCGGTCAATCCCGACAACCTGATGTGCCAGGCAATCCGCGCCATCAAGCAGGCCTGCGGCGAGGGGATCGGCGTGCTGACCGACGTGGCGCTGGATCCCTATACCAGCCACGGGCAGGACGGGCTGGTGGACCAGGCGGGCCGCGTGGTGAACGATGATACGGTCGCCGTGCTGGTGGACCAGGCACTGAACCAGGCGCGCGCCGGGGCCGATATCATTGCGCCCAGCGACATGATGGATGGCCGCATCGGCGCGATCCGTGCCGCGCTGGAATCAGGCGGGCATCATGATGTGCAGATCATGTCCTATGCCGCCAAATATGCCAGTGCCTTCTACGGCCCGTTCCGCGATGCGGTGGGTTCAGGCGGCCTGCTGAAAGGCGACAAGAAGGGCTACCAGATGGACCCGGCCAATGCGCTGGAAGCGTGCCGCGAAGTGGCGCTGGACATTGCCGAGGGCGCCGACAGCGTGATGGTCAAGCCCGGCCTGCCCTACCTCGATATCGTCGCACAGGTGAAGGCGCGGTTCGATGTGCCGGTCTTCGCCTACCAGGTCAGCGGCGAATATGCGATGATCGAAGCGGCAGCAGCGGCCGGCGCAGGGGATCGCGATGCGCTGGTGATGGAGACCCTGCTGGCCTTCAAGCGCGCGGGCTGTTCCGGCGTGCTGACCTATCACGCGCCTTTGGCGGCGCGGCTGCTCAATGGCTGAAGCGGTACTGCAAACCGCACGGCTGGATCTGCGCTGTCCGCAGGCGTCTGATGCAGGCGAGATGCAGGATACGGGCGCTGTGTTCACCGTGCTCAATACCCCGACGGTGATGGAGCATCTGGCAGGCGTGATAACCCGCGCCCAGATTGACGAGCGGCTGGCCCGCTCTGCAGCCACCTTTGCTGCCGAAGGGTTCTGCTTCCTGCTGATGTTCGAGCGGGATGGTGGCGCACTGGTGGGCCATTGCGGGCTCAAGCGGGTCGATGACATCCATGCGCCTAATCCGGGCGATCTGGAAATCGGCTGGCTGGTGCGCGAGGACCGCTGGCGGCGCGGCTATGCCCGCGAGGCGGTTGATGCAGTTCTGCGCTGGGCCTTTGAGGATCACGGTGCTGAATTCGTGGTGGCACAGGCATCGAATCGAAACGTGGCCAGCTGGAGCCTGATGGAGGCGGTCGGCATGACCCGCGCGCCCGCGCTCGAGTTTCACGATCCCGATTATCCGCCGATCGATAATCCGACGATCGTCTACCAAATCACCCGCGAGGAATGGGCCACAAGATGACTGCCGATCCACGCTTCCCCGGGGCCACGATCCTGCCGTTCGAGGGCAAGGTGCCGCAAATCCACGACAGTGCGTTTATTGCCCCCGGCGCGAGGATCATTGGCGATGTGACAATCGGCCCGCAGGCGAGCGTGTGGTACAACTGCGTGCTGCGCGGCGACATCCACCGCATCGTCGTCGGCGCGCGGTCGAACGTGCAGGATGGCACGGTAATCCACGTCGAAGGCCCGCGGCCCGAAGCCTCCGTGCCGACAGAGGGCCTGCCCACCCTGATCGGCGAGGATTGCGTGATCGGCCACATGGCCATCGTCCACGGAGCCACGGTGGAGGACGGCGGCTTTGTCGGCATGGGCGCGGTGGCGATGGATGCCAGCCGGATCGGCCCCGGCGCGATGCTGGGGGCAGGCGCCCTTCTCAGCCCCGGCAAGGTGATCCCGGCGGGCGAAGTGTGGGTCGGCCGCCCGGCCAAATTCTTCCGGGCGCAGGACGAAAGCCAGATCGCCAAGATCCGCTTCCAGACGGAACGCTATTGCCGCCTGGCAGAGCGCCACCTTGCCGAACTGCGCGGTCATGGCGCGGCCGAAAGCTGACCTGCCCGAAGCGGAAGCGATCCGTGCGCTGGCCGATGGCGAAGGGCGGCTTGCGGTGCGGGTAACGCCGGGCGCGCGCAGCGAATCCGTGGTGATCGAGAACAACCGCGTGCTGGTGAAAACGCGCGTGAAGCCGCAGGACGGCGCGGCGAACGAGGCGGTCCTCGCCCTTCTGGCAACGGCACTCGGCTGCGCGCCCTCACGGCTCCACTTGTTGCGCGGCGCAACTTCGCGCGACAAGCTGGTTCAACTGGGCTGAGCGGACTTCCGTTCGATTTCCGCTGCCACAAGTACCAGCGCCAGCGCCCACAGGCAGGCCAGCCAGGGCGCCGCTTCCGGCCAGCCGAGAAAGGCAATCGCGCCGAGGAAACCGCCACTTGCCAGGCTGGCCCACAGGATCAGGCTGGCCAGCGCGCCCTTGCCGCCCCTGCCGCTGCCGCCGATCCAGCCTGCCAGTCCTTCGCCCATGCGCACCAGCGCGCCGGTCATATAGGTCACGCCCAGCGCCACTCCGCCATCCCTGCGGAACACATTGTTGATCGCCCCCATGGCCAGCACGGCCCCGCCAAGGAACAGTTCGGTGCTGCCCGCCGCCTGCCCTCCGGCCGCAATCAGCAGCAGCATTGCCGACAAGGCCAGCACGGCAGTCTTGCGGCGCGCACCGAAATGTTCGGCCACCAATGCGCCCGCTGCCACGCCCAGCACGAAGCCCGCCAGCAGCAGGCCCGCAACCAGCGCGGGACCGGCATCGCGCGCCAGTTCCACCCCCAGCCGCGTGGTATTGCCCGACATGAACGAAACGAAGAAGCGGTCCGCCGCCAGGAAGCCCGAGGCATCGACGAACCCCGCTACCCCCGCGATGGCATAGGCAAGCAGGCGTTCGGCGCGATCAAGCTGGATCATGCCCTATACTGCGCCGCACCGCAGGGAAATTCAATCTGCGGTGGTGTGGTTGCCCGCCATACCGCGCGCCATCATCTTGAAGCGATCCATCATCAGCACCCCCACCGGATGATCGGCGAGGCCGCAGTCGGCAAAGGCCGCCGCCATGGCTTCGATCCATTGCGCGGCGGTTTTGGGAGTAATGGGCAGGCCTCCGTGCGCGCTCATCATGCATTTGTCGGGGTTCTGCTCGAACCAGTCGCGCGGGCCGCCTGCCCAGCCGGTGAGAAATCCGGTGAGCGAGTGGCGCATCGGGCCAAGGTCAGCACCGTGCATGGCGCGCAAAGCTGCAAAGCGCGGCTCGCCGTCCATCAGGTCATAGAACCGGTCCACGATCCGGGCGATGGCAGTGCGTCCGCCGATGCGGTCGAACGGGGTTAGGGCGGTTTCCTGCATGAGGCCTGCCTAGCACCGGTCCCGCCCAGCACCTTGACCTGCCGCAAAGTCAATCCTTGATCAGTGCCCGCAGTGCGTCGATCCGGTCGGCCTCGTGCGCGGGCTTGTCCCAGCGGATGCGGCGGATGCGCGGGAAACGCATGGCCAGCCCCGACTTGTGGCGCTTGCTGGTGTGGACCGAATCGAAGGCCACCTCGAACACCAGGCTCCGCGTCGTCTCGCGCACCGGACCGAAGCGCTGGGTGGTGTTCTGGCGGACATGCTTGTCGAGCAGGGCCAGTTCCTCGTCGGTAAAGCCGGAATAGGCCTTGCCGACCGGCAGCAGGTCGGCCCCCTGGTCAGGATCACCGTCCCAGCAGCCGAAGGTATAGTCGGAATAGAAGCTGGAGCGTTTGCCGCTGCCGCGCTGGGCATACATCAGCACGCAATCGACCAGCAGCGGATCGCGCTTCCACTTGTACCACAGGCCGACCCGGCGGCCCGACACATAGGGGCTGTCGCGCCGCTTGAGCATAAGCCCCTCGATCGCCTCGTCGCGTGCGCCCTCGCGGATGGCGGCGAGGGCGGCGAAATCGGGCGCTTCGACCAGCGGCGACAGGTCGAAATGGCTGGCGGGGAGGTGCTCCATTAGCGATTCCAGCCGCTGGCGTCGTTCGGTCCAGGGCAGCGGGCGCAAGTCCTCGCCATCAAGCACCATGACGTCATAGAGCCGCACGAAGGCGGGGTAATTGGCCAGCATGGCTTTCGACACGGTCTTGCGGCCCAACCGCTGCTGCAATGCGTTGAAACTGGCCGCGCCGCCACTTTCGCCGCCCTGGTGGCTGCCGCGCACCAGCAATTCGCCATCGAGCACGGCATCGACCGGAAGAGCCGCGACCATTTCAGGGAAGCTGGCCGAGATATCATCGCCCGAGCGCGAATAGGCGCGCGTCTCGCCGTTCACGCGGACCAGTTGCACGCGGATGCCGTCCCATTTCCACTCGGCGACATAGTCCGCCAGATCGACTTCGGTTTCCTCCAGCGGGTGGGCCAGCATGAAGGGGCGGAACAGCGGCAGGTGATCGGTGCGCGGCGGCGGCGCGCCGTCTGCCGCCCAGGCGAACAGCGGGGCATAGGGCGGCTGCTGCCCGTGCCAGTACTCCTCCACCTCGTCGATCGGCACGGCAAAGGCCAGGGCAAAGGCCGTGCGTGCCAGCCGCGCCGATACGCCTGCACGCAAGGCTCCGGTGGCAAGCTTGATCAGGGCATAGCGGCCCGGTTCGTCCAGCCGGTCGAGCAGCAGCGGCAGGTCGCGCATGACGGACTGGCGGGTCATGGCGGACAGGCGGCCCACCACTTCGTCAAGGCTGGGCGGCGGCGTGACGTCAATTGTGGCGGGCGCGGGCCACAGCAGGCTGGCGGTCTCGGCCGTATCCCCCACGAAATCGCGGCTCAGTGACCACAGTACCGGATCGACCCGCTCGTGCATCAGCGCGCGCACGGTGGAGCTCTTGACCGCCGGAAAATCGAGCCCGCCGGTGAGGGCCGCCATGGCCCAGCCGCGATCGGGATCGGGCGTGGCAAGGAGGTAATCCGCGATCAGCCGCAGTTTGGCATTGCGCCCGGTCGTATAGGTCAGCGCATCGAGCAGGGCGGCGAAATGCTGCATGCTAGATCCTCCCCAGCATGGGGAGGGGGACTACCTGCAAGGTGGTGGAGGGAGTCGGCGTACCGGCGCGAGGTAGCCTTGTGCGGCAAGCCCCCACCACCCCCCTTCGGGCGGTCCCCCTCCCCGTTTCGGGGAGGAATTTGCGCCGCTCAGTCATCCTCGTCTTCATAGCCGACCAGCGCCAGGGCGCGGGCGCGGCGCTGGTGGAGCTGGTGCCAGCGCAGCAGGGCTTCCTCACGGCCGTGGGTGATCCAGGTTTCCGCCGGGTTCACTTCCTCCACCGTGCGGGTCAGTTCGTGCCAGTCGGCATGGTCGGAGATGACCAGCGGCAGTTCCACCCCGCGCTGGCGGGCGCGCTGGCGCACGCGCATCCAGCCACTGGCCATGGCGGTGACCGGATCGGGCAGGCGGCGGCTCCACCTGTCGCCCAGGGCCGACGGCGGGCAGACCACGATGGCCCCGCGCATTTCGTCTTTCGGCGTGTCGGCCACCAGCCGCAGTTCGCCCAGGCCCACCCCGAAATCCTCATAAAGGTGGCACATCTTCTCCATCGCGCCGTGGAGGTAGATCGGCGCATGGTGGCCTGCCTGCCGCAATTCGGCGATCACCCGCTGCGCCTTGCCCAGCGCATAGGCGCCTACCAGCACGCACCT
Organism: Altererythrobacter sp. KTW20L; assembly: GCF_023501975.1. Lineage (GTDB taxonomy): Bacteria > Pseudomonadota > Alphaproteobacteria > Sphingomonadales > Sphingomonadaceae > Alteraurantiacibacter. The sequence goes on along the minus strand of NZ_JAMFLH010000002.1, from coordinate 199,816 downwards.
GTCCGGCTCGGCCCCCATCCGGGCGAGCAGCTTGGCGATCTCCTCCTCGATCGGCGGATGAGTGAACAGTGGCAGGCCGAAGGTCGCCTCGGTAATGAACACGTCGCAGGGGGTGACTTCGAACGGGGGACAGGTGGGATCGGCGCGGCGCTTGTAATCGCCGGTTATCACTACCCTCTCGCCCGCGTGCTCCAGCAGGATCTGCGCGCTGCCGAGCACGTGGCCGGCGGGAATGTAGGTGGCGCTGACGCCGCCACCCAGTGCGACCGTCTCACCGTATTCCACCGGTATGGCCCCGGCAGAAGTCGCGTAGCGCAACTTCATGATGGCGAGGGTGGCCGGCGTGGCAATCGTCTCGCCGTGGCCGCCCCGAGCGTGGTCGGCATGGCCGTGGGTGACAAGGGCCCGGTCCACCGGCCTGGCCGGATCGATCCAGGCATTTGCCGGGAGGATGCGGATGCCGTGCGGATCGGGGCGGATCCAGGAGAAGGGTGCGCTCATAGGCTGCCTAAATGGCAAGGGCGGCGCTGGAGTTCCAGCACCGCCCTTTGGTACCTGTCTGAAGCCGAGCCTCAGTCTTCGGTCGAATCTTCCTCGGCCGGGGCATCAGGTTGCTTGGCAGCGGCCTTGCGCGGCTTCTTGGGCCGCGAGGCCTTGGGCGCGGCGGGGGTGAGTTCGAAGGCGAGCTTGTCGTCCTTCATGCTCACATGGACTTCGCCGCCCTGGGCCAGCTTGCCGAACAGCAGTTCTTCCGCCAGCGGCTGCTTGACCTTTTCCTGGATCAGCCGCGCCATGGGCCGCGCACCCATCATCTTGTCATAGCCGCGCTTGGCCAGCCACTCGCGGGCATCGCTGTCGAACTGGATATGGACGTTCTGGTCGGCCAGCTGCAGTTCGAGCTGGAGGATGAACTTGTCCACCACCCGGCTGACGATCTCGGTCCCGAGATAGGCAAAGGGCACCACGGCATCGAGGCGGTTGCGGAATTCAGGCGTGAACATCTTCTTCACCGCCTCTTCCTGTGCCTCGTGCTTGGTCCCGGCACCAAAGCCGATTCCCTGCTTGGCAGCGTCCGATGCACCGGCATTGGTCGTCATGATGAGGACCACGTTGCGGAAGTCCACCGTCTTGCCGTGATGGTCGGTCAGGCGGCCGTTATCCATCACCTGCAGCAGGATGTTGAACAGGTCGGGGTGGGCTTTCTCGATCTCGTCGAGCAGCAGCACGCAATGCGGGTGCTGGTCGATTGCATCGGTAAGCAGGCCGCCCTGGTCATAGCCGACATAGCCCGGAGGCGCGCCGATCAGGCGGGAGACGCTGTGGCGTTCCATATATTCCGACATGTCGAAGCGCTTCAGCTCAATCCCCATGATCTGGGCGAGCTGGCGGGCGACTTCGGTCTTGCCTACGCCGGTGGGGCCGGAAAACAGGAACGAGCCGATGGGCTTGTCCGGATCGCGCAGGCCCGCACGGCTCAGCTTCATCGCTGTGGCGAGCTGGCCGATGGCCTCGTCCTGGCCGAAGACGACGCGCTTCAGGTCCTTGTCGAGGCTGGCCAGCGCGGCCTTGTCGTCCTTGCTGACCGATTTCGGCGGGATGCGCGCCATGGTGGCGATCACCTTTTCGATATCCTTGGCGGTCAGCGTCTTGCGGCGGCGGCTGGGCGGCACGAGCATCTGCATGGCGCCTGCCTCGTCGATCACGTCGATCGCCTTGTCGGGCAGCTTGCGGTCGTTGATGTAGCGAGCCGACAGTTCCACCGCGGTCTTGATCGCCTCGGGCGTATACTTGACCTTGTGATGCTCCTCGAAGGCGGTGCGCAGGCCCTTGAGGATCTTGATCGTGTCTTCCACCGTGGGTTCGTTCACGTCGATCTTCTGGAACCGGCGCAGGAGGGCCCGGTCCTTTTCGAAGTGGTTGCGGAATTCCTTGTAGGTGGTCGAGCCGATGCAGCGGATAGCGCCCGATGACAGCGCGGGCTTCAACAGGTTGGAGGCATCCATCGCCCCGCCGCTGGTCGCGCCGGCACCAATCACCGTGTGAATTTCATCAATGAAAAGAACGGCTTCCGGCATTTTCTCGAGTTCGTTGACGACCTGCTTCAGCCGCTCCTCGAAATCGCCGCGATAGCGCGTACCGGCCAGAAGGGCACCCATGTCGAGGCTGTAGATGACGGCATCTTCCAGCACTTCGGGCACTTCGCCTTCGACAATCTTGCGCGCAAGGCCTTCGGCAATGGCCGTCTTGCCCACGCCCGGGTCGCCCACGTAGAGCGGGTTGTTCTTCGACCGGCGGCAGAGGATCTGGATCGTCCGGTCCACTTCCGGCCCGCGCCCGATGAGCGGGTCGATCCGGCCATCCAGCGCCTTCTGGTTGAGGTTGACGCAGAACTGGTCGAGCGCGGAATCCTTCTTGTTCTTTTCCGGCTTTTCGTCCGCCGCGCGGGAAACTTCCGGCTCTTCGCTGCCCGAAGGCGGGCGGTTTTCGATCTGGCGGCCGTTCTTGCCGATGCCGTGCGAAATGAAGCTGACCGCATCCAGCCGGCTCATATCCTGCTGCTGGAGGAAATAGACCGCATAGCTGTCGCGCTCGGAAAACAGCGCGACCAGCACATTGGCGCCGGTGACCATGTCCTTGCCGCTGCTCTGCACGTGGAGGATGGCGCGCTGGATCACCCGCTGGAACCCGGCGGTGGGCTTGGGATCCTCGTCATCATCGGTTTTCAATGACTGGTATTCCTGGTCGAGGTACTGGCGCACCACGTTGCCCAGTTCGGGCAGGTCCACCCCGCAGGCAGTCATCACTTCGCCCGCATCCTCGTCATCCACCAGGGCCAGCAACAGGTGTTCGAGCGTGGCATATTCATGCGCGCGATCAGTCGCGTGCTGCAGCGCGTTGTGGAGCGATTTTTCGAGGTTTTGTGCGAACCTTGCCATGATTACCTGTCTTTCGGGCGCATGATAGCGCCACATGAGTTGCGATTGGCTGAATGCTGCCGCCCGCCTTGATACCAACGATATATGTCGCAGCGGCGCGATTGCGAGGGGTACGAAGGGCCGCCCCGGCCCATCAGCTCTGACTTTTCGGCTTGAACAGCATGTCGGCCAGCTTGCGATGGTCGGCAGCCTTGGCGTGTTGTGCCTTCACGCGGGCAATTTCGGCTTCGAGCTGGGCGATCCGCTCCATCAGCTCGTCCTGCGAATAGCTGTCGAGCGGCTCCTTTGCCAGGAGGCCTGCCGCGTCACCGCGCTTGCGGGGAAGATCGTCTTCCATTGCATCGCAGCATCGCCCCATGCCCGCTTGCTGTCAATGGGCTGCAACCCTAGGGAATAGGGGTTACAGCAAGATGTGACTTGGGGATAATTCGTGTTTGATTTGCCGAACAGGATGCGGGCGGTGGGGATCACTGCGCCCGGCGGACCGGAAGTATTGCAGCTGGTGGAGCGGGAGGTGCCGCAGCCGGGGCCGGGGCAGGTGCTGGTGCGGGTCAGCCATGCAGGCGTGAACCGCCCCGATTGCCTGCAACGCGCCGGGCTCTATCCACCGCCGCCGGGTGCCAGCGACCTGCCAGGGCTGGAGATTGCCGGAACTGTCGTGGCCATAGGCGATGGCGCGGACGTGGAGTTGCTGGGCCAGAGGGTCTGCGCTCTGGTGAACGGCGGGGGCTATGCCGAATATTGCCTCGCCGTGGCGGGCCACTGCCTGCCCGTGCCGCGCGGCCTGTCACTGGCAGAGGCCGCCGCCATGCCCGAAACGCTGTTCACCGTGTGGCACAACGTGTTCCAGCGCGGCATGGTGCGCGATGGCGAGGTGCTGCTGGTCCATGGCGGGACCAGCGGGATCGGCACCATGGCGACCAAGCTGGCCAGGCTGTTCGGCGTGACCGTGATCGTCACCTGCGGGTCGGACGATAAATGCACTGCTGCGCTGGATGTGGGTGCAAACCATGCGATCAACTATCGCACCGCCGATTTCGTCGAGCAGGTAAAGGCGCTGACCGGCGGCAAGGGGGCAGACGTAATCCTTGATGTGGTGGCGGGCACCTATACCCAGCGCAATCTTGATTGCCTTGCCATCGAAGGGCGACTGGTGACCATTGCGACGCTGGGCGGTCCAGTGGCCGAGGTCCACATGGGCAAGCTGATGGTCCGCCGCCAGACGATGACCGGTTCGACCTTGCGCCCCCGGTCCGACGCCTTCAAGACTGCCCTGGCGGACGACATCGCGCAGAACGTGTGGCCGCTGGTGGCAGAGGGTGTGCTCAGACCGCAGATGGATCGCAGCTTTGCGCTGGCCGCCGCGGCAGATGCCCACCGAAGAATGGAAGCGGGCGAGCATGTCGGAAAGATCGTGCTCGACCTGACAGGAGAGGATTGAACATGACCCTATCATCGCATCCGGTTGAACAGTGGGACCGGGCAGACCTGCTGGGCGCAGTGGACGATTACCTCGCCGCGCTGGCGGCCCGCGATCCTTCGGGCCTGGTGTTCTCGCCCGATGTCATTTTCACCGAGAACAATGTGCAGATGCGCATCGGCGATGGCTTGTGGAACACCATTTCCGCCGTCCGGCCCGACTATGACCTGAAGCACGCTGACCTGGAAGACGGGCAGGCAAGCTGGTTCGGGGTGATCGAGGAAAGCGGGCATCCGGCCATCTTGGCCCTGCGGCTGGCCTTTGCCGAAGACGGGATCTGCGAGGTCGAGACCATCGTCTGCCGCGCCCACGAACTGGGGCCGTTCCCGGAGATCAGCGGCTATGAAAAGGCCCCGCGCCCGCTGCTGCTGGCCGATGTGCCGGTGGAGCAGCGTACCCCGCGCGCGCGTCTGATCTCCATTGCCGATGGCTATTTCGACACGATCCAGCTCAACGATGGCAAGCTGTTCACCCACTTTACCGACGAATGCGACCGGATCGAGAACGGGCTGCAGACCACCAATGTCGATATCGAAGGCTATCCCATCGCGAAGATGGGCACGGCCGACCAGTTCCGGCTGGGACAGTACATCTATGACGACCGCCTGCGCGACCGGCGTTACCCGCTGGTGGACGAGGAAAAGGGCGTGGTCCTGGCGGCCGGGTTCATCGACCATGCCGGCAAGGTGACCGATGTCACCTGGACCGATGGCAGCCGCCACAAGTCGATCTTCCATTTCCCCCACAGCTTCGTGCTGCTCGAACTGTTCAAGATCGTCGATGGCAAGATCGCCGAGGTGGAAGCGGTGTTCGTGACCGTGCCCTACAACATGGTCAGCCCGTGGATCGCCCCGCAGCCCTATCTGGTGGAGGGCTGACAGGTCCAGCTGTCACAAGTCGGTCATGTTGTCGCCAATCTGACTCGCAAATGAGCGCAGGGTGTAACAAACCTTCGGCATAGGCCTTTAGCCATGACAGGCAATAAGGGATCCCGCACCATGTTCGGGGACTATCTCGAAGGCAATCTGGGCAATAGCCCGGTCGTGGCACGGCTGGCGGATTTCGAACGGCAGGAGCCATCGATCCCCGAGCCGGTTTCAGGTGAACGGCGCAAGTTCCGCACGGTGTGGATCAGCGATGTCCACCTCGGCACCAAGGGCTGCAACGCCGGACTGCTGATCGACTTCCTCGACTCTGTCGATTCCGAAACGATGTACCTGGTTGGCGACATCATCGACGGGTGGCGGCTGAAGAAGAAGTTCTACTGGCCGGCCAGCCACAACGACATCGTCCGCCGGATCCTCAAGCGCGCCAAGCGGGGGACGCGGATCGTCTATATCCCCGGCAACCATGACGAGATGTTCCGTCAGTTCACCGGGCTGAACTTCGGCGGGGTGGAGATCCGGCGCGCGGCCTTCCACGATACCGCCGATGGCCGCCGCCTGATGGTGCTGCATGGCGACGAATTCGACACGATCATGCTGGCCCACCGCTGGCTCGCCTTCGTCGGGGACGCGGCCTACCACCTGCTGATGGGCCTGAACCTGTGGGTCAATGCGGTGCGGCGGCGGTTCGACCTGCCCTACTGGTCGCTGTCCAAGATGGCCAAGCACAAGGTCAAGAACGCGGTTGAGTTCATCTCGCACTATGAAGAAGTGGTCGCCCGCGCGGCAGGGGAGCGCGGGGTGGATGGCGTGGTCTGCGGCCATATCCATACTGCCGAACACCGGATGTTCACCCACAACGGCCGGCAGATCGAATACTGGAACGACGGCGACTGGGTGGAAGGCTGCAATGCCCTGGTCGAACATGACGACGGGCGGATGGAAATCCTCCACTGGCCGGCCGAAGTGGCGCGGCGCCAGGCCGAAGCGGCGGCGCGGGCTGTTCCGGCTGTGCCCGCTGTCGTGCTTGAAGCAGCCTGATGAAGATAGCTCTCGTCACCGATGCCTGGGCCCCGCAGGTCAACGGCGTGGTCCGCACTCTGGCCAGCGTGAGCGGCGAATTGCGCAGCCTAGGGCACGAGGTGGAAATCATCTCTCCCGACCGGTTTCGTTCGGTCCCATGCCCGTCCTATCCCGAAATCCGCCTGGCGCTGGCCGGGCCGGGCCGGGTTGGCGACATGCTGGCGCGGATGCGTCCTGACGCCATCCATATTGCCACCGAAGGCCCGCTCGGCTGGTCTGCCCGCCATTGGTGCCTGAGGAATGGCCGCGCCTTCACCACCGCCTATCACACCCAGTTTCCTGACTATGTGGCGCGCCGCACCGGGCTTCCGGCAAGCTGGATCTGGCCGGTCATCCGCCGCTTCCACCGCCCCGCCGCCGCGATCATGGTGGCGACCGAGACGATCCGGTGCGAACTGCGCGCACAGGGGCTGGAGCAGTTGCGCCACTGGAGCCGGGGCGTGGATACGGCCCTGTTCCACCCGGACTATCCGCCGCCCGACCTGTTCCTCGGCCTGCCGCGCCCGATCCAGCTCTATGTCGGGCGGGTGGCGGTGGAAAAGAACATCGAGGCCTTCCTTGGGTCCAGCCATCCCGGCAGCAAGGTGGTGGTGGGCCATGGTCCGGCGCTGGAATCCCTGCGCGCCCGCTTTCCCGAGGCGCATTTCCTTGGCCAGCTTGGCGGAGCGGACCTGGCGGCCTGCTATGCCGGGGCGGACGTGTTCGTGTTTCCCAGCCGCACGGACACTTTCGGGCTGGTGATGATCGAGGCCCTGGCCTGCGGCACGCCGGTGGCGGCCTATCCGGTGGCCGGCCCGCTCGACGTGCTGTCGCCCCGGTCCGGCGTGATGGACGATGACCTCGACCGGGCGATCGCCATGGCCTTGACGCTGGACCGCAGCGATTGCAGCGCCCATGGCCGGTCGTTCGGCTGGCGGGCGAGTGCGCAGCAGTTCCTTGCCGCCTTGCAGCCACTGGGCCAGCCCGAGGTGCCCGCCATGCTCTCGCCGCATCCGGCCTGAGCGCACCCGCCACCCGCCCCTGACTCAAATGCTTGCCCATCGCGGCGCAAGCGACTAGACCGCAAGGGTAACGGCCGCTCCGCAAGGGGCGGCCCTTTTATTTCCGGCGCGATTTTCGCGCCCGACATTTCGGAGATTTGACGTGGCCCAGCCCACTCCCCTGATGCCCCATGCGACCGCCTCGTGGCTGGTCGACAACACCGCCCTGAGCTTCGAGCAGATCTCGGAATTCTGCGGCCTGCACATTCTCGAAGTCCAGGCCATGGCCGACGACCTCGCCAGCTCCAAGTACACCGGGCGCGATCCGGTCCACTCGGGCGAACTGACGCACGAGGAGATCGAGCGCGGCCAGGCCGATACCGAATACCGCCTGAAGATGCAGAAGGCCCCGGTCGATGTCAGCCGCACCAAGGGCCCGCGCTATACCCCGGTGTCCAAGCGGCAGGACAAGCCCGATGGCATCGCCTGGATCATCCGCAACCACCCGGAGATTTCCGACGCGCAGATCGGCAAGCTGATCGGCACCACGCGCAACACGATCCAGGCGATCCGCGAGCGGAGCCACTGGAACATCTCGAACATAACGGCCAAGGATCCGGTTACCCTCGGCCTGTGTTCGCAGCGTGAACTCGATGCCGCCGTGGCCCGCGCCGCCAAGAAGGCCGCTGCCGGCCAGCCGGTGGAAGAGCCGGTTGTGGACGAGAACGCCCCCGTCCGCCGCGACGACCGCGAAGTGCTGATCGAGGAACTGAAGGCCGAGCGCACCGCCTCTGTCGCCGCTGCCGCCCGCGCGGCACAGGAAGCCGAAGCCGAAGCATGGCTCGAAGCCAAGCGCGCTGCCGAGGCTGGCGAGGGCTGAACCTTTTCGCCTGGATGAAAACAGAAAGGGCGGCCCCACAAGGCCGCCCTTTTCGTATCCGTTGCCGGTCGAGCGCTTAGCTGGCCAGGGTCAGCTTGGGCTCACCATCTTCCGTTTTACCGGTAGTGCGCACTGCGCCGCGCGGCGCAAACCGGCCTTCGACCGCCGCACCCTGTTCGATGGTCAGTGTTTCATAGGCCACGTCGCCTTCGATCCGGGCGCTTTTCAGCACCACCAGGTCGCGCGTGGTGATCGTGCCCTTGACGTGGCCCGAGAGGCGCGCGCGTTCGGCGGTGATGGCGCCTTCGATGCGGCTCGCCTCGCCCTGCACCAGGTTGGCGCAGGCCAGGTCGCCCAGCACCGTGCCATCGACATGGAGGTCGGCCGAAGCCTCGACATCGCCGCGGATGGTGACATCGGTGCCGATCACCGAAAAGGTCGAGCCACTAGCGGCCATGGTTGTGGCTCTCGGCGCTGTGCGCGGTGTGGCCCGCGCGGACTTCTTCGAGAACATCGGGGGCGGACTCCAGGAAAGGCCGCGGGTTGACCGGGCGGCCATTGATATGGACTTCGAAATGGAGGTGCGGGCCGGTCGAACGGCCCGAACTGCCGATCCGGCCGATCACCGTGCCGGCGGTGACTTCCTGCCCGACGCGCGCATCGAAGCGCGACATGTGGGCATAACGGGTCATCATCCCGTCGCTGTGGGTGACTTCCACCGTGCGGCCATAGCCAGCCTTGTTGCCAACGAATGTCACGCGGCCATCGGCGGCAGAGTGGATCGGCGCGCCCATCGGCCCGCGGAAATCGAGCCCGGAGTGCATCGCGGCGCGGCCGGTGAACGGATCGCGGCGAATGCCGAAGCCCGAGGAAATGTTGCGCATGTCGGCCGGCATGACCTGCGGAATACCACTCAGCCCGCGTTCCAAATCACCCATGCGGGCAAGGCTAAGGGCCAGCCGTTCGAACCGGGGGTCGAGCGAGCCTTTGGCATCCGATGCCAGCATTTCCAGCGGACCACCCATGGCATCCTCGTCACGGACCATCACGCTGCGCGGATCGAGGCCCAGCGAACGGATCGCCTGTTCGGTACGGCTGGCGCGGCTGTCGGCATAGCGGGTGAGGCGTTCGACGAAGGCGAGCTGGCGCGCTTCGAGGCGGGCAAGGCCCGCTGCTTCGGGAATGGCGCCTTCGATCAGGCCGATAAGTTCGGCGGCCTCTTCCGCGGAATCGGAAACCGGGGCATCGCTTTCACTGGCGGCCAGCAGGTCTTCGGGCAGCATGTTGAGGATTTCGTCGAGATAGTCCTGCCGCTTGGCGAGGTCCTCGGTGGTGGCGGAAAGATCGTCGCGATAGACTTCCAGTCGGTCTTCCGCCTTGGCGACCTGGGCTTCGCGGGTCAGCAGCGAAGCGCGTTCGGAACTGGCACGGTACTGGCTGATCGCCATCGCGCCCATCGAGCCACCCCAGCCGAGCAGCGCTACGGCGGCAAGCCCGGCGGCAGTCATCTGCATGCGTGTGGTTACGGTAAGAAAACGGACCTGTCCGTGCGAGCGCATGAAGAACTCACGCTCGGGAAACCAGGCCCGCAGACGGTCCCAAAAACCGCCGGCGGTATGCTTGTCCAAGACGACCCCTTAAGTGTTGCTTCAGTCCCCGTCGGAGGTCTGGTTAGCGGCAACACGCAGCGAGTCGATGGCTGGTGTTAACCTTTGGGGCGAATCGAAGGCACAATGCGACGAGTCGATCCTCACGGTGGAAATATATTTTCGACGGCGCGGAACGAAACGCGATTTGGATAAACGCGACAGATTCGGTTACTTAGCCAGCACCACGCCGATTCGCGTGATTCCTCCTGACAAGCGGCCAGCCGGGTGTTATCCGCCCGCACCATGGAACAGGCAGAGCTTTTGCAGGACGATGTAACCACGCTGGTCGAAGGGCTGGCGCGGGCGGGGCGGCGCGCGCAGCGGGTGCTGGCGCAGATGCCGACCGAGGCCAAGGCCGCTGCCCTGATGGCAGCCGCCGCGACCCTTCGCGCCCATGCCGGGCCGATCCTCGCAGCCAATGCGCAGGATATCGCGGCAGGCGAGGCGCGCGGCCTGTCGGGTGCCATGCTCGACCGGCTGCGGCTGGATGCCAAGCGGCTGGAAGGCATTGCCGGGGCGATCGAGAATGTCGCCCGCCTGCCCGATCCCGTCGGCCAGGTGATCGACCGCAGCACGGCGCTGGCGGGCATGGACCTGGTGCGCCGCCGCATTCCCATCGGCCTCATCGGGATCATCTATGAAAGCCGCCCCAATGTAACGGCAGACGCCGCCGCGCTGTGCCTGATGTCGGGCAATGCGGCGCTGCTGCGCGGCGGAAGCGAAGCGGTCCATTCCAACCGGGCCATTGCTGCTGCCATGTCCGAAGGGCTGGCGAGCGCAGGCGTTCCGGCCGAAGCGATCCAGCTTGTCCCCACGCAGGACCGCGCAGCCGTGGGTGCCATGCTGGCTGCGGCGGGCCTCATTGACATGATCGTGCCGCGCGGGGGCAAGAGCCTGGTCGAACGGGTGCAGAATGATGCCCGCGTGCCGGTGCTCGCCCACCTTGATGGTATCTGCCACACCTATGTCCATGCCGCCGCCGAACCCGCGATGGCAAAGGAGCTGGCAGTCAATGCCAAGATGCGCCGCACGGGCATTTGCGGGGCGCTGGAAACCCTGCTGCTCGACGCTGCCTTCCCCGGCTCGGTCGAGGTCGTGGGCGCATTGCTCGATGCCGGGTGCGAATTGCGCGGCGATGCCCGCGCACAGGCGCTCGATCCGCGCATCAAGGCGGCCTCGGCGGAAGACTGGGACACCGAATATCTCGACGCCGTGGCCTCGGTTGCCGTGGTGGACGGGGTGGAAGCGGCGATGGACCACATCGCGCGCCATTCCAGCGGCCACACAGAAGCGATCATCACCGGCGATGCTGCCGTGGCAGACCGCTTCCTGGCCGAGGTCGATTCGGCCATCGTGATGCACAATGCCTCCACCCAGTTTGCCGATGGCGGCGAATTCGGGTTGGGCGCGGAAATCGGCATTGCCACCGGGCGGCTCCATGCGCGCGGACCCGTGGCGCTGGAGGGGCTGACGACCTACAAGTGGCAGGTGCACGGCAGCGGGCAGGCGCGGCCCTAAGGGGAGAATTGGCGATGCGTTACAACCGCCTTGGCCAATCGGGGCTGGTCGTATCGGAGCTGTGCCTGGGGGCCATGACCTTCGGCACGGCACCCAGCGCCTTCTTCCAGCATGATCTCGACCAGGCAGGCTCGACCGCGCTGATGAAACAGGCGCTGGATGCCGGCGTCAACTTCATCGACACGGCCAATGTCTATTCCATGGGGCAGAGCGAACAGTTCACCGGCCAGGCGCTGCGCGACCTCGGTATTGCCCGCGACCAGGTGGTGATCGCCACCAAGGGCATGGGGCCGATGGGCGAGGGGCCGAACGATGGCGGCTATGGCCGCGTCCACCTGCTCCACCAGATCGACGCCAGCCTGACGCGGCTGGGGCTCGACCATGTCGATCTCTACCAGATCCACGGCTGGGATCCCAACACCCCGATGGAGGAGGGCCTGCGCGCGCTGGAGGACATCGTGCGCAGCGGGAGGGCGCGCTATGTCGGGGTATCGAACTGGGCGGCGTGGCAGATCGCCAAGGGGCTGGGCATTGCCGAATTGCGCGGCTGGGACAGGTTCGTCTCCAACCAGGCGTTCTACGCCGTCTCGGGCCGCGAGCTGGAGCGCGAAATCGTGCCCATGATGCTCAGCGAAGGCCTCGGCCTGATGGTGTGGAGCCCGCTGGTGGGCGGCCTGCTGTCGGGCAAGTACGATTTTGGCGAAGATGGCGCGGTGTCGGGCGAGGGGCGGCGGGCAAAGCTCGATTTCCCCCGCGCCGACAAGCGCATGGCGGCAGAGGCCGTGGCGGCGATGCGGCCGATGGCAGAGGCGCGCGGCGTGGGGGTGGCGGCCATTGCGCTCGCCTGGCTGCTTCACCAGCCGGTCACCGCCAGCGTGATCATGGGGGCCAAGCGGCCCGAACAGCTGGCGCAGAACCTCGCCGCGAGCGATATCGAACTGACCCATGAAGAGCTCGCCGCGCTGGACGCCGTGGGCAAGCTCGACGATGAATACCCCGCCTGGGCGATCAAGGCGCAGGACGTGCGGCACGGCTTCCGCGTAACGCCGCGCCGTCCGAACAGGTGAAGCGAGGCCCGATCACCGGGCTGCTGGGCGGCAGCTTCAACCCTGCCCATCGCGGTCACCGGCGGGTGACGCTGTTCGCCATCGACGCGCTCGGGCTGGACGAGGCCTGGTGGCTGGTTTCGCCCGGCAACCCGTTGAAACCGCAGAGCAACATGGCCCTACTCGCTGCGCGCTTCCGCTCGGCGCAAAGGCAGGCGCGGCGGGCGCCGATCAGGGTGACAGCGATCGAGCAGGAGCTCGCCACCCGCTATACCGTGGATACCCTGCGCGCGCTGAAGCGGCGCTATCCCAAACGTCGGTTCGTGTGGCTGATGGGGGCCGACAACCTGGCCCAGTTCCACCGCTGGAAGAACTGGCGGCAGATCGCCCGCGAATTGCCGATTGCGGTCATTGCCCGCCCCGGCTATGATGACGCCGCTATCGCGAGCCCCGCGATGGCTTGGCTGCGGCGTTACCGGTTGTCCGCAGCCCGATTGTCCAACCGGGGCGAATGGAGCGCACCGGCGCTGATAGAATTGCGTTTCGATCCCGATCCGCGCTCGGCCACGGCCATAAGGCAGGCGGATCCGCACTGGGCGAGCCGGTTTTCCGGCCTTGCACATGGTCCGGCACTTGGGCCGGTTCTTCGGGACGAAGTCACGCATTCCCTACTTCGCAGTCAAGCACCGGACCGGGACGCATGAGGCGCTCCGGCCTGTCGCATGTCTGCTATGGGTCGGTATTCTCCATTCATTCGACACAGGAGCATGACACGTCGCGATGACCGATAGCCCGCACATGGCGCAAGCCCACCCGGCAGTTTCCGGCACCGCAACCATCATTTCCATGACCAGCAATCCAGACCACAGCATCACCGCCGAACCCGGCTCGCTCCACGCCCTGATTCTCGAACAGCTCGATGAAGATCAGGCGCAGGACCTCGTTTCCATCCCGCTGGAAGGCAAGAGCTCGATCGCGGATCACATGATCATCGCCTCGGGCCGATCCACCCGGCAGGTCGCTGCCATGGCGAGCAAGCTGGCCGAGAAGGTCAAGCAGAACGGCTATGCCCCGCCGCGCGTGGAAGGCCTGCCCGCAGCCGACTGGGTGTTGATCGACACCGGCGACGTGGTGGTCCACCTGTTCCGCCCCGAAGTGCGCAGCTTCTACAACCTTGAGAGGATGTGGGGCTTCGGCGACGAAAAGGTCGGAATGGCCTGACTTGTCTTGCCTCAAGCGCCGGCGGGGCCATCCGGCCCCTTAGGCTACCGCGCGGCGACGCGCGACGGCCGGTCGGCCTTGCGGGCCTCCGGCCCGTCCCCGCGCTTCCTCGGTAAGCTGGTCTGGTCCGCGACAAGCGGACCACATAGGGCAAACGCCCGCCCGCAGGTGCCCCGAAGCGTAGTGCAGGGATCAGCACCGAGGACCGCGCCCCCAGATGGGGGTGCGGAAAGCAAGGGATCCGCTTGAGGCGAAACAAAAAATGCTCCTCCACATCATCGCTCGCGGAAAGATCGCCCGCTCGCCGGAAGAGCAACTGGTCCAGCGCTATGAAAAGCGCCTGACCTGGCCCTTCAAGCTCACAGAACTGCCCGAAACAGGCGGCCGCATTCCCGATCCGCTGACCCCGTGCCGCACCGTGCTGCTGGACGAGAAGGGGCGCGACCTGTCGTCGGAGGAACTCGCCGCCATCCTCGAAAAATGGCGCGATGGCGGGATGCGCGAATGCCGCTTCGTGCTGGGTGCGGCGGATGGCCATTCCGACGAGGAGCGGGGGCAGGCCGACCTGCTGCTGGCTTTCGGGCGTGCCACCTGGCCGCACCTGCTGGCCCGCGCCATGCTGGCCGAACAACTGTTCCGCGCCACATCAATCCTTGCCGGACACCCCTATCACAGGTCAGGATAGCGCCATGTCGCGTATGCTCGTCCTGCTGTTTGCCTGCGCCGTGCTTGGCACTGCTGCCATGGCCCAGCGCGCGCCGGTGTTCGAGGACGCGGGCGAGACCCGCGCCGCCCTGCAACAGGCCCTGGCCGAGCGCGAGGCGGCAGAAGCGCGCTCCGTCCGGCTGGAAGCCGAGGCCGCCGCCAGCCAGGACGCGGTCGATCGCACCGCCCGCCAGGCCGCCGCGCTTGCCGCGCGGGTCCAGCAGGCCGAAGCCGGGATCGCCGCCGCCGATGCGCGGCTGGCCCTGATTGGCGAGGAACAGGCGCGGCTGCGCAGTGCCCTTGGCCGCGAACAGCGCCCCATCGTTACCCTGACTGCCGCCCTGCAGCAGTTCTCGCGCCGTCCCGTCGCCCTGTCGCTGCTGCGTCCGGGCGAAGTGCGCGATCTGGTTTACCTACGCGCCGTGATGGCCAGCACCGTGCCGCAGGTCGAGGCGCGCACCGTGGCCCTGCGCGCCGCGATCGATCGACAGGCCGTGTTGCGGCAGGAAACCACACAGGCCACGCAGGTCCTGCGGCAGGAGGAAGCTGCACTGGCCGAGCGGCGCACCGAACTGGCCGCACTCGAAGCGCGCCAGCGACTCGCCGCGCGCGAGGCGGGAAGCCTGGCCAGCCGCGAGGCCGAACGGGCGCTGGCCCTGGGCGAACAGGCGCGTGATCTCGATGCCCTGGTGGGCGAGCTTGACCGTGCCGCCGTGCTGCGCAACCGCCTCGCCGAACTTCCCGGACCCCTGCTGCGGCCCGAAGGAAATGCGCCGCTTGTCGCCGAGGAGCCCGCAGCGATCACTTCTGCCAGTGCACCTGTCGGCGCGCCCGCGCCATATATCCTGCCGGTCGCCGGCCGCACGGTAACCGGATTCGGCGCGCCGGTAAGCGGGGTGCTGAGCCAGGGGCTGACGCTGGCCCCGCGATCCAATGCCCAGGTAGTGGCACCAGCAGCGGGCCGGGTGGCCTTTGCCGGGCCCTATCGCGGCTATGGCCGGATCGTGATTATCGAGCACGCGGGCGGCTGGACCAGCCTTGTCACCGGCCTCGCCCGCAGCGACGTGGCCGTGGGCGACGAACTGGTCGGCGGCGCGCCAATCGGCGTGGCGGGGCCGGGTAGGCCCACCGTGACGCTGGAACTGCGTCGCGATGGCGAGGCGGTCAATCCGCTGGAATTCGCGCGCTGATACCCCACTTTGGCCGTGCCGATCCTCATCTGGCGTTAAGCCCGGGCCTGCGATACAACGCTGCTGGGATATGACAGGAACAGACCGCTGATGAAATTCGCTCCCGTTCTTCGTGCTGCCGCCTTGTGCACGGCCATTGCGCTGCTGCCTGCCACCACGGCGGGGTTCGCCCAGGTCGAAAGCCGCGCCTCGCCCGAGTTCGCCCGGTTGTTCGCCACCTACCAGCGGATCAAGGCGAGTTACGTGGAGCCGGTGGAGGACGAGGTGCTGATCCGCGGCGCGATCGACGGGATGCTGGCTGCGCTTGATCCGCATTCGGCCTATCTGGACGGTGCCTCGCTTGAGCGGCTGGAGACGATGATTGACGGCAATTACCAGGGCCTCGGCATTTCGATCCAGATGGACGATGGCGCGGTCAAGGTGGTCAGCCCGTTCCGCGGCAGTCCGGCAGAGGAAGCCGGAATCAAGGCGGGCGATTTCATCACACATATCGATGGCAGCCTGATCTTCGGGCTGGATATCAACGATGCCGTGGCACAGATGCGCGGCGTGGCGGGCACCACGGTGGACCTCACCCTGTTCCGCCCCGGCCGTGACGAGCCGCTGGAAGTCACCGTGACGCGTGGCGTGATCGACCTTGAGCCGGTGACCCATGAATTGATGGCTGGCAACATAGGCCACATCAGCGTCAACGAATTCAGCCGCGACGTGGGGGCCGATGTCAACGCTGCGCTGGCCGCCCTGCGCAGTGAAGCTGGTGGCAGGCTGTCGGGCCTGGTGCTCGACCTCAGGCGCAATCCCGGCGGTTCGCTGGATGAGGCCGTGGCCCTGTCGGACCTGTTCCTGTCCTCCGGCCAGATCGTCTCGCAGCGCGGCCGCAACCGCGCCGACACGGTGTTCTACCAGGCCGAGACCTATTATCGCGGCGATGCTGCCGCAGGCGTGCCGATCATCGTGCTGATCGATGAAGGCTCGGCCTCGGCCAGCGAGATCGTGGCCGGTGCGCTGCAGGACCATGACCGGGCGCTGGTGATGGGCGAGCGCAGCTTCGGCAAGGGTTCGGTGCAGACCCTGCTGCCGCTGACCCGCGATTCGGCCCTGAAGCTCACCACCGCGCGCTACTATACCCCTTCGGGCCGCAGTGTGCAGGAAGGCGGGATCGCGCCCGATATCCGCGTGCCCCAGCTGTCCGATCCCGATGCCGAGCGGCGCCAGCGCTATGCCCTGCGCGAAAGCGACCTGCGCGGTCACCTCGTCAACGAGATCAACCGCGAGGACGAGGCGCTGGAACGCGACCGGATCGACGACCCGCGCTTCCTGCTTACCTCGGCCGAGCTGGAGGAACAGGGCATCGAGGACTTCCAGCTGCACTATGCGCTGGAAACCCTGCGCCGCACGTCGCGGGTGACTGTGGCTACGCGCGCTGCCCCTGCTTCTCGCAACTAGGTCTGGGATGATGCGCAAGGGGGAATTCCACGCCCAGCGGCTGGCGCTGGCCATTCCGGCACTGTTGCTGGCGGGCGCCTATGTGTCGCAATATGGCTTCGGCCTCTATCCGTGCGAGATGTGCTGGTGGCAGCGCTGGCCGCATTTCGCCGCACTGGTCTTCGCCATTGCCGCCTATGCCATGCCGCCCCAGCGCCGCCCGCTGGTGGGGCTGGCGGCTGTCGCGATCCTGGTCTCGGGCCTGATCGGCGTGTTCCATGCCGGGGTCGAATATGACTGGTGGGAAGGGATCACCGCCTGCGCCCTGGCGCCCACCACCGGCGGCGATGCGCTGGAGGCGATCCTGGCCCAGCCGACGATTTCGTGCGACATTCCAGCCTGGACCCTGATGGGTATCTCGCTTGCCGGGTTCAACGCGATCTTTTCGATTGGCGGGGCGATCACCATATTCGCCCTGCTGCGAAAGAAGACCAGAAGGTAATGGAAAGAGCATGAGCATTGCACCCGACCGTTCGTCCATGATCCGCGTTGACCAGGCGGGCGAATTCGGTGCCACGCGCATCTATGCCGGGCAACTGGCGGTGATGGGCGATCGCGGGCCGCATTCGGCGGAGATCCGCGCCATGGCCGGGCAGGAAGCCGATCACCGGGCCCAGTTCGATGCCCTGATGGCGCGTCGCGGCGTGCGGCCAACCGCGCTCCAGCCGTTCTGGAACGTGGCGGGCTTTGCCCTTGGTGCCGGATCGGCGCTGATCGGGCCCGAGGCCGCCATGGCCTGCACCGCCGCGATCGAGGAAGAGATCGACCGGCACTACACCGCCCAGCTTGACGAACTGGAAGCAAGTGGCGACGATCCGGAACTGGCCGGCATGATCGCCCGTTTCAGGGATGACGAACGCGAACACCGCGATGCGGCGCTTGCGGCAGGGGCGGAAAAGGCCCCGGCCTATGCCCTGTTTTCCGCCGCCGTGCGCCTTGGCTGCCGCGCCGCGATCCGATTGTCGGAGAAGATTTGATCAGGCCCAATGTGGAGGAACCAGCGCTTCACTATGGGTTCAGCAGCAGGCACCGATGATGCCGCACCATTCGAGGACATGACCAGATGACCCGCCTTACCGTTCCTGCCGCAATTGCCTTGGGCCTCGTCGCCCTGCCTGCCGCCGCGCAGAACACCGGGGCCCAGGCCGATTCGGAGCGGATCATGATGGTCCAGATCCCCGCTGGTGGCACATGTCCGCAGTCCGAAGACCCCAACACCATCGTGGTGTGCGAGGAGATCGAGGATCCCTATCGCATCCCGAGCCAGCTTCGCCAGGGCCAGAGCCCGGAAAACCGCAGCTGGGCCGACCGCGTCCGGGCGACCGAGAATGTCGGTTCCCTGGCGCCCAACGCGTGCAACAATATTGGCGGGGGCGCCGAACTCGGCTGCTCCATCGCCGAGATCGAAGCCCAGGTCGCCGCGCGCGAGAATGCGCCGGAACGCCGCTTCAGCCTGCAGATCGAACAGGCCCGCGCCGAACGGCTCGAAACCATCGACGTCGATGCCGCCCGCACCCAGGCGCGGGTGGAAGAACTCGAACGCGCCTATCTGGAGCGCCTCGAAGCCGAACGCGACGCCCCGCTGCCGGGCGAAGAGGACGAGCCGCTTCCGACGGTTGGCGAATAGGCCTCGTAGGCCTCAGTCTTCTCGTAGTTCATAGTTAACCACCGCCGGGCTATGGGCGGGACATGACTGCACCAGCCCGCATCCTCACCATCTTCGGCACCCGCCCCGAAGCGATCAAGCTGTTCCCGCTGGTCCACGCGCTGGAAGCGGACAGCCGCTTCGACAGCCGTGTCTGCGTGTCCGGCCAGCATCGCGGGATGCTCGACCAGGTGCTCCACATCGCGGGCCTCACCCCGCACCACGATCTTGCC
Source organism: Altererythrobacter sp. KTW20L (assembly GCF_023501975.1). Lineage (GTDB taxonomy): Bacteria > Pseudomonadota > Alphaproteobacteria > Sphingomonadales > Sphingomonadaceae > Alteraurantiacibacter. Next base: position 180,881 of record NZ_JAMFLH010000002.1, on the reverse strand, counting down.
CTGATGCAGCCGGACCAGACGCTGGACGAACTGACCGCGCGGCTGATCACTGGCCTTGGCCGGGTGATGGACGAGGAAAAGCCCGACTGGGTCGTGGTGCAGGGCGATACGGCCACGGCCATGGCGGGCGCGCTGGCTGCCTATTACCGCAAGGTCCCGGTGTGCCATGTGGAGGCGGGGCTGCGCAGCGGCTCGATCTACCATCCCTGGCCGGAAGAGGTGAACCGCAAGATCATCGGCTCCATCGCTGCACTGCACTGCGCGCCGACCGAGACCGCGCAAGCCGCGCTGCTGGCGGAGAATATCGACCCCGCCACCGTCCACGTCACCGGCAACACGGTGATCGACGCGCTGCACTGGATCACCGCACGGATCGAGGCCGAGCCGGAACTGGCATCAGGCCTCGCCCCGCTGGAACAGCGATTCGCGGGCAAACGCATCGTGGGCGTGACCACCCACCGGCGCGAGAATTTCGGCGAGGGCATGGCGCAGATCGCCAGCGCCGTGCGCCGCCTAGCCGCGCGGGACGATGTGGCGGTAATCTTCCCCGTCCACCTCAACCCCAACGTGCGCGCGGTGATGGACCAGGAACTGGGCGGGATCGGCAATGTCGCCATGATCGAACCGCTCGATTACCCGCACTTCGCCCGCCTGCTCGCCATTGCCGACCTGATGCTGACCGACAGCGGCGGCGTGCAGGAAGAAGCCCCCGCGCTCGGCAAGCCGGTGCTGGTCATGCGCGAAACGACCGAGCGCCCCGAAGGCGTGGCGGCCGGCACGGCCATGCTGGTCGGCACCGATGCGGGCCGCATCGTGGCCGAAGCAACGCGGCTGCTCGACGATCGCGCCGCCTATGCCGCGATGGCGCAGGCGCACAATCCGTTTGGTGATGGGCACTCGGCGCGGAGGATCTGCGATTTGCTGGCGGGGTGATTTGGATTGTCCAAGCGGCTGCTTTTGGGGCCCGCGACTTCGGCTTCGAACGGCTGGAATTGGGTGGAAAGCAGACGCTATGGCTTTCGCTCCAGAGACCGGCGGAAGGCTCGCCAATAGGAAGCGCACCCCACTGCGAAGATGCCGACTGCCCAAATCACACTGAGCCAAAACCAACCGTGCCACAGAACACCGCGCGATAAGCCCAGTTCGTCCGAGATCATGACCGGAACAAATGGCGCGACCGCTAGGAGGAAGAACTTGGCGTCGACACGTTCCGACTTTGAGAATCCTGCGATGCGTTTGAATGCCGTCTTGCGCTCCGTCATCTGCCACAACGCTGTCTCTTGCTGCCGCGACCAGCGGTCGAGCAGCTTTCTCAAAACGGAAATGCGACCAACCATGCCCCACTATCCCAAGGACGGCCTATGTCCGCAACAGGTTCGTAAGCCAACACACCGCATTTGAAGCCGAACCGCCCCATCGTTACCCGAACATAAACCTTTTTCCGCCAATGCCTGTCCGCACCACACACGCGAAAGGCATTCCATGCGCGGCGAGACTCTGCCCACCGTTTCTGTCATCGGCCTCGGCTATATCGGGCTGCCCACCGCTGCGATCATCGCGCGGGCCGGGATGCGGGTGCACGGGGTGGATGTGACGCCGCATGTCGTGGACACGATCAACCGCGGCGAGATCCATATCGAGGAGGTCGATCTCGACGGGCTGGTGCAGGGCGTGGTTGCGCGCGGGCTGCTGACTGCCTCGCTTGAGATTGCGCCCGCCGATGTGTTCGTGATCGCCGTGCCCACGCCGTTCGCCAAGGATGGCCGCCACACGCCGGACCTCACCTATGTGCTCGATGCCGCGCGCAACGTGGCGCGGGTGCTGAAGGCAGGGGATGTGGTGATCCTAGAATCGACCAGTCCTGTGGGCACGACCGAGCAGATGCGCGACATGATCGCCGCCGAACGCCCCGATCTGGCCATGCCGGGTCTGTGCAGCGGCACGCCCGACGTCTCGATCGCCTATTGCCCCGAACGCGTGCTGCCGGGGCGCATCCTCGAAGAACTGACCAACAACGATCGCTCGATCGGCGGGATCACGCCGCGTTGTGCGAGGAAGGCGCTGGCCTTCTACAAGCGCTTCGTGCGCGGCACCTGCATTACCACCGATGCCAAGAGCGCCGAAATGACCAAGCTGGTCGAAAACGCCTATCGCGACGTCAACATCGCCTTTGCCAACGAGCTGTCGATCATCTCGGACGCGATGGGGCTGGACGTGTGGGAGGTGATCAAGCTCGCCAACCGCCACCCGCGCGTCAACATCCTCACCCCCGGCCCCGGCGTGGGGGGGCATTGCATCGCGGTCGATCCGTGGTTCATCGTGGCAGCAGCCCCCGAACAAAGCCCGCTGATCCGCACTGCGCGCGGGGTGAACGATGGCAAGATCCACCACGTGATCGCGCAAGCCGCCGCGCTGGTGGAAGCCAATCCGCATGCGAAAGTCGCCTGCCTCGGCCTCGCCTTCAAAGCCAACATCGACGATTTCCGCGAGAGCCCCGCGCGGCTGGTGGCGGCCACGCTGGCCCGCCGCTTCGGTGACCGGATCCACGTGGTCGAGCCCCACGCCGCCGAACTGCCGCGCGAATTCGAAGGCACCGGCGCGGTCCACACCGATATCGATTCGGCGCTGGAGGATTGCGCGGTGATGATCGTGCTGGTCGATCACGACGTGTTCAAGAGCGTGCCGCTCGCCGAACGGGCCACGAAGCAGGTCTATGACACGCGCGGCATCTGGCCCGATCAGCCGCGGGCTGAAGCGGTTGCGGCTGTGGTCGAGGATCTGCGCAAGGCGGGGTGAACTAAGCGCTGCTCTTAAGATTCGTCATTCCCGCGCAGGCGGGAATCCAGTTCCGAGGTTCGCGCTGGATTCCCGCCTGCGCGGGAATGACGAAGGAGTGACTTCACGCGACGGCGCTGGATTGCAACGGAGCTTTCCTACACCACCCAACCCAGCCCATATCCCGGCCCGGCTCTTTCCTACCGTTAAACCCCCCGCGCCAATCGCGCTCTCTCCCGGGCAGGTGTCACTTTGTCACCCGGCCCGCAAACCCGCAAAATTCCGCCGTTTCCAGGCCGAAATCAAAGGTGACACACTGTCACTTCTGTCACCTTTGTGCTCAACCCGGCCATCGCTCGAACTCAGGCAAGTTACCTGCACCCGCCATCCACGCCCGCCGCTCGGCCACCTGGATATGGGCCTGCGGTGCCGCCGCATCGGGCTCGTCGAGCGTTACCGACGGAATATCGACGATCCCCGGCAGCATTTCCTCGTTCACGAAGTGCAGCGGCGTGCCGCACATGCTGCAGAAGTGCCGGATCGACCGGCCCGCGCCGTTATAGCTGGCAGGATTACCCTGCAGCAGGGTGAAGCCCTCGGCCTTGACCGCCAGCCAGGCCACCATCGGTGCGCCCGCTGCCATCTGGCAATCGCGGCAGTGGCACAGTGCGCTGTGCAGCGCGTCTCCCGAAATCTCGTACCGCACCGCGCCGCAGCGGCATCCACCTGTTGCCATGTCCATCACTCCTTCCATCGAATCGTGGAAGGAACATATATGGAACAAGGGCCTCAGGAAAGCGCGATATCCGGCGCGTCTTCCTGCTTCATGCCGACCACGTGGTATCCGCCATCGACATGGTGGACTTCGCCCGTCACGCCGCTGGCGAGGTCGGACAGGAAGTAGAGGCCCGAACCGCCGACATCCTCAATCGTGACATTGCGGCGCAGCGGTGCGTTCAGCTCGTTCCACTTCAGGATATAGCGGAAATCGCCGATCCCGCTCGCCGCCAAGGTCTTGATCGGTCCGGCGCTGATCGCGTTGACGCGGATGTTCTCCGGGCCAAGATCGTTGGCGAGGTACTTCACGCTCGCCTCCAGCGCGGCCTTGGCCACGCCCATCACGTTGTAATGCGGCACGACCTTTTCCGCGCCATAGTAGGTCAGCGTCAGGATCGATCCGCCGTTCGGCATCAGCGCCCGCGCCCGCCTGGTGGCGGCGACGAAGGAATAGGCGCTGATGTTCATCGTCATCAAGAAATTGTCGAGGCTGGTATCGACATAGAGCCCGCGCAGCTCCGCCTTGTCGGAAAAGCCGATGGCATGGACGAGGAAGTCCATCGTGCCCCAGCGCGCCTCGATCTCGGCAAAGGCGGCGTCCATCGCAGCCATGTCGGACACGTCGCATTCGATCAGGAAGTCGCTGCCGACCTGCGCCGCCAGCGGCTGGACCCGCTTCTTCAGCGCATCGCCCTGGAACGAGAAGGCCATCTCCGCGCCGTGTTCGTGCAGTTTCTGCGCGATGCCCCAGGCCAGCGACTTGTCGTTCGCCAGCCCCATGATCAGGCCGCGTTTGCCCTTCATCAGCCCATCCATTCAACCGTACTCCTGCACTTCCGGCACCGCAAAACCCAGCGCCTCGTCCTCCGGATGGTCCTCCGGCGGTTCGGCCAGCGCGGCATTGAGTTCCGCCCCTGCGACCATCCCTAATCCTACCAGCCAGAAAAAGAAAAGCACGATCATGCTGCCGGCCAGCGATCCGTAGGTAAGGTCATAGTTGAACATCGAGCGCAGCGCAGGAGGCAGGGCGATGGTTACCCCCACCCACCACAGGGTGGTCAGCAGCGCGCCGGGCCATTTGGGATAGCGGCTGCGGCGGTACTGGGCCGGGGTCAGGGTATAAAACAGCAGGAAGATCGATCCGAACAGGCCGACTGCCGGGATGATCCGGGTCCAGGCGAGGCGGTTGAGCATGTCGGTCAGTTGCGGCAGCCAGGCGTCGATCACCTGCTCGGCCGCGCCGATTGCCACCTGGGCGATCAGCGACAGCATCAGCAGTAGCACCGCGCCGATGATGATGCCGGTGGACAGCAGCCGATACTGCCAGAAGGCGCGGGTGGCGTGGGTGCCATAGGCGCGGCGCAGGATATCGCGGATGGTCTCGATCAGGCTGCCCACGGTCCACAGGCCGAACAGCCCGCCGAGCCACAGCAGCCACCCGCTGCGCGCCTCGATCACGTTGAGGGCCACGGGACGCAGCACGTCGGCCACTACCGGCGGCAGGGCGGCAAGCACGGCTCCCACTGCGGCGGCCTGCTCCTCCACCTCGCCGACCAGCGAGAAGATGGCAGCGCCCGTCAGGAAGAAGGGGAAGATCGCCAGCAGCGACATATAGGCCAGGTTGCCGGCATGGATCAGCCCGTCGTTGTAAGCGCCATTGAGCACGCGCTTGCCGACGATCCAGCACCGCGCGGCCAGCGGCTGGTCGAGCAGGTGCTCCCGGTGGCGGCGGGGTGACCGGCGCCGCGCCTCGGGCGAGAGATCGCGCTTGGGCGGGCCGGGAACGGGCGGCTGGTGGGGCGTGTCCTGGCTGGTCAAGCGGTGGCTCCAGTCTGTCTCGTCGGGCGGGTGGCAGGATACCGCACCTCCCGACATAAGAAGCGCCCGGTAAAGGCGTTAGAGGCCGAAACGCTGGCGCACCGCAGTTTGATCCTGCCACCCTTCGAGCCGAGCGGCGAGATCGTCCAGATCCTCGGGCAGGTTAATTTCTAGCGTGACCCGCTGGTCGCCGCGCCCGCCGCCCTTCTTGGAGAAGCCCCGGCCCTTCAGTCGCAGCACCTTGCCCGATCCGGAGCCCGGCGCGATGGTCAGCATGACGGGGCCGTCCACCGTGGGCGCCTTGACCTTGGCCCCGTTCACCGCCTCGTCCAGCGTGATCGGCAGGTCGAGCAGCACGTCGTCGCCATCGCGGCGGAAGAAGGCATGCGGCTCTATCGCGATGGCCACCAGCGCATCGCCCGGTCCCCCGGCACCAGGCTCGCCCTTGCCCTTGAGGCGCATCTGGGTGCCGTCCTCTACGCCTGCGGGCAGTTTCAGGTCGATCGTCTTGCCATCGCCCAGGGTGATCCGCTGAGCGGCGAGGGTGGCGGCATCGGTGAAGGGCACGCGCAGCGTATAGGACACGTTGGCCCCCCGGCGCGGTGGAGGCGGCGGCGGGCGACGACCGAAGCCCGCGCTGCCTCCGGCCATTCCGGCCCCACCGCGGCCGAACAGGCCTTCGAACAGGTCGCTGATATCGACTTCCTCGGCCCCGAAGCCGCCGCCTTGCGGTCCGCCGGGACGATGGCCCCCAGCCCCGCCGAACGCGCCACCGCCGCCGCCGCCGCCGAAGGGGCCGCGCGGATTGCCATCGGCGTCGATCTCGCCACGGTCGAACCGGGCGCGCTTGTCCTTGTCGGACAGCAGGTCATAGGCGCGGGTGACGGTGGAGAACCGCTCGCTCGCCGCCGGGTTGTCCTTGTTCCGGTCAGGGTGCAGTTCCTTCGCCAGCTTGCGATAGGCCGACTTGATCTCCGCCTCGCTCGCGCTGCGGGAAACGCCAAGGATGGAATAGGGATCGCTCATGGTGTGTTAGCTAGGTAATGCAATGCGCCGTGGCAAGCGGTTGCGTCAGCGCGCTTCCCCTCGGACCACGCCAGTAGTAGAGCGCTATCCATGCTCGATACCGAAAACGCCATTCCGCACACCGATCCCTTCGCCTTGTTTGCGGCATGGTATGCCGAGGCGCGGGCAAGCGAGCCCAACGATGCCAATGCCATGGCGCTGGCCACTGCCACCCCGGATGCCGCGCCATCGGTGCGGATGGTGCTGCTGAAGGGGCAGGACGAGCGCGGTTTCGTGTTCTACACCAATGCCATGAGCCGCAAGGGGGCCGAGATCATTGCCAACCCCCAGGCCGCCCTGCTGTTTCACTGGAAGAGCCTGCGCCGCCAGATCCGCATCGAAGGCCCACTGGAAGAAGTGACCGCGGCAGAGGCAGACGCCTATTTCCACTCGCGCAACTTCGCCAGCCAGGTGGGTTCGGCGGCCAGCGTCCAGTCGCGCCCGCTCGACAGCCGCGAGACCTATCTGGCGCGGGTGGACGAGATTGCCGCGGCTTGCGAAAGCGCCGGCGAAGTGCCGCGCCCGCCCCACTGGACGGGCTTCCGGCTTGATCCCGAGCGCATCGAGTTCTGGACCGACCGCGCCCATCGCCTGCACGAACGCCGCCAGTTCACCCGCGACGGGCAGGGCTGGTCGAGCACGCTGCTTTACCCGTGAGCGAAACCTTCGCCGAGCGGGGGCAGCTCAACCGCAGCGCGGCCTATGCCTCGATCTCGGTCGCCTTGCTGCTGGTGGGGATGAAGCTGTGGGCCGTGTGGCGCACCGATTCCACTGCCATGCTCGGCAGCCTGGCCGATACCAGCCTTGACCTCATTGCCAGTGTAGCGACCCTGACCGGCGTGTGGATCGCCTCGCGCCCGGCCGATGCGACCCACCGGTTCGGCCACGGCAAGGCCGAAGCGCTGGCGGCGATTTTCCAGGTCCTGCTGATTTCGCTGTCGGCCCTCGGGCTGGCGTTCCGCGCCATCGACCAGTGGATTTCGGGTGCCCGGGTGACGGCGGCAGACGAGGGCATCGCGGTGTCGCTGATCGCGCTGGTGGCAACGCTCGGCCTGCTTGCCTGGCAGCGCCACGTGCTGGCCCGCACCGGCAGCCTGGCGATCGCCACCGACCACCTGCACTACAAGAGCGACCTGTTCCTCAACCTGGCGGTGATCGCCGCGCTGGTGCTCGACCGTTATCTGGACGTGGCAGGATCTGATCCGTTCTTCGGCCTCGCCATCGCAGTGTGGCTGGGCTGGGGTGCCTGGCGCGCGGCGGGCCGGGCGATTGACGACCTGATGGACAAGGAATGGTCCGACGAAAGGCGCGAGGCCTTCCTGGCGGTGCTCGCCCGCCAGCCGGAGTTGCGCGGCGTACATGACCTGCGCACCCGCACCAGCGGCTCCAACGATTTCGTCCAGTTCCATGCGGCGGTCGATCCGCAGATGACCGTAGCCGAAGCGCATCGGGTGATGGACGAGATCGAGGCGCGCATCGAGGCGGAATTCCCCGGCGTCGAAGTGCTGATCCACCCTGACCCTGAAGACCTGCAGCGCGACGAGGGCGAGGAACTGCTGCCGGATCGGGTCTGATCCGGCGGCCTTAGCGCACCGGATAGAGCGCCGAAATCTCCGCCACGGCAGCCACCAGCGCATCCTGCTGCTCGCCCGACGTATGACCAAGCCGCACGAGGGTTAGCCCTTGTCGCGGTGAAACATACAGGATCTGCCCAAGATGACCCAGCGCGGCAAAGGCGCTGTCAGGCCCTTGGTCGGCAAACAGCACGTCCCGGTCGGTGCCGGATGGCCGGTTGAGCCACAATTGCGCGCCATAGTCGGGCGCGCGCGGGCTTTCGCTGCGCATGAAATCGATCCACCCGCGTGGCACCACCTGCACGCCGCCGGAAGAGCCCCCGTTGCGCAGGAAATCGCCGAACCGTGCCCAGTCGCGGGCATTGGCCCAGACCGCGCTGCCCGCCACCATGGTGCCTGCTGCATCGTATTCGGCCACCATGCTGTCGAGGCCCAGCGGCACGGCGAGGCGGGCGTCGAGGAAATCGGCCATGGCCTGCTGCCGGTCGCTCGGTCCGCCATCGGGGGCGAGCAGGCGGGCGGCCACGTCGGCCAGGATTACCGTGGTGGCGGTGGAATAGCGGAACACGGCGCCCGGCGGATGGGCCAGCGGCTGGGCTTCGGCCCAGGCGGCCATGTCAGCGCGCCCGTCGAGAAACATCATCCGCACTTCGGATGATTCGTAAACCGGGTCAGCCCCCTCCTCGTGCCGCAGCCCCGATCGCATCTGCAGTAGCTGGCGCAGGGTAATCTCGCCACGCGGCTCGCCGGCGCGCTGCCAGTGTTCGATCGGCGGGCTCTGGTCGAGCGCCAGCCGCCCATCGGCCACCAGCATGCCGATAAGGACGGCGGTGACGGTCTTCGACATCGACCAGCCGATGAAGCGGGTGTCGGGCGCAAAACCATCGGCATAGCGTTCGGCCACCACTTCGCCGCGGTGCAAGATGACCAGCGCCTGGGTTTCGCCGGTGCCCTCGCCGATGCCTTCGCCAGTGAACAGCGCATCGACTGCGCGGGCCAGTGTCTCGCGCGGCACGCCTGGCTCGACCGACACTGCTTCCAGCGCGCCTTCGGGCAGCGGCGGGAGCGGGGGTGGGCCTTCCTGTCCGCAGCCTGCCAGCAGGACAAGTGGCAGAAGCAATGGCCAGAACCTGTTGGTGCGGCTAGGAAAGGGTGCTGGCGTCATGGGCGCATTCAATCGTGCAGGCAGGCAGGAATGGCAACCCGAAACAGGAACTCCACTACGACCTCCGGAACCACCCGGCGCAGCTGGAAAGGCTGGGCCCTGGCAGCACTCGCGCTGGTCGGCGCAGGCCTGTGGTGGAACGGCGAGGCGATTGCAGGGCAAGCCGCCGCCGGTACCGCCTATGGTGCGCGCACGGCCTGTTCGTGCAAGTACCTCGGGGGGCGCGATCTCGCCAGTTGCAAGGGCGATTTCGTGGCCGGGATGGCGCTGGTCTTCGTGAGCGAGAACGAGGCGGACATGTCGGTCACCGCCAGGGTTCCACTGGTCGCCAGCGACACGGCCCGCTTCCGCGAAGGCTTCGGCTGCGTGCTGGATAGCTGGGAAGACTAGGCGGCTTCGGGCGCGATGGCGGCTTCGGTCGATTCGATCCAGCCGCCGCCGACCACCCTGTCGCCGCAATATAGCACCGCCGCCTGTCCCGGCGCGACGCCGAATTCGGGCGTGGCGAAGCGGATCATGCAGGGAGCGCCGCCGCCCGGCTCGCCCTCCAGCGTGACCGGAACCGGCTTGGCGAGGCTGCGCACCTTTGCCGTCAGCCCGCCCTCGGGCAGCGGGCCGATGCGGTTGGTCTTAACGATGTGCGCGGCGGCCACGGCCAGCATGGCCTTGGGGCCGACGCGGACCTCTGCGGTTTCGGCGTCCAGCGCCACGACATAGAGCGGCGCGGCCAGTCCGCCGATCTCCAGCCCGCGCCGCTGGCCCACGGTGAAATGGATGATGCCCTGGTGGCGCCCCAGCACCTCGCCGGTCTGCGCATGGACGATATTGCCGGGCCGCACACCCGCAGGCCGCACCTTGGTGACGATCTTGGCATAGTCGCCATCGGGGACGAAGCAGATGTCCTGGCTGTCGGGCTTGGCGGCCACGGCCAGGCCGTAGTGCGCGGCGAGCTGCCGCACGTCGTCCTTGGGTAGCCCGCCCAGCGGGAAGCGCAGGAAGGCGAGCTGCTGTTCAGTGGTGCCGTAGAGGAAATAGGACTGGTCGCGCGCCGGATCGAGCGCGCGGTGCAGTTCAACACCCTGTTCACCCTCTACCCGCCGCACATAGTGGCCGGTGGCAAGGCAATCGGCGCCCAGTTCGCGCGCCATGCCGAGCAGGTCGGTGAACTTTGGCCCCATGTTGCAGCGGATGCAGGGGATCGGCGTGCGTCCGGCGAGGTAATCGTCGGCGAAGCGCTCGACCACTTCCTCGCGGAACAGGCTTTCATGGTCGAACACATAGTGGGCAATGCCCAGCCGGTCGGCCACGGCCCGCGCGTCGGCGATATCGTCGCCCGCGCAGCAGGCACCCTTGCGTCCGGTTGCGGCGCCATAGTCATAGAGCTGCAACGTGATGCCGATCACTTCGGCCCCGGTGGATGCGGCGAGCGCGGCGACCACCGAGCTGTCCACTCCGCCCGACATGGCCACCACGATGCGGCATTCGGCGGCGGGGCGCGGCAGGTCGAACAGGGCGGCGGCGTTAACCGCGCCGGAAACGGCTGGGAGAGAGGAAACGGAACTGGCCATGCGGCGGCCCATACACCCAAGGCCCACTCTCGCCAAATGGTCTGCCGATTCCCGCCAAGCGGGTAACATCGGGCGGGTAACACATGGTTAGGACCCAGTTTACCGCTTCTTGACGGTTGCGCGCTTATGACAGCGGCATGTTCGAAGGAAAACTGCCCCTGGCCCCCGTGGCGCACGATTCTGCCGAGGATGGCGCCAGCGCCGGATCCCTGCGCGGATTGACCTGGAGCGACTTGTGCTCCCGGCTCGAGGCGGAGCGCGACCTGCGCCAGTCCCTGCACGAATCCCGGCACGAATCGCACGAGGATCACCTGGCCAGCTTCGATGCGCACTCGGCCCGTCGCATCGCTGCGCTGGCTGAAGGAAAACATGTCGTTAACCCTGAAGATTTAGCCAATGGCAAAGGGAGCGGCTGCATTGATGGGGCGTCGCATGATGCCGATTTCGGCAGCGACCCGAGGAAATAAATGATCGAGAACCAGAAAATACGTCCGGCACAGGTAATCGGCCCGCTCGGCGAGCCCTTGACCATTGCTGACCTGCCCGCGCCCGAAACGCGGCGCTGGGTGGTGCGCCGCAAGGCCGAGGTCGTGGCAGCCGTCAATGGCGGCCTGCTGACCATCGACGAGGTACTTGAGCGCTATTCGCTGACGCTGGAGGAATTCGCCAGCTGGCAGCGCGCCGTGGACCGTTCGGGCATGCAGGGCCTGCGCGTCACCCGCATCCAGCATTACCGCGACCTCTACGAACGCCAGCTCAAGTACTGAAACAGCGCCAGGCCCTTGTTGCACGAGGGCTTGATTGATCTATGTTAACCTTCTTCCAATTGGAGAGGGGGAAATAGTCATGGATCTTTTCGTGGAATACGGCTGGCTCGGCTGGATCATCGTCGGCGGGCTGGCGGGTGCGCTGGCCAAGCTTCTTATGCCGGGCAAGGACGGGGGCAATATCTTCGTCACTATCCTGCTGGGCATTGCCGGGGCCGCCGTGGCCGGATTCGTGGGAAGCATGATCGGCTGGTATGAACCGGGCGAAGGCCCGGGCTTCATTGCCGCGGTTATCGGCGCGCTGGTCCTGCTGGCGATCTACCGGCAGGTGAAAAAGGGCAAGGCGGCGGGCTGAACCCTCACCGCAAAAGCAAAACAATAATCATCCTGCAAAGGAGGCCGGGGCGGCAGCGCCTCCGGCCCCTCCTGCTGCGCGCCACCGGCCCTCCGGAACATGCTGCGGTTACCTGCGTTGAAGGCGGGTGTGGCCAGTCCGAGCCATCAAGCAGGAGGAATTCAAGTCATGGGATGGATTATCGCAATCATCGTCGGCGGCATCGCCGGCTGGCTGGCAAGCATGGTCATGAACCGCGATGCCTCGATGGGCATCTTCTGGAATATCGTGGTCGGCATCATCGGTTCGGTGATCGGCAACGCGCTGGCAGGCCCGCTGCTCGGCGTGCAGGGTACGGTCCAGGCGTTCTCGCTGACCGGCCTGCTGATTGCCATTGCCGGTGCCATCGTGTTGCTGGCGATCGTCAACCTGATCCAGCGCGGCCGGGTGCGCTAAGCTCCCGTCTGCCGTCCGGACCCGTGCAATCGCCCGGGCTCTCGACAAAATGATACAAATCGCCGGAAAGGGCTGGAAACCGCGGGTTTCCGGCCCTTTTCCTTGGCTTGCGGCCAGACCCCCGTCGTTTCGCGTTGGCAATTGGCCGATGGTTGCGTTGCAGCAAGGTAAACAAGCGTCTATGGCCCCGTGATACACGGCAGACAGGCCATGTCGCCTGCCCGGAACCGCCCTGCTAAGGCGCGTCATGCCGGAAGATCGAGGCGGAACGCGCGCATGAATTACGAGACCCGGATGGACGTCAACGAGCTTTCGGAATCCGGCACCCTGCTGGAGGACGGCGAAGAACAGCGCGCCCGCAAGAAGCGCAACGTAATCATCGCCCTGGCCGTCGCCATCATCGCTGTGGTTGGCGCCGCCGTGCTCCTTAGCGGAGGCGACGAGCCGCAGGCCTTTACCGGCGGCAGCGGCGAAGCGGCGATTCCCGCCGTCACTGTCATCAGCCCGGGCCAGACGACCAATGCCGGAATCATCAACGCCACCGGAACGCTGGCAGCACGTCGCGAAATGCCCGTGGGCGTGGTCGGCGAAGGCGGGCGGGTGGTGTCCGTCCCGGTCGAAGCAGGCCAGTGGGTCAGTGCAGGACAGGTGCTGGCCGTGATCGACCGTTCGGTCCAGTCGCAGCAGACCGCCAGCGCTTCGGCCCAGATCGCCGTCGCCCGCGCCGACGCCAGCCTTGCCCAGGCCAATCTCGACCGCGCGCTGCAACTGGTGGACCGCGGCTTCATCAGCCAGGCCGATGTGGACCGCCTGACCGCCACCCGCGATGCGGCAGATGCCCGCGTGCTGGTAGCCGAAGCCCAGTTGGGCGAACGCCAGGCGCGCAATGCCCAGCTCAACATCGTAGCGCCTGCCGCCGGCCTGCTGCTCGAACGCAATGTGGAGCCGGGCCAGGTTGTGGGTGGCGGATCGGGCGTATTGTTCTCTATCGCCCGCGGCGGCGAGATGGAACTGCTGGCCCAGATCGGCGAAACCGAGCTCGGCAATGTTCCGCTTGGCGCGACTGCCACGGTGATCCCGGTTGGCACTGACCAGACTTTCACTTGCCAGATCTGGCAGAAGGCCCCGGTGATCGACCAGCAGACCCGCCAGGGCACCGCGCGCTGCGCCATGCCTTATAACGCTGCCCTGCGGCCGGGTGGCTTCGCCTCGATCCAGATCGACAGCGGCGCAGTGGTCGCACCGCGCCTGCCAGAAAGCGCCGTGCTGACCGATGACGACGGCAGCTATGTCCTGGTGGTCAATGCCGAGAACGTGGTCGAACGCCGCGAAATCCAGCTGGGTGCGATCAGCGACGAGGGCATCCTCATCGCCGGCGGCCTGACCGGCAACGAACGGATCGTGGCCCGCGCGGGCGGCTTCCTGACGGTGGGCGAGACAGTGCGGCCGGTGGTGGAAACCGCCGCCAGCGCCGCTGCTGCCGCGCAAGCCACGCAATAGGGATCCCCAATGGACTTCCGCAATATCTCGGCATGGTCGATCCGCAACCCGATCGTCCCGCTGCTTGCCTTCTTCGGACTGATGCTGGCCGGCATCATGGCGTTCAACCAGATGGACGTGCAGGACCAGCCGGATATCGAATTCCCGGTGGTGATCGTCAATATCTCGCAGCCCGGCGCAGCGCCGAGCGAGATCGAGAACCAGATCACCCAGCGGGTCGAAGCGGCGGTCCAGACGCTGGACGGGATCGAGAATATCCGTTCCACCGCATCTGAAGGCAGCTCCACCACCCAGGTTGAATTCGCCCTGGGGACAGACATCGCCGAGGCGGTCAACGAGGTGAAGGCGGCGGTGGACCAGATCCGCGGCGAACTGCCCGATGGCATCCTCGAACCGCGCGTGTCCAAGCAGCAGACCAGCTCCTCGCCCATTGTCTATTTCGGCGTCACCGCCGATGACATGACGCTGGAGCAGCTGAGCTGGTTCATCGACGATACCATCACCAAGGCCCTGCTCACCGTTCCGGGCCTGGCCGAAGTGAGCCGCAACGGCGGCGTCGATCGCGAAATCCTGGTGATCCTCGATCCGGCGCGTATGCAGTCGCTCGGCGTCTCGGCGGCGGCGGTCAATTCGACCCTGCGACAGACCAATCTTAATGCCGCCGGCGGCCAGGCCGAAATCGCCGGTTCGCGCCAGTCGGTCCGCGTCCTCGGCAATGCCGATACCGCCTACCAGTTGTCCCAGACGCTGATCGCGCTGGGCGGCGGGCGCACGGTCAAGCTGTCCGACATTGCCGAAGTGCGCGATGCCTATGGCGAGATCAGGTCGCTCGCCAAGATCGACGGGCGCCAGGTGGTGACCTTCTCGATCACCCGCGCCCGCGGCGAAAGCGACGTTTCGGTCTATGACGATTCGATCGAGGTCCTGCAGCAACTCGAGGAAGCCAATCCGGGCATCCGCTTCACCCGCCTGTTCACCGAAGTGGACTATACCCGCGCCCAGTACGAAAGTTCGATGGCGGCCATGGTCGAAGGGGCGATCCTCGCCGTGATCGTGGTTTTCCTGTTCCTGCGCGACTGGCGCGCCACCATCATTGCCGCCTTGGCGATCCCGCTGTCGGCCGTGCCGACGTTCTATTTCATGGATCTGATGGGTTTTACGCTCAACACCATGTCACTGCTTGCCCTGGGGCTGGTCGCAGGTGTGCTGGTGGACGATGCGATCGTGGAGATCGAGAACATCGTGCGCCACATGCGCATGGGCAAGAGCGCTTATCAGGCGAGCATCGACGCCGCCGACGAGATCGGACTGGCGGTGGTGGCCACGACCTTCTCGATCGTGGCGGTGTTCCTGCCGGTGGCGCTGATGCCGGGCGTGTCGGGCCAGTTCTTCAAGAACTTCGGCTTTACCGTGGTCATCTCGGTGCTGATGAGCCTGGCCGTGGCGCGTACGATCACGCCAATGGTGGCGGCCTATTTCCTTAAGTCCAAGGGCGAGGCATCGCACGGCGAGGGCCGTATGATGGACCGCTACATGCGGCTACTCAACTGGTCACTGGATGACAGCGGCTTTCGCAAAATGCGGGCGCGCATCGGCAAGATCGGGTCGAGCCCGTGGTTCCACCTGGCGGCAGTCGTGACCGGCCTGGTTGTTCTGATTGTTGCCCGTTGGTTGATGAGCAGTGGCGAAGCGGACGGCGGCGGGCAGGAAGGCGGCATGTCCGGCTGGCTGATCGCTGCCATCGTGCTCGCGGCCTATGTGGTTGGCGGGTTCGTCAACTTCCTGATTGGCCTGATTGCCGGTTTCTTCATGGGTTATGACAGCACCCGTTTCACTGCCCGGGCCCGCTACCTCGGCGCACGATTCCTCGATCACCGGGTGTGGATGATGGGCGTGGGGATCGGCGCGCTCGGCCTGACCGCTTTTGTCGCGTCCAGCATCCCGTCACAGTTCTTCCCCAATTCCGACAGTGACTTCGCGATGGTACGCATCAACCTGGTGCCGGGTACCACGCTGGAGCAGACCGACGAAGTGGTCAGCCGCGTGGCTGCCCGCATGAGCGAGGAACAGGAAGTCGCGCTGGCGCTGGGCATTGCCAACGAAGGCAGCGGCATGGTCCGTCTGGTATTCAAGCCCGATCGCGAACGCACCAGCCTGGAATTCACCCGCGAGCTTGGTCCCGTGCTGGCCGATGTGCCCGATGCCCGGGTCAATTTCCAGGACCAGGGCCCCGGCGGCGGTGGCACGGGCCGGGCGATCTCGATCATGCTGTCCGGCTCCAATCCCGTTGCCCTGGAAGAGGCTGCAAATACCCTTGCCGAACAGATGCAGGGTGTCGCAGGCGCCGTCGGTCCGCGGGTCGAAGTCGATCTGCAGCGGCCCGAACTCATCATCACCCCGCGCGAGGATCTCGCCGCCAGCCTTGGCGTGACGACTCAGGCGCTGAGCCAGGCGATCCGCATCGCCACGCTGGGCGATATTGACCAGAACGCGGCCAAGTTCTCGCTGTCGGACCGGCAGATCCCGATCCGTGTCCGGCTGGCCGAGACCGACCGGCGCAACCTGTCGGTCATCCGCAACCTGCCGGTGCCGACCTCCACCGGCGGCTCCGTACCGCTGGAGCGTGTCGCGGGGATCAGCCTGGGCATGGGGCCGACCACGATCGAACGCTACAACCAGAACCGCCGCGTTTTCGTGAGTGCGGACCTTGCTCCCGATGCCGCGCGCGGCACGGTGATGTCGGCCATCCAGAACCTGCCGATCATGCGTAACCTGCCAACCGGTGTTTCCAATACGCCCGTGGGCGAGGACGAGTGGCAGGGCCAGTTGATGGACAGTTTCGTGGTTGCCCTGTCCACGGCCGTCCTGCTGGTATTCTCGGTGCTGGTGCTGCTTTACCGCCGCCTGGTTTCGCCGCTGGTCAACATGGGTTCGCTGTTCCTGGCACCGCTGGGCGGCTTGCTGCTGCTGTGGGCAATTGGCCAGCCCCTGTCCCTGCCGGTGTTTATCGGCGTGCTGATGCTGTTCGGCATTGTCGCCAAGAACTCGATCCTGCTGATCGACTTCGCGCTGGAGGAAATGGACAACGGAGCCACGCGCCGCGACGCCATCGTCGAGGCCGGCCACAAGCGCGCCCAGCCGATCGTGATGACCACGATGGCGATGACTGCGGGCATGGTGCCGACTGCGCTGTCCGGCTATTTCGGCACGGATGGCGGCTGGCGCGCACCGATGGGCACGGTGGTGATCGGTGGCCTGATCCTGTCCACCATGCTCACCCTGCTGATCGTCCCCGCTGGCTTCAGCCTGGCGGATGGCCTCGAAAAGCGGCTTGGCCCGTGGCTGCGCGATAAATTACTGACTTACAAGCCGGGTGACGGAGATACGCTCGAACCCCGGGCTGCTCCCGCCGAGTAGCGGGCAGGCGTTTGGCGAAACCCGGCTCCTCCCGGCCCCCGATGTCAGCCAGCCGGGCCGACATGCTGCCCGATCGCGCCCGCCGCATGCGCACTGCGGCCACGCTGCTGCTAGTGGCGATGGCCCTGCTGTTCATCCTCGCCCATACCCAGCGCGAGGTCCATCCGGTCTGGGGCTATGTCCGGGCCTTTGCCGAAGCGGGGATGATCGGCGGCCTGGCCGACTGGTTCGCCGTGACCGCGCTGTTCCGTCACCCGCTCGGCATTCCGATCCCGCACACCGCGATCATCCCGCAGAACAAGGATCGCATCGCCGAGACCATGGCGGGCTTCCTGCGACGCAATTTCCTCACCCCCCACGTGGTCGCCCGGCGGCTGCGCGATATGAACCTGGCGCGCGCCGCGGGGGATTTCCTCGCCACCAGGCGGGAAGGCGAGATGAGCCGCATCCGCAGCGGGATCGTCCAGCTGTTCGTGGATCTATTGGAATCGCTCGACCCCGAACGGCTGGGCAGCCAGGTGAAGGCAGGCCTGGCGCGGCAGGTGGACAAGCTGGAAGTCTCGCCCCTGCTTGGCAAGATGCTCGATACGGCCATTGCCGATCGCAAACACCTGCCGCTGATGGACGGGATGATCCGCTGGGCGGGCCTGACGCTGGAAGACAACGAGGACATGGTGCGCGAGATGATCCGCCAGCGCGCCAATGCCGTGCTGCGCTGGACCGGGCTGGACGAGAAGCTGTCCACTTCCGTGCTTGACGGGCTTTACCGCCTGCTGGCCGAAATCCTCGTCAACCCGGACCACCCCCTGCGCGGCAAGGTGGAGGAGGGGCTGGCGAAGTTCGCATCAGACCTGCAATCGGATCCGGCCCTGCGCGCCAAGGTAGAGCGCGCCAAGGCCGATCTCATCGCCAACCCGGCGCTGGGCGAATGGTGGATTGGCGTGTGGGAGCGGATGCGGCGCGGACTTATCGAACTGGCGCGCAACCCCGACAAGGCGATGGAAGGCCAGCTCGGCAGCGCGCTGCGCGAACTGGGCGAAAAGCTGCAGAGCGATCCGGTGCTGCAATTGCAGGTCAACCGGCTGGCGCGACGCACGGCCGTGGGCATTGCCCAGCGCCATGGCGAACAGATCGTGCGGCTGGTGTCCGAAACGGTCAAGCGGTGGGATCCGCAGACCATCACTGACAGGATCGAGAACGCAGTTGGCCGCGATCTCCAGTTCATCCGCATCAACGGAACGCTGGTGGGCGGGCTGGCCGGAATTACCATCCACGCCCTGATCCAGCTGTTCTAGGTGCAACCTACCTCCCGAAGGGCCGGCTGAGTCCGGCCATGTAATCAACCATCCAGTAGCTTGCCATCGGCTCGCCCGCCGCGTCGAGCGCCGGGAGGAAATTGCCGTTCTGCATGATGCCGTTGCAGATCTGGTCGTTCTTGCGCGCGTCGAGTGAGACCCAGTGGGCGTGACAGGCGGTCGGCTTGCCATCGGCACCCACCATTACCCGAAATGGATTGCGCGCGCCGGCAAAGGCCGCAAAGTCCTGGAAGCCGACCACTCCGGTGGGGACCCATTCGAAAGCAGGGCCGGCAGGAGCAACGCGCCGCGTCATCGTCTGGTGTTTCTCCCAGTCGAGGCCCCACGAGAGCAGGAGATCGTCGGTGCAAACCTGCATCGCTTGCATCGCGTCGCGCAACGATCCGGTTTCCAGACGTACCGGCGAAGTCAGCCCTGAATTGATCTCGATGGCTGTGATCGCCTCCGCATGATCCAACTCGGCAGCGCGATCATAGAGCGCGGCGGAGCCTTCTGCGGTGGGCGGCGATGGATTGCCAAGCCGCACATTCCCCAGGTTGAAGTATCGCTGCCCGTCATCCATCTCGGCGTGGATGTAGCGCGCCGAACGCTGCTCACCCGATGGTAGCAAACGATATCCCAGCTCCTCGGCTGTACGGAAGGTTGTCATGGCATTGCTGACCAGAACTAATCGCACTACCGGATCGGCTCGATTGCGTTCCAAAGCCAGGGCCACCTGATCGGTGCCGTTGGTGAAGGCGCGCGCGATGCGGCATTCCTCTTCCGCCGCGTCTAGTTGCCACTGGCCCGTGCGAGTGAACACGCGGGTCCCGTCTTGTGCCGTGGCCTGCGGTGTGGTGACGGCAAACATGCTGGCGCATGCCAGCATGCCTAAAGCCAAGCGCTTGGTGTGCTTCCTCATAGACATCCCTCCGGCGTGCGAAGCTAATTCGCACCATGCCGGGGTCAAGCACAGAATGATTGCAAATTGTAACAGGCAGGCCGGGCGAGGCCCGGCGGCAAGCTCAGAACGGAGCGCGAGCGCGGTAAAACCGGAAGCGCTTTTCCACTTCGGGCATGATCTGCTTGCCCAGCCGCAGCCGCACTTCGTCGGCCCCGGCCCCGGTGATGCAGACCAGGTGCGTGCCGCCCGATGGCAGGGGCTCGATCACGCTGACGGGGATCTTGTGCTTGGTGCACCAGGTGCGGACATCGTCTTCGGCGAGGGTGAGGTCGATCGCGCGGCTCATACAAAAGCTCCCGTTGGTAAGCGGGAGCACGGGTGGTCTCTCAGCCGACGAGGCCTACTGCATGGAATGCGTCGATAGGTCCCTCTGGCCCGTCCGCCTGACTATTGCAAGGCGAACGGGCCCAAGTGAGGGAATGGCGAGCGAATCAGGCGGCCTGCTTGACCTCGGCCACAATCTTGCGGGCAGCATCGCCCAGGTCGTCCGCCGCCACGATCGGCAGGCCGGACTTGTTGAGGATGTCCTTGCCAAGGTCCACGTTGGTACCTTCCAGCCGGACCACCAGCGGCACCGAAAGGTCCACCTCGCGTGCGGCGGCCACGATGCCTTCGGCAATGGTGTCACACCGCATGATGCCGCCAAAGATGTTGACCAGGATACCCTTTACGGCGGGATCGCTGAGGATGATCTTGAAGGCCGCGGTCACCTTCTCCTTGTTGGCGCCGCCGCCCACATCGAGGAAGTTGGCCGGGAACGAGCCATTGAGCTTGATGATATCCATCGTCGCCATGGCCAGGCCCGCGCCGTTGACCATGCAGCCGATGTCGCCATCCAGCTTGATATAGGCCAGGTCATACTTGGAGGCTTCGACCTCCATCGGGTCTTCCTCGGTCTCGTCGCGCAGGGCTTCGACATCCTTGTGGCGGTAGAGCGCGTTGGAATCGAAGCTCATCTTGGTGTCGAGCACCAGGAGGTTGCCATCGACGGTTTCGACGAGCGGGTTGATTTCCAGCATGTCGCAATCGAGCGTGGTGAAGGCGGTGTAGAGCTGCTTTGCCAGCTTCTGCGCCTGCTTGTTGAGGTCGCCCGTCAGCTTCAGCGCAAAGGCCACGGCGCGGCCGTGGTGCGGCATGAATCCGGTGGCCGGATCGATGGTGATGGTGGTGATCAGCTCGGGCGTATCGTGCGCCACGGTCTCTATATCCATGCCGCCTTCGGTCGAAACGATCATGGCGACTCGCCCGGTGGCCCGATCGACCAGCATCGACAGGTAATATTCCGAGGCGATATCAACGCCATCGGTCACATAGAGGCGGTTGACCTGCTTGCCGGCATCGCCGGTCTGGATGGTGACCAGCGTGTTCCCCAGCATCTCGACCGCATTGGCCTCGACTTCCTCGACCGACTTGGCCAGCCGCACGCCGCCCTTGGCATCGGGGGCGAGTTCCTTGAACTTGCCCTTGCCGCGTCCGCCGGCATGGATCTGCGCCTTCACCACATAGAGCGGGCCGGGCAGGCTCTTGGCCGCCGCGACCGCTTCGTCCACGGTCAGCGCCGCAACGCCTGCCGGAATGCCGATGCCGAACTTCGCCAGCAGTTCCTTGCCCTGGTATTCGTGGATATTCATGCGCGGGAGGCCTTTTTTCGGATGAGAATGCTGCAACTGCTAAAGCACCATCGCGCGGCGCTTGCAATGCGTTCGAGCCCATACCAATTCTGCCAGCGATGATAGACCGTTTTCGCCTGAGGGACATTTGCGTGGAGGCGGGAGCCATCGCCATCGGCCAGTGGCCCGGCGCGGGCCATGCGGTCGAAAGCTGGGACAAGGGCGGCGACAGCCCGGTCTGCGCCGCCGATATCGAGGTGGATGGCTTCCTGAAGCAGGAGCTGGGCAAATTGCTGCCCTCGGCCGGGTGGCTATCCGAGGAAACCGCCGACGACCCGTCCCGTTTGGAGCGCGACCTCATCTGGGTGGTCGATCCGATCGACGGGACGCGCGATTTCCTGCGCGGACGGACAGGTTGGGCGGTCTCGGTCGCGCTGGTGAGCGCGGGGCGGCCATTGCTCGGACTGCTGGTGGCTCCGGCGCGTGGCGAGGTCTGGGCCGCCACGGCGGGCACGGGGGCGCGGCTCAACGGGGTGGATATCGGCGCGAGCAAGCGCCGCGACTTCCCCGGGTCGCGCGTTCCGGCCGATTCGCTGATGCGCGAGGATGCGGACCTGGTGCTGGTCGACAAGCCCAATTCCATCGCGCTCAGGATCGCCATGGTGGCCGATGACCGGGCGGACCTGCTGGCAACGCTGCGCTGGGGCTTCGAATGGGATGTCGCCGCCGCCACCCTGATCGCGCGCGAGGCAGGGGCCCGGGTATCGGACGCCTTCGGCCAGGCACTGGCCTACAACAAGCGCGACCCGCGCGCCTTCGGCCTGCTGGTAAGCGCTCCCGCCATTCACGGCGCGGCGGTGGAGCGGCTGGCCGGACGAGCGGAGAAATATTCGGTAGAAATCCCCGCGCTCAAATGAAAAGGGCGACCAGCGGGCCGCCCTTTCCAATTCCAGCTTCCATTCGCTTGGGCTGCAGGCCCCAAAGGGCAAAGCCCGCCCGCAGGTGCCCCGAAGGGAACAGCACCGAGGACGCTGGCCCGGATGGGCCAGCGAAACTCAATATGCTGCGCGAACGTCGGCTTCGGTCACCGGCGTGATGCGGATCTCCACGCGGCGGTTGACCGAGCGGCCAGCTGCCGTGGTGTTGTCCGCCACCGGATACTCTTCGCCATAGCCGATGGTCTCGATCCGCGCGCGGCTGACTCCGCGTGACACCAGGTAGTTGGCAACCGATTCGGCACGGCGGCGCGACAGGTCGAGGTTGTAGGTCGCGCTGCCAGTCGAATCGGTGTGGCCCATTACGTCGACCAGCGAATTGGGATAGGTGATCATGGACTGCGCCACGTTGTCGAGCACGGCACGCATGGCCGGGCTGACCGTGGCCGAATCGACCGCGAAGGTCACATCGGGTAGGTTGACCAGGATGCCGCTGCCATCGGGCGTCTCGGTCACGTCCACGCCGGTTCCGGCGGTGACTTCGTCGAGCTCGCGGATCTGTTCGTCCATCCGGTAGCCGACATAGCCGCCAGCGGCCGCGCCGATACCGGCGCCGATGATGCGGGTGGTCTTTCCGCCGCCAATCACGCTGCCCAGCAGATAGCCAAGGCCGGCACCGCCCACACCGCCAATGGCGGTGCGCGATACGGTGCGTTCACCGGTGTTGGGATCGGTGACGCAGCCGACCAGTGCGACCATTGAAAGTGCTGCGACACTCGAAACGAGAAAACGGGATTTTGTCATGGACTGCTCCTCTTGTTATCCGGCTTGGCTAGGTCCGGTCACATTAACATGTGATGGCCTGAAATCGTGTGAGGGAGAAACGGCCGGTCGTCTGCATGGTTCCACTCGGCCTCTCCCCCTGCCTTAGGCCGGAACCATAAGTCTTAGACTTGGCCGCCAAATCTGCTAGCCACAAGTCTCCCATGACAGCCTTTCCCTGGCATTACTTCGCCGCCCTTGTCGGGCTCATCCTGCTCAACGGCGTATTCGCCATGTCGGAACTGGCGATTGTCTCGGCCCGGCCGGCGCAGTTGCGGGTCAAGGCCCAAGGCGGCAGCAAGAGCGCGGCCATCGCCCTCAAGCTCGCCTCAGAGCCCGGCAAGTTCCTCTCCACCGTGCAGATCGGCATTACCCTGATCGGGGTGATTTCGGGCGCCGTCTCGGGCGCCACGCTGGGCGGGCCGGTGGGCGAGCGGCTGGCATGGCTGGGTTTCCCGGCAGACCTGGCGGACAATGCGGGCTTTGCGCTGGTGATTGTGCTCACCACCTTCCTCAGCCTGGTGGTGGGCGAACTGGTGCCCAAGCAACTGGCCTTGCGCGCCGCCGTGCCGATCGCCCAGGTCATGGCATTACCGATGGCGTTGCTGGCCCGCGTGACCGCGCCGTTCGTCTGGCTGCTGGACACTTCGTCGGCCCTGATCCTGCGCCTGCTGGGCGTGCGCAACAAGGGCGAGCACGGGCTGACCGGCGAGGAATTGCAGATGATCCTGGCCGATGCCACCCGCAGCGGCGTGATCGAGGAGCAGGAGCGGGCGATCCTGTCGGGCATCATGAAGCTGGCCGACCGGCCGGTGCGTGAACTAATGACGCCAAGGACCGAACTCGACTGGATCGATGCGACCGGCGGCGAGGAGGAGATCCTCTCGATGGTGGCCGAAAGCCCCCATTCGCTGCTGCCTGTAGGCGATGGCTCGCCAGACCGGGTGCTGGGCGTGGTCAAGGTGCGCGAGATCCTGGCCCTGCAGGTGGCGGGCCAGCCAATCGTGCTGGGCGATCTTCTCTACAAGGCGGAAGTGGTGCCCGACCAGCTCGATGCGATGGACGCGCTGCGCGTGCTACAGCATTCCGATACCCGCATGGCCATGGTGCACGATGAATACGGCCACCTCGACGGCGTGGTGACCACGGCCGATCTCCTGTCGGCAATGGCCGGAACCTTCGCCAGCCACCAGGATGACGATGACGAGCCGATGGTGGTTGAGCGCGAGGACGGATCGCTGCTGGTGTCGGGCACCATGCCTGCCGAAATGCTGGCAAACAGGCTGGGCCTCGACCTGCCCGAACACCGCGAATTCGCCACGGCGGCAGGTTTTGTGCTGTTCCAGCTGAAAAAGCTGCCGGTGGTGGGCGAATACTTCGAGGAGCAGGGCTGGCGGATCGAAGTGGTCGATATGGACGGGCGACGGATAGACAAATTGTTGGTTGTGCGGATTTAGGTTCCTCCCTGTCGCGTAGCGATGGGGAGGTGGCAGCGCGCAGCGCTGACGGAGGGGTAAGTCCGGCGTTGCGCCAGCCCCCTCCACCACCCTTCGGGCGGGAATCTTGATTCGCCTCAAGCGCCGGCGGGTCCATCCGGCCCCTTGGCTATCCTCGCTGCCGGTCGGCTTCGCCTCCCTTCGCTGCGGGCGGCCGTTCGGCCTTGCGAGCCTGCGGCCCGAACTAGCCTCTCAAAGATGCGTTGGATGTTCGCGCAGCGAACCAAAGGCCAAGCGGCCGCCCGCAGGTGCCCCGCAGGCGAAGCCGAAGGGATCAGCGCCGAGGACGAAGGCGCGGATGCGCCTTCGAAAGACTAGATAGCCCGCGCCGCCTGGCCGTCACCCTCGGGTGCGGCGATGATGGTGCGGGTGGTGACGCCCTTGTTCACCGTATAGGTGGACGGATCGCCCACGGTGGAGCGGATGGCTGCTTCGGGCGTGCCTGCACGGTCGAGCGCGCTGGTTTCCACCGCGCTGCGCGTGGCGGCGGGGAACAGGGCTTCCAGTGCCTGCTGCGCGGCAGTGCCTTCCGCCGGGCGCGGGGCGCCGGGGGCGGGCGGGGCGAGCGAGAAATCGGGCGGGATCACCAGCGGCGCCTGGCGCTGCACGGCGAATTCATCCGGCCGGTCACGCGCTGCGATCAGCCCGCCGCCGCAGGCCGACAGCATGGCGGAGGCGCCGAGTGCAAGGGTGATCCGGGTAACATTACGCATCTTGGTTCTCTCCGCGGGTGGTGTCCGCTGTGGGTTCGTCCTGCTCTGTGGCGTGTTTCTCGCCGATGAACAAGGCACGGTATAACAGAATCACCACGCCCACGGTGATCGCGGCATCGGCCAGGTTGAAGATCATGAAGGGGCGAACGCTGCCGATATGGAAGTCGGCATAGTCGATCACAAAGCCCAGGCTGTAGCGATCGACGATATTGCCCAGCGCCCCGCCCAGGATCAGGCTGAGCCCGGCAATGTCCCATTTCTGCGTCTCGCGCATGATCCACACGAACACGCCCGCCGCGATTCCCGCCGTCAGCAGCACAAGCCCCCAGCGCATTTCCATGGAGGTCGCCTGGAACATGCCGAGCGAGACGCCATAATTGTTGGTGCGGGTCAGGTCGAAGAACGGCAGCAGCGGATAGTGATCGCCGATCCGGCGCAGGCCCAGCACCTCGACCACATAGTTCTTCAACCACTGGTCGGCAGCGAAAATGACCAGCGCGGCGGTCAGGCCGATGAGGCGGGCACGGGTGAACAGGGCGGTCATGCGGCCGATCATGCCGGCGCGCCCGCTTCGGCATCGAGCCGGGTAACGACATCGTCGCACCGTTCGCACAAGGCACCGTCCTCGGTCACTTCCGGCAGGTGCCGCCAGCAGCGACCGCATTTGTGGTGGGTGGTGCGGGTGATCGCCGGAGCCTCGGTGGAAGGCACGAAGGTGACCGGACCGGAGATGAACAGTTCGGCGAGGAAGTCTTCGCTCAAGTCGCGATACTCGCGAAGCAGGCTTTCCATGTCCGAGATCGCGACCTCTGCTTCAAGGCTCGACCGGACAACCTTGTCGCGCCGCAACGGCTCAATCGCTTCGGAGACCTGGTCCCGCAAGCTCCTGATAGCGGACCAGCGCGCGGTGTCGCTCTCGGCAACCGGCACCACCGGCCACTCCAGCAAATGCACAGACTCGCCGTCGGGATAGCGGGTGCGCCACACTTCCTCGGCCGTGAACACCAGCACCGGGGCGGCATAGCGGATCAGCGCCTGGAACATGGTGTCGAGCGTGGTGCGATAGGCCCGTCGGCGCAGGTCTTCCGGATGGTCGCAGTAGAGCGCATCCTTGCGGATATCGAAGAAGAAGGCGCTCAAATCCTCGTTGCAGAAATCGACCAGAGCGCGGGTGTAGGTGTTGAAGTCGTAGGCCTCGACCGCCGCCTTCATCCGCGTGTCCAGATCACCCAGCAGCGCCAGCATATAGCGTTCCAGCTCGGGCATTTCCTCGACCGCAACCGCTTCGGCATCGGTGTAGCCATCCAGCGCGCCGAGCAGGTAGCGGAAGGTGTTGCGCAGCTTGCGGTACTGGTCGGCCACGCCTTTGAGGATTTCCGGCCCGATGCGGTGGTCGGCGGTGTAATCGACGCTGAGCGCCCACAGCCGGATGATGTCCGCGCCGTATTCCTCCATCACCGTCAACGGGCTGATGGTGTTGCCGAGGCTCTTGGACATCTTCATGCCCTTGGCGTCCATCGTGAAACCGTGGGTCAGCACCGCCTTGTAGGGCGCGCGGCCACGGGTGGCGCAGGATTCGAGCAGCGAGGACTGGAACCAGCCGCGATGCTGGTCGGAACCCTCCAGATAGAGGTCGGCAGGTGATTGCAGTTCCGGCCAGGTGCCGCTTTCCAGCACGAAGGCATGGGTGGAGCCTGAATCGAACCACACGTCGAGGATATCGACGATGCGTTCGTAGTCGTCCGGGTTGTAATCCGGGCCGAGCAGCGCGGGTGCGGCCTCGTCGGACCAGCCATCGACGCCCTTTTCGCGGATCGCAGCCACGATCCGCTGGTTGACCAGCGGATCGACCAGGTATTCGCCGGTCTTGCGGTCCACGAACAGCGTGATCGGCACGCCCCAGGCGCGCTGGCGGCTGAGCACCCAGTCGGGGCGTCCTTCCACCATGGAGCCGATGCGGTTACGGCCCTTGTCGGGATAGAACGCGGTGTCGCCGATGGCCTTCATCGCGGTTTCGCGCAAAGTCGCGGTGTGATCCGCCTGCACGCCCAGCGCAATGGCAGCACCGATCCCGCCAAGGTCAGCCACCGGATAGTCGAACGGCGCGACCGGCCTGTCCATCGGCACGAACCACTGCGGCGTGCAGCGGAAGATCACCTTGGCCTTGCTGCGCCAGCTGTGTGGATAAGAGTGTTGATAGTCTGTGGATGCGGCCAGCAGTGCGCCCGCCTCGCGCAAGTCCGAACAGATCGGCCCATCGGGGGCGTTGAACTTGGGATTGATGACCGATCCCTGGCCGCCCAGCCACAGCCAGTCCTCGCGATACTTGCCATCGCCCTGCACGGAGAACACCGGATTGATGCCGTGCGCCTTGCACAGGTCGAAATCGTCCTCGCCATGATCGGGCGCCATGTGGACGAGGCCGGTGCCGCTCTCGGTGGTGACGAAATCACCGGGGAGAAGCGGACGCGGCGCGGCAAAGAACCCGCCGAGGTGGTGCATCGGGTGACGGGCGATGGTGCCGGCGAGGTCGGCGCCTTTGATGAGGGCTTCTTTCTCGCTGCGGTAGAAATAGTCGCCCGGAATCTCCTTCGACGTGCGCGCGATAAAGCTATCAGCGAGCTCGCGCGCGACGAGATACATTGCTGCATCGCCGCCGCAATTGACGAGAACGTACTCAACATCAGGCCCATAAGCCAAAGCCTGGTTCACCGGGATCGTCCACGGCGTCGTCGTCCAGATCACCGCATAGGCGCCTTTGAGCGCTTCAATTGGCGATTCCACAATCTCGAACGCCACGTCGATCTGGGTCGAGGTGATGTCCTCGTATTCAACCTCGGCTTCGGCCAGCGCGGTCTTCTCAACGGGGGACCACATCACCGGCTTGGCGCCGCGATAGAGCTGGCCGGTTTCGGCAAACTTGAGCAGTTCGGCCACGATCAGCGCCTCGGCCTCGGGCGCCATGGTCAGGTAGGGGCGGGCCCAGTCGCCGGTGATGCCCAGACGCTGGAA
Source organism: Altererythrobacter sp. KTW20L (assembly GCF_023501975.1). Lineage (GTDB taxonomy): Bacteria > Pseudomonadota > Alphaproteobacteria > Sphingomonadales > Sphingomonadaceae > Alteraurantiacibacter. The sequence continues at coordinate 152,818 of NZ_JAMFLH010000002.1, read as the reverse complement.
CTGCGCCTTCTGCACTTCCACCCAATGCGCGGCATAGGCGCGGCATTCGGCGCGGAATTCCTCCGCCGGAACCTCGTCCTTGTTGAGCTTCTTCTTGCGGTAGGCTTCTTCCACCTTCCACTCGATCGGCAGGCCGTGGCAATCCCAGCCGGGGATATAGGGCGCGTCCTTGCCCAGCAGGGTCTGGGTGCGGACGACCGCATCCTTCAGCACCTTGTTGAGCGCGTGGCCGATGTGGATGTCGCCATTGGCATAGGGCGGGCCATCGTGGAGCACGAATTTCTCGCGGCCCTCGCGGCTCTGGCGGAGGCGGGCATAGACCTGCTCGTCCTGCCAGCGCGCGAGAATCCCCGGCTCCTTGGCAGGAAGGCCGGCCTTCATGGGGAAATCGGTCTTCGGCAGGAAGACGGTGTCTCGATAATCGCGCGGTTCAGTCATGTCGCGCGGGCCTTAGCCGGATGGCGCGCGGGGCGCAATTTGTTCGCGTAGTGGCAAGGGGGAAGGGGGCCTCACATTAGGTCACTAAGACACCAAGAGAGGACGGCCACGGGCGAAGCCCTTCAAATTCGAATGGCGGGAATGGCGAACCGGGCCTGCGGCGCAGCGCGGCACCTTAGTGCCTTAGTGGTCTTGGTGTGAGACCACTATAACTCAGCCCAGCAATGCCCGCGCCTCGGCGCAGTCCCGTTCCATCTGCGCCATCAGCGGCTCCAGCCCGTCGAACTTTGCCTCGGGCCGCAGGAAGTGGCGCAGTTCGACTTCGATCTCCTGCCCGTAGAGATCACCTGAAAAGTCGAAGAAATAGGGCTCCAGCAGTTCCTTGGGCGGATCGAAGGTGGGCCGCACGCCGAGGTTCGCCGCGCCCTTCAGCGGCTGTCCGGTCGCCAGCACCCGGCCGCTGACGGCATAGATGCCGAAGCGCGGGCGCAGATATGTACCCATGTCCATGTTGGCCGTGGGATAGCCGATGGTGCGGCCGCGCTTGTCGCCGTGGATCACCTCGCCGCGGATGGCAAAGGGTCGGGTAAGCAGGCGCTCGGCCAGGGCGCAGTCACCTGCCTTCAGCGCATCGCGAATGCGGCTGGAGGAGACCACCTGTTCGTCGATCTTGACCGGCCCCACCTGCCGGGTGGTGATCCCGCAAGTCGCGCCGACATCGCGCAATACCTGTACATTGCCGCCGCGCGCCTTGCCGAAGGTGAAGTCCTCCCCCGTCACCACGCCTGCCGCGCCCACGTGTCCGGCGAGGAGGTCCGCTACAAAGGCGCGCGCCTCCGTCGATGCCAGCGCCTCATCGAAATGGAACACCAGCATGGCCGCTGCGCCTGCCTCGCGGAACAGCTCGTGCCGCTGGTCAAGTGTGGTCAGGCGGAAGGGCGGAACATGCGGGGCAAAGTGGCGCACCGGGTGTGGATCGAAGGTGGCGACAATCGCCGGGCGACCTTCGGCCCTCGCCCAGTCGACCGCTTCCGCCACCACGGCCTGGTGGCCGAGATGGAAGCCATCGAAATTGCCCAAGGCGACAATCGCGCCTCGAAGCTCTTCGGGGACCGGCTGGCGGTGGTCGAGCATCGCTCCGCCGAGCGTAGCTTGCGTCACCGCACCCGCTCGTAGGTGACGAAATCATAGGCGGGCCAGCCATCGGCGGCGGGCTGGGGGTCGCGGCCGGTTTCCACCCATTGCGCGGGATCGGGCGCGGGCATGAAGACGTCGCCGACGGTATCCTCATGGACCTCGGTAATGTCCCACCGGGTGGCGTAAGGCTCCAGCAGGGCGAAGATCTCCGCGCCGCCGATCACCGAGTAATCGCCGTCTCCCACAAGGACCAGCGCCTGCTCGATGGTGTTGGCCACTTCCGCCCCCTCGGCCTGCCAGGTGGTCGAGCGGGTGAGCACGATGTGGCGGCGGCCGGGCAGAAGGCCGGGCAGGCTGTCGAAGGTCTTGCGGCCCATGACCATGGGCATTCCCATCGTCAGGCGCTTGAAGCGCTGCAGGTCGGCGCGGATTTTCCACGGCACATCGTCATTGGCCGCGATGCAGCCGTTGGTGGCTCGGGCGACGACGAAGTTGACCTCACGCGTCATTGTTTATCCAACCCTCGTAATGTGGCCCATCTTGCGCCCATCGCGCGCCTCGGCCTTGCCATAAAGGTGGAGGTGGGCGGCAGGATCAGAGAGGTGGCGCGGCAGGTCGAAAGCTTCGGCCCCGATCAGGTTGTCCATCGTCACGCGCTTGGCCAGGCTCGCCGTATCGCCCAGCGGCAGGCCTGCCACGGCGCGCACGTGGTTCTCAAACTGGCTGGTTATCGCGCCCTCGATGGTCCAGTGGCCCGAATTATGCACCCGGGGGGCCATTTCGTTGAACACCGGGCCGCCGGTGGTGGCGAAGAATTCGCAGGTCATCACGCCGACATAGTCCAGCGCATCGGCCACCTGCCTTGCCAGTGCGCGCGCCTCGTCCACCTGGCCCGTCACCATGGCCGGAGCAGGCAGTTCGCTGCGCGACAGGATACCGCCGACATGGGTGTTATGGGGAGATTCCCAGAACCGCACCTCGCCAGTGCGGCTGCGCACCAGGATGACCGAGAATTCGGCCTCGAAATGGACCAGCCCTTCATAGACCAGGCCGCTTTCGGGCACGCGCAGTCCGGCAGCATCGCCTTCGCTGGCGATGCGCCACTGGCCCTTGCCGTCATAGCCGTCGCGCCGGGTCTTCATGATGCCGGGCGCGCCGACCTTGTGCACGGCGTCGGCCACTTCGGAATCGTGGTCGATCGCGGCATAGGGCGCGGGCTTGCCGCCCAGTTGTTCGACAAAGCGCTTCTCGCGGAAACGGTCCTGCGCCACTTCCAGCGCGGCCACACCGGGGGCCAGCTGGCCGCCGGAGAAGACCGACAGCGGTGCCACCGGCACGTTCTCGAATTCATAGGTCACCGCCGCGCAGTCTTGCGCGAAAGCCTGCATCGCCTCGCGGTCATGCCACGATGCGCAGGTGAACTTCGCCGCCACGTCGGCTGCCACGCTGTCCTTTTCCGGCGCATAGATGTGGCAGCGATAGCCGAGCTGCGCCGCCGCCATGGCGATCATCCGGCCAAGCTGTCCACCGCCAAGGATGCCGATGGTTGCGCCCGGCGGTAACGAGGGGAGTGTCATGGGTTCATGGGCCTCGGGCACTTACTGCTTGGCGGGCTTTTCGGCCACGGCATCAGTCTGCGCCGCGCGGAAAGCCTTCAGCCGGGCGGCCAGTGCCTCGTCCGATAGCGCCAGGATTGATGCTGCGAGGATGGCGGCATTGGTCGCGCCTGCCTCGCCGATGGCCAGGGTGCCGACCGGGATTCCGGCGGGCATCTGCACGATCGACAGCAGGCTGTCCTGCCCGCTCAGGGCTTTCGACTGCACCGGCACGCCCAGCACCGGCAGGTGGGTGAGCGCCGCCACCATGCCCGGCAGGTGCGCCGCGCCGCCCGCGCCTGCGATGATCACCTTGAAGCCTTCATCCGCCGCGCCCTTGCCGAACGCGTGCAGCCGGTCAGGGGTGCGGTGGGCCGAAACGATCCGGTCATCGTGGGCAATGCCGAGCTGGTCGAGCACGTCGGCGGCACGCTTCATGGTCGGCCAGTCGGACTGGCTGCCCATGATGATTGCGACTTGCGGGGCCATATCCTCTACCGATCCTTCAGGTAATGCCGCTCACCCGGCTGCATCTTGTCGTCGAAGTCATAGACGATCGGTTGCCCGGTGGGAATCTCGAGGCCGGTGATGTCCTCATCCGAGATTTGCGACAGGTGCTTGACCAGTGCGCGCAGGCTGTTGCCGTGGGCCGCCACGATCACCGTTTCGCCCTTCTCCAGTTGCGGCAGGATCGTGCCTTCCCAATAGGGCAGCACGCGCTCGATGGTCAGTTTCAGGCTTTCGGTATCGGGAATGGCGATCCCGGCGTAACGCGCATCGGCGGCGAGGTCGAACGGCCCGCCCGCATCCATCGGCGGCGGCGGGACATCGAAGCTGCGGCGCCAGACTTTCACCTGGTCCTCGCCATGCTTGGCCGCGGTCTCGGCCTTGTCGAGCCCGGTCAGCCCGCCATAGTGCCGCTCGTTCAGCCGCCAGTCCTTGATTTCGGGGATCCACAGCCGCTCGCAGGCCTCCAGCGCCAGGTGCAGCGTCTTGATCGCGCGTTTCTGCAGCGAGGTGAAGGCGAGGGTGGGCAGCAGGTTCTTGGCCACCAGCAGTTCGCCTGCAGCGATCGCCTCGGCCACGCCCTTGTCGGTCAGGTCCACGTCCCACCAGCCGGTGAAGCGGTTTTCCAGGTTCCACTGGCTCTGGCCGTGGCGGACAAGGATAAGGCTGGTCACGTCGCGCTCCTTATAACGGGGAGCGCAGCCGTTAGCCGCTCGATTCGTCGTTGTGAAGGGGCGCGGCGGGTTTGGCCGAAGCCTGGGCGCGTGACTGGGCCCTGGCCTGGGCCTTGCGCCGCCTCAAGTTCTCGCGCAGTTGCGCGGCCAGCCGTTCCTCGCGCGTCATCTTGCTGTCTTGTCCCGCCATGGCGGCATCCTTGGCGATTTTCTTGGGTCCACTCAAGCTTGGCTTGACTTTCAAGGCCCCTAAGACAATAGCGCGCGCCTGTCGAAAAAGGCTGCTGTAGCTCAGTGGTAGAGCGCACCCTTGGTAAGGGTGAGGTCGGGAGTTCAATCCTCCCCAGCAGCACCATTTCGCCAGGCGCCTCAGGCGCCGGCGGCGGCATCCGCCGCCTTGGCTTTCCTCGCTACCGGTCGACTTCGCCTCCCTGCGCTGCGGGCGGCCGTTCGGCCTTGCGGACCCTGCGGGTCCGTTCGCCCGAGTCCGACTTGTGCAAGCTTGGTGTATTGTGCCAATAGGGCACCCATGAGCAGATCACTACATGACGAGGGGCTGACCCCGCTCGATCCGGCCTATGTCACGGTTATGCGCGTGCAAGCGCTGCTGATGGCGTTGCCTTTCGTGATCGCCGCGCTGGTGGGGGAGGTTTCGGGCAGGTTGTTTGCAGGCGCCTTCCTCGTGCCGGTCGTGCTGGTCGCGCTGGTCCTGGCGCTGATGGTGCCGCTGCGGCGTTACCATGCGCGGGGATATGACATGGGCGAGGACCGGTTGCGCGTGGTGCGCGGGCTGTTGTTCCGGCGTGATACGGTGGTGCCGTTCGGGCGGGTGCAGCACCTGGATGTAGAGCAGGGCCCGCTCGAACGCGCGTTCGGCATTGCCCGGCTGGTGCTGCATACGGCAGGAACGCACAATGCCTCGGTCGTGCTGCCCGGCCTTGCCCATGCCCGCGCCGTCGAAATGCGCGAGGCGATCCGCCAACATGTAAAGCGCGAGATCGGGTGACCGTCCCCGAGACAATACTGGAGCAGGAGGTCGCGCAGGGCTGGCAGCGGGTCAACCCGCTGGCGATCCTTGTCAGCGCGGTACAGGGCATGCGGCAGGCGGTCCTGCCCGCGGTTGCCGCGCTGTTTGGCGCCCGCTCGCTCGACAATACGGTGCTGGTGGTGGGCGTTATCGCCGCTGCCGTGCTGGTGCTGGTCACGCTGGGCGCGTGGCTGTCTTGGCGGCGGCTACGCTATTTGGTGGGGCCGGAGGATATCCGGGTGGAGCAGGGTCTCATCAGCCGCTCGGCCCGCTCGGTCCCCTATGAACGGATCCAGGATGTCAGCCTTGAACAGGGCCTGCTGCCGCGCCTGTTGGGGCTGGTCGAAGTGCGGTTCGAGACCGGCGCGGGCGGCAAGGACGAATTGAAGCTCGCCTATGTGTCGATGGATGAAGGCGAGCGCCTGCGCGACGTGGTGCGTGAACAGCGCACGCTTGCGCCTGTGGCCGCCGCTGCCAGCGAATCGGAGGCCCAGCCGGAGGCCGAAGGCCGCCTGCTGTTCGCCATGGGTCCGGGCAGGCTGCTGTTGTTCGGCCTGTTCGAATTCTCGCTGATCGTCTTTGCCGTTCTGGCGGGCGCAACGCAGCAGCTGGAATTCCTCCTGCCGTTCGATCTGTGGGACGTGGACCAGTGGGAAGGCCGCCTGTCCGGCACCGGGTGGGAGGCCTGGTTGACCGGGCTGGGCATGGCGGCGCAGTTGGTGGGCGTGTTGATCGCGCTGGCCAGCCTGGTCGTGCTGGGGCTGGTGACAGGCGTGGCGCGCACCGTGCTGCGCGACTGGCAGTTCCGGCTCGACCTGACCTCGCGCGGGTTCCGCCGCCGCCGTGGGCTGCTGACGAAAACCGACGTGGTGATGCCCGCCGCCCGCGTGCAGGCGATCATCGTGTCCACCGGGTTCGTGCGGCGGCTGTGGGGCTGGCGGGGGCTGTCCTTCGTCAGCCTGGCGCAGGATGCCGGATCGGCCAACCACGATGTCGCGCCCTTTGCACAGGAGTCCGAAATCGCGCCGATTGTCGAGGTAGCCGGGTTTACACTGCCGGATGACAGCGTGGACTGGCACCGGCCAAGCCGGGCCTATCGCTTTGACCGGGCGCTGTTTACTGCCTTGCCGCTGGTTATGGTGGGGATCGTGCTGCTGTTTATCGAGCAGGTTGCCTGGGCCGCGCCGCTGGTCTGGGTTCTCGCCGTGCTGCTTGCCTTGCGGCAACATTTCCTCTGGCGCTTCGAGCGCCACGCGGTCGACAGGCGGCAAATCCTTTCGCGGCGCGGCTGGCTGTCACCCAGGCTGGTCGCGGCGAGCCGGATCAAGCTCCATTCGGTCGAGATTGCGCAAGGCCCGCTGGGGCGCTGGCGCGGCTATGCGGACCTGCGGTTCGGGCTGGCGGGCGGCGCCTTGGCATTCGAGGGCCTGCTGCTGGAAGAAGCGGAAGCCATGCGCGAAGCTGTGCTCACTTCAATCGCCAGCGTGGATTTCTCCGCCCTTCCGCGCTGACACGAAAAGGGCCCCGGCTTGCGCCGAGGCCCTTTGTCCTCTCTTGATGCGGCAATCAGTACATGAAGCCGTAGTAGCTGTAGACATTCTCGCCATACTGACGGTCCCAACTCGGCTGGCTGCTCTGTTCATAGCGGGGCGCGTCTTTCAGGCGGTCCTTGTCGATGTTTACGACATAGCCGCCCTTCGACGTGTCGTAGTCGAGCACGTCCCACGGCAGCGGGTGATAGCTTTCGCCGATCCCCAAGAAGCCGCCGAAGCTCATCACCGCATATTCCACGCGGCCCGAACGCTTGCCGATCATCAGGTAGCTGATGTGGCCGATCTTCTCGCCATCGGTGGCATAGACAGTGGTGCCATCAACCTTGTCGGAGCTGATGAGATTGGTGCTCTCGTCGCGGTCGAGCGGGCGCGAGCGGTCGAAATCGCGGCGGCGGGTGAGTTCGTCATCGCTGTAGCGGTTCTGCTGGTCAAAGGCCTGGGCCATGGTTGCGTCTCCTGTTGGTGTTGCTGGCCGCATACGTCGCTGCGTTGCGGCCTCATAACCAACCAACGGGTGGACCATGACGGCGTTCCGTTGTTCGCCCCGCCGAAGCCACGCCCCGGCGCGAGTCTAGCGCGGGATGTCTGCCCGCACGTCGGCCCAGTCCGGGTTCCTGCCGAATGCGGTCACGACATAAGGGCAGACCGGCGCGATCCTGAAGTCTTCGCTGCGCGCATCGGCCACGATCGCCTGGACCAGCTTGAGCGCCAGACCCTGCCCGCGGGCTTCGGGCGGGACGAATGTATGATCGACCAGCCGCACGCCGCCTCGGTCCTGCCAAGTGAGTTCGGCTTGGCGCGAGGCTCCGGCCACTTTGGCGTAATAGACGCCGCCGTGTTCGGTCGTTTCGCGGGTGATTGGCGGATTTGCTGGATCGGACATGGGCTAAAGGCCTCCTTACTTGTCAGGAACGGCCACTGGCGGCATGGCGTTCCGCATGGCTTCTTCCCGGCAGTTCCTCTCCGACAATGCGGCGCGCGTCCACCCCCGGGTGTGGCAGGCGATGCGCGATGCCGACGGGCCGGACCTGCCCTATGATGGCGATGCCCTGAGCAAGCGGCTTGACGTGGTGTTCAGCGATCTGTTCGGCAGGCCTTGCGCGGTGATCTGGGCCAGCACCGGGACAGCTGCCAACTGCCTGGCGCTGGCCACCATGGTCGAACCGCACGGCGGTGTGGTGTGCCACCGCGAATCGCATATCGAGAGCGACGAGTGCGGAGCTCCGGGGTTCTACCTTCACGGCGCCAAGCTGCTGCTGGCCGATGGCTCGGGGGCCAAGCTGGATGTGGGCGGGATCGAGGCCGTGCTGGCGGGAATCACCCGCGGGATCCACCAGGTCCAGGCCCATGCCGTGTCCATCACCCAGGCGAGCGAATATGGCCTCGCCTATGCGCCGGACGAACTCGTCGCCATCGGCGCATTGGCGCGGGCGCACGGCCTTGGCCTGCATATGGACGGTGCGCGGTTTGCCAATGCGGCGGCGTGGCTGGGGTGCAGCGCGGCAGAGGCGGCGGGGCCGGTCGATGCGCTGAGCTTCGGCTGCACCAAGAACGGCGCGATGGACGCCGAAGCGCTGCTATTCTTCGACGAGGGCAAGGCCGACCTTGCCCGGTGGCGCAGGAAGCGCGCCGGGCACCTCCATTCCAAGGGGCGGTTCGTGGCGGCGCAGATCCTGGCGCTGGTCGAACATGGCCTGTGGCTGGAGCTGGCGGGACAGGCCAATGCCGCCGCTGCAGAGATTGCCGGCGGGGCGGGCGGGCGCCTGCTGTTCGCCCCGCAATCGAACGAGCTCTTCGTGCGCCTGACCCCTGCCGAACGGGCGACGCTGCGCGGACAGGGTTTCGCCTTCTACGACTGGGACGATGGCACGGCGCGGTTCGTCTGTTCGTGGGATACGCGGCAGGAAGACGCGCTGGCGCTGGCCCGCGCCATCGCCGCTATATGAGCGAGTCTCCTCCGCCGCATGCCCTGCTGCGGCCGCACATCGCCTTGCCGTTCCTGCTGGTCGCGCTGATCTGGGGATCGACCTGGTTCGTCATCACCGGGCAGATCGGCGATACCTCGGCCCACTGGTCGGTCGCCTGGCGCTTTGCCCTGGCGACGCCGGGAATGTTCGTGCTGGCCATGGTGATGCGGCTGCCGCTCACCATGCCGGGGCGGGCGCACCGGCTGGCCCTGGCGATGGGGCTGTTCCAGTTCTGCGGCAACTATACCTTTGTCTATCTGGCCGAACTGCACCTGACCTCGGGCATCGTTGCCCTGCTGATCGGGCTGATGCTGGTGCCCAATGCGGTGCTCGGGCGGATCATGCTGGGCCAGCCGATCACCCCGCGCTTTGTGCTGGGCAGCGCCATTGCCATTGCCGGGATCGCCCTGCTGCTGGTGAACGAAGGGCAAGCCGCGCCGCTGGCGGGCAATGTCGCGCTGGGCGCGGGGCTGGCGCTGGTGGCCATGCTGGCGGCCTCCATCGCCAACGTGATCCAGGCGGGGCCTGCAGGCAAGGACGTGCACCTGGTCACGCTGCTGGCCTGGGCCATGCTCTATGGCACCGTGGTGGACGTGGCGCTGGCCTGGGGCATCGACGGTCCGCCGGTGATCCCGCGCGATGCGGCCTACTGGCTGGGCACGGCATGGCTGGCCCTGGCCGGATCGGTGGTGACATTCCCGCTCTACTACAAGCTGGTGCGCCAGTTGGGAGCAGGGCGGGCTGCCTATAATGGCGTGCTGGTGGTTGTGGTGGCGATGGTTATCTCCACCTTGCTGGAAGGCTACAAGTGGACCCCGGTGGCCGTGGCGGGTGCCGTGCTGGCGACGGCAGGGCTGGTGGTGGCGCTCAGGGCGCGGCAGGTGCAGGCATAATGGCCGCCAGCCCTTCGCGGTAGGTCGGATATTGCGGCACCCAGCCCAGCAGGCGCTTGGCCTTGCCGTTCGCCACACGCCGGTTTTCCAGATAAAACCCCCGCGCCATGGCAGACAGTCCCGCTTCGTCCAGCGACTGTATCGGAGGCGGGGCCAAGCCCATCAGGCGGCAGGCATGTTCGATCACCGCATTCTGGCTGCACGGCAGGTCATCGGCGAGGTTGTAGGCCCCGGCGGGCGCATTGCGGGTGAGGGCCGCGACAACCCCGCTGGCGATATCGTCCACATGGACCCGGCTGAACACCTGACCGGGAAGGTCGATCCGGTGGGCCTTGCCGCTGCTCACCCGATCGAACGCGGAGCGGCCCGGACCATAGATGCCCGGCAGGCGGAATACCTGTGCGCCAAGGTTCAGCCAGGCCGCATCGGCCTCTGCCCGCGCGCTGCGCCGTCCGCCCCCGATGGGCGCGCTTTCATCGACCCAGGCCCCCTGTGTGTCGCCATAGACCCCGGTCGAGGACAGGTAGGCGAGGTGCTTTCCGGCGATCCCGGCCCCATATCGCGCCAGCACCGGGTCCGCGCCATCGGCGGGCGGCACGCTGGAGAGCACATGGCTTGCCCGGACAAGCGCTGCCGAAACTGCCGCTGCATCGTCGAACGCGACAGTCCCCGCGCTGCCCGTCGCCTCGACCGTCCAGCCAAGATCGCGCAGGCGCGCTGCGATGTGCGAAGCCGTGTAGCCGAGGCCGAAGATCAGCAAATGTTCCATGCTCCTGCCTTCTAGTCACTGGACGCGGGCGCGAAAGGACCTAAATCGAACCCCATGGATATAGCGCGCACCCCCTCGACGCCCGATGGCAACCCCGAAATGGCCGACGCCGCCCACGAAGTGACTTCGCCGGTCGAGATACGGCGCGAGGATTACCGCCCATTCGGCTGGCTGGTGCCGCAGGTCTCGCTCGACTTCGCGCTTGGGGTGGAGCGGACGGAAGTGGTCGCCACGCTGGAGGTAGAACGCAATCCCGCCGCCGAGCCGACCCATGTCCTCCACCTCAACGGCGATGGCCTCGTCCCGTTGTCGGTCAAGGTGGATGGCGAGGAAGTCAATTCGTGGACGATGGACGGTGACGATCTGGTCATCACCCTGCCGGGCGACAGGCACAGGGTCGAAGTGGCGACCCGCATCGATCCTTCGGCCAATACACAGCTGATGGGCCTCTATGCCTCGAACGGCATGCTTTGCACCCAGTGCGAGGCCGAGGGTTTCCGCCGCATCGCCTTCTTCCCCGACCGGCCCGATGTCCTGTCCACCTATCGAGTCAGGATGAGCGGCGACAAGGCGATGTTCCCCGTCCTGCTGTCGAATGGCAATTGCACGGCGCAGGGCGAAGGCGCGGGCGGCACCCACTGGGCCGAATGGCACGACCCCTGGCCCAAGCCGGCCTACCTGTTCGCCCTGGTCGCGGGCGACCTGGTGGTGCGCAAGGACAGCTTTATGACTTGCAGCGGCCGCGAGGTGGAACTCGGCATCTATGTCCGGGCGGGCGACGAGGATCGCACCGGCCACGCGATGGAATCGCTCAAGGCTTCGATGAAGTGGGACGAGGAGGTGTTCGGCCGCGAATACGATCTCGACCTGTTCAACATTGTCGCCGTTTCCGATTTCAACATGGGGGCGATGGAAAACAAGGGCCTCAACGTGTTCAACACACGCTATGTCCTGGCCGATCCGGAAACCGCCACCGATGGCGATTTCGACGGGGTGGAAGGCGTGATCGCGCACGAATACTTCCACAACTGGTCGGGCAACCGCGTGACCTGCCGCGACTGGTTCCAGCTCTCCTTGAAGGAAGGCTTTACCGTCCTGCGCGACCAGTTGTTCAGCCAGGACATGGGCAGCGCGCCGGTCAAGCGGATCGAGGATGTGCGGGTATTGCGCGGGGTGCAGTTCCCCGAGGATTCCGGCCCGCTGGCCCACCCGATCCGGCCCGATGCCTACCGCGAGATCTCCAACTTCTACACCTCCACCGTTTACAACAAGGGTGCCGAGGTGATCCGCATGATGCGGGTGATGGCGGGGCCGGAAGCTTTCCGCAAAGGCTGCGATCTCTATTTCGAGCGCCACGACGGCGAGGCGGCGACTTGCGAGGACTTCATCAAGGCGATCGAGGATGGCGCGGGGCTGGACCTGACGCAGTTCCGCCTGTGGTATTCGCAGGCCGGTACGCCGCGCGTCACGGTCCGCGTGGAGCACCAGGGCGACACGGCCACGCTGCACCTGTCGCAGGTGGTCCCGCCGACCCCCGGCCAGCCCGACAAGCAGCCGGTGCCGATCCCGCTCAAGGTCGCCCTGTTCGACCGCGAAACGGCCACGCACCAGGGCGAGCATCTGCTGGTGCTCGACAAGGCTCAAGATAGCTTCAGCTTTCGTGGATATGCCCGGCCGCCGGTCCTGTCGATCAACCGCGGCTTCACCGCGCCGGTCAGCATCGACAGCCAGGTGACAGCCGACGATCTGGTGTTCCTCGCGGCGCAGGATGACGATCCCTTCGCCCGGTACGAGGCGATGCAGGAGCTGGTCGTCACCCACCTGAAGGATGCCGTGGCGGGCACTCTGTCGGCAGAGGCGCGCGAAGCCGGGGGCAGGGCCATTGCCAAAGCGCTCGGGGCAGTGCTGGCCGATCCTGCGCTGGATGACCTGATGCGCGGCGAACTGCTGATCCTGCCGAGCCAGGCCTATCTGGCCGAACAGATGCTGGTGGCCGATCCCGGTGCGATCCATGCCGAGCGCCAGGAGCTGCGCGCCGCGCTGGCGCAAGCGCTGGAGAGCGAGTTCGTGGCACTCCACCAAGGGGCCAGCGCCGTGCCCTACAGCCTGTCCGCAGAGGCGCGGGGCGCGCGCAAGGTCAAGACCCAGGCCCTGATCTACCTCGCAGAAGGCAACCCGCAGCTCGCCGCCGAGATGGCCGCCGCGCAATACCGCGCTGCCGACAACATGACCGACCGGCAAGGTGCACTGATGGTGCTGGCGGGGCTCGACAGCCCTGAACGCACCCATGCGCTGCTCGACTTCTACAACCGCTACAAGGCCAACCCGCTGGTGATCGACAAGTGGTTCTCGCTCCAGGCAGGATCGCTCCATCCCCATGCGCTGGACCATGTGAAGGCGCTGGCGCAGCACCCGCAGTTTACCCTGAAGAACCCCAACCGCGTGCGCGCGCTCTACATGGCTTTTGCCGTCAACCCGGCGGCATTCCATGCGGCGGATGGCGAAGGCTACCGGATGATCGCCGACCTGATCCTCGAGCTCGATCCGCTCAATCCGCAGACCGCCGCGCGCTTCGTGCCGCCGCTGGGCCGCTGGAAGCGGATCGAGCCGGGCCGGGCCGGGCTGATGCGGGCCGAGCTGGAACGGATCGCCGGGGCCGACAGGCTGTCGCGCGATACGCACGAACAAGTGGCGCGCTCGCTTGGCTGAGGAAGTAATCCGCGCGAGCGTGCTCGGCGGCGTCGCCCACGGCTTCCTCGATGCGGCGCAGAGCGGTGCGGAGAGCTTTCATCTCGTAGCTGCGGGGGCGCCGGTCTTCGCCAGACAGGTCCATTCGGCGCGGGCGCTGGTCGTTGCCGCACCCTTTGCGGGCGAGCCGCCCGAAGTGGATGCACTGGTCACGGCCACGCCCGGCCTGGTTCTAGGCATCCGCACGGCGGATTGCGCGCCTGTCCTGCTGGCCGACACCGAAGCGGGCGTGATCGGCGCGGCCCATGCCGGCTGGCGCGGAGCCTTCGGCGGAGTGATCGAGGCGACCGTGGCGGCGATGGAGGGACTTGGCGCAAGGCGCGGCAGAATCGCGGCGGCTGTCGGTCCCACGATTGCGGCAGCGAGCTATGAAGTCGATGACGCTTTCCAAGAGCGCCTGCTGGCCGACGATCCGGCCAATGCCGCCCTGTTCGCACCCGCCCGGGCGGGCCATGCGCAGTTCGACCTGCCGGCTTATGTCGTGCAGCGACTGATGGCGGCAGGGATTGGCCGGATAGAGGAGACGGCGCTCGATACCTATGCCGATAAGGCGCGCTTCCATTCCTATCGCCGCGCCACCCATCGCGGCGAGCCGACCTATGGCCGCCAGTTTTCGCTCATCGCGCTTTAGAATCGCTGCAGAATGGCGGCGGAAAACCCTTCCCGGCCGCTGGTCATGCCGGTGGACCTGACATAGGTGACAAAAGGCGGGTTGGCAGGGGCGATTTGCTCGTCTATCAGCCGCGCCAAGCCGCCGCCCAAACCGTCGGAACAGGGGCAGCTTTCGGTGTGCGGCAGGACGGGTTTCTAATCGGATGATGGCGGGCCACCCGCGCGCAATCCGGCAGTCAAGGCAAGGTAATGGCAACCACCACTGATACCGCCACTTCAGACCACGTGGCCCCAACAGGCGCGAACGGGGAAGTCGCGCATGAGGACGGCGTTCGCCGCCGCGACTTCATCGAGATCGCCGCCGTGGCTTCGGCCGGGGTCGCGGGCATTTTCACGCTGATCCCGCTGATCAGCCAGATGGCCCCCTCGGCCGACGTGCTGGCCGAAAGCACGACCGAACTCGACATTTCCGCTCTCGAACCGGGCCAGGCGATCAAGGCTGTGTTCCGCAAGCAGCCGGTCTTCGTGCGCAACCTGACGCCGGAAGAAATGGCCGCGGCCGACGCTGTGTCGCTGGACGACCTGCGCGATGCGGAATCGCTCGCCGACCGTACCCAGGTCGGTTTCGAGAATATTCTGGTCGTGATGGGTGTCTGCACCCACCTCGGCTGCGTGCCGCTGGGTGCGGCGGAGGGTGAAGTGAAGGGTGAGTACGGCGGTTATTTCTGCCCGTGCCACGGTTCGCACTATGATACGGCGGCGCGTATTCGCAAGGGTCCGGCGCCGACCAACCTCCAAGTTCCCGAATTTACCATCACCGACACCACCCTCGTGATCGGCTGAGGCGAGAGACACAAGCCATGAGTTTTCCCTGGGCCAAGCAGTACGAACCCACCAACCCGCTGATGAAGTATCTCGACGAGAAACTTCCCCTGCCGCGGTTCGTCTATAACGCGGTGGGCGCGGGTTATCCCGTGCCGCGCAACCTGTCGTACATGTGGAACTTCGGCGTGCTCGCCGGTTTTTGCCTGGTGCTGCAGATCGTTACCGGCGTGGTCCTGGCGATGCACTATGCCGCCAACTCGGCTGTTGCCTTCGATTCGGTCGAACACATCATGCGCAACGTCAACTGGGGCTGGGCCATGCGCTATGCGCACGCCAACGGCGCCAGCGCCTTTTTCGTGGTGATCTACCTGCACATCTTCCGCGGCCTGTTCTATTCGAGCTACAAGGCCCCGCGCGAGATGATCTGGCTGATCGGCGTGGTCATCTTCCTCTTGATGATGGCAACCGCCTTCATGGGCTATGTGCTGCCGTGGGGCCAGATGAGCTTCTGGGGCGCCAAGGTCATCACCGGCCTGTTCGGTGCGATCCCGCTGATCGGCGAGAGCCTGCAGGTGTGGCTGCTGGGCGGCTATGCCCCCGACAACGCCGCGCTCAACCGTTTCTTCTCGCTGCACTTCCTGCTGCCCTTCGTGATTGCGGGATGCGTGATCCTGCACATCTGGGCACTGCACATCCCCGGTTCGTCCAACCCGACCGGCGTTGAAGTGAAGAGCGAGAGCGACACGCTGCCGTTCCACCCCTATTACACCGCCAAGGACGGCTTCGGCCTGGGCGTGTTCCTGCTGATCTATTGCGCCTTCGTGTTCTTCATGCCGAACGCGCTGGGCCACCCGGACAACTACATCCCGGCCAACCCGCTGAGCACGCCCGCGCACATCGTGCCCGAATGGTACTTCTATCCGTTCTACGCGATCCTGCGCGCCTTCACGGTCGATTTCATCCTGCCTGCCCAGCTGTGGGGCGTACTGGCCATGTTCGCCTCGATCCTGGTGTGGTTCTTCCTGCCGTGGCTGGACAAGTCGCCGGTGCGTTCGGGCCATTACCGCCCGCTGTTCCGCAAGTTCTTCTGGTTCGGCCTTATCCCCACCATGGCGGCCCTGTTCTACCTGGGCGGCGCTCCGGCGGCCGAGCCCTATGTGATGCTCAGCCAGCTCTTCACCGCCTACTACTTCCTGCACTTCCTGGTGATCCTGCCGATCATCTCCTCGATCGAACGGCCCGAGCCGCTGCCGTTCTCGATCACCGAGGCGGTGCTGAAGTCGGACAAGAAGGCCGTGCAGGGCGAAAACGCCTCGCCGGCGGTCTGAAGCGCGCGGGTTAAAAGGAAAGATACGATGATCCGCCTTGTTGGAATTCTTGTTGGTCTGGGCTTCGCCTTCGTGTCGCTGCTGGCCTTCGTCGTGGGCGCCTATAACCAGGCTACCGAGCCCGCTGCCGAAACGGCCGAATATGCCTTCCACGAGCCTGCGCACAATCCGCGCGGCGGCTTCAGCTTCGATGGCCTCGCCCCGCGGTGGGACGTGGCGCAGCTGCAGCGCGGCTATCAGGTCTACAAGGAAGTCTGCGCGGCCTGCCACTCGCTGAACCAGGTATCGTTCCGCAATCTTGCCGACCTCGGTTATACCGAGGAAGAGGTTAAGGCCGAAGCGGCAAGCTGGTTGGTGCCGGGCATCGATCCCAACACCGGTGAGGCGAGCACCCGTCCGGGCCTGCCGACCGATCGCTTCCCCGATCCCTATGCCAACGAAGTGATGGCGGCAGCTGCAAACAACAACGCCATTCCGCCGGACCTGTCGCTGATGGCCAAGGCGCGCCACCACGGCTCGGCCTATCTGTACTCGCTGCTGACCGGCTATCAGGAGCCTTCCGCCGAACTGGCCGAGCGCTTCCCCGATTCGGTCCCCGGCCCGGGCCTCTATCACAACCCCTATTTCGCCAACCTCAACCTGGCGATGGCCCCGCCACTGACCACCACCGGCCAGGTGACCTATGCCGATGGCACTGAAGCGACCGTGCGGCAGATGTCGCAGGACGTGGCCGCCTTCCTGACCTGGACTGCCGAGCCTTCGCTGGTGGACCGCGTGAGCATGGGCTGGATCGTGATGGGCTTCCTGCTCTTCGTGACCATCCTGGCATGGCTCGCCAAGAAGAACGTCTGGGCCTCGGTCAAGCCCCGGCGCGAAGACTGAAATTGACGGAACATACCGGCGCCTTGACCCGAGAGGAGCTCAAGGCGCTGGTCCGCACCGTTCCGGACTTTCCGGCGCGTGGTATCCAGTTCCGCGATGTGACCACCCTGGTCGCTCACCCGCAAGGCCTTGCCTCCACCATCGAACTTCTCGCCGCGCTCGCTCCTTCGTGCACGGCTGCCGTGGCCGGGATCGAGGCGCGCGGCTTCATTTTCGGCGCGGCCCTGGCGGCGCGCCTCGGCCTCGGGTTCATTCCGGTGCGCAAGGCAGGCAAGCTGCCCGTCCCCACCATCGGCGCGGACTATGCGCTGGAATATGCCGAAGCGCGGATAGAGATCGACCCCACGCTGGTTGCACCGGGACAGCGCGTGCTGCTGGTAGATGACTTGATCGCCACCGGCGGCACGGCGCTGGCCGCCGCCGGATTGCTGCACCAGGCAGGTGCGTTATGCGACCACGCGCTGTTCGTGATCGATCTGCCGGACCTCGGCGGCGCGGACCTGCTGCGCGAAGCGGGCGTGGCGGCGACATCGCTGATTGAATTCGCCGGACACTGATACGCTTGACGAGAACCCCCTGCCGATGGCAAGCGGCGCACCTGAAGCGGGTATAGCATAGTGGTAATGCACTAGCCTTCCAAGCTAGCTAGAGGGGTTCGATTCCCCTTACCCGCTCCATATCCCTCCACCTACGGCTTGAATCGCCCGCCCCGAATGTGGGTGAAGCGCGCTCCGTCGTGTTCGTACCAGGCGATGGTTTCCACCTCGCGGTGATCGCCTGCCATGGTCGGCCACAGTTCGAAGTCGGGCCAGTCGGCGAAGGTATCGAAAGTGGTGTGGCAATACATCGCCACGTGGCGCGGGCCGATCAGCACGCCCAGCGGAGTGACAACCTCGGTGATATGCGCCTTCACCTCGCGATAGAACGCCAGGATGTTCTCGCGCCCGACGATGCGCTTGCTGCTGCCCAGTTCGAACACCACGTCATCGGCGTAGAACCGGCCGAAGCCGTCAAAGTCATTGCCGTTGAAGGCGGCGACATAGCTGCGGAAATCGTCTTCTGTCATGGCTCGTCCCTTTCCTCTGGGCCGACCGGCATATTGTCGATCAGGCGGGTTGTGCCGATCCGCGCGGCCACCACCAGACGGGCCGGATGGCGCGGGCGTTCGTGCAATTCGGCCAGGCTATCGGCGTTGACGAGGTTGGCATAGTCCACCGATCCAAAGCCAGCCGCCAGCAGGTCCGCTTCCAGCCCGCCCAGCGCCGCGCCAACGTTTGCGCCGCCTTCGATCTGCGCAATCGCCTTGCGCATCGCTTCGTTCAACCCTGCGGCAGACCGGCGCTGGTCGGGTGAGAGGTAGGAGTTGCGGCTGCTCATCGCCAGCCCGTCGGCCTCGCGCACGGTCGGCACGCCGATGATGCGCGACGCATGGGGACGGGTGAGGTCGAGGTCGCGCGCCATTCGGCGGATCACGGCCAGCTGCTGCCAGTCCTTCTCGCCGAACAGGGCAAGGTCGGGCTGCACCTGGTTGAACAGCTTGAGCACGACTGTGGCCACGCCATTGAAATGCCCCGGCCGCACAGCGCCGCACAGCCCCTCGCTCACCCCTGCAACCGAGACCGTGGTGGCATGGCCTGGCGGATACATGGCATCCACATCGGGCGCCCACAGCAGGGCCACGCCTTCTGCCGCCAGCTTGGCCTGGTCCTCGGCCAAAGGGCGCGGATAGGCGGCGAGATCCTCCTTCGGGCCGAACTGGGTGGGATTGACGAAGATCGACACGACCACGCTGGCCGCCTGTTTGCGCGCCGCCCGGACCAGTGCCATGTGCCCGTCATGCAGCGCGCCCATGGTCGTTACCAGCGCCACAGTTCCCTGCCGTCGCAGGTCATCCACAGCTTCGCGAAGGGTTTCGATGCGGTTGACGGTTTGCACTTGGGCTCGGCTCCGATAGGAAGATGCGGTGCAAAGCCCTAGCGATGTCCACGCTCCATAGAAAGCCTGCCCGATCGTGACCTTCTCCGCTCCCCACCGCATTGTCTTCGCCAACGAGAAGGGCGGGACGGGCAAATCGACCACGGCGGTCCACGTGGCCGTGGCGCTGTCCTATCAGGGGGCAAAGGTGGCGGCGATCGACCTCGACGTGCGCCAGGCGACCATGCACCGCTATTGCGAGAACCGCGCCGAAACCGCCTCGCGCCGCAAGATCGACCTGCCCGGCCCGCTCTGCGAGGTGTTCGACGGTTCGACCGTGGAGGAACTGGAGGCACAGGTCGCCCGGCTGGGGCAGGGCATGGATTTCCTGATCTTCGATACGCCGGGCCGCGACGATCCCTTCGCCCGCCACGTGGCGACCGAGGCCGATACCCTGGTCACGCCGATGAACGACAGTTTTGTCGATTTCGACCTGATCGGCCAGGTCGATGCCGAAAGTTTCAAGGTGCGCCGCCTCAGCTTCTATGCCGAGCTGATCTGGGAAGCCCGGCTGAAGCGCAGCCGCACGGCCATCGAACAGCAACGGCGGCAGATGGACTGGGTGGTGGTCAGGAACCGCACCGGCCACAGCGATGCCCGCAACCAGCGGCGGCTTGACCAGGCGCTGGGCGAACTTTCGCGCCGGGTGGGCTTCCGCGTGTCCCACGGCCTGTCCGAACGGGTGGTCTATCGCGAACTGTTTCCTTCGGGCCTGACCCTGCTCGACAAGGGCCACCTGGGTGAACTGGGCACCAGCCACCTCGTCGCCCGGCAGGAACTGCGCACGCTGGTGGCGAGCCTTGCCCTGCCGATGCCTGCCAAGGACGCGCCTCCCATCAAGCCCCCAAACAAGTCAACGGCGCAACTGGCGCTTGAGACCGGGAAGGCCGCCTGAGCCATGATGAAACTGGTCGTACTCGCCGGTGCAATATGCGTGGGATACAAGCTCATCACCGGTCGTTGGCCGTGGGAGAAGAAGCTGACCACGCGCCAGCAGGCGGTGTTCCGCGCGCGGCAGTTGCTGGGCGTGGAAGCCCAGGCAGGCCGGGAGGAAATCCTTGCCGCACACAAGCGACTTGTCGCCATGGTCCACCCGGATCGCGGCGGCACCAATGACCAGGTGCACGAGGCCAATGCCGCGCGCGACCTGTTGATCGACGAATTGCCCGGCCGGCTGGGAAGCTGACCGGGCCTGCCACTAGTCCAGGAGCCACGATGACCCACCAGTTCCACTCCACCGTCCTGCGCGAATACGACATCCGCGGTATCATCGGCGAAACGCTCGGGGTGGACGATGCCCGGGCCATCGGGCGCGGCTTCGGCACGCTGATCGCGCGGGCCAAGGGACCGGAAGCCAGGAAACTGGTGGCGGTCGGCTGGGACGGGCGGGTGAGCTCCCCGATGCTGAGCCATGCTCTGGTCGAAGGGTTGAACGCCAGCGGCGTCGATGTGCGCCGCGTGGGCATGGGCCCCACCCCGATGCTGTACTATGCCGAAGCGTCAGCCGAAGAGGTGGATGGCGGCATTCAGATAACCGGCAGCCATAATCCCGCCAATTACAATGGCTTCAAGATGGTATTCCAGGGCCGGCCGTTCTTCGGTGCGGACATCCTGAAGCTGGGCGAGATGGCGGCGGCGGGCGAGTGGGATGCGGGCACCGGGACGGTCGAGGACGTAGATATCATCGACGAGTATATCGACCGGCTGCTCACCGGCCTCGACGGGATCGATCCCGAAGTCCTGTCCGGACTCAAGGTTGGCTGGGATGCGGGCAACGGCGCTGCGGGCCCGGCGCTCGAAAAGCTTGCCGCGCGGCTGCCAGGCGAACATCACCTGCTCTTTACCGAAGTCGATGGCGAATTTCCCAATCATCATCCTGATCCTACTGTCGAGGAAAACCTTGAGGATTTGCGAAGCCTTGTCTCCGCAAAGTCCCTCGACTTCGGAGTGGCATTCGACGGTGATGGCGACAGAATCGGCGCAATCGACGGCCAGGGCCGCGTGATCTGGGGCGACCAGCTGCTGATGATCTATGCCGAAGACCTGCTCAATCGCCGCCCCGGAGCCACAATTATCGCCGATGTGAAGGCCAGCCGCGCCCTGTTCGACCATGTCGCGGCCTGCGGCGGCCAGCCGATCATGTGGAAGACCGGCCACTCGCTGATTAAATCCAAAATGAAGGAAGTTTCTTCGCCGCTGGCCGGCGAGATGAGCGGCCACGTGTTTTTTGCCGACACCTATTACGGCTATGACGATGCGCTCTATGCCGGGATCCGGCTGATCGCGGCAGCGGCGCGGCTGGGCAAATCGGTCACGCAATTGCGCAGCGACATGCCGCAGATGCTCAACACACCCGAAATGCGCTTCCAGGTGGATGAAAGCCGCAAGTTCGCCGCGATCGACGAGGTCAAGGCACGGCTGGAAGGCAGCGAGGACGAGGTGAATTCCACCGACGGCGTGCGCGTGACATCGCAGGACGGTTGGTGGCTGCTGCGCGCCTCCAACACGCAGGACGTGCTCGTCGCCCGCGCGGAAAGCGACAGCCAGGCCGGGCTCGACCGGCTGATGGCACAGATCGACGAGCAACTGGCGGCCTCGGGGCTGGAGCGCGGGCCGCAAGCCGGGCACTGATGCCATAAATGGGGGACGGGGCATGAGGAAACTGCTGAATTGGGCCGCGCCGCTGGCGCTGGTCTGCGCGCCTGGCGGGGTCGCCGCGCAGGACGAGGGCGGGGCGGAGCTCGATATCTTCGCCGGCATGGCGCAACTGTTCACCGCCGAGCCGCTCACCGCCGAGCAACAGGCGCGCCTGCCTGCGGCCGAGGCGCTGGTAAACGCCATCATCCCGCCCGGCAGCCTGCAGGACGTGATGGGATCGATGTTCGATACCTTCCTCACCCCGCTGGCCTCCACGATCGAACCCGATGCCGCCGCAGTCTTGGCTGAACGGCTCGACCTGGCGGGTGTTGAACTCGATCTTACGCCCGAACAGGCGGAGACCGCCGCAACCCTGCTCGATCCGGCATGGCGGACCCGCAAGCAGCGCGAGGCTGAATCCCTCCCCGCCATGACCGGGCGCATGATGGGCGCAATGGAACCGGCCATGCGCACCGCCATGGCCGAGCTCTATGCGATCCATTTCACCGATGCAGAACTGGTCGATATCTCGGCCTTCTTCGCCACGCCATCGGGCGCATCCTATGCCCGCAAGTCGCTGACCATGACGTCCGATCCGCGGCTGGCGGCCACGATAATGCAACAGATGCCCGCCATGTTCGAGGCGATGGCGGCGATGGAAGCCGAGATGGTCGCGCTGACCGCCGATCTTCCGCCGGTGCGGACCTATGCCGACCTTTCGCCCGCCGAGCGCAAGGGGCTGGCGCAGATGCTGGGCATGACGGCCGAAGACCTGCAGTTCGCGCTCGAGTGGGGCGACGAGGTCCGTGACGAAGGTTTCAGATCGGGGTTCTAACCCCCGGTCCGGCCATGCTATGAAGGACAGTTCTCCCACCCGCCTTGCCGCCTATTGCGCCCGCCTCGGGCTCGACGCTCCCCCTCCGCCCACGCCCGATGGCCTGGCCCTGCTGCAACGGGCGCACCGGCAGGCGATCACGTTCGAGAATATCGACGTGCTGCTTTGCCGCCCTATCCTGATCGACAGCCAGGCAGTCTTCGCCAAGCTGGTGGAGCGCGGGCGCGGGGGATACTGTTTCGAGCAGAATCGGCTCTATGCCGATATGCTGGCGGACATCGGCATTGCCACCCGCCCGCTTCTCGCCCGCCCGCGCCTCGCCCTGCCCGAAGGCTTTACCGGCCCGCGCACCCATGTCCTGCTGCTGGCGGAACTGGAGGGGCGGCTATGGCTGGCCGATGCGGGCTTTGGCGGCAGTTTCGTGCCCCCGCTGCCGCTGGAGGACGGGGCTGAAGAGGCCACGCCCGATGGCGCGCGCCACCGGCTGCGCTATCTGGGCGAACCGCAGGGCGAATGGCTGATCGAACGCGCGGGGCAGCGCGAAACAACCGATGGCCGCGCATTGGAACATGGCGACTGGCAGGCGCAGTACAGCTTCGATCTCGCCCATGTCGAACAGATGGACCTCGAACAGGCCAACCACTGGACCGCCACCTGGCCCGCATCGCGCTTCCTGGCAGGGCCGATCGTCAGCCGCGTGCTACCTGCCGGTTTCGTCGCCCTGACCGGCACTACACTCACAATCGGGCGGAAAGGCGTGGGCGAACGGCGCGATCTCGGCACCGGGGAGGAATGGCGTATTGCCATGGCCGAGATGTTCGGAATCCGCCTGTCCGAGGACGAAGTCGCCGGGCTCGCCCTTTTTCCCCGATAGACAAGCGCGCCATTTCGTTCACACTCGCCGCTTTCCGGGGGGATCAGCAACATGGCCAGCATTCCGGCGCGACGTTCCGCGCTCATCCTGACGCAGAGCAAGGCGCTGCGCCTCGTCACGCTGGTGCTGTTCTATTTCACGCAAGGCTTCCCCATCGGCCTGTTCTTCTATGCCGTGCCCACCTGGATGGCCGCCAACGGAGCAGGCACGGCGGATATCGCCACAGTGGTGTCGATCGCTGCGATGCCGTGGTCGTTGAAGTTCGTGAACGGCTTCTTCATCGACCGCTACACCTTCCTGCCGATGGGCCGCAGGCGGGTGTGGATCATCGGCGCGCAATCGCTGATCGTGGTGGCCCTGGTGGTGGGAGCCGTGCTGGCACCTGCCCACAGCAACGTGATGCTGCTTGCCACCATCGGCTTTTGCGCCAACGCCGCCGTCACCTTCCAGGACGTGGGCATCGACAGCCTGGCCGTGGATATAATGCCCGAGGACGAGCGCGCCAAGGCTGGCGGGATCATGGGCGGGGCGCAGATCGTGGGCATTTCAGCCACGACGGCAGCGGGCGGCTACCTGCTCACCAGCTATGGCATTACCGTGGCCCTCCTCGTCGGTACGCTGGTGCCGGGCCTGGTCATGCTGTTCGGCATCGCGATCCGCGAGCGGGAGGGGGAGCGCCGCCTGCCATGGACCAGGGGGGGCAGCCATCCGCGCAACCTCGATATCCATGTCGGTGCCTGGCTGCCGCTGCTGAAAACAACTTTCAGGGCCGCGTTCGTGCCGATCAGCCTGCTGCTGGTCCTGCCGCTGATCACCCGGTCGATCCCGGCGGGCGGGTTCGAGGCGTTCCATCCGGTGATGTTCCAGCAAACCGGCGGCTGGGAGGCTACCGAGTATACCAATTTCATCTCCACCCTGGGGTTTGTCGCGGGGATTTTCGGTATGTTCGTCGGCGGCGCGCTGGTGGATCGGGCGGGCGCCCAGCGATCGCTGGCGGCGGCACTTGTGCTGGGCATTGCCCTCACCGTGGCCATGGCCCTGGCCCAGCCGTGGTGGAGCGATTCGCGGGTGCTGGTCGGCTATTCCATCGGCATGGAGTTTGTCGGCATCATCTATTTCGTGGCGATGATCCCCATGGCCATGCGCATGTGTACGCCCGCCATCGCCGCCACCCAGTTCACCATCTACATGGCCGTGGGCAATTTCGGCCGGCCCATCGGGGCGAGCCTGGCGGGGTTGACCGCCGGGCAGGGCAGTCCGCAACTGTTCTACTGGTCGGTTGCCGCGCTGTGGGCAATCGCTGCCGCCGTGGCCCTGTTCGCGCGCTTCCCGGGCGAGAATGCGGCCGAGCATGAGGTGGCCCGCAAACTGCCCCAGGGTGAAGGTCCGGCCCCGATAGAGAACTGATCCGGCACACTATCCAGCCAGTGAAAAACAGCAGTTGCCGCCGGTTCTTTTCCGCGCCAAATCAACCGCCTCACGGGGGGCAGCATGATTGTCGGCATTGATCTTGGCACGACCAACAGCGCGGTAGCGATCTGGCAGGATGGCGAGGCGCGGCTGGTGCCCAATGGGCTGGGCGAACTGCTCACCCCGTCGGCTGTTTCGATCGACCGGTCGGGCCAGAGCTGGATCGGTGCCGCTGCGCTCGACCGGCTGGCAACCCATCCCGAACAGACCGCCACCAGCTTCAAGCGCATGATGGGGACCCAGGCGACCGTTACGCTCGGCAAGCGCAAGTATTCGGCCGAGGAGCTGTCGGCCATGCTGCTGGCGCAACTGGCCGCCGATGTGGAACATGCCACCGGGCAATGGCCCGAAGGCACGGTGATTACGGTCCCGGCCTATTTCAACGAGCGCCAGCGCCGTGCCACGCGCCGCGCGGGCGAGATCGCGGGCCTCGAAGTACGCCGCCTGATTAACGAGCCCACCGCGGCCGCCCTCGCCTTCGGGCTGCAGGACCAGGCTGACCGAGAGCCGTTCCTGGTGTTCGATCTTGGCGGCGGCACGTTCGACGTGTCGATCGTGGAGAAGTTCGAAGGGATCGTCGAAGTGCGCGCCTCGGCGGGTGACAACCGGCTGGGCGGCGACGATTTCAACGCTGCGCTGGTGCGCCTGGCAGAGCCCCGGCTGGGGGCCGCCGCCATGCTCGACCGCCTGCCGGGCGATCGGCGCGAGGCGCTGCTGGGCCTCGCCGCCGAACGCACCCGGCGCGCGCTGACTGCTGCTGCAGAAGCCGAATTTGCCGTGGTCGCGGATGACGAGCGCGCCGCCTGCACGATCACGACGGACGAGTTCGAGGACGCCGTGGCCCCGCTGGTCAAGCGGCTACGCGATCCGGTGCTGCGATCCTTGCGCGATTGCACCATCGCCGTGGAGGAGCTGTCCGATATCGTGCTGGTCGGCGGCGCCACCCGCATGCCGGTGGTGAAGAAGGCGCTGACCCGCATGTTCGGCCGCTTCCCCAATTCGACTGTCCACCCGGACCATGCCGTGGCGCTGGGCGCGGCGGTCCAGGCCGGGCTGCTGAGCGGCGGGGAGGGGCTGGAGGAAATCCGCATCACCGATGTCGCGCCCTTCACCCTGGGGATCGAGGTCAACAACCGCGACAGCCATGGCCGCGTGCTGGGCACCATTTTCTCGCCCATCATCGATCGCAACACGCCGGTGCCGGTCAGCCGGGTGCAGTCCTATTCCACCGCCGCCGACAACCAGCAGGAGATCGTATCGGGGATCTACCAGGGCGAGGCGCGCGACGTGACGCAGAACGTCAAGCTGGGCGAGATGAAGATCCCGGTGCCGCGCGCGCCGGCGGGCGAAGTAGTGGTGAACGTGCGCTTCACCTATGATTCCAGCGGCCTGCTCGAAGTGGATATCGACGTGCCGAAGTCCGGCTATCACCGCAACATGGTGATCGTGGACGAGGATGACGGACGCAGCGCTACCGAAATCGCCCGTAGCCGCAAGGCGCTGGAAGCGCTCAAGGTCCACCCGCGTGACGAGGCGGAGAATGCCGCCGCGCTGGCCCGGGCGGAACGCGTCTATGAAAGCTTCCTTGGCGATGCGCGCGAATTCGTCGGGCGCTGGATTGCCGAGTTCCAGGGCGCGCTGGAAAAGCAGGACCCGCGCCAGATCACCGATATGCGAAAGGGCCTGCTCGAAGTGCTCGACAACCTCGAGGCGAACCCGCCCCTATGAGCGCGCAGTGCTGGCGCACCCTTGGGATCAAGGCGACCGACGACAAGGCGGCCATCCGTCGCGCCTATGCCGACAAGCTGAAAGCGCTCGATGTCGATAATGATGTGGCGGGCTTTGCCAAGCTGCGGCAGGCGCGCGACATTGCCCTGCGGCTGGCTGCTTCGGCGGCGGCCAGGGCGGCGGAGGAGCAGGCACCCGAAGAGCCGGACTATCGCGACGATGGCGCTGACTATGGTTCGCCGGACGACTGGGATGCGGTCGTCCTCGAGTCAGACCAAGCGCCCGCCGAACCCCCTGTTCCGGGCGCACGCACCCGCGCCTGGGGCAGCGAAGAGCCGCCGGAAACCGACAGCCAGCGCATAGAGCGCCAGTTGCGCGCCCTTGCCCAGCTGGTCTTCCCGGACGGGAACTACAGCGACGATGGCTTTACCCTCCCCGACTACGAACAGGCCCTTGCCCTGGTCAACTCGCTGGTGGCAGAGGCCCATGCCGCCCGGCTGGAAGTGTACAATGCGATCGATCATCACCTGGCCGAGATGATGGCGCAAGGCTGGCCGCGTTCCGCCGCGCTGGTCGAGCGGGCCAACGAGGAATTCCACTGGCTGGGCGAAGCGGGCACGATCGACGAACGCCCGGCGCTGCGCTTCCTCAACCTGCGCATCAGGGGGATGCGCTTTGTCGAAAACGTGGGGCAGCCCGGCCATG
Organism: Altererythrobacter sp. KTW20L; assembly: GCF_023501975.1. GTDB lineage: Bacteria > Pseudomonadota > Alphaproteobacteria > Sphingomonadales > Sphingomonadaceae > Alteraurantiacibacter. Next base: position 125,640 of record NZ_JAMFLH010000002.1, on the reverse strand, counting down.
TGCTGCACAAGGTCTGGACCGAACTGGCGCGACCGGGAAAGCCCAATCCCCTCGATCGCTTCCGTGCGAAAAAGGACGATGTGCGCATCCTGCTCAACGGTGTGCGCGAGCGCTATCCCGAGGTTGAAAGCTACCTCAATCCCGAGCGCGTGGGCTGGTGGGACCGCAGGCTGACCGACAGCGGGCCGGGGATCATCGGATGGATCATCCGGATCGTCGGCATACTATGGATGGTTGCCGTGGTGTTCGGCGCGCTGAGCCGCGGGGACAATAACGAGCGGAATGCGCGAACGCAGGTCGAAAGCGCAGCCGAGAACCAGGCTGAGACCCCGATGTCCGAACGCGAGGAGGAGTTGGGCCTGCGGCTCGCGCTGGAGCAGATCATGGGCAAGGACGGCGCGGTCGAGGCGGGCGAAGACTATTCCGCCTTCCGCGCGGGTGTGACCACGGCCTATCTTTCCTCCCGTCGCTCAGGCGAGAACCACGAACAAGCCCTGGTGCGCGCCCTGCAAGTGGCCCGAGTCTTTGCGCTCGATGCCCGGCGCCTTGCCGAGTTCGGCGAACTGGTGGAAATCAACGAGGTCCAGCGGTTGTGGCTGCAGGCCCTGCAGCGCGAAGGACGTATCGGGGAAGACTGCCCGATGCGCAAAGCGGGGCTGGCCGGGCTGGGCGACGTGATTCTGGGCGTGGAGCCGCAGGAGCGCGAGCGGGCCATGTTCCGCCGGCTTCGGGAGGCAGGGCTGATGGCCAGCCATCCCAGATTCGGGGAACTGCGGGCGGACATTCCGGGCGACGTGGTTGGCGCCATCATCGACCGGTCGGGCCTGGCCGATGAGACGGTCTATGCGGCATTGCAGGATAATGGCCACCAGCGCCGCTGCCAGGTCAAGCTCGCCATGCTCGACGTGGTCCTGGCGCGCCCGGGGACAGTCTCGGCCGATCTGCTGCGTATCCTCTGACGCGCCACATTGTGAAGGAAGGGGGCGAGGCCTATCTCCTTGCCATGGCTGCTGCCGCTCCTCCCGTCCCGCCCGAGATTGCCCAGTGGTTCGCAGGCCGCGGCTGGCGGGTGCGGCGGCATCAGGCCGAAATGCTCCACGCCTCGCTGGCAGGGCAGCACGCGTTGCTGGTGGCCGATACCGGGGCGGGCAAGACGCTGGCCGGGTTCCTGCCCACGCTGGCGGCCTTCTGCCCTTCGGTGCTGCAAGGCGCTCCTCCGCCCGAAGGCCTGCACACGCTCTATGTCTCGCCCTTGAAGGCGCTGGCGCATGACGTGCAGCGCAACCTGATCACCCCGGTGGCCGAGATGGGCCTCGATATCAGGATCGAGACGCGCAGCGGCGATACGCCGTCCGACCGCAAGAAGCGCCAGCGCATGCGCCCGCCCAATGTGTTGCTCACCACGCCCGAAAGCCTGTCACTGCTGCTCAGCTATCCCGACTCCATGGCAATGTTTGCCGGGCTGAAGCGCGTGGTGGTGGACGAGATCCACGCCTTCGCCACCCAGAAGCGCGGCGACCTCCTGGCCTTGTCCTTGAGCCGGTTGCAGGCACTTGCCCCCGATATGCAGCGGGTCGGGCTGTCCGCCACGCTGGCCGATCCCGAGGCCTTCCGCGAATGGCTGGCGCCATGGGGAGACATCGATTCAGTGGCGCTGGTTGAAGGTGAGCCCGGCGCGCCGGCCGAAGTGGAAATCCTCTTACCTGAGGATGCCCGCGTGCCGTGGGGCGGCCATGCCGCGACCTGGGCCATTCCGCAGCTCTACCGCCATATCCGCGAGAACCGCACGACGCTGATCTTCACCAACACCCGGTTCCTGGCCGAATATATCTTCCAGCACCTGTGGGATGCGAACGAGGATAACCTGCCCATTGGCATCCACCACGGATCGCTGTCAGTGGAAGGGCGGCGCAAGGTGGAAGGGGCCATGGCGCGCGGCGAGTTGCGGGCGCTGGTCTGCACCGCCAGCCTCGACCTCGGCGTGGACTGGGGCGATATCGACCTGGTGGTGCAGATGGGCGCGCCCAAGGGATCGAGCCGCCTGCTCCAGCGTATCGGCCGGGCCAACCACCGGCTCGACAGCCCCAGCCGCGCCCTGCTGGTGCCGGGCAACCGGTTCGAATTCCTGGAGGCCATGGCGGCCAAGGACGCAGTGGACCAGGGCCAGCGCGATGGCGAGGACTTCCGCCCCGGCGCGCTCGACGTGCTGGCGCAGCACGTGATGGCCTGCGCCTGTTCCGCCCCGTTCGACGAGGCCGCGCTGCTGGCCGAAGTGCGGTCCAGCCTCGCCTATGCCTGGCTGGATCAGGCGGTGTGGACTCGCGTGCTCGAATTCGTGGCGACGGGCGGCTATGCGCTGAAAGCCTATGACCGCTTCCGGCGGATCACGCGCGACAAGGACGGGTGCTGGCGGCTGACCCATCCGGAAATGGCGGCGAGGCACCGGCTCAATGCGGGGATCATCGTCGATTCGGAGATGTTGACGGTGCGGTTCCGCAACGGCCGGTCACTGGGCAAGGTGGAGGAGCGGTTTGCCGCATCGTTGCGGCCCGGAGACACGTTCCAGTTTTCCGGCCTTACTCTTGCGGTCGAACAGCTGAAGGACATGGAACTGGTGGTGCGGGCCAGCACCAAGGCGGCGATGATCCCCAGCTATGGCGGGTTGCGGCTGCCGCTGACCACGCATCTGGCGGAACGGGTGCGCGCCATGCTGGTCGATCGGGCGGGCTGGGGGCGCTTTCCCGATGATGTGCGCGAATGGCTGGAAGTGCAGGACTGGCGTTCGCAACTGCCGGGGCCGGGCAACCTGCTGGTGGAGAGCTTTCCCCACGGCGGGCGGCACTACACGGTGTTCTACACCTTCACCGGGTGGAACGCGAACCAGAGCCTGGGCATGCTCATCACCAAGCGGATGGAGGACCTGGGTCTGATGCCGGGCGGCTTTGTCGCCAATGACTACAGCCTGGCAGTCTGGGGCCTGAAGCCGGTGGAGGACCCGGCGCCGCTGCTTTCGCCAACGATTCTGGCGGATGAGTTCGTGGACTGGGTGCAGGATTCGGCCCTTCTGCGCCGTGCGTTCCGCGAAGTGGCGGTGATCGGCGGACTGGTGGAGCGGCAGCAGCCGGGGCAGAGGAAGAGCGGTCGGCAGGTCACTTTCAGCACTGACCTGATCTACGACGTGCTGCGCAAGTACGAGCCGGGCCACGTGCTGATCGAGGCGGCCTGGGCCGATGCGCGCAGCAAGATGACCGACATCGCCCGGCTGGCCGAACTGCTGGCAACTTCGGCCGAATGCATTGTGCATGTCGAACTCGAACGGGTCAGCCCGCTCGCCGTGCCGGTGCTGGTGATGATCGGCCGCGAGGCCCTGCCGCAAGGCTCGGCCGATGACGAGCTGCTGCTCGAGGCTGAGAGCCTGGCGGGGGCGGCGATGCGGGTTTGAGGGGATCAGGTTGCGGACAAGGGAATACACCCAGCTTCAACTTCGCCCGCGTCGCGATAAGGCCAGCGGCGCGCATAACGGTCCGGACGCACATCGGTTGGAAAACACAGCCAGACCTGCTGGATTCCGCTGGTGGATATAGCCGCCATCACCGGAAGCGCTGCGCCGTAGGGCGTGTCACCGCTCATTTCGACCCAGAGGGTTGGCTCGTATGGCGTCTGACCGAGCGCGGTTAGCAGCGGCTGCAAATCACCCAGCAACACAGGCTCGCCGTTCAAATACAAGGTCCCGTCGCGATGCTGTCGAAGTTGGTGCTCCGGAACGTTAAACTCCTCAGACGGTGGACCCACACTAGGCAAATCGAACAGCAGGGCATGGGTTGGATTCGGCAGGGCCAGCATCAGCAAGGCGCTCAGAATGCAGCCGACTGCGGCGAGCGGCGTCAGGTCGATCCGCGCAATCCGCGCTCCGTGGTCGTATGGAGCGGGGCGGAACTTGCTGTGCGAGCGCCTCATCCTTCCCTCCGGCCCATGGCCTGCTGCATGGTCTAACGCATCGTTCGCCGATGCGGTAGGGCTGGCTGGGGAGAGTCTATCGGCGGATGCGGGGATTAGGGCCGGGTCGTTCGTGTGCTGCGCCTTCGCGGCCATAGAAAAAGGGGCAGGATTTCTCCCGCCCCTCGATCTGTGTGTCCAGCTTGATCCGGCTTACTTGCCGAAGGCGCGGTACCGTTCGTTGCCCACGAAGCCGAACTTGGTCACGCCCGAGCTCTTGATGATGTTGAGCACGTTGGCGGTCTGTTCGTATTCGGCATTGGCTTCCGGTTCGAACTGCAGTTCGGGTTCGACCGCGAATTCCAGCGTCTGCTGCAGCTGGAACCGCAGCTCGCCCAGGTTGACCGCATTGCCGTTCCACAGGATCTCGCCAACTGGCGTGATCACGATCTTGTTCACGATCGGATCGGGCAGCGGTACGTCGATCGGCGGTGACGGAGCCGGAAGGTCGATATTGATGGCGTGGGTCGCCACGGGGATGGACATGATGAACACGATGAGGAGCACGAGCAGGACGTCGATGAACGGCGTCATGTTCATATCCATCATCGGGGTGCCATCATCAGATCCGCCTGACATTGCCATGAGAAGTTACTCCTAAATCTTTTCCAGGAACCCGGTCGGAGTGCCCTTAGCTGGTGGGCGAGACCGCGTTGGAAATGAAGCCCACGGTGGGATAGCCGGCGGCCTGCACGTTGTAGATCGTGCCAGCGACGCAGCGCCACGGAACGTTCACGTCACCGCGAATGTGGACCTGCGGGATCAGGCTCGGATCGGCCCTGATCGCATCAGCTCCACCAGCGCGCTGCACGATGGCATCGAGCTTGGCAAAGGCCTGGTCGTAGAGTTCGCCCGAGGAAACCAGGGTGATGTTGTTGATGAACACCCGGCACTCGCCGTTCCGCGATGCACCGGAGAAATCGGTGTCCACCATCTGAGGTGTGCGCCCGGCCTCATCGGTGGAGGTCACGGTGATCAGCAGGTTCTCTACCTTGTTTTCCGTTTCCAGCGACTGCAGGACCGGAATTTCAAGGTCTTCCACCGTCTGGATGGCGACCGGGACGGCAATGATGAAGATGATCAGCATAACCAGCATCACGTCCACAAGGGGCGTGGTGTTGATATCCGACATGGGCTTTTCGGCGCCTTCTCCACCCAACGCAATGGCCATGTTTTTCGTCCTATCTCAGTACTTCAGGGGCCGATAGGGCGGCGCTGCACCACTGTGCCGGGCGCCGCCCTTATGCGATCGGCTTAGGCCTTCGGAGCGGGCTTGGCCGGAGCAGCCGGGGTCACCGTCTTGGTGGTGGCCGGAGCAACGGTAGGCTTCACCACACCGTTCGAGCCGATGTTGGCCAGCAGTTCGGTCGAGAAGCCGGTCAGCATCGCGGCGATCTTCTTGTTGCGGACCTGCAGGAAGTTGTAGGCAAACACGGCAGGCACGGCGACGAGCAGACCGATGGCGGTCATGATCAGCGCTTCACCCACGGGGCCTGCAACCTTGTCGATCTGGGCCGAACCTTCGACGGCGATACCGATCATGGCGCGGTAGATGCCGACCACGGTGCCGAGCAGGCCGACGAACGGTGCGGTTGCACCAACGGTGGCGAGGAACGGCAGGCCACCGGCCAGCTTGTTGTTGATCGAGGCTTCCGAGCGGGCCAGCGAGCCATGCAGCCAGTCATGGGCTTCAAGGCTGTCGGTCATGCTCTTGTGCTGGTGCTCGGCGGCCAGGGCATCGTCGGCCAGCTGGCGCCAGGCGCTGTTCTTTTCGAACTTGGTGGCACCTTCCGAGATCGAACCGGCGCGCCAGAAGCTGGAGTGGCCCGAACGATACTGGCTGATGATCTTGTTCTGCTCGAACCACTTGGTGAACAGGATGTAGAACGAGCCAACCGACTGGATGACCAGGACGCCAAGGATGAACCAGGCGGTGGCGCCGCCCTGTTCCATGGCTTCCCAGAAGCCGAACTGGTTCTGGGGCGCTTCGGCAGCGGCGACGGTGAGAATGTCAATGAACATGCGAAAAGTCCTCTATTAATTCTGTTCTGGATATCGGGAAAATCAGTTGCCCAGCTGGTACACGATGGTCAACGAATCGCGTCCTGTAGTCGGGTTGCCGGCATCGTCGAGGGCTGCCCGGTAGCGGGCATAGCGTTGCATGCCTTCACACGCTGCATCGTCGAGAATGCTGGAGCCGCTGCTTGACGTAACCGTACAGGCAGACACGCGCCCATCGGTGCCAACGGTGACGGACACACCCACGTTGCCTTCGACGTTCTGGCGCACGGCGCGTGTCGGGTAGCTATCCATGATGCGCTGCTGCCAGCGGTTCATGCCATCGCGTTCCACAGGGCGCGCCTGGGACGGCGGCGGCGGCGGAGCCGGAGGAGCCGGAGGCGCAGGCGGCGGAACGATCCGGGCCGGCGGTGCGGGCGGCGGAATGTTCTGCTGCGTGCGGATCGGCGGCGGAGCCGGCGCAATGCTGATCGGCGGCGGCGGTGCCACCGGAGGCGGCGGAGCCACTTCCTGTTCTGGCGGCGGCGGCGGCTCGTCCTCAGGTTCCGGTTGAGGTGTTTCGATATCCACGGTGGTCACGCGCTCGACGACCTTTTCGAACGCCGACATGGCGAGGCCGCTTACCAGCGCATAACCCAGCGCAACGTGGATGAGGATAACGATGATAATCGATACAATTCGACTACCGCTCATTTCTTGGTCAGCGTAAGCCATCCAGTCCCATCACTCCATATTCAACTACCGGGCGATCCCGGCCTACGCAGCACTATGCAGGCCCGGAGGCCTGCCTGCCACAGCGAAGTTTTCCGCCCTGACGGATCAGGAGCGGCAATTGAGGGTAACGTAATCCATCATCCCCTGACACGAACCATGCGTCTTCATGCGTATTTGTTTTTATCCGGTCCGATGGGGCGGGTCTTAACGGGAGCTTTCCAAGCGGGCAATCGCTTTATCAGCTGGATTGCCGGTTCAGGCGCGATTCACCGCGAATACGGGTGTTTAAGGCGGGCCGATGCCCCTATATATGACACGAGCAATCCGAATATGCAGGATGGAGCGATGGCAAAAATGGTGCGAATCCCCCCGATGGCGAATCCCCGGTCAATCATTCCGTTGTCCGTACTGGCAACAGTCGGGGCCTGCTGTCTGGCCATCCTGGCGGCGATTCCGGTGCAAGCGCAATCAGCCGGTGGCGCGGCGACCGCGATCCCGCAGGGCCCGATCCCGGCTACCGCGCCAACCTACGTCGATCTGGTCGAGCTTGGCCTGGCGTCCGACATGGTGCTGCGGTCCGAAGTGCGGCGCCAGACCAACGTCCCGGCCGACCGTGCGCCGGGGCTCGAACCGGGCAAGGCGCGGCTCTATGTCCGGGCCACCACCCAGGCCCTGCTGGCAGGTTCCGGCCCGGTCGGCAGCGAGCAGGCCTTCCTGGTGGACCTGCCGCTAAACGCGCGCGGGCGGCGACCCGATATCAAGAAGGAAGTTGTCCTGCTGTTTGCCGCGCGGGTGCCGAATCGCCCCGGCGAGATCCAGCTTGTCGGGCGCCAGGCGATCCAGCCCTATGATCCGGCGCTGGAACAGCGAGTGCGCCAGGTCTTGACCCAGCTTGTCCAGCCCGACCGGCCGCCGCTCATCAGCGGCGTGCGCGAAGTGATGAGCGTGCCGGGCAACCTGGCGGGCGAATCGGAAACGCAGGTGTTCCTTGAAACGCCCGATGGCGCGCCGGTCTCGCTCACCGTGCTGCGCCGCCCCGGCATGCAGCCGGGCTGGGGCGTGTCGTGGACCGATATCGTGGACCAGTCGGCCCGTCCCCCCGCGCCCGAAACGCTGCAATGGTATGCGCTGGCCTGCTTCCTGCCGACGGAACTGCCCGAGAGCGCTTTCATCCAGACCGATCCCGCATCGCGTGCGCGGGCGCGGGAAGACTATGCCCTGGTCGTGCGCGAACTGGGGGCCTGCGCGCGCAGTACGCTCTGACAGGGCGGGCAAGCAGTCCTCCTGGCAGAAGGGCTGGCGCTGGCGCTTTCCTACAGGGCCAATGATCTGCCAGCACCGTGGCATGAGTATCGTGCCAGTGCCCCCTTTCGCTGCACCCCTGCTGTCGCGCGCGCCTGTCCGGGCAATTTCTCCCGGGCACCTGTCACTTTGTCCACTGGAAGACAGGCCCTTGGGAACAAAGGACTATATAGCCCGAATCGAAGGTGACAGGGTGTCACTTGTGTCACCTTTGCGGGCAGGTTTGCTGGCACCGACCCCTAGCCAAGCGACATCTGGCCAACTATCGGCGCCTTGCTGCTGCAACCTTTTTGACCGGGAATTTCCATGACTCAACCGCTCCGCATCGCTCTGGCCGGCCTCGGCACCGTTGGTGCAGGCGTGATCCGCCTGCTGGAAACAAACGGCGCATTGATTGCGGCGCGGGCCGGGCGGCCGATCGAAGTGGTGGCGGTCTCTGCGCGCAACCGGGGCAAGGATCGCGGGATCGACCTCGCCCCCTTCGCCTGGGAAGATGACATGACCGCGCTCGCCACCCGCGATGACGTGGACGTGGTGGTCGAACTGGTCGGCGGGTCCGATGGCCCGGCGCTGGCCCTGGCCCGCCATGCGCTGGGTGGCGGCAAGCACCTGGTCACGGCCAACAAGGCGATGATCGCGCACCACGGCATGGAACTGGCGGCCCTGGCCGAGGAACGCGCGCTGGCCCTGCGGTTCGAGGCGGCGGTGGCCGGCGGCATCCCGATCCTGAAAGGCCTTGGCGAAGGCGCGGCGGCCAACGCAATTTCGCGGATCTATGGCATCCTCAACGGCACCTGCAATTATATCCTGACGCAGATGGAAAGCACAGGCGCGGATTTCGGCGGCGTGCTGAAGGAAGCCCAGGACCTGGGCTATGCCGAGGCCGACCCCACTTTCGACGTGGAAGGCGTGGACGCGGCGCACAAGCTGGCGATCCTGGCCGCCCTGGCATTCGGCACTTCAGTTGATTTCGACGCAGTGGACGTATCGGGCATCAGCCGCATCCGCGCCGCCGACATCGCCCAGGCCGATGCGCTGGGCCACGTAATCCGGCTGGTCGGGGTGGCAGAACCCCATGCGGGCGGCCTGTTCCAGCGGGTCCAGCCGGTGCTGGTGGCCAAGAACCATCCGCTGGCCGCTGTCGATGGCCCGACCAATGCCGTGGTGGCCGAAGGCAATTTCGTCGGCCGCCTGTTGTTCCAGGGGCGCGGCGCGGGCGATGGCCCGACGGCCAGCGCCGTGGTGGCGGACCTGATCGACATCGCGCGCGGCAGCACGGTTCCGGCCTTCTCGCTGCCCGTCGCGCGGCTGGAAAGCGCGGCAAAGGCCGATCCGGGCGACCGGCTGGGCCGCCATTACCTGCGCTTCACCGTGGCCGACCGCCCGGGCGTGCTGGCCGAGATCACTGCCGCCATGCGCGATGCCGGGGTGTCGATCGAAAGCATGATCCAGCACGGCAGCCCTGACGAACAGGCGCTGGATCCGGTGCTGGTGGCGATCGTCAGCCACGAAGGGCCGGAGCGGGCGATTACCACTGCACTGGCATTGCTCGAAGGTTCGCCCAGCCTGGCCGAAGCGCCGCTGGTCATGCCGCTGCTGGGCTAGTCCCCGGGCGGCTGGTCGGCATCTGTCGGTCCGCCATAGAGCCGCGCGGCTTCGGAATCGGCCGGGGTTTCGGGCAGGGAGTCAAAATCGACCATGATGGCAGGGGGCGGGACCTTGCCGAACATCATGCAGTTTTCCCGCCCGCGGTTGCGCAGGCACGATTCGTCGAAGTCTGGCGGCCGCGGGGCACCGCTGCCGGTGACGCGTGAATCGGCCCGAGTTGGGGCATCGAAGGTATAACGCTCGCCGTCCTCCCACTCGCGGCAGACGACGATGACATCGGGATCGGCGTTGTCCCGCGCCACGGCGCAGGGATTGACCTCGGGGACGAGGATCGACCAGCGGTCCTCGGCGATTGCGATCGCTTCCTCGGCGGTGATCGCAGGCGCGGGCTCCTGGGCGAGCAGGGGGGCAGAACCCATTGCGAAGAAAAGGGGCGCGGCCAATAATCTCGACATCATCACCACCCCGCCCTAAGCCTGCGCCACCTTCCGCCAAGCGAGTGAATTGCCGATGAATAGCTCTGCGATTGAGGCCACAGCAACACTCGACCGGGTGCTGGTGATGGAGCTGGTCCGCGTGACCGAGGCCGCCGCCATGGCAGCCGCGCGGTTGGTCGGCCGGGGCGACGAGACTGCCGCCGACGATGCTGCGGTAAAGGCCATGCGCGCCGCTTTCGACCTGATGCCGGTCGATGGCACGGTGGTGATCGGCGAGGGTGAGCGCGACCGGGCGCCGATGCTCTACATCGGCGAGAAGCTGGGCGCGGCACCCGGCACCGGCCCGGCCATCGACATCGCTGTCGATCCGCTGGAAGGCACCACGATCACCGCCAAGGCCGGGACCAATGCGCTGGCCGTGCTGGCGATCGCCGGCAAGGGCTGCCTGCTCAATGCGCCCGACATCTACATGGAAAAGATCGCCGTGGGCCCCGGCCTGCCCGATGGCGTGGTCAGCCTGGCCAAGTCGGCGGAGGAGAATATCGCCGCCGTGGCCGATGCGAAAGGCGTCGCTCCTGCCGAACTGATGGTCTGCGTGCTCGACCGGCCGCGCCATGCCGACCTTATCAGCAAGCTGCGTGCCATCGGCTGCGGCATCCAGTTGCTCGGCGACGGGGACATCGCGGGGGTGATGGCGACTGCCGACCCCGATTGCACGATCGACCTCTATATGGGCTCCGGCGGTGCGCCCGAAGGCGTGCTGGCGGCGGCAGCGCTGCGCTGCGTGGGCGGGCAGTTCGAGGGCCGCCTGATGTTCCGCAACGACGAGGAGCGCCGCCGCGCCCACGAATGCGGCATCACCGATCTCGACCGGATCTACCGGCTGGAAGACCTGGCGCGCGGCGACTGCATTTTCGCCGCCACCGGCGTGACCGACGGTTCGCTGCTAGATGGCGTGCGGCACAGCAGGCGCAAGGATGGCACGGCGCTGCTCACCACCCATTCGGTCGTGATGCGCGCCTCGACCGGCACTGTCCGCTGGATCAGGGCCGAGCATCGGCCGTAAGGCAAAGTCCATTTCCCCAACCTGCCCGTCGCCACAGGTTGCAATCATGTGACGCTGGTTTAGAGGCGGGGCGACCAATCCATGCGGCGAAAAGTCCTTGCGACGATTCTGGCGCGCAACCAGAGGGCCAGAGCCATGAAGATCATGTCCGGCAACGCCAACCTGCCGCTGGCACGGGCAATCGCAGGCTATCTCGAAGTGCCGCTGACCGATGCCAGCGTCCGCCGCTTTGCCGACGAGGAAGTGTTCGTCGAAATCCACGAGAACGTGCGCGGCGAGGACGTCTTCATCGTCCAGTCCACCAGCTTCCCGGCCAATGACAACCTGATGGAACTGCTGATCTGCATCGATGCGCTGCGCCGCGCGTCTGCCAAGCGGATCACCGCCGTGGTGCCCTATTTCGGCTATGGCCGGCAGGATCGCAAACCCGGCCCGCGCACGCCGATCTCGGCCAAGCTGGTGGCCAACCTGATCACCGAGGCGGGGGCAGACAGGGTGCTGGCCGTGGACCTCCACGCCGGGCAGATCCAAGGCTTCTTTGATATCCCGACCGACAACCTGTTCGCAGCCCCGGTCATGGCCGCAGATATCCAGGCGCGTTATGGCGATACCGACCTGATGGTCGTGTCGCCCGATGTGGGCGGCGTGGTCCGCGCCCGCTCGCTGGCCAAGCGGCTCGACAATGCCCCGCTGGCCATCGTCGACAAGCGCCGGGAGCGTCCGGGCGAGAGCGAGGTGATGAACATCATCGGCGACGTGAAGGGCCGCAACTGCATCATGATCGACGATATCATCGATTCGGGCGGCACCTTGTGCAATGCTGCCGAGGCACTGCTGGCAGCTGGCGCGAAAGGCGTGACGGCCTATATTACCCACGGCGTGCTGTCGGGCGGGGCCGTTGCGCGGATCGAGGGAAGCTGCATGAAGGAACTGGTCATCACCGACACTATCCGCCCGACCGAGGCGACGGTGGAATCATCGAAGATCCGCGTCCTGACTATCGCCCCGCTGGTAGGCGAGGCAGTGCGCCGCATCGCCGACGAAAGCTCGGTTTCGAGCCTGTTCGACTGATGCGCGCGCCCTTTCACCAGCTCGCCCTTCCGCTCGCCCTGGTGCTGGCCGGATGTGCCACGGGGGCAATCGCTCAGCCCCAGGGTTACACCCCGCCGTTCGGCTCGAACCCGGTGTTCAACGAGGAAGTCCACGCCGCGCCCGGACACGAGCTGATCGTGGCCGATCTCCACCTGCCGCCCAATGCGGTGGGCGAAGCGCACTACCATCTGTGGGAAGAGTATCTCTACGTCACCGAAGGCAGCGCGCTGGTCGAGATCGAGGGCATGGAGGCGCGCGAGATCGTGGCGGGCGAGACCTTCGTGATCCCGCGGATGCTGCCCCACACGCCCAAGGCGGGACCGCAGGGCATCCGCGCGATCATTGTGCGGGTGCATGACGAAGGCGACCCCCTGTCTGTTCCCGCAACGGCACCGGCAGACGAATGAGCCGGGCGATTAGCCTGGCCGCCGAAATCGCGCTGGCCCACCGCCTCGCCGATGCGGCGCGGGCGGAAATCCTGCCGCACTTCCGCAGCGGCCTGGCAAGCGAAGCCAAAGGCGATGCCACCCCTGTAACTATCGCCGACCGCAGCGCCGAAGAAGCCATGCGCCGCATCCTCAAGGCCGAAGTGCCGCAGGACAGTGTCCATGGCGAGGAATTCGGCGTGGAGGAAGGCCGTTCCGGCCGCCAGTGGGTGCTCGACCCGATCGACGGCACCACGGCATTCCTGGCGGGGCGGGCCACCTTCGGCACGCTGATCGCGCTGCTGGTCGATGGTTTCCCGGTGCTGGGCATGATCGACCAGCCGGTGCAGGGCGAACGCTGGCTGGGCGTGGCGGGGCAGGGCACCACGTTCAACGGCCAGCCGGTCACCACCCGCTCATGCCGCGAACTCGCTGGCGCCACCGTTGCGACCACCGGCCCGCAGTACTTCAGCCAGCAGGAAGGCGAGGTGTTCATGGCGCTCGCCGCCAAGACCGATCACAAGCGCATGGTGATGGGCGGCGACTGCTACAACTACGCCTGCCTCGCGAGCGGCCATATCGACGTGGTCTGCGAAGCGGGCCTCAAGCTGCACGATTTTGCCGCCCTGGTGCCCGTGGTCGAAGGCGCAGGCGGATTGATGTGCGACTGGAACGGCGACCCTCTCCATGCGGGATCGGAAGGCCACGTACTGGCGCTGGGCGATCCGGCGCGGCTGGAGGACGTGCTGGAGGCCATGGGCGGGCAGGGCTGAGGCCACCTCCGCCCTCATAGGGTCTGGCACGTCCCGCCTTTCGCGCTAGACTGCTCCGGTCGCACCAGGCCGGGGCGGGAATTCTGCGGGGAGGATTGCCAAGATGCGTGATCGGTTGCGCAAGGTCCGTCTGCGAGGGCTGGCGGTATCGGCGATGTGCCTTGGGGCATTTTGTGCCCCTGCCGCCTTCGCCCAGGATGCCGTCACCGAACAGGCCGGCGCCTTTCCGGTAATCGAGCTCGATCCGCAGCAGCAGGAGCGGCTGGACGGGTTGCTCGAAGCAGCCAACGCCATCGACAAGATGGTCGATCCACGCGCCTATCGCGCTGCCTATGGCGCGGTGGTGGACTATGCGGCCACGATCTATCCCGATCCGCACCCGGAACTGGAAAAGCTGAAAGGCGAGCTGGCCTTCACCTACTTCATCATGGGGGAGATCGAGCCGCTGGCCGGCCTGCTGGGTACCGCGATCGACATCTATGCCGCCGCCGGGCCGCAGTACCGGCAGGACTATATCGAGAACACCAACAACCTGGCCGTGGTCATGCAGGCGCTCGGACGCAATGACGAGGCGCTGGAATACCAGCGGCGGGCGGTGGATCTGTGGCGCGAGGATGCCCCCGAAGGCACCCCGGCGCTGGTGACGGGCCTCAACAACCTTGCCTGGTCCGAACGCGGCCAGGGCAACATCGACCGTGCGCTGGAACTGGGGGACGAGGCGCTGGAGATCGGCGAACGGCTGCTCGCCGCCGATCCCGGCAATGCCGAATTGCACGATGCCCTGGCGGTCAATGCCAACAACCGCATCTATACCCTGATCGAAGCCGGGCGGCGGAGCGAGGGTGAGCAGGTCTTGCGTGCCGCGCTGGTGCGGTTCGGGCCGCTGATGGGGCCCGATCATCCGCGCCTCGCCACGATCATGCTCAACGGCTCCAACCTGCTATTGCGCAGCGGCCAGCTGGCCGAGAGCGAAGGGCTGGCCCGCCGTGCGCTTGTCATCCGCGAGGAGGCATTCGGACCCGAATCGCCCGCCGCGGCAGAGGCCCGGCTGAACCTCATCGCCGCATTGACGGCCCAGCACCGGGCCGCGGACACCCTGCCGCTGGCCGAATATACCGCCCGTGTGCTGACCGAAAGCCAGGGGGCGACCGCTCCGCAAACCCTCGAGGCCCGCTTGAAGCTGGCTGGTATCCTCATCTCGCTCGACCGGGTGGACGAAGGGCTGGCCGAATACCGCGCGGTGCTCGATTTCTTCCGCGCCAACCGGCCGCAGGGACACTACGACCGGCAATACTACTTGCAGATGCTGGCGCTGCAACTTGGCCGTGTGAACCGCTGGGCCGAGGCGCTGCCCCTGCTGGCCGAGTTGGACGAAGGCTTTGCCGACCGGCCGGAACAATTTTCCAGCGCTGCACAGGAAGGGCAGGCCCTGCGCGCCCTCGCCGAGGCGCGCGCGGGTGACGCGGCGCTGGCGCGGCGCCTGCTCGACGAAACCGTGCCCCACCTGCTCGCCACCTGGCGCGGGCAGGTCGAAGGCGAAGGAGCCGGCGGAGGGCGCGACGGGGATATCGAACTGGCGCTCGGCTGGGCCATGCTGGCAGCCGGCGACCTTGGCGATGGTGCGCTTGCCTTCGACCTGGCGCAGTACAAGGGCATCGGCGCTTCGGAACGCTCATTGCTGCGTGCAGTCCAGCGCGACGAGGCGGGTGATCCGGCAGTGGCGGCCGCCTTGCGGGTGCGGCAGGACTTGCTGGAGCGGCGCGAGGCGGCGCTTGCCTCGTTCCAGCGGGCGGCCCTGGCCGGAGACCAGGGGGCCATGGCCGCGATCGAAGCCTCGATCAGTGAGCTGTCGGAGGAACTGGCTCGGCAGGGCGACCTGGCCGCGCCGCTTTTGCGCCCGGTCGGACTGGCGGAGATGCAGCAGCGACTGGGCGCCGACGCCGCCTTGCTGTTCATCGTCGAAGCGGATGTGCAGACGCGCATCTTTGCGGTCACGTCCGATGGCGTGGTGGCAGATGATGCGGGCCTGAGCACCCTGGAAATCGGCGAACTGGTGACCCGGCTGCGGACCAATCTCGATGCCGGGCTGGCGGGCCTGGCTCCGTTCGACAGCGAGGCGAGCGAGGTGCTGCACGATGCGCTCTTCACTCCCGCGATCCGAGCAGTGCTGGACAGCAAGTCGCGGGTCAACGTGATTGCGCGGGGCGAACTGGCGCGCTTGCCGCTTTCGATTCTGAAGGAAAGTGGTGCGGCGGGACGGTTCGCGCTGGAACGCCATGCCTTTGCCTACCCGATCGATCCGGCGCGGGCAGGCCGGAGCGATGCGGGCCAGTGGGAGCGGTCCTACGACCGCTTTGTCGGGGTCGGTGCGCCAGCACTTCCCGATGCCGCCCTGCCGACAGCGACGACGACGCTGGCTTTTCGTGGCCCGGACAATGCACGGCGCATTGCCGATCTCGGGCCGCTCGGACTGGCGGCGGGCGAGCTGGCGGCCATGGCAAGAGCGGTAGACGCCGGGGAATCGCGTATCCTGGCAGGGCCGGAGGCGACCGAAGCGGCGCTTGGCTCGCTTGGCCTGGACTCCGCCGACATCATTACCTTCGCCACCCACGGCCTGATGGCAGGGGAGCTCGACGGGCTGGAGGAGGCCGCGCTGGTCCTCTCGCCGCCGTTGCCGGGGGAGGCGGGCGATGGCCTGCTGACAACGTCCGAGATCGCCGCGCTGAACCTGACGGCGCGCTGGGTGGTGCTGTCGGCCTGCAATTCGGCCTCGGGCAACAGCATGGACGATGCTGCTTTCGGCGGCTTGGCCCAGGCCTTTCTCTATGCTGGGGCTCAAAGCCTGCTCGCCTCGCACTGGCGGGTGCGCGACGATGTGGCGGCGCGGCTCAGCGTGGCTACGGCCGAAGGGGCTGCACGGGGTCTCGATCCGGCAGAGGCCCTGCGCCAGGCCAAGCTTGCGCTGATCGCCGACGCTTCGGTTGACGGCGCGGCCCATCCGGCGATCTGGGCACCCTTCGTGTTCGTAGGAGGATAGGCGGAATCGGGGGCCGGGGTCATGCTCTGCACCAGCCCCTTGCCTTTTCTCCGACTCCTGCCTAAACGCCCGCGCTTCACTGACACGTGATTCATCTGCCGGTCTGGCCACAAGGGCTGCCAGGGCTGGTTGGACGTGTCCCTTTTGAAGGAGACGAAAATGCCCAAGCTGAAGACCAAGAGCGGTGTGAAGAAGCGCTTCAAGATCACCGCCAACGGCAAGGTCAAGCATGGTGTCGCCGGAAAGCGCCACCGCCTGATCAGCCACAATGCCAAGTACATCCGCCAGAACCGCGGCACCAAGGTGATCTCCGAGCCCGATGCACGGACGATCAAGTTGTGGGCGCCCTACGGGCTGAGCTGAGGAGTATAAGGCATGTCACGCATCAAACGCGGCGTCACCACGCGCGCCAAGCACAAGCGGATACTCGAACAGGCCAAGGGCTATCGCGGCCGCCGCAAGAACACCATTCGCGTTGCGCGCCAGGCGGTCGAGAAGGCCGGCCAGTACGCCTATCGCGACCGCAAGATCAACAAGCGCAACTTCCGCGCCCTGTGGATCCAGCGCATCAATGCGGCAGTCCGGGCCGAAGGCCTGACCTATTCGCAGTTCATGCACGGCACCAAGCTGGCCGGGATCGAGCTTGACCGCAAGGTCATGGCCGACCTGGCGATGAACCAGGCTGAAGCTTTCGGCCTGATCATCAAGCAGGCCAAGGACGCGCTTCCGGCCTGACCGGCCTTGCGTAGGTGGTCCGGCAACGGACCAGGGGAATCAAAAAGGGCGCGGATGGTTTGGGCCATCCGCGCCCTTCCCTTGTCCGGAGCCGGGCGATGAAGGGTCGTGACACCGCCAGGCTCCGGGGGAATGGTCCTGTCAGCGCAGGTCTTCGACCGAGACCCAGCCCTTGGTGCCGAAGTTGTCGGCCGCCTCGACCCACAGGCCATCACGGTTGCCGGTCGGCACCAGTTCAGTGCCAGCGCGCAGGCTGCGGACTTCGGCGGCATCGGCTGCGGCTGCTGCGCGCATCACGGTATCGACTGCAGCTACGGCAGAGGGACCGGCTGCAGGGTCAGCTGCCGCCATGGCCGCGCCCGGCTGCGGCGCGGCAGCCAAGGCTGCGTTCTGCGCCACCACTTCATTGAAGGCGATGATGAAGGCTTCGGTCAGTTTCTGGCCATCGCGGCTGTCGGCATAGCCGGTCGTCTCTGCCACGCCGCGCGCCCAGCCGCCGCTGGACCCCCGGAAGCTGAGGCTCGACGAACGGACCGTCCCGGTGCCCGACGCGATCGGCTGGCCAGTGGCCGGGCTGACCACGGTGAGGCCCGCGGCGACGGTGCGGCGCGTGCCGCCAAGCCCGCCCAGCATGCCAAGTGCCGACCCGCCGAATGGCACGCTGCGCAATACGCTGGCAGCGGCTCCGCTGCGGACCAGGGCCTCGGTGGCGGCGGTAGTGGCAAGGTTGACACCCTGGTCCACCTCTTCCTCGGTCCCGGCCACTGCGGTCATCAGGAACCGGGCGGGTTCTGCGCCACCGGCGTGCGGCGTGAAGCAGCCCGATTCGCTGGCCAGCCGCATCAGCAGGGCGCGCGGGCTGCCAAGGTTCCACTGCTGCCAACCGGCTCCGGCGCCATCGACCAGCGCCACGCTGCCCAGGCTTTGTTCGCAGCGCACCAGCTCTACGTCGTTGGCCAGTGCCGGGACGCTGGCCACTGCGCTGGCGCACCCTGCCGCCAGGGCCAATGTTATGAGATTCCTGTACATGGTTCCCCCTTTCAATCGCTTGCAGCAGGCTTTCAGCCGCTTCAGGCGCTGACTGCGCGCCTGCTGGAGCCGATAAGCGACCGCTGGAGGGGAAGAGGCAAGATGCCGGGAAGCACCTAACCGGCCTTGTCATTTTCTGCTCGCGATTGTCATGGAATCCGCGCAACATTTCGCGCAATCGGGAACCAAGTGTTACTTTCGCGCGTAATCGCGTTACGTCCGATCCAACAAGGGAGGGACGAACGTGCAGGGGGCTGGTCGCATCCGATGACGGGACAATTCGCCATAGATGTGCGCTTTTTCCGCCTGTCGGAGGAACTGCAACCCTACTTTACGGCACTCTATCTGTTCGAGATCGATTGCGGCGATGCGGCGATGATTCATGACCTGCTGCATCCCGAATGGGCCGCCATGCGCTTTATTCAGTACGGCAAGTCGCCGATGGCGGCGATCACGCCGGACGAGCTTGGTTCTACTTCGCAGTTTGTGCTCAGCGGGCCGACCAGCCGGGCGATAAAGTTTGCCCTGCACCGTTCGCGCATATGGGGGCTGGGGCTGCAACCGGCTGGCTGGGCGCGATATGTCGAGACACCGGCCAGTACGCTCGCCGACGGGATCTTCGACGCCGCCAGTTTGCCCGGCTTTGCACCGTTCCTGACCGTTTTGCGGGAGATCGAACGCGCTGGAGGGGATGCCGACGAGACAGCGGGGCGGATAAATGCCCGATTGCTCGAGCTTGATTGCCGGGCTCCGCCGCTGCCAGAGCGTGTGCTGCCACTGCAGGAAGCGCTGCGTGACCCCGAGATTGCAGATGTCGAACAACTGGCGCTTGGTCTCGATATCGGTCGTCGGTCGCTTGAGCGGCTGTGCTCGCGTTATTTCGGCTTTCCCCCCAAGCTGCTGCTGCGGCGTCAGCGGTTCCTGCGCAGCCTGGCGCGGTTCATGCTCGCCGGTCCGGATGCCAAGGCACCCCACAAATGGACCACTGCGCTCGACGTGCAGTACTATGACCATGCCCATTTCGTCCGCGACTTCCGCAGTTTCATGGGTATGACTCCCACCGAATATGCCGAGACCCCGCATCCCATCCTCGACCGGATCATGGCCCAGCGCATGGCCGACCAGGGTGCCGCACCGCAAACCGACATGCCCACCGTGCTTCGCTATGGGGCGCACGGGCAAGGCTAGCCGACCAGGAACTTGCAGCGATTAGCACTTGGGTGGCGGGCGCTTGGCCGCTAACAGGCGCGCCTGTCCTTTTGTCTGCCCGAGCGGAAAACCGAAGTCCGATGTCCGATATCCAATCCATGACCACCGATGCGCTGCAGCGGATCACCGCTGCCACCGACCTTGCCACGCTGGAAACCCTGCGCGTTGAACTGCTGGGCAAGCAAGGCAGCGTGTCCGGCCTGCTCAAGACGCTGGGCGGCATGAGCCCGGAGGAACGGCAGGAGAAGGCGCCTGCGATCCAGGCCTTGCGTCAGGCTGTGGCCGATGCCCTTGCAGACCGGAAGGCCGCGTTCGAGGCGGACGAGCTTGCCCGCCGCCTTGCCACCGAGAAGGCCGACCTGACCCTTCCCGCGCCCGATGCGCCGTGCGGCACGGTCCATCCGGTAAGCCAGGTGATGGACGAACTGGCGGAAATCTTCGCCGACCTCGGCTTTGCTGTCGCCACCGGGCCGGAGATCGAGGACGACTGGTACAATTTCACCGCGCTCAACATGCCCGAAAGCCATCCGGCGCGGGCGATGCATGATACATTCTATTTCCCCGACACCGCCCCCAAGGGAGGGCGGATGCTGCTCCGGACCCATACCAGCCCGGTGCAGGTGCGCACCATGCTGGCTGAAGGCGCGCCGATCCGCATCATCGCGCCGGGCCGGGTCTATCGCAGTGATAGTGACGCCACCCACACGCCGATGTTCCATCAGGTCGAAGGGCTTGTGATCGACAAGGATATCCACCTCGGCCACCTGAAATGGACGCTGGAAACCTTCCTCAAGGCCTTCTTCGAAACTGACGATATCGTGCTGCGCCTGCGCCCGAGCTACTTCCCGTTTACCGAACCGTCCGTGGAAGTGGACGTGGGCTTTGCCATCGAGAACGGCAGGCGTGTCCTGGGCGGCAGCGGCGATGCGCCGGGGCATGGCTGGATGGAGCTGCTGGGCAGCGGCATGGTCAACCGCAAGGTGATCGAAATGTCGGGCCTCGACCCTGATGAATGGCAGGGCTTCGCTTTCGGCGTGGGCGTCGATCGCCTCGCCATGCTGAAGTACGGCATGGATGACCTGCGCGCCTTCTTCGATGGCGACGTGCGGTGGCTACAGCATTACGGCTTCTCGGCCTACGACCAGCCGACGCTTTCCGCCGGTGTAGGAGCGCGGCCATGAAGTTCTCGCTCGAATGGCTGCGCTATTTCCTCGACACAGAGACAAGCGTGGCGGAAATCTCGGCCAGGCTGAACGCCATCGGCCTCGAAGTGGAGGGGATCGAGGATCCGGCTGACAGGCTGGCCGGCTTCCGCGTGGCCCATGTGCTGACCGCCAAACCCCACCCCGATGCCGACAAGCTGCAAGTGCTGACCGTCGATACCGGCGAGGGCGATCCCTTGCAGGTGGTCTGCGGAGCGCCAAATGCCCGCGCGGGCATGAAGGGCGTGCTCGGCACCGCCGGCGCGGTGGTCCCGGCCAACGGCATGTTGCTGAAGAAGAGCGCCATCCGCGGCCAGGAATCGAACGGCATGATGTGCTCGACCCGCGAGCTGGAGCTGGGTGACGATCATGAAGGCATCATCGAACTGCCCGCCGATGCGCCGGTGGGCACCCCCTTTGCCCAATACCACGGCACCAGCCCGGTGTTCGATGTGGCGATCACCCCCAACCGGCCCGATTGCATGGGCGTCTACGGCATTGCCCGCGATCTCGCGGCGGCTGGGCTGGGCACGCTGAAGCCGCTGCGCGATGACCGGATCGAGGGCAATTTCCCCTGTCCCGTCGAAATCCGCACCGACGATCCCGAGGGCTGCCCGGCGTTCTATGGCCGGGTGATCAAGGGCGTGACCAATGGCGTTTCGCCCGACTGGATGCAGGCGCGGCTCAAGGCGGCTGGGCAACGGCCGATCAGCGCGCTGGTGGACATCACCAATTACATGATGCTCGCCTTCGGGCGTCCGGCACACGTCTATGACCTCGCCAAGCTCAGCGGGCCAGTCGCCGCCCGCCGCGCACGCGATGGCGAGCAGGTGCTAGCGTTGAACGAGAAGACCTACATCCTTGATTCCACGATGACCGTGATCGCTGATGACAATGGCGTCCACGACATCGCCGGGATCATGGGCGGGGAGCATTCCAGCGTCCAGCCGGGCACGACCGACGTGCTGCTCGAAATCGCCTACTTCAACCCCGAGACCATCGGCGTGACCGGCCGCAAGCTGGGCCTTGCCACCGATGCCCGGACGCGGTTCGAGCGCGGGGTCGATCCGGCCTGGCTCGAGGGCGGGCTCGACGGCCTGACCAGCCTGATCCAGCGCATCTGCGGCGGCGAGGCGAGCCATGTAGTTCGTGCAGGCAGCCCGCCAGCCAAGGCCAAGGTGGTGTCATACGACCCCGAATTGACGCAGAAGCTGGGCGGGGTGGCCGTGAGCGAGGCTGAACAGCGTCGCGTCCTGATAGCGCTCGATTTCGCCGTCTCTGACGATTGGCAGGTCACTGTTCCGCTGCGGCGCCACGACATCGAAGGCGCGGCTGACATCGTGGAGGAAGTCGTCCGCATCCACGGGCTGAACCATGTGGCCAGCGTTCCATTGACCGGGAATGTCGGCGTGGCGCGGCCCACGGCCACTGCGGCGCAGGTGCTGGAGCGGCGCTTGCGGCGTGCGGCGGCCGGGCGCGGATTAAACGAGGCGGTGACCTGGTCCTTCCTCCCGGTTTCCCAGGCCGAGCACTTTGCATCAGGCCCCCTCTGGGTGCTCGACAACCCGATCAGCGAGGACATGAAGGCCATGCGCCCCTCGCTCATCCCCGGCCTGCTCAGCGCCGCCAAACGCAACCGCGATCGCGGTGCGGCTGGCCTGCGCCTGTTCGAGATCGGCCGCCGCTACCTGCGCGCAGCCGACGGCAGCAGTGACGAGCGGGCAACGCTGGGCGTGGTGCTGGCGGGCGAAAAGACCCCGCGCGGCTGGTCCACAGGCAAGGCGGCGATGTTCCATGCCTTCGATGCCAAGGCCGAAGCCCTTGCCTTGCTGGCCGAAGCTGGCGCGCCGGTCGGGAACCTGATGGTGATGGGGGAGGCAGGCGACCAGTTTCACCCCGGCCAGTCGGCCACCCTGCGGCTCGGCCCCAAGATCGTGCTGGCCCGCTTCGGCGCGCTCCATCCGGCAACCCTGGCGGAGTTCGATATCGACGGGCCGGTGATGGCGGTGGAACTGTTTCTCGACGCGATCCCGCAGCGCAAGGCCGCCGGTTTTGCCCGAATCGCCTATGCACCCGCGGCGCTCCAAGCAGTCAGCCGCGATTTTGCTTTCCTGGTGCCGGCCGACCTCCCCGCCGCCGACCTGCTGCGCGCGGTCAAGGGTGCGGACAAGGCCAGCATCGTTGATGTCCGCCTGTTCGACCTGTTCGCCGGTCAAGGCGTGCCGGAGGGCAAGAAGTCGCTCGCGGTGGAAGTGACGCTACAGCCGGGCGAGAAAAGCTTCACCGATGCGGAACTGAAGGCGATCTCGGACAAGGTTGTCGCGGCTGCGGCGAAACTCGGCGGGGAACTGCGGGGTTAGTCCCCCTCCCGCCTGCGGGAGGGGTTAGGGGTGGGCCTGCTCCTGACGCTGCGATAGTGACAGGCCCACCCCCGGCCCTTCCCGCAAGCGGGAGGGGAGAAGAGAGCAACAATGACTTCCAATCGCCGCACCTTCGCCATCATCTCGCACCCTGACGCGGGCAAGACGACCCTGACTGAAAAGCTGCTGCTGCAAGGTGGCGCGATCCACCTTGCGGGCGAGGTGAAAGCGCGCGGCGCGGCGCGGCGGGCGCGCAGCGACTGGATGAAGATCGAGCAGCAACGCGGCATCTCGGTCACCAGCTCCGTGATGACCTTCGAGCGCGATGGCATTACCTTCAACCTGCTCGACACACCGGGGCACGAGGATTTTTCGGAAGATACCTACCGCACGCTGACCGCGGTCGATTCAGCCGTGATGGTGATCGACGCGGCCAAGGGCATCGAGCCGCAGACCCGCAAGCTGTTCGAGGTCTGCCGCCTGCGCTCTGTGCCGATCATCACTTTCGTCAACAAGGTGGACCGCGAAGGCCGCCCGGTGTTCGAACTGCTCGACGAGATTGCCGACATGCTGGCGCTCGATGTCAGCCCGCAGGCCTATCCCATCGGCATGGGCGGGCAGTTCGAAGGCGTGCTCGATTTCGCCACCGGCAACATCGCCCGGCCTGAAGGGCCCAGCCGCGAATTCCTCGGCAAGGTGGATGAGGGCGCAACAATCCCCGACCAATGGGCGGAGGAGATCGAGCTGGCGCAGATCGGCTATCCCGAATTCGATGCAGAGGCCTACCGCAATGGCGACTTGACGCCGGTCTATTTCGGTTCCGCCCTGAAGAACTTCGGTGTCACCGACCTGATCGACGCCATCGCCCGGCACGCGCCCCCACCGCGACCGCAACCGGCGGGCGAGGTCATGATCGACCCGAGCCGCGACGAGGTGACCGGCTTCATCTTCAAGGTCCAGGCCAACATGGACCCCAATCACCGTGACCGGATCGCTTTCATGCGGCAGGTCTCGGGCACGTTCAAACGCGGCATGAAGCTGGTGCCATCGGGCCTCGGCAAGCCGATCGCCATCCACAGCCCCATCCTGTTCTTCGCGCAGGACCGCGAATTGGCCGATACGGCGGAAGCCGGCGACATCATCGGCATCCCCAACCACGGCACGCTGCGGGTGGGCGATACGCTGAGCGAGAAGAACCAGATCCGCTTCACCGGCCTGCCCAACTTCGCGCCGGAAATCCTGCGCCGGGTGCAGCTGGTCGATCCGACCAAGACCAAGCAGTTGAGGAAAGCGCTGGACGACCTGTCGGAAGAAGGGGTGATCCAGGTGTTCTATCCCGAATTCGGCGCGCAGTGGATTGTCGGCGTGGTCGGACAGCTTCAGTTGGAAGTTCTCGTTTCGCGGCTGGAGGCCGAATACAAGGTCGAGGCCGTGCTCGAAGCCTCGCCCTTTGCCACGGCGCGCTGGCTGAAAGGGTCGGATGCGGCGCAGCAGTCCTTCGCCGAATTCAACCGCAACAACCTGGCGCGCGATCGTGACGGCGACCTGGTGTTCATGGCCCGCAGCCCGTGGGACGTGAACTATGCAGCCGAAAAGAACCCCGACCTGACATTCAGCGCCACCAAGGAGAGGTGACAACTCCTCTGCTCGCCCATAAGTTGGTCCCATGGCCGAATTCTCCGACGAACTGAGCGCTGCGCACCAGGCGATGATCGCTGCCCAGCCGGTGTTCTTCGTTGCCACGGCGGCCGAAGGGGCGCGGATCAACCTCAGCCCCAAGGGGTACGACGCCTTCAGAGTCCTCTCGCCCACCCGCGTCGCCTATTTGGACCTGGGTGGATCGGGCAACGAGACCAATGCCCACTTGCTGGCGGATGGGCGCATCACGCTGATGTTCTGCAATTTCCGCCAGCCTGCACAGATCCTGCGCATCTATGGCCGGGGCGAGCCGGTCCTGCCGTGGGAGCGCGGATGGGATGAGCTCGCCTCCCACTTCACCCTGCTGCCCGGTACCCGCCAGATCTTCGACATCGCGGTAGAGAGTGTCCAGACCAGTTGCGGCTATGGCGTCCCTCTTATGACCCTGGAGGCCGAGCGGCAGACGCTGGTCAAGCTCCATGCCAAGGCCGATCCGCAGGAATGGGCCTACAAGCACCGCAACCGGCGGCAGAGCATCGATGGCCTGCCCACGCGCCAGACGGACCGCTTTATCGCGGGCCAAGCGCCGGAGCCTGCCAAGAGCTAAGCCATGCGCATCACATTCGGCAGCTACAACATCCACAAGGCAGTGGGCATCGACGGTCGGCGCGATGCCGACCGGATCGTGCGCGTGCTGCACGAGATGGATGCCGATGTGGTGGCGCTGCAGGAGGCCGACCTGCGTTTCGGCACCCGCGCCGCCGTGCTGCCGCGCGACATGGTGGTGGAATCGCACTGGCAGATCGTGCCGCTGGTCACTCGTGCAGGTGGCATGGGCTGGCACGGCAACTCCATCCTGGTTCGGCGGGGGATAGACATCATCGATGCCGCGCCCATTACGCTGCCCTCGCTCGAACCGCGCGGCGCGGTCCATGCCCGGCTGTCCAAGGACGGGCAGGAATTCGACGTGGTGGGACTGCATCTCGACCTGTCAGGCCTGCTCAGGCGGCGCCAGATCGAAGCGGTCTGCGACGTGATGAAACTGGGCCAGGGCCCGGCGGTAATCATGGGCGACCTCAACGAATGGTCGCCACGAGGTGGATCCCTGCGCGCCTTTGCCGATGATGCCCATGACTGGACCGTGCTCGAACCCGGCCGATCCTTCCCCGGCCGCCGACCGCTCGCCGCGCTCGACCGGATCGTCCACTCGGCCCATTGGTCCTGCGACAAGGTCGAAGTCCACCACAGCGCCCTGGCCGTCAGCGCATCGGATCACCTCCCGGTACGTGCCGAGCTGGAGATCGATGCCTAGTATTTAGGCAACTGCCCAAGATTCAGGCGGAGCAGAAGGCCCCCCACCCCCGTCATAATCGTTAACGCGCGGTAAACGCCTCGCTGGGGGAAACTGGCACGGTGTTTGCGTTGTAGTTCCCTGGCCGGGAGTGTCTCCGGTAAGCAACAGGGGTCAGTGATGAAATTCATCATCGCCATCATCAAACCGTTCAAGCTCGACGAAGTGCGTGAAGCACTCGGCGCCTTGGGCGTCGCGGGCATGACAGTGTCCGAAGTCAAGGGCTTCGGCCGGCAGAAGGGGCAGACCGAGATTTATCGCGGCGCCGAATATTCGGTGAACATGCTCCCCAAGGTGAAGCTCGAAATCGCTGTCAGCGACGAGCTGATGCCCAAGGTCGTCGAAACCATCCAGGCAACTGCCAGCACGGAAAGCATCGGCGACGGGAAGATCTTCGTCCTCGACCTGATGTCGACCACGCGGATCCGCACCGGCGAAACCGGCGAGACCGCGCTTTGAGCGGCGCTTTCGGACAGAGGGGTAATACTATGATCCGCAAACTGATCTACAGTGCCGGTGCAATCGGTACTTCAATGATGGTCGCCACGGCGGCCTTCGCGCAGGAGGTGGCCGAGGTCGCTCCTGCCGTTCCCAATCCCGGCAATAACGCCTGGATGATGACTGCCACGCTGCTGGTGCTGCTGATGATTCTGCCGGGCCTGGCACTGTTCTATGGCGGCCTGACCCGTTCCAAGAACATGCTCTCCACCATGACGCAGGTAGGCGCCACCGCCTGCCTCGCCATGCTGGTGTGGGTGATGTGGGGCTATTCGCTGGCGTTCGGCGATACCGTTTATGATGGCACGCTTGGCCTGTTCATCAGCGGTGGAAGCTATTTCCTGGCTGGCACCGATGCGAGCAGCACGGCGGCAACCTTCAGCGATGAGGTCATCAGCAAGTATGTCTTCATCAGCTTCCAGATGACCTTCGCCGCGATCACCGCCGCCCTTATCCTGGGTGCGACGGCCGAGCGCATGAAGTTCACCGCGCTGATGATGTTCGTGCCGATCTGGCTGACCATCGTCTATTTCCCGATCGCGCACATGGTGTGGGCGGGTGGTGGCCTGCTGTTCGAAGACGGCGCGCTCGACTTCGCCGGCGGCACCGTGGTGCACATCAATGCCGGTATTTCCGGCCTGGTGCTCGCCTACCTGCTGGGCAAGCGTCGTGGTTACCCGTCGGAACCCATGCCTCCGCACAGCCTGACCATGACCCTGGTGGGCGCTGGCCTGCTGTGGGTGGGTTGGTTCGGCTTCAACGCCGGTTCGGCGCTGGAAGCCGATGGCTTCGCCGGCCTGGCCATGATCAACACCTTCGTCGCGACGGCAGCTGCTGCCCTTGCCTGGATGGTGATGGAAAAGCTGGCCGGTCACAAGGGTTCGGCCCTGGGCTTCGCCTCGGGTATCATCGCCGGTCTCGTGGCGGTAACCCCGGCAGCCGGCAACTCCGGCCCGTTCGGTGCGATCCTGCTCGGCATCCTGTCGTCGATCGTCTGCTACATCTTCGTCGCCAAGATGAAGGCCAAGTTCGGCTACGACGACTCGCTTGACGCTTTCGGCATCCACGGCATCGGCGGCATCGTCGGCGCCATCGGCACGGCGGTGGTCTACCAGCCGTTCCTTGGTGGACCTGGCGATGGATCGACCGCGATGGGTGCACAGCTCTGGATCCAGACCTACAGCGTCCTGGTTACGGTCGCCTGGGCCGGTATCGGCACCCTGATCGCCGGCTACATCGTGAAGCTGACCATCGGGCTGCGTGTCACCGAAGAGGAAGAGGTCAACGGCCTCGATATCTCGGAACACGGCGAGCGCGCCTACAACTGATACCAAGTTTGGCGGAACCGGGACCTTCTCCTTCTCTCCCCCCGGTTCCGCCTCACCACGTTCCTCCTGCGAACGTACAAACTATTGGGCCGGAGCCAGCCGCTCCGGCCCTTTTTTGTTGCCACCCGCAGGGGCAGGCCCATTATAGAGAGAAGCTGCTGTCGGCCTCATGCCGATGGGACGAACACAAAAGGGGTTGGCGATGAAGCTGGTGATCGCGGTGATAAAGCCGTTCAAACTGGAAGAGGTTCGCGAGGCGCTGGCCGCAATCGGCGTGGCCGGGATGACGGCATCGGAAGCCAAGGGCTTCGGCCGCCAGAAGGGCCAGACCGAAATCTATCGCGGAGCCGAATATGCGGTGAACATGCTGCCCAAGGTCCGGCTGGAAATCGCCACCAGCGATGCCCTGGCGCCGCAGGTCGTCGAAACCATCCGCGTCACAGCCAGCACCGACACCATCGGCGATGGCAAGATCTTCGTCCTCGACCTGCCTGAGGTCGTCCGCATCCGCACTGGCGAATCCGGCGAGCTGGCCTTGTAATTCAAAGAATTCCTGCAAGCGCACAACGAATCCGGCTCGCAGGCTTGTGAGTTGCGTCGGCAAAGTGAATTTGGCCATTGCCCGGCAATATGTTGCAATTGTGCAACCATCCAGGCTGATTGTGACAAGCTTTAGCGCGAAAAGTGCCATATTCGACGGCGTTAAGGAACTATTCGGCTGCTGGCCCCTTGAGGGATGAGGGGCAAAAATGACGCTTCATGCCAGCAATTTGGTTGCCCCACATATTACTTGCGGTTGCCACCGGCACACTGTGCATTTATGAAGCACGTCAAAGGTTCAAAGGGGAAATTAATCATGCGAAAAATTGCGCTCTGCCTCGGCGTTGCGGCGGCTGCTATTGCAGCTCCTGCGATGGCACGGGATGGACAGGGTTACTTCGGCGTTGATGTCGGTGCCGTGTTCCCGAATGAGACCAACCTCCGGGTGTTCACGCCCAACGGTCCGGTCGAAGATGCAATCCTGCTGGAAGGCAAAACCGGTTGGGAGCTGGGCGGTCAGCTCGGCTATGACTTCGGCATGATCCGCACCGAAGTCGAAGTGGCTTACAAGGAATGGGATCCCGAGATTCTCTCGACTACCGTTGTTGGTGTGCCCCGTGGCGCCGGTGGGACCTTGGTCACCGGTACCTTCAACGCTGATGGCGAAACCCGCCTGGTAACGGTCATGGCCAACGCCCTGCTCGATTTTGGTGGCGATGACGGTGTCGGCTTCTCGGTCGGCGGTGGCTACGGTCACGTCTGGATGAGCGGTGAGCAGATCATCGGACAGGCGGGCCCGTTCGTCTATGACGATAACGATCACACCTGGGCATGGCAGGCCATTGCCGCCCTGCGCGTCCCGGCGAGCGAGAACTTCGACATCGGCCTGAAGTACAAGTATCTCAACACCAACCAGTTCGATATCCGCGACACCGAAGGCCGCGTCAACCAGTTCAGCCTGGCGACGCACTCGGCACTGATCAGCCTGATCTACAACTTTGGCGGATCGTCGGTTGCTCCGCCGCCCCCGCCGCCTCCGCCGCCGCCTCCTCCGCCCCCTCCTCCGCCCCCTCCGCCTCCGCCTCCGCCTCCGCCGCCGGTCGTGCAGTGCAACCAGGGCCCGTACATCGTGTTCTTCGACTGGGATTCGTCGAACATCACGCCGGAAGCAGCCACGGTGCTTGATTCGGCAGTCACGGCCTATGGCAACTGCGGCACGGCTTCGATCATGCTGGCCGGCCACGCCGACCGCTCGGGCTCGGCGACCTACAACGTCGGCCTGTCGGAACGTCGCAACGCTTCGGTCCAGCAGTACCTGACCGGTCGCGGCATCCCGGCTGCTCGCATCTCGAGCGAAGCCTTCGGTGAAAGCCAGAACCGCGTGCCCACCGCCGACGGTGTCCGCGAGTTGCAGAACCGCCGCGTGGAAGTCACCTACGGTCCCGGTTCGGGCAACTAAGCGACGACCATCTGGTCAAGAAAACAGGGGCCGGGGGGAAACCTCCGGCCCCTTTTTCGTGGTCCTTCGGCGCGCTGCGACCGTGGCCCCGCCTGAACGGAATGATAGAGCGGCGGCGATGCTATCAAAACCGGATCAAGTGGAGGGAGGCAGGCTTCCTCGTGTCCGCGCACGGATCATGTCCGATGTTTCGCGGCTGCCATCGTGGCTCCAGCCAGGTTCGCGCCAAAGATAAGATAGTTTATGCCGCCACGGCGCTTGTCTCACGTCCCGGGCAATAGCTACCCATTCGTGGAACGCCGCGCGCAGGAGGTTGAACGATCCCAGCTGGTGAACCAGCCCGTAGCGGATCGGTACTGCCTCTTCCTCCGGTGCAAAGGTGCCGAACACCCGGTCCCAGACAATGAAGGTGCCGGCATAGTTCCGGTCCAGATAGATCGCGTTGTTCGCGTGGTGGACCCGGTGGTGCGACGGGGTGTTCATCACCGCCTCGAAGCAGCGCGGCATGCGGCCGATCGCCTCGGTATGGATCCAGAACTGGTAGATCAGATTGAGCCCGGCGCAGGTCAGGATCATGGCCGGCTCGAACCCTGCGGCAGCCAGCGGCAATCGGAAAACGAAATTGAGCGCGATGAAGCCCGTCCATGTTTGGCGTAGTGCGGTGGACAGGTTGTAGTGCTGGCTCGAATGGTGATTGACGTGGCTGGCCCACATCCAGCGCACCCGGTGGCTGAAGCGGTGCTGCCAGTAATAGGCCAGGTCATCGAGCACAAAGCAAAGGCCCCATGCCCACCATGCCCAGCCGATCTCGAACAGGGCAAAATCGTGGGCCTGGACCAGCAGGGCGCCTGTCGCACCAGCCGCCAGGGCTCCGGCCACGATCGAGCCAAGCCCGAGGCCGAGTGAGACTGCAGTGTCGCGCACTTCATACGCCCGCGCCCTCTTGCACGCCCGTGCCCAAAGCATTTCAACCAGGATCAGGAGCACGAACAGGGGGATGGCGTATGGCAGGGGATCGAAGCCGCTCATGGGCCGGTCTCCGCAGGCGCGATGGCCCGCGAAACGAGGCTTTCCCAGCTGGCGGCCTCGTCGCCCAGAGCCAGGATCACCCGCATGGCTCCGATTGCGATCGAAAGTTCGCCATCGGTGCGATCCAGCCGGGCTTCCGGGCCGATCTCGCGGGCAATGAAGTGCGCTCCGTGCGGGGCAACCAGCGCAATCCGTCCGAGCGTGTCGCCGACCAGCGCGGCCCCGCCATCGCGATCAAGGACCAGCCTGTTTGGCGTGAACCCGCGCAGCTCCCCGGCCAGGGCAAGCGCTTCGTCCGGTCCTTCAAGGCTCTGCCGCCCGCCGAACCCGAGCCAGGCCGATAGTCCGATCAGCGCCAACACTGCCACGCCTGCACCAAACAGGGGCAGCAGGCCGTCCACCGGCTCAGCCCGCAGGCTTGGCCTGCGCCGCATAGTGGTGCAGCGCCGGGGCGATAGGCGATAAGTCATAGCCTGCGGCAGCCGCAGCAGCAGCGAGATCTTCCACACTGGCGCCCCTGCTGGCCCGGGCGAGGGCCCACAGCAGGGTGGAGCGGGTGCCGGAGCGGCAGTAGGCCAGCACCGGCCCGGGAGCCGTTTCCAGCACTTCGGCCATCCGGTCCACCTGGTCCTGGTTGAAGCCGCTATGGCTGATGGGGATGGCGCAATAGGCCATGCCGTGCGAACGGGCGACTTCGGCAATTGTCTCGCCGTCGGTCTGGTCCCCGCTTTCGCCTTCGGGGCGATTGTTGACGATCAGCGAGAAGCCCTGGGCACCCGCAAGCTCCACGTCCTCGACCGTGATCTGCGGGCTGGCCCAGACCGCATCGGACAATTGCCTGAAATCGCTCATTTCGCTCTCTCCACCGGTTCCATCTTATCCTGCAGCACGCTTCGAGGCGACCCTGCACAACAATTGGCAAGCGGCCAAGACCCTTCGCAAGGTAGGCGGCCAAACCGCTCCGGCTATCGATTCTTAAATCGTTCGCCACCTGTGAAAATCTAGGATATAGGGGAGGGCACGAAGTGGTGGGCAGGACCTTCGCTTCCACTCGGCCGGATTGCGTCCGGGCCGCCGGGTGAACGACAAGGGCGGAATTGAAGGTTTATCGAATACATGGGTTACGACAGAGGTCGTCGCGGCCGGGGGCGCGACAAGCGGGATGGTTTCGGGGAAGAGGCGTTCGACCCGTTCGGTGGCGGCACTCCGCCATCGTTTGGCGACAATGACTGGCGCGGCGGCGGAGGCGGTGGTGATCGCTTCGGCGGCGGCGGCGGCGGCGGCGGAGATCGCTACAGCGGCGGTGGTTCGCGCGGCGGCTCGGGCGGCGGTGGCGGCGGTTTCGCCAGCCGTGGTCCCGGCGGCGGCGATGGCGCTCCCCGCGGCGGCGGCATGCCGGCCCAGGTAGTCGGCACCGGCAAGGGCAAGGTAAAATTCTTCAACGCTGCCAAGGGTTTCGGTTTCATCCAGCGCGATGAAGGCGGCGAGGACGTGTTCGTTCACATCAGCCAGGTGGAACGCGCAGGTCTTGCCGCGCTGGCCGAAGGTCAGGAGCTGCAGTTCAACCTGGTGGATCGCGGCGGCAAGGTTTCCGCAGCCGATCTGCAGGTGGTGGGCGATGTCATCGCTGCGCCCGAACGCGCCGCTCCGCAGCGTGAACTGACGGGCGAAAAGGCTGTCGGCACGGTCAAGTTCTTCAACGCGATGAAAGGCTTCGGCTTCATCACCCGCGATGATGGCAAGGAAGATGCTTTCGTGCACATCAGCGCGGTCGAACGCTCGGGCCTTCCCGGCATCCAGGAAGGCGATCGTTTCGAATTCGACCTGGAAGTTGACCGACGAGGCAAGCACTCGGCTGTCAACCTGGCACCTGTCCGCGACTGATTCGCAGGCTGGTATGGGGCTGGCGGCCGGGTTTGACCGGCCGCTGCCTCCATCCTACACGATGGACATCACGCGGCGGCCAATCGGCCGCCACTTGTCGTTTCAGAATTGAATTCGAGGATTTCAACCATGTCCATCACCCCGCTAATGCCGGTCTATCCCCGGTGCGGCGTCCGGCCCGTCAAGGGCGAGCATTGCCACCTGATCACCGAGGACGGCACCCGCTACCTCGATTTTGCCTCGGGTATCGCGGTAAACCTGCTTGGCCATTCGCACGAAGGTCTGATCGGCGCGATCCAGCGCCAGGCCGCAACGCTGATGCACGTGTCCAACCTCTATGGCAGCCCGCAGGGTGAGGAACTGGCGCAGCGGCTGGTCGATGCCAGCTTCGCCGACACGGTGTTCTTTACCAACTCCGGTGCCGAAGCGGTCGAGGCCGCGATCAAGACGGCGCGCGCTTATCACCAGGCCGGTGGCGACACCACGCGGTACGAATTGATCACGTTCAACAATGCCTTTCACGGGCGCACTCTGGCCACGATTAGCGCGTCGAGCCAGGAAAAGATGCACAAGGGTTTTGCCCCGCTGCTGCCCGGCTTCCGCTATGTCGAATTCAACGATCTCGAGGCCGTGAAGGCCGCGATCGGCCCGCAGACCGCTGGCTTCCTCGTAGAGCCGATCCAGGGTGAGGGGGGCATCCGCGTCGGTACGCCAGAATTCATCGGCGGCCTGCGCGCACTGGCAGACGAACATGACCTGATGCTGGCGTTTGACGAAGTTCAGTGCGGCGTAGCACGGACCGGCACTTTCTATGCCTACGAGCAATACGGCATGGAGCCGGACATCCTCGCCACGGCCAAGGGCATCGGTGGCGGCTTCCCGCTCGGCGCCTGTCTTGCCACCCAAAAGGCTGCGCGCGGCATGACTTTCGGTACCCACGGATCGACCTATGGTGGCAACCCGCTGGCCATGGCGGCAGGCACGGCGGTCATGGATGCCGTGGCCAATCCCGCATTCTTGGCCGAAGTGCGCGACAAGGGTGATCGGTTGCGGTCGCGGCTGGAACAGTTCATCGGCAACTATCCGGAACTGTTCGACAGCGTGCGCGGTATGGGGCTGATGCTGGGCCTGAAAATGAAGAGCGAGCCGCGCCCGTTCATGGTCCACCTGCGCGATAACCATCAGTTACTGACCGTGGCGGCGGGTGACGAGACACTGCGGATCCTGCCTCCGCTGGTCATTGGCGATGCCGAGATCGACGAGTTCTTCGAGAAGCTGTCGGCTGCTGCAGCCGATTACCAGCCGCCCGCAGCAGGATGATGGCGATGCGGCATTTCCTCGACCTGGCCGATGCCGGCGGTGACGATATCGCCGCCATGATCGGCGATGCGATTGATCGCAAGAAGGCGCGAGCGGGCTGGCCCAAGGGCAAGGCCGATGCCGATGCGCCGCTGGCCGGACGCGTGCTGGCAATGGTGTTCGAGAAGAATTCGACCCGCACCCGGGTGAGCTTCGACATCGCCATCCGCCAGCTTGGCGGCTCGCCGCTCGTGCTCGATTCAGGCACCTCGCAACTGGGCCGCGGCGAATCGGTGGCAGATACGGCGCGGGTTCTGGGCCGCATGGTCGATGCGATCATGGTGCGGACCGACGATCACGCCAAGGTGGAGGAAATGGCGCGCCATGCCGGGGTGCCGGTCATCAACGGCCTGACTGACATGTCGCACCCGTGCCAGATCATGGCGGACCTGCTCACCATTATCGAACACGGCAAACCCCTGCCCGGATTGCAGCTGGCCTGGCTGGGCGATTGCAACAACGTGATGAATTCGCTGGTCGAAGCAGCCGGGCTGATGAAGTTCGATATGCGCATCGGCACCCCGCAGGGCTATGTGCCCGAAGCGCGCTATCTGGTTGGCGCGCGCGCTGCAGGGTCGGCGATCACGGTCACGCAGGATGCTGCCGAGGCGGCAGCGGGGGCGGACGTTGTTGTCACTGACACCTGGATTTCGATGGGCCAGGCCCACGCCGACGAAAAGCTGGCAGAGCTTGCGCCATTCCAAGTCAATGCTGCACTTATGGCGCAGGCGAAGCCCGATGCCAAGTTCCTCCACTGCCTGCCCGCTCATGTCGGTGAGGAAGTTTCGGAAGAGGTGTTCGAAGGCCCGCAATCGGTCGTGTTTGACGAGGCGGAAAACCGCCTACACGCCCAGAAGTCCGTCTTGTTGTGGTGTTTCGGCCTGCTGGGATCGACCCCGGCGGGTTAACTTCCCGCTTTGGCTGCCTATATCGCGCCTCATGGCCCAGCAGCATCCCGACTCGCCCGAAACGAACTTCGACCGGATCCTCGGTTTCACCATCCCGGCGCGCGATTGTCGTGGACGGATGGTGCGGCTCGGCCCGGTGCTCGACGATATCCTCGCCGCGCACGATTATCCCCCTGCGATCAAGCACGTCCTGGCCGAAGCGCTGGTCCTCGCCGCGTTGATGGGTGGGCTGCTGAAAGAACGGGATGACCAGCTTACCATCCAGGCCCAGTCTGAAGGCGGGGTGATCTCTCTGCTGGTCTGCGATTACCGGAATGGCGAATTGCGCGGCTATCTGAGCCACGACCCCGCAGAGTTCGACCGGCTTGGGGCTGACCCGTCACTGGCCGATCTGTTCGGCCAGGGGTATCTGGCGATCACCTTCGACATCCCGACCAGCGACCAGCGGTACCAGGGCCTTGTTCCGCTCGAAGGCGCGTCGCTGACCCACGCGGTAGAAGCCTATTTCGCCCAGAGCGAGCAGGTTCCGACCCTGATCCGCACCGCCGTTAGGTCGGGCGCAGGCGGGTGCGTGGCCGGCGGGATGCTGATCCAGCACTTGCCCGACGGCGAGGAAGGGCGCGAAAGACTGCATGTCCGCTTTGACGAACCCGAGTGGGAGCATATCAGCATTCTTGGCGCTTCTCTTCGCCCCGAAGAAATATTCGAACAGTCTTTGTCACTGGAGCAACTTGTCTGGCGGCTCTATCACGAGGAACCGGAAGTAAGGGTGGTCCAGGGGGAACACCTGACCAAGGGGTGCCGTTGCAGTGTCCTGCATTTCGAACAGGTACTGGCGCGGTTCCCCAAGGACGAGCGGCGCGATATGGCCGATGAGAACGGTGTGATCGTGGTCGATTGCGCGTTCTGCTCGAGGAAATTCCCCATCCTGGATTGATGTGCTTCATCGGCTCGTCGCACGTGCAGGGCAATTGGGCGTTCATGTCCGGTGTGGTATGAGGTTCTGCCAATACGGATGCGCCGGTTGGCCGCGAACAGGAGGCTGGAGTGATGGGGAAATTGCAAAGGCGTTTCAGCGTGCTTGCCGCCGCCGCATTGCTTGGCGCGGTCTGGCCAGCTTCCGCCCAGGCGCCTGAACTGGCCATGCTCGAGACACTCAGCAAGGGCAGCTGGGACCTGCGTTCTCGGGCCGACGGAAGTCATCGCACCATCTGTGTGCGAACGGGTCGCGAGCTGATCCAGTTGCAGCACCGGCAGTCGGGCTGCACCTCCTATATCGTGGAAGACAGCGCATCAGTGGTGACAGTGCAGTACACCTGTCGCGGTGATGGCTATGGCCGGACGACAATCCGCCGTGAAAGTGCCGGGCTGGTCCAGATCCGGAGCCAAGGGACGCAGGGCGGAATGCCGTTCACGATCGAAGGTGAGGCGAGGCGAACCGGCCCCTGCTGATTTTGCGAAGCAAGAAGTCTTGCCGATTGCGCGCTACGTGCCTAGCCGTGGCGCATGGCGCAGCAGCAACCCAAGGCCGTAATCCTCCTTTCCGGAGGGCTCGACTCAATGGTGGCCGGGGGAATTGCTTGCGAGCAGGGCTTTGCCGTGAATGCCTTGACCATCGACTACAGCCAGCGCCATCGCCGCGAGATTGCCTCGGCGGTTGAGATTGCTGCAGCACTGGGGGCGGAGCGCCACGTCATCCTCCCACTCGATCTGTCGCGATTCGGCGGATCGGCGCTGACGGATGAGATCCCCGTGCCGAAGGGCGGAGTGGAGGCACACGGCATTCCGGTCACATATGTACCGGCGCGCAATCTGGTTTTCCTGTCACTGACGCTGGCCTGGGCCGAAGCTGTAGGCGCGCACGACATTTTCATCGGAGTGAATGCGCTTGATTACTCCGGCTATCCCGATTGCCGGCCAGACTTTATCGCCAGTTTCCAGGAATGCGCGCGGCTAGCCACGCGTGACGGGGTCCAAGGCAGGCCGTTTACGATCCACACCCCGCTCCAATACTGGGACAAGGCGCGGATAGCGACCGAAGCGGCCCGACTGGGCCTAGATCCGGGAATGAGCTGGTCGTGTTACGATCCTGCGCTCGATGGCCGAGCCTGCGGCCTGTGCGACAGCTGCCGGTTGCGCCAGAAGGGATTTGCCGAGGCAGGGCTGATCGATCCCACGGCTTACGCTGCGTTGCCGGATGGCGGTTGATGGAGGCTCGGGAGGAGGATCAGCACGAGGTATCGGATCGCGTCCCGGCCTATAGCTGGTACGCGCTGGGGGTCCTGTTCCTGGTCTACCTGGTCAACTTCGTTGATCGGCAGATCCTGTCGATCCTGGCGAACGACATTGGCCGTGATCTGGGCATTGACGATGCCCAGCTGGGCTTCCTTTACGGGACGGCCTTTGCGATATTCTATGCCCTGTTCGGTATCCCGCTCGGACGGCTGGCCGATGGCTGGCATCGCCTGCGCCTGCTCAGCCTGGGGCTTACACTGTGGTCTGCCATGACCATCCTGTCGGGTGCCGCGAAGAACTTCACTACCCTGACAGTCGCGCGGATCGGGGTGGGCGTGGGCGAGGCGAGTGCCAATCCCTGCGCCTACTCGCTGATCTCCGACTGGTTTCCTGCGCGGCTGCGCGCCACGGCCCTGTCCCTCTATGCGTCGGGACTGTTCGTGGGGAGTGGCTTGTCGCTGGTTATCGGCGGCGCCATCGTCGAGACATGGAATTCTGCCTGGCCCATGGGCGGCCCGCTGGGCCTTGTCGGATGGCAGGCGGCCTTCGTCATCGTTGGACTGCCCGGCCTGTTGCTGGCGATATGGGTCTTGACGCTGAAAGAGCCGGTGCGCGGGGCGCTCGATGGAGGCGCAAGCGTCAGCGGCAATAATCCGCGTGCATGGCAGGAATTCCTCAGCCAGACCGTGCAGATTGTGCCGCCATTCACCTTGCTCGGGGCGGCGAGGCGTGGGCACCGGGCGTTGGCGATCAATCTGGCCGTGGCGCTGTTGCTGGCCATCGTGGCCTGGCTGGCTTCTGCGATCTTTGGCAACTTGGCGCAGTTCATCTTCGTGGGGGTCGGTTTCTACGCCACCTTCAGCTGGGCTAGCGCGCTGCGATCGAGCGACCGGGAGACTTTCGCCTTTACCTGGGGTTCCGCAGCTTTCACCGGCATTGTGCTGGTCTATGCCGCAGTCTGTTACATCGGCTACACGATAACCTATTGGGCCGCTCCCTATGCCGAGCGGACGTTTGCTTTCAGCAAGACCGAGCTTGGCATGGTTGTTGGCGCGCCCAACGCGCTCGGCGGATTCATTGGCGTAATCCTGGGGGGATGGCTGGCCGACAGACTTTCGCGGCACTATGCAAGCGGGCGGGTCATGGTTTCGTTGATCGCCCTGGTAGGATCGGTTCCGCTGATCCTGGTCGGCTACAGCACAAGTTCCGGCACGGTATTCCTGGTCTGCAACTTCCTCGCGCAGGCCGCCACGGCCTCTGCGCTGGGCGCATGCGCGGCAGCTAGCCAAGCGCTGGTCAAGCCGCACATGCGGGGGACTGCGACGGCGATATTCCTGCTGGGCGCAACCTTGCTCGGACTGGGTCTGGGCCCGTTCGTTGCCGGATATATCTCGACGAGTTCCGGTGAGTTATCACTCGGCGTCATGTCATCACTGGTCGCCGTGGTGCCGGGCCTTGTCGCGCTGACGCTTGTGGTCCGGCGATACGGCCGTGCGTTTGCTGCAGCCGCCTAGCTGCCAGGCAGGATGCCGCCAGCGACCAGGGCAGTTATCAATCCCGCCACAGCGCTGCGCGCTTCGGCGTCAACAGTAAGCCCTCCACTGGGCTCGGCAACCGGGGCGGCCGCCTGCCAACCGTCCGCATAGCGCCGGTTCTGGCCTGCGGCCTCGTCATAGACTATCATGCCGTTACGCGGAGCGGCATACAGCCAGTTGGACGATTGCATACAGGCTAGCTCACCCGCATGGCCAGCCCAGACTCCGGTTGCCCCCGCTCCGACGAGCCAACAATCGCCTTCAGCTGCGTCGGCGGGCGGAGCGTCCGTTTCGCCCAGTACGGCGGGATGGAGCAGCATGTCGGCCCGGGCATGGGCCTCGTTGACGAAGAACTCCTTCTGCACCTGTCCGGCAGCCGTGGCTGTGCTGCGCGCGTTCGCGGGCCACGGTCTCGCGGTGCATCATCAGGATGCGCAGGGCGTTGGCGATATCGAACTTGCGGTCTTCCTTGCCCGCATCGACCCCCATGCGGAGGCGGTGGAGCGTTTCCAGTTCGAGCAGTTCATAGCCTTCGAGCAGGGCTTCGTACCATTTGGCGCGAAAGGCGGGCTCTTCGCGGCGGACCTTGTAGGCGCGGCTGGGATTGATCCCGGCCTCGCGCGCTGCGGCGCTGACATTGGAGGTTTCGGCCAGCGTATCGAGGAACAGGCCGCGCCAGTGGCGATCGAGCCCGGGCTTTTCGCCGGTCTTCTGGACAGTCCTGAGATGAGTTGTCGTTCCCATGGGCCCTCTTGGCTTGAGCGCACCGATAGTCCGGTGTGGTCCGGGCACAAAAAAGGGCGGCCCCGGCAGGACCACCCCGTTTCGAATCGGTGTATCGCGATGTTCCATGTCTCTAACCAAAGAGCGTCACAATGTCAATGATAAAGTGCCAGAATGGTTAAATCATCCCGCTTGCGCTGGTTCACGCCCTCGCCTAACCGCTCAGGCGGATCTCAGCATCGGGGAACACCGGGATGAAGTGGCTGCGCGCGCTCTACGACTGGACTATGGAGAAGGCGGCGCATCCCTTTTCCGAGCGCTGGCTGGCTTTCTTCGCTTTTATCGAATCGAGCTTCTTTCCGATCCCGCCGCACCCGTTGCTGGGCCTGATGTGCCTGGCCGAACCGACGAAGGCGCTGCGTTTTGCCTTCATCTGCACGGCCTTTTCGGTGCTGGGCGGCCTGTTCGGCTATGCCATCGGCTATTTTCTCTACGAGGCGGTCGGCCAGTGGCTGATCGGGGTGCTAGGCCTGACCGATGCCTTCCCGGTGGCCGCCTGCCACCTGCGCGAATACGATTGGGAAGTGATCGTGATCGCCGGGACTACGCCGGTGCCGTTCAAGCTCTTGACTATCACGGCCGGCTTCATCGAAATGTCGCTGGCCACGTTCTTCCTCGCCAGCGTGGCCGGGCGCGGGTTCATCTTCATGACCGTGGGCGTGCTGTTCCAGCTGTTCGGCGCGCCGATCAAGGCCATGATCGACAAGTACCTCGGCCTGCTCACCACGCTGTTCGTGGTGCTGGTAATCGGCGGTTTCGTGATTCTGACACAGCTCGATCCGAGCGAGGACAACAGCTCCGATCCTTGCGCCGCAGCGACGATCGAAGACCTGCGGTAAAAACTCGCGCGGTCAGATAATCCCGACCGCCTTGCCCGCCCGCTCGAACATGCCGAGGATGGTCTCGACCTGCTCTGCACTGTGTTCGGCACACAGCGAACAGCGCAGCAGGGTCATGTTGGCCGGTGTTGCCGGAGGACGCGCCAGGTTCACGTAGAGCCCCTCATGCAACAGGGCTTCCCACATGCCGGCACCGCGCTCCAGATCAGGCATGATTACCGCCACGATCGCGCTTTGCGGTTCGCTGGTGCCAAGGGTAAAGCCAAGCGCCGTCAGGCCACCGTGCAGTCGCCGGGAATTCTCCCACAGGTGCGCCCGCTTGTCCGCGCCGTGCATCAGCTTGCGGATCGAGGTGGCGGCGGTAGCCACCACGCTGGGTGGCAGGCTGGCGGTGAAGACATAGGGGCGGCAGACCAGCCGCATGATCTCGAACTTGGGATGGTTCGACACGCAGAAGCCGCCAACGGTGCCAACGCTTTTCGAGAAGGTGCCGATGATGAAATCGACATCGTCGATCACGCCTTGCGCCTCTGCCACGCCGCGCCCGTGCTCGCCGATGAAGCCCATCGAGTGGGCCTCGTCCACCAGCACCATGGCGCCATGTTCCTTGGCCACGCGGACCATTTCCTTCAGCGGCGCGACATCGCCCAGCATCGAATAGACGCCTTCGAGGATGACCAGCTTGCCCGCGCCTTCGGGAACACGCTTGAGGCGCTTTTCCATCGCCTCGATATCGTTGTGCTTGAACGGCACGACCTGGGCATTGCCCAGCGCGCAGCCGTCCCAGATGCTCGCATGGCTGTCGATGTCGAGGATGATATAGTCATCCTTGCCAGCGATGGTCGAGATGATCCCGAGGTTCGCCTGGTAGCCGGTGGAGAAGACCATCGCATGGTCCATGGCGTAGAATTCGCGCAGCGCCTGCTCGCATTCGCGGTGACCCTGGTAGGTGCCATTCAGAACGCGGCTTCCGGTGGTACCTGCGCCGAACTGGTCCAGCGCATCCTTGCCCGCCTGGATCACATCGGGGTCGAAGGTCATGCCCATGTAGTTGTAGGTGCCGAGCAGGATCGTATCGCGCCCGTTACAGATCGCACGGGTGGGCGAGAGGACCTTTTCCATCACCAGGCTGAAGGGGTCGGTGACCCCGCTGGAGAGCAGGTTCTCGCGCACGGCGATGATCTCGTCGAACTTGGAAAACAGGTCGCGTTCGATTGTGAGTTCGGGAGTTGCGGTGTCGCTCATGGTGGGGTTACTCGCCCTGCAGCTTGTTCACGGCATCGACCAGCTGGCCGTAGTTCTCGATCTCGGCCTGCTGGTTCATCGAGATGATGATGTCGAACGAATCCTCGATCTCGGCGACGAAATCCATCACCGTCAGGCTGTCGAATTCCAGGTCGCCGGCAAAGGTCGTGCTGTCGGTGAT
This sequence comes from Altererythrobacter sp. KTW20L, assembly GCF_023501975.1. GTDB lineage: Bacteria > Pseudomonadota > Alphaproteobacteria > Sphingomonadales > Sphingomonadaceae > Alteraurantiacibacter. Next base: position 83,824 of record NZ_JAMFLH010000002.1, on the reverse strand, counting down.
CTGCACGCCCTTCTTGTTGAAAGGCTCGATGATCGAGAGGATGGTGCGGTCAATCTCTTCGCGGTTCATGCCGGAAATTCCCATATTCGTTGCCGGCCGACCCTTAGCAGCCCGTCATGGGTCTCGGAAAGCGGGTCTTTCATCCGCTTGTCAAGCGCTCGCGCCTGCCGCAGTCTAGAGAGGGGCAACCGGACAGGGGTGGAAAGCGCGATGACAGGGCATCCAGGCACGACAGGTGGTGGATCCGGCGGCAAAGTGCCGGCCGGGTCACCGATGCCGGTCTATACGCCTCAGGCCGTGCAGATGTTGCGCACCGTGCAGGTCAATTCGCTGATGCTGTCGCAGATGGCGGACCAGAAAGCGTCGATCCTGATGGGCGCCACCTTCCTGGTGTTTTCGATCGCGGTCAGCCGGTCCTTGGCGGGAGACCTGCCGTGGTCGCTGGCGCTGCTGGCGGTGTTTGCCTTCCTCAGTTCGCTGATGGCGGTGCTGGCAGTGATCCCCTCTGTCGGCAAGGCCCCGCCCGGGGTGCGGCCAAACCTGATGTTCTTCGGCCATTTCAGCGAGCTGGACGAGGACGAATGGACAGCCAGCGTGCTGGAGAACCTCCATCACGACGATCATGTTTTCCGCATGATGCTGCACGATATCTACCAGAACGGGCAGGTATTGCAGCGGCGCAAGTACCGCTTCCTGTCGCTCGCCTACCGGATATTCATCGGCGGACTGTTTGCCACGCTGGCATCTTTCCTGGTGGAATTCGGGCTGATGATCTGACCGGCGGTACCGGCCCGACTATCAGGTCGCCCCTTCGATCAAGTCGCGTCGATCAATCCGCGAACGGCGGCCATGAATGGTCCGATCGACACCGGCTTGGACAGGTAGCCTTCGGCCCCGATCTCGCGGATGCGCTCTTCGTCGCCTTTGCCGGCATAGGCGGTGACGGCCAGCACCGGCACTTCGCACAGTTGCGCATCACCCTTCATGCTGGCGATCAGGTCGAGGCCCGACACGTCCTGCAACTGGATATCCATGACCACCAGGTTGGGCAGGAAAAACCGCGCCCGTTCCAACGCCATGTTGCCGTCTGCCACGGGCTCGACCGAGAAACCGCCGGCCCGCAGGACATCGCAGAAAAGCTTCCGGTTGAGATCGTTGTCCTCGACAACGAGGATTCGTTTGGTCATTGCATTCCCAGATGCCGGCCGTCCCCCAACGGCAGGCTTGCCACGGCCTTTACCTTCTTATCGGAAGACTGACAATTCGTTACCAGGCCCCTCCCACGGCGGAAGAGACAGCCGCGCTGGCGCTGCCCGCGCTCGGCTGGATTCTTGAAGACGAGCGCCGCGCGCAGCGGTTTCTCGACCTGACGGGCCTGACACCGGACACCCTGCGCGCCGCCCTGGCCGAGGAAAGCACCCACCGTGCGGTGATCGATTTCCTCTGCAGTCACGAGCCGGATCTCGTCGCTGCCGCCGGAGCGATCGGGGTGAAGCCGGAACAGTTTTTGCGCGCCGGCGGACAGGAGCACATGTGACACGCCCACTGGTCATCACCGATTGCGACGAGGTGCTGCTGCACATGGTGCGCCATTTCCGCGAATGGCTGGACGAAGAGCACGCTGTCGATTTCGTACTGGAAGGCCAGGCCTTCCGCGATTCCATGCGCCACCGCGGCCAGACCGAACCGATGAGCGAAGAGCAGATGTGGTCCTATCTCGACCTGTTCTTCGAAACCGAGATGCATCGCCAGGTGCCGATCGCAGGGGCAGTGAACGCCATCACCGAACTGCAGCGCGAGGCCGATGTGGTGATCCTCACCAACCTGCCCGACAAGCGCAACGAAGCGCGGGGCCGCCAGCTGCGGGATCTGGGGATCGACGCGCAGGTGTTCACCAACCTGGGGCCCAAGGGCGGCGCCCTGGCCCGGATCGTTGGCGAGTTCGGGGCCGAGCGCGCCGTGTTCATCGATGATATCGCCGCCCACCACGCTTCGGCGCTCGAACACGTGCCGCATGTCCACCGGCTGCATTTCTGTGGCGAGCCATCGATCTCCCCGCAGATCCCCTGCGCCCGGCTTGCAGGCCACGCCCACGCGCGGATCGACAGGTGGGACGAGGCCTTGCCGTGGCTCATTGAAACATTGCATGGAGAAGCCCGATGACTGTCGAAGCCCGCCTTGAAGAACTGGGCCTCAGCCTGCCTGCCGCCGCCGCTCCGGTCGCGGCATATGTGCCCGTCGTGGTGTCGGGCGGGTGCGCCTACGTTTCCGGCCAGTTGCCGTTCGTCGAAGGCAAACTGGTCACCGGCAGGCTGGGCGAGGATGTTGCCGTGGACCAGGGCTATGAGGCGGCGCGCGCCTGCGGGCTTATGCTGCTGGCGCAATTGCGCGCGGCAGGCCTGCTGGAACGGGTGGAGCAGGTCGTCAAGCTGGGCGCCTTTGTCAGCTCGACCGCGGATTTCACCGACCAGCCCAAGGTCGCCAACGGGGCATCGGAACTGATGGCCGAGGTGTTCGGTGATGCCGGTCGCCATGCACGCAGCGCGGTCGGCGTACCGGTCCTGCCACTGGGCGCGGCGGTCGAAGTGGACGGGATCTTTGCCCTTCGCGCTGGTTGACGTCTGGCGCGCGCCGCCGCCCGACCCGCAGGTAGCGGGCTGGCTGCGCAACCATGTTTACGCCCACCGGGGCCTGCACAATGCCCAGGTCTGCGAAAATTCGCCCGCCGCCTTTGCCGCAGCTATCGCGGCCGGATTGGGCATCGAATGCGACGTGCGCCGCACGGCGGATGAGCGTGCCGTGGTGTTCCACGATGCCACGCTGGACCGGCTGGCCGGGCGCGAAGGGCGGCTCGACCGCATGGCAATTGGCGAGATCACGCAGGTTCCGCTCGCCATCGGCGGCGACTTGGTGCCGACCTTGCGCGACGTGCTCGATCAGGTGGCGGGACAGGTACCCCTGTTGCTCGAACTGAAAGCCGACCGCAACCGCTCTGTCCATCGCCTGTGCCGCGCAGTGCGGCGTGACCTTGAAGGCTATCGCGGACCCGTGGCGGTGATGAGCTTCGATCCGCGGGTAGGGGCCTGGTTCGCCAGCCGCGTGCCCCATGTCCTGCGCGGGCTGGTGGTGACCGAGGAAAACCGCCGGACCTTCTCCGGCACGGTCAAGCGGCACATGGCACTGTGGCACGCCCGCGCCCAGTTTCTCGCCTATGACGTGCGCGACCTGCCGAGCACCTTTGCTGCCCGCCAGAAGAAGCGCGGCCTGCCGCTGCTCACCTGGACCGTTTCCAGCCCATCATTGCGGGAGCGGGCGATGGAATATGCCGATGCACCCATAGCCGAAGGTCCGGGTCTCTCGCAAAAGCCTGCGGCCACCCCTAGTTAGGGGCAATGGCCGAAGGCGATATCACCATCAGGGTTGCGCAAGGCGTATCTACGCTCGACGCGGCGGAATGGGACGCGCTGACCGGCGGCGGCAATCCGTTCATGCGCCACGCTTTTTTGTCGGCGCTGGAGGATTCGGGCAGCGTGGGCGAGGGCACTGGCTGGCAGGCGCTGCCGCTGGTGTTGGAGGATGGGGCAGGGCACCTGCTCGCTGCCTTGCCGACCTATGCCAAGTTCCACAGCCAGGGCGAATATGTGTTCGACCACGCCTGGGCCGATGCCTGGGAGCGGGCGGGCGGCGACTATTATCCCAAGCTGCAGATTGCCGCGCCGTTCACTCCGGCCACCGGACCGCGCCTGTTGCTGCGCGACGAAGCCTATGCCCTGCCACTGATGCGGGCGGCGGAAAAACTGTGCAGTGCCAATGGCCTGTCATCGGCCCACGCCACCTTCATCGAGCCAGCCCAGCACGCCCTGTTCGAGGCGGCGGGCTGGCTGCGGCGCGAGGATATCCAGTTTCACTGGACCAACCGCGACTTTGGCAGCTTCGATGATTTCCTGGGCGCGCTGTCTTCCCGCAAGCGCAAGGCTATCCGCAAGGAGCGGGAAGCGGCCCAGTACGGGGTGACGATCCGCCACCTGTCGGGGAGCCGGATCCGGCCCGAGCACTGGGATGCCTTCTGGGTGTTCTATCAGGATACCGGCGCGCGCAAATGGGGGACGCCCTACCTCACCAGGCAAGCCTTTGACATGATTGGTGAAAGAATGGGCGATGCTGTCCTGCTGGTGCTGGCCGAGGCAGACGGCGCACCGGTGGCGGGCGCGCTCAATTTCATCGGCGATGAAGCGCTCTATGGCCGCTATTGGGGCTGTGTGGAGGAGCGGCCGTTCCTCCATTTCGAGCTGTGCTATTACCAGGCCATCGATGCCGCGATCCAGCGGGGGCTGAAACGGGTAGAGGCGGGCGCACAGGGCGGCCACAAGCTGGCACGTGGCTATGAACCGGTGGCAACCACCTCAATGCACCACATCGCCGATCCGGGCTTCCGCGCGGCTGTGGCCGACTACCTTGATCGCGAGCGGCGCGGCGTCGCCATCGACACCCTGCGGCTGAGCGAACGGACGCCGTTCAGGAAGGGCTGAGCAGTCAGGCTGCCCGGCGCGATCCGGCGCTGAGCCATTCGCGGGCGCGGCGCTGGGCTTCGGCGATTTCGCGGGCGGTCATTTCCTCCGCAATGTCGGCGCGGCACCAGGCGGCTTCTTCATGGCCCCGGCTGGCGGCCAGGTTAAACCACTTGTGGGCATCAATCAGGTCGGCTTCCACGCCATGGCTGCCAGTCGAGTAGATCACCCCGAGGTCGAAATAGGCGGCGGTATCCCCGGCGGCAGCGGCTGCCAGGCATTCCGCTACCAGCAGGTCGGCCCCCATGTTGGTTGCCGGAACTATCTTTGCGAACGTTTCGATCTTGGCCAGTTCCATGATCGTGTACCCCCATACTTGCCCGCGCTCCCCATGTGCCCGGGTCTCCATGGCCCGATGTTTTGACGAACATGGTCAAGGAATGGTTAACGCAGGCGCCAAGAACTTCGCGGCGCAGGGTGGCGGCCAACTGTCCAAGTCCGGGATATGACGGGATTCTCCCTATTTGGCGCTTGTGCGCAGGTTTCACCCCCACTATAGGCGCGCCTCAAATCCCGCCTGGTTTAAGGCTGCTACAGACCCCAAAGGGGCAGGCGCCATGCGACGCAGGACAGGCCGGGGTGGATCAGGATGCGGAGTGCATAATGGCGTCGGTTCCCCGAGGCGACATCGATATTCTTGCCAAGGCCAAACGCGCCTTGCCCAGCGACTATGCGCCGTCCGAGGACGAGACGTACATGTCCGACGCGCAGATGAACTACTTCCGCGTGCTGCTGCTCGAATGGAAGAAGTCGATCCTGGAAGCATCGGTCGGCACCTTGCAAAGCCTGCAGGACGGCCCGATCCGCGAGCCCGATCTCAATGACCGCGCCTCGTCGGAAACCGACTGGGGCATCGAACTGCGCACCCGTGATCGGCAGCGCAAGCTGATTGCCAAGATCGATTCGGCCCTGCGGCGTATCGACGAGGGCGAATATGGCTGGTGTGAAGTGACCGGCGATCCCATCGGCATCAACCGCCTGATCGCCCGCCCCATCGCCACGATGACGGTGGAGGCCCAGCAGGCCCACGAACGACGCGAAAAGATTTCGCGCGACGACTGACCCGTTTCGGGACACTGTGCGCCTCCGGTGCGGTCTATTAACGAACGGTTATCCATTGCGGGGCAGACATGCTGCTGTGTCTCGCGCGCCTGCCGATTGGGTAGGCCCTGAAGGATCCGCTTGCCGAAATGAACAATGTCGATACCCGCCAAGTCAACCGTGACAGCCTGTTCCTCCTCGCCCAGCTTAGCGTGGACGGGCAGGAAGCGGTGCACCGGGTAAAGGTGCGCAACCTGTCGGCGGGTGGCATGATGGCCGAAGGAGCCGCCCAAGTGGCTCGTGGCCAGCTCGTGCACGTCGAACTGCGCAACATCGGCTGGGTCAAGGGCTCGGTCGCATGGAAGCAGGATGACCGCTTCGGCATCGCCTTCATCGACGAGATCGACCCCACCCGCGCCCGCGCCCCGCAGCAGACTGTGGAAGAACCTTCTGGCGTGAGCTTGATGCACCGGGCGATAATCCAGCCTCAGCCTGCTCCGGTGGACAAGAACCGGCTGCGCAAGCTCTAGCCGCTTTATCCTGTTCCTCGCCGGTTGATGCCGGGCCGCGCCGGGCCTAAGCCTCTTGCCATGGCCCGTCGCCCGTTCCTGCCTGTCCTGCGTTCGTGCTTCCTGGCCGGGTGCCTCGGCCTTGCCGCCTGTTCCGGTTCGGACGGGTCCTTCGACGTGGCCTTCATGGACAGCGAGGACAACCTGTTCGACACCGGCGTGCGCCTGTCGGAAAGCGGGCAGCATGTCCTGGCCGCCACGCGCTCGGGTCTTGTCGCACTCAATGCCCAGGGCGAAGTGGTGCCAGCACTGGCCGACCGGTGGAATGTCACCGATGGCGGCAGCATATTCGTCTTCCGGCTGCGCGATGGCACCTGGCCCAATGGCGAGGAGTTGACCGCCGAAAGCGTGCGGACCGCGCTTAACCGGGCGATCAGGAGCCTGCGCGGCACATCACTGGGGCTCGACCTTGCACCGGTGGACGAAGTACGCGCCATGGCTGGCCGGGTGGTCGAAATCCGCGTTGCCAGCCCGATGCCGGACCTGCTGCAACTCCTGGCCCAGCCCGAACTCGGCCTGGTCAGCGGCGAGGGCGAGACCGGGCCGATGGTGCTGGTGCGCGACGAGAATGGCGCGGTCCTGTCCATGCGCCCCCCGCGCGAACGCGGCCTGCCCGATGAGGAGGAGTGGCAAAGCCGCGTGCGCGACATCCACCTGCACGCGCTGGATGCGGCAGAGGCGATCGAGCGGTTCGGCGATGGCGAGATAGAAGTGGTGCTGGGCGGCGATCTCGCTTCGCTGCCACTGGCCGATACCGGGCCGCTGTCGCGCGGAACCGTGCGGCTCGATCCGGTAATCGGCCTGTTCGGCCTGCAGGTGATGCGCGACAGTGGACTGCTGGCGACACCCGAACTGCGCGAGGCGATAGCTCTGGCGATCGACCGGCCCGCGCTGGCCTCGGCGTTCAACATCGGCGGCTGGGTGCCGACATCGCGGCTGGTCGCGCCGGGATTGTCGGATGATCCTGGCCTTGTCACCGAACGGTGGACCGGTCTGTCGATGGAGGAACGCCGCAATGTGGCGGCCGCGCGGCTGGCCGGTGCCGCGCCGGGCGAAGTGCCGCGACTGTCTGTCGCTATACCCGATACGCCCGGGCACCGATTGCTGTTCGCCGAGTTGCGCAGCCAGTTGGCGCAAGTCGGGGTAGGACTGGTGCGGGCGGAAAGCGCCGCCGAGGCGGACCTGCAACTGGTTGACCGGATTGCGCGCTATGGCTCGGCCCGCTGGTTCCTCAACCAGTTCAATTGCCAGCTTGATCGCGGTCTGTGCAGCGAGGAAGCCGACCGCATGGCCGGACGCGCGCTGGATGAACGCGATACGGTCCGCCGCGCGTTGCTGCTGGGCGAGGCTGAGGCCGCGTTGACCTCGTCCAACATCTATATCCCCTTCGGCTCGCCGCTGCGCTGGGCCCTGGTGCGCGGCAATGTCGAAGGTTTCGCCAGCAACCGCTGGGCCTTCCACCCCTTGCCGGACATGGCCGTCCTACCTAGATAATACACTGATTGCCGGTCTGGCATAAGCCGGGCAGGCATTGGAGGAATGGTCGATGGTTGAACCGATACGTCCGCGGCCGCTGGTCATGGAACTGCCAATGGGGAATGATCCGGTCGCGATCCGCAAGCGCGTGGAAGCGATGGAAGTGATCCTTGAACGAGCCTTCGTGATACCAGGCATCAACCGGCCGGTCGGCCTCGATGCGCTCATCGGGCTGATCCCGGTGGTGGGCGACCTCATTGCAGGGGCCATGGGGGCCTACATCGTGTGGGAGGCGCGCAACCTCGGCCTTCCCAAGTGGAAGCTGTGGCGCATGGCGGGCAATATTGCTTTCGATACTGCCGTGGGCGCAGTGCCGGTAGCAGGCGACCTGTTCGACTTCATGTTCCGGTCGAACACCCGCAACCTCAGGATCATCAAGCGCCACCTCGACAAGCACCATCCGGCCCAGCGGATCATCGACGGCTGAACTGACACATCCTACTCTTCGAGCTCGATGTCCCAGTAGAGCCAGTCGCGCCAGGTTTCGTGGAGATAGCCGGGCGGGAAGCTCTTGCCGTGTTGCTGCAATTGCCAGCTGGTCGGGCGGATCGGCTCGACCTGCAGGCGCATCCCGGCTTCTTTCGGCCGCCGCCCGCCCTTCTTCATGTTGCACGGGGCGCAGGCCGTGGCGATGTTCTCCCAGCTCGTCCGCCCGCCCAGCCGACGCGGCACGACGTGGTCGAAGGTCAGGTTCTGGCCGCTGCCACAATACTGGCAGGTAAACCGGTCGCGCAGGAACAGGTTGAAGCGGGTGAAGGCGGGGAATTCGCTGGGGCGGACATATTGCCTGAGCGCGATCACGCTGGGGATTTTCATGTCGAGCGAAGGGGAGTGGACCTGCCGTTCGTAGCTCGCCACCACGTCCACCCGTTCGAGGAAGATCGCCTTGATCGCGGTCTGCCACGGCCACAGGCTGAGCGGATAGTAGGACAGCGGGGTGTAATCCGCGTTGAGCACCAGCGCGGGGCAGCTTTCCAGGCGGCGCTGCGGATCGTCCTCAGCCAGGCGGAAATGCGCGGCGCGATCGATCAGTTCGGCTTTGAACACGTGCGGTGTCCTCCCTGATTGCCTCAAATGGAGCATTTGCGCAAAACAGCGTCAAGCCTGTTACAATGGGCGAATCCACAGCATTTTTGGCAAGTGGGGGCAGGAGAAGTCTGTTGGAGGTGACCCGTTTCGCGCCCAGCCCCAACGGCTCGCTGCACCTGGGCCATGCCTTTTCGGCTATCGTCGCGCACGATCTGGCGGTAGCGGCGGGCGGGCGCTTCCTGCTTCGGATCGAGGATATCGACGGCGCGCGGTCGCGGCCCGAACTGGCGCAAGAATTCCGGGATGATCTCGCCTGGCTGGGATTGTCGTGGGAGGAGGTTCCCGCCCAATCGAGCCGGATCGACCACTACGAGGTGGCCGCCGCCACACTGGCGGCCATGGGCCTGCTCTATCCGTGCAAATGCACCCGCGCCGACCTTGCCGGCACGCAAGGCATCTATCCCGGCACCTGCAAGGCCGATCCGCCGTTGCCGGGCACGGCTGTGGCCTGGCGGCTGGATGTGGCCCAGGCCCTAGCCCGCACCGGCCCGCTCAACTGGATAGACGCGCTGGCTGGCGAGCAGGCGGCGCGGCCCGACCTCGCGGGCGACGTGGTACTGGTGCGCAAGGATGCCGATACGCCGGCCTCCTATCACCTTGCCGTCACGCTGGACGATGCCGCCGATGGGGTCACCCTGGTCACGCGCGGGGCGGACCTGTTCGAGGCGACCCATGTGCACCGCCTGCTGCAGGACCTGCTCGGCCTGCCGGTGCCGCGCTGGCATCACCATACCCTGTTGCTGGACGACAGCGGCACCAAGCTCGCCAAGCGGCGTGGCTCGCCATCGCTGGCCGACCGGCGCCGGGCGGGCGAGGACGGGCTGGCTTTGGCGCAGGCCTTGCGCACGGGACAAATGCCGGGTGGAATTACCTTGTCCGCCCCCCTACATAGCGTGGCATGAACTGGTTTCTCGCCCTGGTCGTCATCGGCCTCGCCATCATGGTCTTGGTCTCGCTGGTGCGCGGGATCGTGGCTTTCCTGCAGACTACCAAGCTGGACCTGAACAACCAGCAGGACATGGTTCGCGCCAGCGAGATGCAGGCGAAACAGAACAAGATGATGTTCGCCCGCATCAAGTACCAGGCGCTGGCCATCGTGGTCGTGGCGATCCTGCTGGCCGTGAACCAGTGACCGCCTGAGCGGCGCAGTCGATGGTCAGGCTCAACCGCATCTACACCCGCACCGGCGACGATGGCACAACCGGCCTGGTAGATGGCTCTCGCCTGCCCAAGCACGCGCCGCGGCTGGTCGCGGTAGGCGCGGTGGACGAGGCGAATGCCGCGCTCGGCCTGGCGGTGCTGGCGCTGGAAGGCGAACACGCTGCCGATTGTGTCCGCATCCAGAACGACATGTTCGACCTTGGCGCCGATCTTGCCACGCCGGGTGAAGACTTTACCCCGTCCGACATGGTGCTGCGGATCGTGCCTGCCCAGGTTAGCTGGCTGGAACAGCGGATCGACGCGGTGAATGCCAAACTTGCCCCGTTGACCAGCTTTATCCTACCCGGCGGCAGCGAGGCGGCCGTGCGGCTTCACCTTGCCCGCACCAGCGCCCGCGCGGCGGAACGGGCGATGACCGCGCTGGCAGCGGCAGAACCGGTCAATCCGGCCGCGCTGGCCTATATCAACCGCCTGTCGGATTACCTGTTCGTGCTCTCCCGCGCGGTCAACGATGGCGGCGCGGGCGACGTGCTGTGGCGGCCCGGAGCGAACCGGTAGGTCGGAACCGTGAAGGCTGGCTGATGGTTGAACGGCAAAGGAGATTTCCATGGCCGACCGCAAGCAAGACAACCTCGCCCCCGAGAATCACAATTCCGAACAGGATGACGAGCAGGAGCAGACCCAGTCGGTTGCCGAAGAGGCGCTGGGCGGCGTCCAGGGCAGCCCGCTCGACAGCACCAAGCACAAGTCCGAAGCCGACCTGAGCGACGATTCCACGCAGGATATCGTCGATCACATGCGTGACATGGAGCAATCGGGCCGGATCGACTTCGACGCCTTCCGCGGCGAGGACAATCACGATGACAACGAGGACAAGTTCGGTCCCGGATCGAAGGTCGATCCCGATCTACCGTCCGACGGCAGCTAGGCTTCCCCCGCTTCTCGCTTCAGTCGGTAGAGCAGGTCCAGCGCCTCACGCGGGGTGAGGGCATCGACATCAAGGCTGCCCAATTCCTCGCGCAGCGTGTCGTATTCCTCCTCCTGCGCCTGAGCGGCAGCGGCGAACAGCGGCAGGTCGCCAAGGCCCGCTGCCAGCCCGCCGGTTTCGGCGCGGCCCTTTTCCAGCTTGTCGAGCACGGACTTCGCCCGCGCCACGACCGGCGCGGGAACGCCCGCCAGTCGCGCTACTGCAAGGCCATAGCTGCGGTCCGCCGCGCCCTTTGCCAGTTCGTGCAGCAGCACCAGTTCGCCCTTCCATTCGCGCGCGCGAACATGGTGGAGCGAGAGGGCGGGGCAGGTTTCAGCCAGCCGCGCCATTTCGTGGTAATGGGTGGCAAACAGGCAGCGGCTGCGGTTTGTCTCGTGGATCGCCTCGGCCACGGCCCAGGCCAGCGCGAGGCCATCGTAGGTTGATGTTCCGCGCCCGACCTCGTCAAGGATTACGAAACTGCGCTCCCCCGCCTGGGCCAGGATCGCGGCGGTTTCGACCATCTCGACCATGAAGGTGGAGCGGCCGCGCGCCAGGTTGTCCGATGCGCCCACCCGGCTGAACAGGCGATCCACCAGCCCCAGAGTGGCGCTCTGTGCCGGAACGAAGCCGCCCGCCTGGGCCAGCAGCACGATCAGGGCGTTCTGCCGCAGGAAAGTGGACTTGCCGCCCATGTTCGGCCCGCCGACCAGCCACAGCCGGTCCTGCGATGAAAGGGCGCAGTCGTTGGCCACGAACCGCTCGCCCGCTTTCGCCAGCGCCGCCTCGACCACGGGATGGCGTCCGCCAACAATGTCGAGCACCGGCTCCTCGACCACTTCGGGGCGGCACCAGTGGCCTTCTGCCGCCCGCTCGGCCTGCCCTGCCGCCACATCCAGCCGAGCAAGGGCGGCGGCCGTTTCGGCGATGCGGGTGGCGCTCTTGCCGACTTCGGCCACCAGCTCCTCGAAATGGGATTCCTCGGCCGCCAGCGAACGGCCGCCCGCCTCGGCAATGCGGCTGGCTTCCTCGTGCAGTTTCAGCGAGTTGAAGCGCACGGCCCCCGCCATTGTCTGGCGGTGGATGAAGCCGCTGTCGGGCGCCATCAGGGCATCGGCCTTGGCGGCGGGCACTTCGATGAAATAGCCGAGCACGCCGTTGTGGCGGATCTTCAACGCGGCGATGCCGGTCTCCGCCTTGTAACGCGCTTCCATCGCCGCAATCGCCCGCCGGGCATCGCCAGACACTTCGCGCAATTCGTCCAGCGCATGATCGTATCCCGGCGCGATATAGCCGCCCTGGCCGCGTTCGGTCGGCGGTGAGGGGACGAGGGCGCGGGACAAAAGGTCGGTCAGCGCGCCGTGACCCGTCAGTTGTGGCAGCAGCCCGTCGAGCAAGGCGGGGCGATCCTGTCGCGAACCCAGCAGGCCGTGCAGCCGCCGCGCTTCGATCAGGCCATCGCGCACCTGGCCCAGATCGCGCGGCGAACCACGTTCGGCCATTATCCGGCCCAGCGCGCGCCCCAGATCGGGAATGGCGCGCAGTATCCCGCGCAGGTCGGCCCGCAGCAGCGGATCGCGGTGAAACTCGCCCACCAGCGCCAGCCGCCGTTCGATTTCCAGCCGGTCGGTAAGGGGAGAGGACAGGTCTTCAGCCAGCAGTCGCGCGCCCGCACCGGTCACGCAGCGGTCCACTTCGGCCAGCAGCGACCCGGTACGCCCGCCGTTCTGGGCCTGGGTGATTTCGAGGCTGGCCCGCGTGGCTTCGTCCATCGCCATGGTGCCGCCGCTTTGCCGGGCCACTGGCGGCAGCAGCAAGGGCAGCTTGCCGCGACCGGCATGGTCGAGATAGGCCACCAAGCCGCCTGCCGCCGCCAGCATGGCGCGGGTGAAGCTGCCCATGCCATCCAGCGTGGCAACGCCGTGGACGCGCTTCAGTAGCGCTTCGCCTTCATCGCTGGTGAAAGTGCCGCGCGGGCGCGGGATGGCATCGAGGGGCCCGTGCTCCCACCCTTCGGGCACGACCAGTTCGCTGGCGCCGATGCGGGCGAGTACGGCGCCTGCCTGGCCCGCCTCGCATTCCTCCAGCTCCATCCGTCCGGTCGAGATGTCGCAGGCCGCGATCCCGCATTGCCCGCGCACCTCACACAGGGCCGCCAGCACATTGGCGCGGCGGGGTTCGAGCAGGGCTTCCTCTGTCAGCGTCCCGGCGGTGACGAACCGCACAATGCTGCGCGCCACCAATGCCTTGGAAGTGGGCGTGCCTTCGCGCTTGGCGCGTTGCTTGGCCTGTTCGGGCGTTTCGACCTGTTCGGCAATCGCCACCCGGCATCCGGCGCGGATCAGCCGGGCGAGATAGCCTTCGGCCGAATGGACCGGCACGCCGCACATCGGGATCGCCTCGCCGCCGTGATGGCCCCGGCTGGTGAGGGCAATATCGAGCACTCCTGCCGCTATGCGCGCGTCGTCAAAGAACAGCTCGAAGAAATCGCCCATGCGATAGAACAGCAGGCAATCGCCCGCCTCTTCCTTCAGCAGGAGGTACTGCTGCATCATGGGGGTTGCGGGTGCGTTCATGGCTGCGCGGCAGGTAACGGGCAGTAAGGCGATTCGGGAAGGGGCAGAGCGGCTCTTTCCCCTATCGCGCACGGGCAATGGAAGTTAAGGCATTGCCGAACCCTTGGGAGGATCACTTGGCCGAAAAGACGAACGACTTCACCGCGCGCGAGGCGCTGTTCTATCACGAGACAATCCGGCCCGGTAAGATCGAGATCGTCGCCAGCAAGCCGATGGCCACCCAGCGCGACCTCAGCCTCGCCTATTCGCCCGGTGTCGCCGTTCCGGTGAAGGCCATCGCCGAAAACCCCGCCGATGCCTTCCGCTATACCGCCAAGGGCAACCTGGTGGCGGTGATCTCCAACGGCACGGCCATCCTCGGCCTCGGCAACCTCGGCGCGCTCGCCTCCAAGCCGGTGATGGAGGGCAAGGCGGTGCTGTTCAAGCGCTTCGCCGATGTCGATTCGATCGACATCGAACTCGACACCGAAGATCCCGAAGCCTTCATCAATGCCGTGGCGCTGATGGAACCGACATTCGGCGGCATCAACCTGGAAGACATCAAGGCGCCGGAATGCTTCGTGATCGAGCAGGCCCTGCGCGAGCGGATGAAGATCCCGGTCATGCACGATGACCAGCACGGCACTGCGATCATCTCCGCCGCCGGCCTCGTCAACGCCTGTCACCTGACCGGGCGGGATTTCAAGGACGTGAAGGTCGTGGTCAATGGCGCGGGCGCTGCCGCCATCGCATGCACCGCATTGATCAAGGCCATGGGCGTGCGGCACGACAACGTCCTGATGTGCGACCGGTCGGGCGTGATCCATGTGGGCCGCGATGGCGTGGACCAGTGGAAAAGCGCCCACGCGGTCGATACCCCCCGCCGCACACTGGAAGAGGCGCTGGAAGGCGCGGACATTTTCCTCGGCCTATCCGCAGCTGGCGCGCTGAAGCCCGAATGGGTGGCCAAGATGGCCCCCCAGCCGATCATCTTTGCCATGGCCAATCCCGATCCGGAAATCACACCCGACGATGCCAAGCGCGTACGCCCGGATGCCATCGTCGCCACCGGCCGGTCGGACTATCCCAACCAGGTCAACAACGTGCTGGGCTTCCCTTTCATCTTCCGCGGTGCGCTGGATGTGCGGGCGACCGCCATCAACGAGGAAATGAAGATTGCCGCGGCCAAGGCCATTGCCGATCTGGCCCGCCTGCCGGTGCCGGAAGAAGTGGCCGCCGCCTATGGCATCAACCACGTGTTCGGGCATGACTATATCATCCCCGCCCCGTTCGATCCGCGGTTGATGGAGACCGTGTCGGCTGCCGTTGCCAAGGCGGCGATGGACAGCGGCGTGGCGCAGCAGCCGATCGCCGATTTCGATGCCTACCGCCACCAGCTGAAGAGCCGCCTCAACCCGACCACGTCGGTGCTGACCAGCGTCTATGCCCAGGTGAAGGACAATCCCAAGCGGATGATCTTTGCCGAAGCGGAAGAGGAAGTGGTGCTGCGCGCCGCCATTCAGTACCGCGATTTCGGCTATGGCACCCCGGTGCTGGTTGGCCGCACCCAGCCGGTGGTGGAAAAGCTGGTGGAACTGGGCGTGGACGACCCGGACAGTTTCGAAATCCAGAATTCGGTCGATTCGCCGCTGGTGCCCGGCATGGTCGATTACCTCTACGAACGCCTGCAGCGGCGCGGCCATACCGAGCGTGACGTGCGCCGCATGGTCAACCAGGATCGCAACACCTTTGCCAGCCTGCTCTTGGCGCTGGGCCATGGCGATGCGATGATCTCCGGCATCACGCGGCCCTTCGCCCAGACCATGCGCGAAGTCAGCCGGGTGATCGAGCCGAAGAAGGGCCAGATCCCGTTCGGCGTGCACATGATGATCGGCAAGAACTACACCGTGTTCCTGGCTGATACGACGATCAACGAGCGGCCCGATGCCGCTGGCCTGGCCCATATCGCCTGCGAGACCGCGGCGGTCGCCCGGCGGCTGGGGCATGAACCGCGCGTGGCTTTCCTGTCCTATTCCACCTTCGGCAATCCTCCCGGCCGCTGGCTGGAAGGGATCCGCGATGCCGTGGCGATCCTCGATGCCAAGGACCCCGGTTTCGAATACGAAGGCGAGATGGCACCCGATGCCGCGCTCAATCCCAAGGTCATGGGCATGTATCCGTTCAGCCGCCTGTCGGGTCCGGCCAATGTGTTGGTGATGCCGGGGCTGCAATCGGCCAACCTGTCGGCCAAGCTGCTGCGCGAACTGGCTGGCAATGCCACGATCGGCCCGATGCTGATCGGCATGGAGCACCCGGTCCAGATCGCCCCGATGACGGCGAGCGCGCCTGACCTGCTGACCCTGTCGGTGCTGGCTGCTGCGGGAGTGGTTGGCTAGGCTGCCCGCTCAGAAAAAGGCACTGATGGCCAGGCACGTAGCCACGCCGACGATGAGGTTCATCGGCACGCCGACCTTCACGAAGTCCATGAAGCGGTAGTTCGCCGCGCCATAGACAAGCGTGTTGGTCTGGTAGCCGATCGGCGTGGCGAAGCTGGCGCTGGCACCGAACATCACCGCCACGATCAGCTGGCGCGCATCTATCCCCGAGGCCTCAGCAAGTCCGATGGCGATCGGCGTCATGATAACCGCCACGGCATTGTTGGTGACCGTTTCGGTCAGCAAGCTGGTGATGGCATAGACCAGCAGCAGGGTGAAGAATGGTGAACTGCCATTCAGCAGCGGTGCCAGCCACTCGACCATCAGGGTGATCGAGCCGGCATTGTCCAGCCCCCGTCCGAAGGCGAGCATGGCGAAGATCAGCACCAAAGTATTGCCATCGAGGCTCGACCAGGCCTCGTCGGGTTCGAGGCACCGCGTCAAGAGGACGATCCCGACGCCCAGTATCGCCATCAGCTCGATCGGCACGCCGAACACCGATGCTCCGATCACCACGGCGGCCAGGGTCGCCAGGGCCACAGGAGCCATCTGCCGCTTGAACGAGCGGACCGCCGATTCGGACACATGGGTCAACTGCACGTTGGATTGGAGGGCCTCTGCCGCATCTCCTGCAGCCGCAATCAGCAGGCGGTCGCCCGCCCGTACACGCACATCGGACAGGCTAGGACCCGCCAGATTGCGTGGCCGCGACAGGCCTAGCACGCGGACATGCAGGCGCGAGAGGATCGAGATTTCAGTCAGCCGCCTGCCCACGATCGGGTGGCTATCGGAAATCACCGCCTCGACGATCCGCAGGTCGTCTGGCCGTCGCCCGCGCATGGTGACGACACCATCGCCCAGCCCGACCAGCCCGGTCTTGAAATCGATGTCTTCGGCCAGCGATGCCAGCTCTTCGGGAGAGGCCGCGATGATGAAGCTGTCGTCAACTGCCATCACGTGGCTGCCGATTGCATCGCGCTCCCACCCGACGGCGGTCACACGGGCCAGGAACCTGAGACCGGGCCGGTGGAAAAAGCCGGTCTCGTCGAGGCGCCGACCATGCAATTTCGATTCGGGCGCCAGCGTGAGTTGCGACAGGTAGAGATCGCTTTCGCGCTCCTCGTCCATCTTGCGCGGCCCGCGTGATGGCAGGAGCAGGGGACCAAGCAGGCCGATGACCAGCAGGCCGGTAAAAACCGCCACCAGGCCGACGCCGGTGATCTCGAATATGCCGAAGGCTTCCTGCCCGGCTTCCTGCGCCACCCCGTCAACCAGCAGGTTGGTCGAAGTGCCGATCAGGGTCAGCGTGCCGCCCAGGATCGTGAGATAGGACAGGGGGATCAGCAAGCGCGTTGCGGCAACCTGCATGACGCGCGCGAGTCGGCGGACAACGGGGATCATGACGATCACGACCGGCGTATTGTTCATGAAGGCCGAAGCGAGCAATGTGCCGCCCACGATCTCTGCCAGCGCCAGCCGCGGCTTGCGCAGCGTCCGGTGGATCACCCAGCCCGATACGGCTTCCAGCGCCCCCGTGCGCATCAGCGCGCCGGTCAGGATGAACATGGCAGCGATGGTCACCGGCGCGGAATTGCCGAACACATCCAGCATCTCGTCGGGTGACAGGAAGCCCAGTATTACTGCCACGGCCGCTGCCAGGATGGCGATCACCACCGGAGGGCGGCGCTCTGCGGCAAAGGCGATGAATACCAGCAGCAGCAGGGCTACCCCGATTTCGGCCGAATAGTCTGCCAGAAATGCCGCTATCGTCATATCCGGTCTGATCCCCCGAGCGGCGCCAGTAACAATAGGTCGGCACGAGACCCGATATCAGGTCTCGTCCGCTGGCTAACTGCAATCGAAAGCGCTCTCCTGTCCACCAAATCTGCGCTTGCCGGCAGGAAGCATTCCTATCTCGCAATTTGTGCCGGTTAGCGCCGCCGGTAGCGGAAGTACCACACCTCATGCCCGTAAACCGTGCGGGCCTTGTGTTCGTAGCGGGTTTCGGGCCAGCCGGAGGGGCGGACCTGCCAGTTCTGCGGGCCGTCCACCTGCCATTCGAATGTGTCGGTGTGCCGCCGCATCACCATCAGCGCATGGCGCAGATAGACCGCGTGATCGGTGCCGAAACGGAACTCTCCACCTTGCTTGAGCTTTTGTGCAAACATGTTGACCGGCCCGTCGTTCATCATCCGGCGCTTGGCGTGGCGGGCCTTGGGCCAGGGATCGGGGTGGAGCAGGTAGAGCATGGTCAGCGCGCCATCGGGTACGCGGGCCAGCACCTGCAACGCATCGCCGTGGTGGATGCGCACGTTACCCAGCGTGCCATCCCGCACATGGGTCAGCGCCTGGGCCACGCCGTTGACGAAGGGTTCGGCACCGATGAAGCCATGGTCGGGCAATAGGTCCGCCCGGTAGGCCATGTGCTCCCCCCCGCCGAAACCGATCTCGAAATGCAGCGGGCGATCGTCGCCGAACAGCACCCGGCTGGTGATCGGGCCTTCTTCGGGCAGGGAGATGGTTGGCAGGAAATTGTCCACCAGGTCCTGCTGCCCGGCGCGCAGGGTCTTGCCCTGGCTGCGCCCGTAAAGGCGGTTGAGAGTGGTCGGATCACCGGGTTTGTGCGCAGTCATGGGAAGGGGCGCTAGTCGCGGGCGGGGGCACTTGTCCAGCGCCTCCGGTCTGCAAGCCCCGCGCCGCAAGCCTTGAGGTGCAGGGGCAAGAGCGGGTAGGGCACCGCCCATGCTCAATGAACTTGCTACGAACTTCGCCGAACAGGCGCTGTGGGTGCAGTCCCTGATCGGGCTGGCACTGCTGCTCCTGCTCGCCCTGGCGGTCAACTGGCTGCTGAAGCATGTGATCCTGCGCTTTGCCGCGCCGTTCCTCGATACCCGCACGCGGACGGCCGACAGGGCCGCCGCCCGGCTGGCAACAGTCTTCCCGCTGCTGATCGTCTCGCGCGGGATCGAATTTGTGCCTCACCTGCCGGAGGAAGCAATCGCCCTGATTGCCAACCTGGCGCGGGCCTCGATCGTGCTGTCGATCGCCATGGCGATCAGCAAGGGGCTGGATTACGTCGAGGAGCTCTATCGCCGGCGGCCAGAAGCCAACAGTCGGCCGATCAAGGGCTATGTCCAGGTGGTCAAGATCCTGGTCTATTGCACCGCGGTCATCCTGATCATCTCGGTCCTGATCGACCAGTCGCCCCTGCTGCTGCTGTCGGGGCTGGGTGCCATGGCCGCCGTGCTGATGCTGGTGTTCAAGGATACCATCCTGTCGCTGGTGGCATCGGTGCAGCTTTCCAGCAACGACATGCTGCGGGTGGGCGACTGGATCGAGATGCCCGGCATGAATGCCGATGGCGACGTGATCGACATCGCGCTGCACACGGTGAAGGTGCAGAACTTCGACAAGACCATCACCACCATCCCCACCCACATGCTGATCGCCAACAGTTTCCGCAACTGGCGCGGGATGAGCGAGGCGGGCGGGCGGCGGATCATGCGCGCCCTGCCGCTGGACCAGAATTCGGTGCGCTTCCTGACCGACGAGGAGGCGAAAGACCTCTGCCGCTTCCGCTTGCTGGAAGACTACCTCGGCAAAAAGGAAGCCGAGCTGCGCGAATGGAACGCGCGCGAACTGGAAGGCGAGCGGAACCCGGTCAACGCCCGCCGGATCACCAACATCGGCACTTTCCGCGCCTATATCAGCGCCTACCTGAAAGCCCATCCGCGGCTGGCGACGGACAGCTTCACCCTGCTGGTCCGCCAGCTTGACCCGACGCCCGAGGGCCTGCCGTTGCAGATCTACTGCTTCACCAACACCACCAGCTGGGCCGAATATGAAGGCATCCAGGCCGACATCTTCGACCATCTGATCGCCATCCTGCCGGAATTCCACCTGCGCCTGTTCCAGCAGCCGAGCGGGCTCGACCTGGCGCACGGGCTGGGGCAGCGCGTGGTGGAGGGGTTGACCGGAGGAAAGGCGGTTCAACCCTGACGAAAACGGTTGACCCCAATTGGGCGGGGAAGGCGGGGTTTGCCCATGCGGCGACCGGCATCAGTCGCACGGAGGGCGGAACATGGCCTTTCATTGGTCGTTCCGGGAGTCCCCCCAACGATAGGATGCCCCCAATGACTTCCGGCAAGACCACTCTCGAAACGCTGATCGATACGACCTACGATTCGGTAACCGGCTACCGCAAGGCCGCCGAACTGGCGAAATCGCCCCAGCTGCAGCAGGTGCTGATGAGCCAGGCCGACAAGCGCCAGCAGACGCTCGATGTGATGAATCAGGAGCTGGTTCGCCTCGGCGGCGAGCTGGTAACCAAGGGCACGGCGGCGGGCGGCCTCCACCGCTTGTGGCTCAACCTCACCGCCATGTTCGAGAACGGCGATGAAGCCGCTGTCGAACGCGTCGACGAGGGCGAGGAATACCTCGCTGGCAAGTTCGATGCCGCGCTTGAGACCGATAGCCTCGACCCGCAGACCCGTGCGGTGATCGAACGCGGCCGGGCCGAAGTGCGCGAAGGCGAACGCCTGGCCGACCAACTTGAGCGCCAGTACGACAACTAGGCTTGTGAAAACGAACGGGCCGGCCAGTCTTGCGACGGCCGGCCCGGATCGTTCAGGTTATTGGAGGAACGTTCAGGCGGCTTCCATCTCGGTCTCGGCATCGCGCAGCACATAGCCGCGGCCCCAGACGGTCTCGATGTAGTTCTCGCCGCCGCAGGCGCTGGAAAGCTTCTTGCGCAGCTTGCAGATGAACACGTCGATGATCTTGAGTTCGGGCTCGTCCATCCCGCCATAGAGGTGGTTGAGGAACATTTCCTTGGTGAGGGTAGTGCCCTTGCGGAGCGAAAGCAGTTCCAGCATGGCATATTCCTTGCCGGTCAGGTGGACGCGGGCGCCATCGACTTCGACAGTCTTGGCGTCGAGGTTGACCGCCAGTTTGCCGGTACGGATGACCGACTGCGAGTGGCCCTTGGAACGGCGCACAACGGCGTGGATGCGGGCGACCAGTTCATCACGGTGGAACGGCTTGGTGACATAATCGTCGGCACCGAAACCGAACGAACGGATCTTGCTGTCCATTTCCGAAATGCCCGACAGGATGAGCACCGGCGTCTGCACCTTGGCGACGCGCAGTTTCTTAAGCACGTCATAGCCGTGCATGTCGGGCAGGTTCAGGTCGAGCAGGATGATGTCGTAATCATACAGCTTGCCCAGATCGAGGCCTTCCTCGCCCAGATCGGTGGAATAGACGTTGAAGCCTTCGGCCGTGAGCATCAGCTCGATTGCCTTAGCGGTTGTCGGCTCGTCTTCGATCAGCAGCACGCGCATCTGGGTGTCCCCTATAGTCCCTGCGGTAATGTCCCCTTAGGAGAGATTGCCGTGAATTAACCACGCAACTTCTCACCAAAAAAGGTTAATAACAGGTTTATGCGTTAACACTTTTGCACTGAGTCTTTTGAGTCACAGGTCTTTTTTGCCTTGCGAAGGCGCATCCGCGCTTTGGGCGACATGCCAACCGCATTGCCGGTGCCGGGATCGTTCGGCGATCAGCCGAACCATAGGCCGGCCGGCCGCCCGCAGGTGCCCCGCAGCGAAGCGAAGGGATCAGCACCGAGGACCGCGCCCCCGGATGGGGGTGCGGAAAACAGAAGACCTAGCTCACCCCCGCCAGCTTCTTCTGCCTGCGCCGCTGTACGCTGGACCCGATGCCGATAGCCTCGCGATATTTCGCCACGGTGCGGCGGGCCAGGTCGAAGCCTTCCTTCTTCAGCAGGTCGACCAGTGTATCGTCGGACAGGATGTCGCTCGGACCCTCGCTGTCGATCAGGGCCTTGATGCGGGCTTTCACCGTTTCGGCACTGGCGCCTTCGCCGTCGGCCCCGCCGCCCACGCCGCTGGTGAAGAAGTATTTGAGCTCGAACGTGCCGCGCTCGCAATTGAGATATTTGTTGCTGGTCACGCGGCTGACCGTGCTCTCGTGCATCTCGATCGCTTCGGCCACGGTGCGCAGGGTGAGCGGGCGCAGTTCGGACACGCCCTTGCGGAAGAAGCCGTCCTGCTGCTTCACGATTTCGGCGGCGACCTTGAGGATCGTCTTCTGCCGCTGGTCGAGCGCCTTGATCAGCCAGTTGGCATCGGCCAGTTTCTCGCTCAGCCAGCCTTTGGACTGCTTGTCAGTGCAGCCGCCGCGCAGGCTCACATAGTATTTGCGGTTGATGACCAGTTTCGGCAGGGTGGCCTGGTTGATCTGGATGTCCCAGCCGTTACCGGGCGTAGGCGAAATCAGGATATCGGGCACGATCGGCGCCTGTCCGCCGCCGCCGAATTTGAGACCGGGCTTTGGATCATAGCCGCGCAGTTCGGCCAGCATGTCGGCGAAGTCCTCGTCGTCCACATCGCAAATGCGCTTCAACTGGGCGAAGCTGCCCTTGGCCAACAGGTCGAGGTTGGCGATCAGCACCTGCATGCATGGATCGTAGCGGTCCGCTTCCTTCGCCTGCAGGGCGAGGCACTCCCCCAGCGCGCGCGCGCCCACGCCAGTGGGGTCGAGCGACTGCACCAGGTCGAGGGCGGCCTCGGCTTCGGCCATGGCAATGCCGAGATCGAGCGTCACTTCGCGCAAGTGGACCGGCAGGTAGCCTGCCTCGTCCAGCAGGCCGATGATGTGGCGGGCGATGAAGGCGGTGCGGGCATCGGGCGATGCCGGGCCGACCTGCGCCTCCAGGTGATCGGCCAGGCTCGGTGCCTCGCCCCCATGTTCGGATATGTCGGGGCCATCCTCGCCGCCGCCGCCGCCACTGTGGGCCGACCAGTCGCCGGTGTCGCGGTCGCGGTCCAACGTATCGGGATCGATGTCGAGCGGTGCATCGGCTTCGCCTGCCCCTGCCTTGATCAGTTCATCGGCCGTTGGTGCTTCGGGGCTGGCTTCCGCGCCTGGCGATGCCACGACTTCACCATCCTCGCGCCGTACCTCGCCTGCTTCAAGCAGCGGGTTGGCTTCCAGCGCCTCGCCGATGAAGGTTTCAATCTCGAGGTTCGACAGCGCCAGCAGCTTGATCGCCTGCTGCAACTGCGGCGTCATGACCAGCGACTGGGTCTGCCGGAGGTCGAGCCTCGGTCCCAGCGACATGGCCTAGTCCCCCCACCTGCGCATTACAGGGTGAAACTCTCGCCGAGGTACAGCCGCCGCACGGTCTCGTCGGCCACCAGTTCCTGCGGGCTACCGGCGAACAGCACCTGCCCGCCATAGATGATGCAGGCGCGATCGACGATATCGAGCGTTTCGCGCACGTTGTGATCGGTGATCAGCACGCCGATGCCGCGCCGCTTGAGGTCGCGCACCAGTTCGCGGATATCGCTGATCGACAGCGGATCGATCCCGGCGAAGGGTTCGTCCAGCAGCATGATCGAGGGGTTGGCCGCCAGGGCGCGGGCGATCTCGCAGCGGCGGCGTTCACCGCCGGACAGCGCCATGGCCGGACTGTCGCGCAGGCGCGTGATGTGGAATTCCTCCAGCAGCCGCTCCAGTTCGGCCGCGCGCACCTTGGCATCGGGCTCGACCATTTCGAGCACGCAGTTGATGTTCTGTTCCACCGTCATGCCGCGAAAGATGCTGGTTTCCTGCGGCAGGTAGCCAAGGCCGAGGATCGCGCGGCGGTACATCGGCAGGCGGGTGACATCGACGCCGTCCATCAGGATGCGCCCGGAATCGGGCCGCACCAGGCCCATGATCGAATAGAAGCAGGTGGTCTTGCCTGCGCCGTTGGGCCCCAGCAGGCCCAGCACTTCGCCCTTGGCCACCGACAGCGAAATGTCGGTCAGCACGGCGCGCTTGTCATAGCTCTTGGCGATCGAGACGACTTCCAGCCCCTGCCCGTTGATCGGCGGGGATGCGTTGGCCGCAGCCTGTTCCAGCGTGTGCGCCAGTTCAGCCTGGTGATCGGTAGTGGTCTCGTCGAGCGTGGTCATGAGCTGATCTCTAGCACCTTCGGCGCGGCTTTGAAGGGCGATTGGCAAGATTCGTGCATGACAGACATCGCCTGAACCTGTCGCAGGCCCGGTTCAACATATGGTAACCGCACTTGCAGGGAGCAGCGCGAAGTGTAATAAAGTGTAACAAGGCCGTATACAGGCCGGGGACTGGAAGAGGAGTTTGGCGCATGGGCAAGGCGCTTGATCGTACGGAGGGCCGCACGGTTATTCAAGCTTCGCACAAGAGCGATGCGATCGACTGGCGCAAGCGGATGAGCGACAATGTCGCCTTTGCGCTGCTGACCTATACCGGGCTGCAGATCGGCGTGACCATGACGATGCTCAAGGGCTCGAGCGGCTCGATCATGCCCTATTTCGCGCTGGTCCTGCTGATCGCGGCGATCATCCCCGCCGCCCGGCTGTTCGAATCTCGCTGGTCCGAACTATCCGATGCGCAGGCGGCCGAACCGTCGCTCGCCAGCGCCTTCGCGCGCGACCGGCTGGCCCTGTGGCTCAGCGCGCTGGGCCTGCCCTTTGCTCTGGCGGCATTCTTTGCCGGGGTCGAAGCCCTGCTCGGCTGACAAGCAAGCAAGCGAGATTTCCGGCCTTCTCTGGGGGGAGAAGGTAAGGGGCGCGACGGAGCAATCCGCGCGCCCCTTTTCAATTGGTCGGGCCGATCAGGCGGAGGCCTTGGCCTTGTCGGCCTCGTAACGCTCGATCGCTTCCAATGTAATGCGGCGCGCCTCGGACGCATCGCCCCAGGCGCCGATGCGGACCCACTTCTCGGGCTCCAGATCCTTGTAGTGGGTGAAGAAGTGCTCGATCTGCTGGAAGATGATCGACGGCAGGTCCTTGGTTTCGCCCACATCCGAATAATAGGGGAAAGTCGAATCCACCGGCACGCAGATCAGCTTTTCGTCGCCCCCATGCTCGTCTTCCAGGTTGAGCACGCCGATCGGCCGGGCGCGCACCACGCAGCCGGCCATGAACGGCGAACGGGCGATCACCAGCGCGTCCAGCGGATCGCCATCGGGCGACAGGGTATGCGGCACGAAGCCGTAGTTCGCCGGATAGCGCATCGGGGTGTGCAGGATGCGGTCAACGAACAATGCGCCCGACTTCTTGTCGAACTCGTACTTCACCGGTTCGCCGCCGGTCGGCACTTCGATGATCACGTTGAGGTTTTCGGGCGGATTGTCGCCCACCGGAATGAATTCGATACGCATGGATGCAAGCGTCCCTCTTTGCGAGTGTAGGCGGCATCCCCTCCCAAGGTACGCGCCGATAGCGCAGGCGCGCGCGCGATGCCACAGGAATTGCCAGCAGCGGTGGGTGTTTCCGCGAAGTTGCCGAACAGTTGCGGCTTTTGCAGGCGCGGCCTAAACGCCGCTCCCATGAGCAAGATTGAAACCCCGCGCCCGGTGCGCGGAACACAGGATATCTTCGGCGCCGAGGCCGAGGCTTTCGCCTTCGTGGTGGAAACCTTCGAGCGCGTACGCAAGCTGTACCGCTTCCGCCGCATCGAGATGCCGGTGTTCGAGAAGACCGAGGTCTTCGCCCGTTCGCTGGGCGAGACGACCGACGTGGTGTCGAAGGAAATGTATTCGTTCGAGGATAGGGGCGGCGAATCGCTGACCCTGCGCCCTGAATTCACTGCGGGCATTGCGCGCGCCTTCCTCACCGACGGCTGGCAGCAGCACGCGCCGCTGAAAGTGGCCACACACGGTCCGCTGTTCCGCTATGAACGCCCGCAAAAGGGCCGCTATCGCCAGTTCCACCAGCTCGATGCCGAGATCATCGGCGCGGGCGAGCCGCAGGCGGACGTGGAACTGCTCGCCATGGCCGACCAGTTGCTGAAGGAACTGGGCCTTGCAGACGGCGTGACGCTGCAACTGAACACCCTGGGCGATGGCGACAGCCGCGAGGCGTGGCGTTCGGCGCTGGTCGAGCATTTCTCTGCCGTGCGCGGGGAATTGTCCGAGGATTCGCAGGAGCGGCTGGAGAAGAACCCGCTGCGCATCCTCGACAGCAAGGACCCGCGCGACAAGGCCCATGTCGGAACTGCGCCGATGATCGACCAGTTCCTTTCCGCAGAGGCGCGGGACTTCTTCGGCGCGGTCACTTCGGGCCTGGATGCGGCAGGCGTCGCCTGGACCCGCAACCAGGCGCTGGTGCGCGGCCTCGACTATTACCGCCACACCGCGTTCGAATTCGTCACCGACCGGCTGGGCGCGCAAGGCACCGTGCTCGGCGGCGGGCGCTATGACGGGCTGATGGAATCGCTCGGCGGCGCGCCGACCCCGGCGGTCGGCTGGGCTGCGGGGATCGAGCGGCTGGCGATGCTGGTAGGGGATCGGCCAAATCCGGTGCTGGAAGCTGTTGTCCTCGTGGAGCATGAGGACGGACTTGCAGTGGCAAATACACTCCTTGCCGACCTGCGCCGAGGCGGCGTGATTGCCGATATCGTTGCAAGTGGTTCAGTCAAGAAGCGTTATGACAGGGCAGTCAAACTGGGGCCACAGCACATTCTGCGTGTGAACGAGACGGGATATTATGGTATTTCCGGTGAGGGCAGCACGGATCGTATTGTTGCCGCAATCAACCCCTTGCCGTCTCCCCGGGCTTGACCCGGGGTCCCGCTTTTCTTCTCGCGACGGGTCACAAAGAAGCGGGATCCCGGATCAAGTCCGGGATGACGTGGAAATGAGAGCAGTGTTTTGACCATCCCCACCGAACGCCTGGCCCAGATCACCCACCGCTTCGCCGAGCTCGAAGCGCGCATGGCGTCAGGCCAGCTGGAGGGCGAGGCGTTTGTGCAGGCGAGCCGTGACTATGCCGAGCTGGAGCCCGTCGCCCGCGCCGCCATCGCGGTCCAGGCCATGCGCGAGGAAATCGGCAACCTGACGCAAATGCTCGCCGATCCCGAAATGAAGGCCATGGCCGAGGACGAGCTGGCCGATCTCAAGCAGCACCTGCCCGAAGCCGAACACGCGCTTGCCATCGCCATGCTGCCGCGTGACGAGGCCGACAGCCGCAGCGCCATGCTCGAAATCCGCGCGGGCACCGGCGGTGACGAGGCGGCGCTGTTCGCCGGCGACCTCTACCGCATGTACGAACGCTTCGCCGCCAGCCAGGGCTGGAAGGTCGAGCCAGTCAGCCTCAACGCCAGCGAAGTGGGCGGGTTCAAGGAAATCGTCGCGAACATTACCGGCACCAACGTGTTCCAGCGGTTGAAGTTCGAAAGTGGCGTCCACCGCGTCCAGCGCGTGCCTGTGACGGATAGCGGCGGGCGCATCCATACCAGCGCTGCCACCGTGGCCGTCCTGCCCGAACCGACCGAGGTGGACGTCACGATCAACGACGGCGACCTCAAGATCGACATCTACCGGGCGAGTGGAGCCGGCGGCCAGCACGTCAACACCACCGATTCTGCCGTGCGCATCACCCACCTGCCATCGGGCCTGGTGGTGATCTGCCAGGACGAGCGCAGCCAGCACAAGAACAAGGCGAAAGCCATGCAGGTGCTGCGCGCGCGCCTCTATGAAAAGATGCGCGACGAGGCCCAGGGCGAGGAAGCCGCCGCCCGCCGCGCCATGGTCGGCAGCGGCGATCGCTCAGAACGCATCCGTACCTACAACTTCCCGCAAGGCCGCGTGACCGACCACCGCATCGGCCTCACCCTCCACCGGCTGGAAGAAGTCCTCGCCGGGCCGGCACTGGCCGAAGTGATCGACGCACTGACCGCCGAGGACGAAGCCAAGCGCCTGGCCGCAATGGGGCAGTGAATTGAGCATCGCCGAAGCCCTGCGCGTGGCAGCCGGGCGGTTGTCGGCCAGCAGCGATACCGCCCGCCTCGATGCCGAACTGCTGATGGCCCATGCCCTCGGCTGCACCCGCTCGGACCTGTTGCTGCACCACATGGGCGAGGGGGAACCGGAGAGTTTCGCCGCTCTGGTGGACCGCCGGGCGGAGCATGAGCCGGTGGCCTATATCCTCGGCAAACAGGAGTTTCGCGGGCTTGACCTCGCTGTCAATTCCGCCGTCCTCATCCCGCGCTCCGATAGCGAATGCGTGGTCGATGCCGCGCTTGAAGCCTGCCCTGCCGCGCTGGCTGTCCTTGATTGCGGCACCGGCTCGGGCGCGCTGCTGCTGGCCGTATTGCACGAAATGCCTGAAGCGCGAGGGGTGGGCATCGATGCTTCACACGCTGCATTGCACGTGGCGCGGACCAATTCGGTGGCGCTCGATCTGGACGGTCGGGTGCAGATGCTCCAGCGCAACTGGACGCAACCTGGCTGGGACGTGGGCCTGGGCACCTTCGACCTGATTCTCGCCAACCCGCCTTATGTGGAGGACGACGCCCCGCTCGAAGCCAGCGTGCGCGACCATGAACCCTCCAGCGCGCTGTTTGCCGGGCCCGAGGGTCTCGACGACTACCGCGTGCTCATCCCGCAGCTTCCCGCCCTGCTCAACGCCGGTGGCGTGGCGGTGCTGGAAATCGGGGCGAGCCAAGCCGAACCAGTCTCGGCCATCGCGGCGTCCTGCGGCTTTTCAGCAAGTTGCCGCCGCGATCTGGGCGGAAGGCCGCGGGCCTTGATCCTGCGGCAATAATGACATTAGCACTTGGCAAACCTTTTTCGAGTAGCTACCTCAAATCCAGACCAGCGGCGCAAGGCACTTTGCCGGCACAGCGGTCTAACTCCTAAATTTGCTCTGTAAGTGGCGATCAACGTCCTTTGCTTGGCACAGATCGGAGAAGCCACAAGCGCAAGACGCGCTGTGACGAGGGGTCATGCGACCGGGGCGACAATGCCTTGCCGGTCCCAATCAAGGAAACGGATTTCCTTTGAACAACCAACGCAATAACAACAACAACCGTCGGCGTGGCCGCGGTAACAATCGTAGCGGCAACAGCGGCGGCGGGAACCAGGGCAACCGGATCGACAGCCGCGCGCGCGGCAATGCGCCGCAGATGCTGGAGAAATATCGCAAGCTGGCGCAGGAAGCCCAGCTCAACGATGACCGGGTGCAGACCGAATATTACCTGCAGTTCGCCGATCACTACTTCCGCGTCATCGCCGATGGCCGCGCCACCAAGGACGATGGCCGCCCGCAGCAGGGCCGCGAACAGAGTGGCTATGATGGCGACGACGACGATGATCGCGAAGACCAGCAGCAGGGCGAGAGTCGCCGGGAAGAATCCCGCCGTGACGAGCCGCGTCGCGATGAGGGGCGGAACCGCCAGCAACAGCAGCCGCGTCGCAACGAAACTTCGGACGATGATGGCGAGGATCGGGGCGAGAGCAGGGGTGATAATCGCGGCGAGAGCGAGAACCGCTCCGAACAGCGCGAGCCCCGCAGCGAACGCCGTCCGGAACGCCGTCCGCGCAAGGACACGCGCAATGACCAGCAGGCCGAACAACGCGCCGATACTCCTCCCGCCGAAGCCGTGTTCGAGGTTCGGCCCGGTGCCGAGGGTGACGAGGACCAGGGCGACAACCCGTTCTCGGGCAAGCCGCGCCGCAAGACCCGCGCCCGCAAGCCGGTTGATGACGATACAGCAGACAGCGGCGACGCGGGCTTCAATCCCTCGCTGCTCCCGCCCTCGATTGCCCGCAGCAAGAGCGAGCCTGCGGAAGATGCACCCGCTCCGCGTGGTGATGAGGCATCGGACGATAGCGCCGAAAAGCCACGCCGCCGGCTGAAGATGCCGCGCGCCCGCTCGGGCGATGAAGAGGAACTCGCAGCGGTCGATTGATCGCATAGCGCGCGATGGCCGCACTTCCTTCCGCCAGCCCCGTTGCCATCCGCCCTGCCGCGATAAGAGCGCTGCTGCCCGATCCGGCCACGATGCCGCGCCGCGCCGCGCTGGCCTCCCTCGGCCTGGGCGTGGTTGCCGCTACCGGATTCCAGCCCATCGGTCTGTGGCCGCTTGCCCTGCTGGCGATGGGACTGTTTGCCGCCCTGCTCCCCGCCACCCGCAGCTGGAAGCAGGCGCTATGGCTCGGCTGGCTGTTTGGCCTCGGTCATTTCACCCTCGGCAACAGCTGGATCGCGACGGCCTTCACCTACCAGGCGAACATGCCCGCCGTGCTCGGCTGGGCGGCGGTGCCGCTGATCGCGGTCTATCTCGGCATCTATCCCGCGCTGGCCGCCGGGGCCGCGCGAGCAGTTACCCGAGGGGTTCGCGGAACAGCGATGGCGCTGGCCTTTGCCGCCATGTGGATCGTGGCCGAATGGCTGCGGAGCTGGGTCTTCACCGGCTATTCGTGGAACCCCTTTGGAATGGTCCTGCTGGGCCCGATGGACCGGCCCGGCCTTGCTGCGCTGGCGCCATGGATGGGAACCTATGCCCTGTCGGGCCTTGCCGTGCTGCTTGCCGCAGGTTGGGTCGCCGCCCTGCTAGAACGGCGGGTGGTGGCGGGCGTGCTTGGCGGCCTGCTGCTGGTCGCCGGAATGCACTGGCCTGCGGGCGAGGGCGAGGATGGGACGCTGGCGGTCACGCTGGTCCAGCCCGATATCCGCCAGCCGCGCATCAACGATCCGCTGTTCTACGAGGCCAACCTCGTGCGCCTGCTGCAACGTTCGCATCGGCTGGCAGGGCAGGAGGGGCCGCGGCTGGTGTTGTGGCCAGAGTCGGGCATGGCCGACTACCTCGAGGACGGCTATCCGCAACGCTATTATGATCGCACCACAACGCTCGGCAGCCCGGCCTTTGCCCGCGCACTGCTGGCCCGCACCATTGGCCCGGACAGCCTGCTGCTGACCGGTGGCCAGCGGCTGGAGATCAATGACGAGGGTCGGTTGGCGGGCGCTTACAATTCAGTGTTGGCGCTGGGCGACGATGGCGAAATCCGCGCGATCTATTCCAAGGCGCATCTGGTGCCTTACGGCGAATACCTGCCGATGCGCTGGCTGCTCGAACCGCTGGGCCTCAGCCGGCTGGTGCCGGGCGCCGTAGATTTCCTGCCGGGGCCGGGACCGCAGACGCTCGACCTGGGGGACTATGGCCAGGCGGGGATCCAGGTGTGCTACGAGATCATCTTCTCCGGCCAGGTGACCGACCGGGCTGCGCGGCCCGACTATATCTACACCGGGTCGAACGATGGCTGGTTCGGCGCGGCAGGGCCACCGCAGCATTTCGCCCAAAGCCGGATGCGGGCAATCGAGGAAGGGCTGCCGGTCCTGCGCTCCACCACCACCGGCATATCCGGCATCATCGACGCGCGCGGCGTGGTCCGGCACATGCTGCCGATGCACGAGGCGGGCCGCATCGATGCAGTCGTGCCGCCAGCCGCGCCTTCGACGCTGTTTGCCCGCACCGGCAATGCACTTGCCCTTGGCTGGGCTTTCCTGTTCCTGCTTCTCGCTTTTGTTGCAATGCGGCAAAGTCGTCGATAGACCCACTACGCAGTTTACCTCAACACTCCCAAGGGGGCAGCCGACCACCATGCGCGAATCCTATCTCTTCACGTCCGAGAGCGTTTCCGAAGGCCATCCCGACAAGGTTTCGGACCAGATTTCCGATGCCATCGTCGACCTGTTCCTGTCGAAAGATCCCGAAGCGCGCATCGCTTGCGAAACGCTGACGACCACGCAGCTGGTGGTGCTGGCGGGCGAAATCCGCTGCAAGGGCGTCTACGAGAACGGCGCCTGGGCCGATGGCGCCCAGGCCGAGATCGAGGCGACCGTGCGCAAGACGGTCAAGGAAATCGGCTACGAGCAGGACGGCTTCCACTGGGACAAGTTCGAATTCATCAACCGCCTCCACGGCCAGTCGGCGCACATCGCCCAAGGCGTCGATGCGGGCAGCAACAAGGATGAAGGCGCGGGCGACCAGGGCATCATGTTCGGCTATGCCACCGACGAGACGCCCGACCTGATGCCGGCCACGCTGTACTACAGCCACAAGATACTCGAGCGGATGGCGGCCGACCGCCACTCGGGCAAGGCCCCCTTCCTCGAGCCTGACAGCAAGAGCCAGGTGACCCTGAAGTACGAAGGCAGCCTGCCGGTAGCCTGCACTGCGGTGGTCGTCTCCACCCAGCACGCGCCGGGCTATGACGAGGGCGACAAGCAGGCCGAACTCCACGCCTATGTGAAGGCCGTGGTGGCCGACGTGATCCCCCCGGTCCTGCTGCGCGAGACCGAGTATCACATCAACCCCACCGGCTCCTTCGAGATCGGCGGACCCGATGGCGACGCGGGCCTGACCGGCCGCAAGATCATCGTCGATACCTATGGCGGTGCCGCGCCTCACGGCGGCGGTGCCTTCAGCGGCAAGGACCCGACGAAGGTGGACCGCAGCGCGGCCTATATCACCCGCTACCTCGCCAAGAACATTGTCGCGGCCGGCCTTGCCACCCGCTGCACCATCCAGCTGGCCTATGCCATCGGCGTGTCCAAGCCGCTGTCGCTCTATGTCGATACGCATGACACCGGCACCGTGGGCGACGACGCGATCGAAGCCGCGATCATGGGCATCGCCAAGCTGGGCGGCCTGACCCCGCGCGCCATCCGCACGCACCTGGGCCTCAACAAGCCGATCTACCGCAAGAGCGCCGCCTACGGCCACTTTGGCCGCAAGGCCGAAGGCGATCACTTCCCGTGGGAAAAGACCGACCTGGTGGACGACCTCAAGGCTGCCCTGAAGTAACCTGCACAGGCGCCGACCGGGTGGAAGCCAGGTCGGCGCCATAGCGCCGCGCTGCCAGCAGGTAGTGCACCCCGGCCCAGAAATAGAGCGCGCCGGTAATCGCCATGGCTATGGCCAGCCCGCCCACTTCGCCCCGGCTCTCTGCGAAGCTGTCGCTCAACAGGCCAACCAGGATCGGCCCCAGCGCGCTTGCCACGCCATAGACCACGTTGAGCACGGCCGAACAGGTCGCCCGCATGCGCGGATGCATCAGGTTCTGCAGCGCGGCATAGGTGATGCCGAGGTAGCCGAAGTTCAAAAAGGTCGCCACGCTCACCAGCACCAGCAGCGGCACCAGATCGTCCTGCATGATCGCCACGACATAGAGCGGCCCGCCGATCAGCAGGCAGACCGCCGGGATCAGGCCATAGGCGGCGGGGTTCTTCTCGCCCAGCCTGTCCCCCAGCATGCCCTGCATGATGACCGACAGGGCGGCAGGCGCGCTGGCGATCAGCCCGGCATACATCCCGGCCTCGCCCAGCCCCAGGTCGAACTTGCGGATCATCAGCGAGGTGAAGAAGTAATTCACCCCGAAGCCCAGCATGGCGGCAAAGGCCGAAGCGATCACGAACTGGCGCGCCGAGGGCAGGGCGAACAGGCGCTTCAGCACCGCGCTGACCGGCGGCACGGTTTCGTCATCGGCGGCCACGGCATCGTGCGCCCCGCGCCGGGGTTCTGCCACCCACAACCAGGCGACCACGGCGAGCACAATGCCGGGCACGGCGGCGACCAGGAAGGTCTCGCGCCAGCCGAATTCCTGCGCGATCCAGCCGCCCCCCATGAAGCCGATCAGCGCCCCCATGGCCGGTGCCAGCATCAGAACCGAGATCGCCATGCCGCGTTTGTTGGCGGGGAAATAGTCGGAGATCACCGATTGCAGGCTGGGCAGGCCGATCGCCTCGCCCACGCCCACGCCCATGCGGGCAACCAGCAACTGGATCCAGCTTCCCGCCCAGCCGCATAGCGCTGTGGCGACGGACCACGCCAGCGTGCCGAACGAGATCAACGACAGCCGCCGCACCCGCTCCGCCTGCCGCGCCACCACCAGCGCCAGCCCGATATTGAGCACGGTGAACGCCACGCCCATCAGCGAAACCTGGCTGTCCGACAGGCCGAATTCGGTCTTGATCGGCTCGACCAGTACGTTGACCACGATCCGGTCGATGAAGCCGACGGTGCTGATCATGGCCAGCACGATCAGCGCGAACCACGGCGAACTCTTGCGCATGTCCATTGTTGTGAGGCTCTCCACTCCCAGGCTGCAGGTTAGAGCGCAACATCGCGGCGGGTGGAAGCGAAAACAGCGGGGGGAGTGGCGGACAAAGGTGACACAAGTGACAGGGTATCACTTTCGTTTGGGGGTATGTTTGTGTTGTTATTCATATGGATGGCGGCGAGCGGACAAAGTGACAGGGGTCCGGGAGAAATCGCCGGCTTGCAGGTGGCTGGCGGGCGCATGGGTGGTCCTTTGACGGGTTGGGGATCGGGCCTGCCATGACGGGCGGGTTGTAGGAAAGGTGTTTGGGCGTGCCCCAACCCAATACGTCATCCTGAACTTGTTTCAGGATCCATTCCTCCGCCCGCACGGAGCGGGGGCTAGGACGCCAACGGTGCCGCACGGTGACCTGCCGTTTGCCAACGCTGCGCCTGCTGCCCGATGGATCCTGAAACGAGTTCAGGATGACGGAGCTTCTCTATAGGCAAACGGGATCACGCCTCGCCACGGCACAAGGCCGGGGTGACAGGGGAAGGGGTGAGGTTGAAGTCTGGGAAGGGCGTTGGCTCACCTCTTCGCGCCTTTGCGCCTTTGCGCGAGATTATTGGTCACGCAAAGGCGCGAAGGCGCGAAGGAAAGAAGGGCCTTGCTTACCTCAGCCAGCGCTCCCCGCGATCATGCGCGATCAGCTCTTCAACATCTTCGGCCTCATCAGCCGCCCGTTGAAGCCCGCGGCCCCAGACGAAGCCCGCAGTTCCACCGGCGACAAGGCCGGGAAAGGCGAAGAACAGGGTTCCTTCGCTGATGGTTCTTTCAAGGATGAAACCCAGCAGGCAAGGCACGAGGAATCCGGCGAGTGCGCCCGCGAGGCCATAGACCAGGGGGTCTTCGCATTCGAGTTTGCGGAGGATGAAGCTTGTCGGCAAGCCGATCACAACCATTCCGATGGCGACGCAGATGGTCCCGATGATCCACGCAATAAGGCCAACGAACCCGGCAGCGGTGACGGCCAGAAGCAGCTCGTCCACCACCAACGGGAAAAACAGCATTGCCATGTAGCAACCCGCAGTGGCGAGGCCGCCCCACAGGATTGCGCTTGCCAGTCCGTCTCTGTTGTCTTCCATTGGAACTTCCATCATTCGCGCATCGGGCGAGCCGCAGCCCGCCCCCTGCGCTGCCAAGCCTATCCGTTCAGCACCGCAGCCTCGCGCAGCCAGCGGCCCACCTTGCGGCCGAACTTCGCGATCAGGTGCATGTTGAAGAAGTGCCACAGGCCCAGCACCAGCACGGCAAGGCCGACCTTGGTGGCAACGAAGCGGATTGCTTCGGGCGCGGTTTGCGGTTCGCGGCCCAGTTGCAGCGCCAGCAGGATGAAGCCGATGTTGACGAGGTAGAACCCCGTCACCAGCAGGTGGTTGGTGCTGCGCGCCAGCTTCTCGTCATGGCCGAAGCAGTCGATCAGGAAGATCTCGCCATTGGTGCGCAGCGTGCGGGCAACCCACACGGTCATGCCCAGGGCTGCGGCGAGATAGGTGGCATAGCTCAGTTCGATCAGCATCGTGTCCTCCTGTTATTTCGGTAAAAACAGAAACTCATGGTCGCGGGTGTGCCTTGGCGGGGTTGTCTCCTTTGCGGCTGCTAGTTGGGGTTACCCTTGCCTGGGATCAGGCGCGCCACGCGGCCGCCCAGCTTCATCAGGGTGACGAGGGTAGATTTGGGCAGGCGGCGGACATCGTCGTACCAGTGGGCCAGCGTGCCGATGAACTGGTGCATCCGGCCGATCCGTTCCTTCACATGGGCAGGCACGTCGTCGCGCTGCTCCAGCTTGGCGGCCAGCTCGGCCAGGACGGCGATGGTCGGATCGATCTCGCGCTTCTTGCGCTCGGCGCTGATGCGCATCAGCATGTCCCACAGGTCCAGTTCGGCAACGAAATGGTCGCGCCGGTCGCCTGCCACGTGCTGGCGGCGGACGATGCCATAACCCTGCAATTCCTTGAGCGCAGTCGAGACATTGGAGCGGGCGAGGCCCAGCGTATCGCAGATCTCCTCGGCATGGAGCGGGCGATCCGACAGGTAGAGCAGGGCATGGACCTGGCTGACCGAGCGGTTCACTCCCCAATGGCTACCCATCTCTCCCCAGTGGAGGATGAAGGCCTGGGCCTCGGGGATATCGGTGAGTCGCATCGTTTATCCTATTTCTGTAATTTCAGAAATAAGCGGTGGAAGCACGACTGTCAAGCGGCTCGGCTTAGTCCTTGCGAAAGGTACTGAACTGGAATTTCTGGACCATGCCGCCGGGTGTCACATGGTCATGTCGCAATTCGGACAGCAGGGTGAAGCCGGGGCCGAGGATGGCTGACAGGCTATGCCCGTCGTGCCGCATGACCGGCAGGCCCGAACACCGCTCCAGCCCGTCCGGGGCGAAAGTGCCGATGATGGCAATGCCGCCGGGCGCAAGACCCTTGGCGACTGCTGCGGCATAGTGCGCCTGGTCCTCGGGCCGGGTGAGGAAATGGAACACCGCGCGATCGTGCCATAGGTCGTATTGGCGATCGGGCTGCCAGGCGGCGATATCCGCCACGATCCAGCGCACCCGTCCTGCCGCTTCACCCATCCGTTGCCGCGCCACATCAAGCGCGGCGGCTGACAGGTCGAGGCAGGCAACATCAGTAAAGCCCAGGTCCAGCAAGGCTTCGGGCATGCGCGATCCACCGCCGCCGATATCGATCGCCGCTCCGCGTGCTGGCGCTGCCCGGGTGATCAGACTGACCGACAGGGCCGGGCTATCCTCGAACCAGCTCACACTGTCATCGGCCTTGGTGGTGTAGACATCTTCCCAGTGGGACTTGCGATCTT
Source organism: Altererythrobacter sp. KTW20L (assembly GCF_023501975.1). GTDB lineage: Bacteria > Pseudomonadota > Alphaproteobacteria > Sphingomonadales > Sphingomonadaceae > Alteraurantiacibacter. Next base: position 47,151 of record NZ_JAMFLH010000002.1, on the reverse strand, counting down.
CGGTCATGTTTTGCTTCCCATCCGGTAATCCGCCACAATCGAACCCGCCGCCGCCAGTTCCGCCTCGTGGCTTTCCTCGCGCCACGGCTCCTGCAAGGCCGCCGCTTCCCATTCCAGCATGGCCGGGTGAGCGAGCACGTGATCGACCCAGGCCTGCCCGCGTCCGACATCGAGGCCATAGGTCCGCACCCGGAAGGCAACCGGTGCATAGAAGGCGTCCACTGCGGTGAAGTCCGGCCCGGCCAGCCACGGCCCGCCGAAACGGTCCAGCCCTTCCTCGAACAGCTCGCGGATACGCGCCACGTCGCGCGCCAGGGCGGCGTCGTGCGGTGCCATCCTGACCCGCACGCCGACATTCATCGTGCACTGGTTGCGCAGGGCCGCAAACCCGCCGTGCATCTCTGTCACCGCACACATGGCAAAGGCGCGGGCGTCCTCGTCCTGCGGCCAGATGCTGTCGTCGCGGTCGGCCAGGTAGAGCACGATGCCGAGCGAATCCCACACGGTGCGGTCCCCTTGCGCGTCCTCATCGATCAGCACCGGCACCTGTCCGGTGGGCGAGAAGGCGCGGAACTCGGCCCAGTTGGCGGGCTTGGCGAACAGCTCGATACGGTCCTCGAACGGAATGCCCAGGACCTTCATCAGCAGCCAGGGCCTGAGGCTCCAGCTCGAATAGTTGCGGTTGGCGGTGAGGAGGGTGAGGGCCATGCCCTCAGCTCACATAGTGCGCGCTGGTCTTCGCCGCCACATCCTCGGCTGAGACACCCGGTGCCAGTTCGACCAGGCGGAACGGGCTGGCGTGGTCGGGCCGCTGGAATACGCACAGGTCGGTGATGATCATGTCCACCACGTTGCGCCCAGTCAGCGGCAGGGTGCACCGGGGGATGAACTTGGGTTCGCCGTGCTTGCTGGTGTGTTCCATCACCACGATTATCTTCTTCACGCCCGCGACCAGGTCCATCGCGCCGCCCATGCCCTTGACCATCTTGCCGGGGATCATCCAGTTGGCGATGTCGCCGCCCTCGCTCACTTCCATCGCGCCCAGTACGGTGAGGTCGATATGCCCGCCGCGGATCATGGCGAAGCTGGCCGCGCTGTCGAAATAGGCAGAGTGCGGCAGTTCGCTGATGGTCTGCTTGCCGGCATTGATCAGGTCCGCATCGACTTCATCCGCATAGGGGAAAGGGCCGATGCCGAGCATGCCGTTCTCGCTCTGCAACGTCACCTCCACACCCGGCGGAATGTGGTTGGCCACCAGCGTAGGGATGCCGATGCCGAGGTTGACGTAGAAGCCGTCCTGCAATTCGCGCGCGGCGCGCTGCGCCATCTGCTCACGGGTCCAGCCGGCGGTTAGCCCGTCTTGCGTGGTCATCGAAATGGTTGCTCCTTCAATCGAGCGGGGGAGGGGTGAGGAACCAGCCGTTGTCGACATGCCGTTCCAGCTGGGCTGCTGCTGCTGGGTCGAGCAGGAAATCGTACAGCTCGTCGAAATCGGCGCGCTGGTCGCCCGCGATGGCCAGAAGGCAGTGGGTTTCGCCCAGGGCCCGTCGGCGGGCCTGCTTGCTCTCGCCGGCAAACCGCGTGACGATCAGCGGGTCGCGACCGGTGGAATCGAGGCCGCTGGCCACCAGCCTGCGGCGGATTGCGCTGGCCGCATCGGGGCCGTGGCCGGTAATCCAGTACACCGTCACCCCGCGCTGCCGCAGGTCGGCAAGGTAGGATCCCAGTTCGATGCTGTTCGGCGTGGCGCCGCCCTCGACCAGCGGGGCCAGGGCATTGGCGGGGTCAAGGTCGAGCAGCACGGCGGGCGGGCGGTTGGCGCAGGTCACCAGCGCCGGGTCGAGGCTGGGCGGATCGGCCAGCAGCATCGATTCCCGGCCACCGCGCGGCGCGGGCGCGGCGAGGCGGGCGACGGCGAAATTGTGGAACGCGGCAAAGCCGGAAGCCATGGGTGCGGCTGCGCCATCAGGGCGCGGAGCACTCACGCGGGGCGGCGGTTCGGGGGCGAAGTCGAAGGCGGAAGGCAGGCGGGTGGCGAGTTCCACCGGCGGCTCGGCGGGGCCGGAGGCAGGGCCGACCAGGCCACTGGCGGAGGGCGCTGCGGCGACTGTCCGCACAGGTGGCGCGGGCAGGGGTTCGTGCTGGGGAGGCAGGAAGTCCGCATCGACGGCATCGGGCAGGTCCCCGGCGGGTGCAGCATCGGTGCTCGCCGTCAGCGCAGCCATCTCTGGCGCGGTCAGAACCGGGCCGACGAAAGCCTGGTCGGGATAGGCAAGATCCTCGGGCGGGACCTGTTCGGCCAAGGGACGCTCGATCGGAGCGGGGGCAACAGGCCGGGGCGCGGGGGCAGCGACCTGCACCGGTTCAGCGGCCGCGATCACCGGTGCAGCTTCAGGTGCCGCGCTTGCCTGCTGCTCGGCCGCCGCTGCTGCCGCTGCGGCGGCGCGCTCCAAGGCGGGAATGAACGGCCCGTCGATCATGGCCAGCGGGTTGTTGGCACAGGCCTGCAGCGCGCTGGCTGCCAGCAGCGCTGCTACCAGCCGAAGCCCCCGGTGTCCCCCTTCAAGCATCAGGCCTGCTCCTTCTCCGCCTCTCTGGCCCGCGTCGTCACGAACTCGATCTTCTTGTCATAGGGCGCGCCGACGATCATCCGCTGCACATAGACGCCGGGCAGGTGGATGCAGTCGGGGTCGAGCGATCCAGCGGGCACAATTTCCTCCACCTCGACCACGCAGGTCTTGCCGCAGGTGGCGGCGGGCAGGTTGAAATTGCGCGCGGTCTTGCGGAACACGCAGTTGCCGGTCTCATCCGCCTTCCATGCCTTGACGATGGCAAGGTCGGCAAAGATCCCGCGTTCGAGGATATAGTCCTCTCCATCGAACACCTTCACCTCTTTGCCCTCGGCTACCTGGGTGCCGACGCCGGTCTTGGTGTAGAACCCCGGAATACCCGCGCCGCCGGCGCGCATGCGTTCGGCCAGGGTGCCCTGCGGGCAGAACTCCACTTCCAGCTCGCCTGCCAGATACTGCCGCTCGAACTCCTTGTTCTCGCCCACATAGGAGGAGATCATCTTCGCCACCTGCCGCGTGCGCAGCAGCATGCCGATGCCTTCACCATCAACCCCGGCATTGTTGCTGGCAAAGGTCAGGTTCTTCACCCCGGAATCGCGGATTGCGGTGAGCAGCCGTTCGGGAATACCGCAAAGGCCGAACCCGCCGCTGGCGATGGTCATCCCGTCGGACAGCAGGCCATCGAGCGCGCTGACTGCATCGGGATAAAGCTTCTTCATAAGCGGCCGGTCTTTCGCTGGGATATTGTTCATGCGGGAATAGGCGGTCGACCGGGGTTTGTCACCCCGCTCCCGATATGTTGCGCTGCACCATTTCCAGGGTTCGCGCCGCCCAATCCGGGGGCGGATGTAACTATTCTGACCCCCGGTTGGAACATAATACCTTAAAACACGGGCATTTACATTGGATTGCAAAAATATCAACTGACGTTGCATATTTCGCACTTGCGAGAAGAATGCGATTTGCGCATAAAGATCGGGCCTTTCAGGCATCCTCTCCCAAAACTTTCCAAGGCCCGGTTGGCAACAACCGGGCCTCTCTTTTTGCCCCGCCGCTGGCCGGCGACCGCAATGGCGGTTTGCATTCAGTCCTGCCGCTTCCTAGCTTCTGCTGACAAGTTAGCAGGACAGGACAGCTTTGGATGGCAGATGCAGGTGCGGGCGAGCTGGAAGCAGGCACGGTCAGGTTGCAGGTGGCCGCCGCCCGCCAGGAAGAATCGGGCCGTGGCGTGGCCCGCCTGCCGCGTTCCGCCTTCCAGGCGCTGGGCATTACCGAAGGCGATCCGGTAGAGATCACCGGCAAGCGCGCCTCTGCCGCTATTGCCCTGCCTGCCTATCCCGAGGACGAGGCGCTCGAAGTCGTCCGGCTGGATGGCTTGCAGCGCGGCAATGCGGGCACATCCTCCGGTGAACACGTGATCGTGCGCCGGGCCAGCCCCAAGCCGGCCACCCGCGTGGTCTTCGCCCCGGCGCGCCCCGAAATGCGCCTGCAGGGCCCGACCGAGGCACTGAAGCGCGTGTTTTTCAAGCATCCCTTGAGCGCGGGCGACCTTGTCGCCACCCACGGCCAGCAGCCGGTGCAGAACATGCCGCCCGAAGTACGCCGCCTGTTCAACGCGCCTGCCTATGCCCTCACCGAAATCCGCCTGCAGGTGGTGTCCACCGTGCCCAAGGGGATCGTCCAGATCGACGAGGACACCGTGGTGGAATTGCGCGCCGAGTTCGAGGAACCGCAGGGCGGACGCGGCACGGTCAACTATGACGATGTCGGCGGGATGGAGGACACCATCCGCCAGTTGCGCGAAATGGTCGAACTGCCGCTGCGCTACCCTGAACTGTTCACCCGTCTGGGGGTCGATCCGCCCAAGGGCGTGCTGCTGCACGGCCCGCCCGGCACCGGCAAGACCCGGCTGGCCCAGGCCGTGGCGAACGAAAGCGACGCCGAATTCTTCACCATCAACGGCCCGGAAATCATGGGCTCGGCCTATGGCGAGAGCGAGAAGCGGCTGCGCGAAGTGTTCGAGCAGGCCGAGCGCGCCGCGCCGGCCATCGTGTTCATCGACGAGATCGATTCCATCGCGCCCAAGCGGCAGAACGTTTCGGGCGAGGCGGAAAAGCGGCTGGTGGCACAATTGCTTACCCTGATGGACGGGCTGTCCAAATCCAACATCGTGGTCATCGCCGCCACCAATCGCCCGGACGCGATTGACGAGGCGCTGCGCCGCCCCGGCCGGTTCGATCGCGAGATCGTGGTCGGCGTGCCCGACGAAAGCGGGCGGCGCGAGATCCTCGCCATCCACACCCGTGGAATGCCGCTGGGGACCGGGGTGGACCTCGCTGAAATGGCCCGCAGCACCCATGGCTTCGTCGGCGCCGATCTTGCCGCCCTGGCGCGGGAAGCCGCTATCGAGGCCGTGCGCCGGATCATGCCACGCATCGATTTTGACGCGCGCGAGATTCCGGCTGACGTGCTCGAAGACCTCTGCGTGGAAAAGGACGATTTCCGCGAGGCGCTGAAGCGCGTCCAGCCATCGGCCATGCGCGAAGTCATGGTCCAGGCCCCCAAGGTCGGCTGGTCGGACATCGGCGGCGTGGGCGAGGCGGAAGAACGGCTGCGTGAAGGGGTGGAACTGCCCTTGAAGAACCCCGCTGCCTTCGAGCGGCTGGGCATCCGTCCGGCCAAGGGCTTCCTGCTCTATGGCCCGCCCGGCACCGGCAAGACCCTGCTGGCCAAGGCCGTGGCCAAGGAATCGGAAGCCAATTTCATCTCGATGAAAAGCTCCGACCTCCTCAGCAAATGGTACGGCGAAAGCGAGCAGCAGATTGCCCGCATGTTCGCCCGCGCCCGAGCCGTGGCCCCTTGCGTGATCTTCATCGACGAGATCGATTCGCTGGTTCCGGCGCGTGGGTCTGGCGGCGGGGAGCCGCAAGTGACCGCCCGCGTGGTCAACACGATCCTGGCCGAAATGGACGGGATGGAGGAGTTGAACTCCATCGTAGTGATCGCGGCGACCAACCGCCCGGCGCTGATCGATCCGGCCTTGCTGCGTCCCGGCCGGTTCGATGAACTGATCTATGTCGGCCCGCCGGACCAGGGCGGGCGCGAGCATATCCTCAAGATCCATACCAAGGCCATGCCGCTGGCAGACGACGTGGACCTGGCAAAGATCGCAGCGGACACGGTGCGCTATACCGGCGCGGACCTGGAGGATGTGGTCCGCCGAGCGGGCCTCAACGCCATCCGCCGCAGCAAGGAAGCGCCAGACAACGTGACCGCCGCCGATTTCACCGAGGCCCTGGCCGACAGCCGCGCCACGGTGACCGAGCAGATGGAAGCCGAATATGCCAAGATGAAGGGCGAACTGAAGCGCAAAGCGCTGGAAGTGAAGCCCATCGGCTTCCTGTGGGAAGGCATGGTGGAATCGACCCGCGATTCCAAGCACTGAGAGGCAAACTCGTTGGCTGATCCCGTTCGTGTCGAGCCCATCGACTTCGCTCAGGATAAACTTCGGAGCTGAAGGCTCCGAAGTCGAGACACCGCGCCCGGCCTCTCGACTTCGCTCGAGGCGAACGGAGGTTTGCTACTGGGCTTGAAGCGGTGGCATCATCTTCACCCCGCCGGTTCGATCGGCGGGGCGGCATCCATCTCGAGCCCCGCTGCATCGGGCGCATCCACCCGCTGGCGGGCGATGGCGCGCGGCTGGTTGACGCGGATCCATTCGAGCATGCCTTCGCGCACCGCGCAGCGCAGGTCGAAGGCATTGGCCGAATTGGCCGCGCTCATCAGCAGGCGCACCTCGATCGAGCTGGGGCCGGTTTCGGTCACCTGCATGGCCTTGGCGCGCCCGTCCCACAGCGGATGGTTCTCCACCATGTCCTCGAAAGCAGCCCGCAGGGGGGCAATCTCGGCCAGCGGATCGAGGTGCAGGAACACCGTGCCGAGCAGTTCGGCGCCGTGGCGGGTCCAGTTCTGGAATGTCTGTTCGAGGAAGAAATTGGACGGCACGATCAGCCGCCGCTCGTCCCAGATCTTCACCACGACATAGGTCGTGCGGATATCCTCGATGCGACCCCACTGGCCATCGACGATAACCACGTCGTCGATGCGGATCGGTTCGGTCAGCGCCATCTGCAGGCCCGATATGAGGGACTTGAGCGCCGGTTGCGCCGCCGCGCCAACTGCCAGGCCGGCAAGGCCCGCCGAAGCCATCAAGGTCACGCCCACATCGCGCACGCCGGGGATCGACAGCAGCATCAGGCCGACGGTCACGAAGATGATGAGGAAGGCGCCGATGCGGCTGAAAATCGCCAGCCGGGTGCGCTTGCGTCGTGCCTCGAGGTTGTTGGACACGGTGATATCGGCCTTGAGGACGGCCGCCTCGACCAGCGCCTTCATGATCGACAGCGCCATCCAGCCGACCAGCGCAGGCATCACGAAGCCCGCGACCTTGTGCCAGGCATCGTCCACCAGCGCAGTCTCGCGCGCGGCCAGCACTATGCCCAGCGCCACCAGCGCCCAGCGGGCGGGGCGGCGGATATGGGCGACGACGATGCCGTCCGAACTGGTCTCGCTCTCGCCGGTGATCCGGTCGAGGATTCTGAAGGCAATGCGGTGGACCAGCAGCGCCGCGAACACGCCCAAGCCGACCAGCAGCAGGGCAAAGGCCACATCGGGGAACCACGCGGGCAGGCGGTCGATCAGGTTTTGCATTGGCTCTGGCATCAGTGCGCGTCGTCCCAGCTTGTTCCGTGGCCGATCTCTACCCCCAGCGGCACGTCCAGCTTTACCGCAGGCAAGGCGGCGTCGGCCATGACCCGCTGGATGACCGGGCTGGCGGCAGCAACATCGCCCGCCGGGCATTCGAACACCAGTTCATCGTGCACCTGCAGCAGCATGCGCACCTGCGGCAGGCCGGCATCGGCGAGGGCAGGCAACATCCGGGCCATGGCACGCTTGATGATGTCGGCGCTGGTGCCCTGGATCGGCGCATTGATCGCGGCGCGTTCGCTACCCTGCCGTTCGGCCTGGTTGGCGCTCTTGATGCGCGGGAACCAGGTCTTGCGGCCGAACAGCGTCTGCGAATAGCCCTGCTCGCGCACCTGCTCCAGCGTGCTGACGATATAGCGCTGGATGCCGGGAAAGCGCTGGAAATAGCGGTCGATCATGGCCTGGGCCTCGTCCGCCTCGACCCCCAGCCGCCCGGCCAGCCCCCAGCGCGAGATGCCGTAGAGGATGGCGAAGTTGATGGTCTTGGCCGCCGCACGCGTATCGCGGGTGACATCGCCATACATTTCGCGCGCGGTGCGGGCGTGGATGTCCTCGCCGGCGGCAAAGGCTTCTTTCAATGTATCGACATCGGCCATGTGGGCCGCCAGCCTGAGTTCGATCTGCGAATAGTCGGCCGCCAGCAGCACGCATCCTTCCTCGGCCACGAAGGCCTTGCGGATTTCGCGCCCGATTTCGGTGCGGATGGGGATGTTCTGCAGGTTGGGATCGGTGGAGGACAGCCGCCCGGTCTGCGCCCCGCAGAGGGAATAGGAGGTGTGGACGCGGCCCGTGGCGGGGTTGATCGCCGCCTGCAGCGCATCGGTATAGGTGCTCTTCAGCTTCGACAGCTGGCGGTATTCCAGCACCTTGTCGGCGATAGGGGCACCCTGCGCAGCGAGCCCTTCGAGGATCGTCTGGTCGGTCGAATACTGCCCGCTCTTGCCCTTGCGCCCGCCCTTGTAGCCAAGCTTGTCGAACAGCACGTCGCCCAGCTGCTTGGGGCTGCCGATGGTGAAAGGTTCGCCCGCGATTTCGTGGATTTCGCCCTCTACCCCGGCAATGCGCGTGGCGAACTGTTCGGACAGGCGGGCCAGTGCCGCGCGATCAACTTTGATGCCTTCGCGCTCCATGCGGGCAACCACCGGGATCAGCGGGCGGTCGACCCGCTCGTAAACCCGCGTCGACCCTTCCAGTGCGAGGCGCGGTTTGAGCAGCTTGTACAGTCGCCAGGTCACCTCGGCATCCTCCGCCGCATAGGGCGTGGCCTTTTCCAGCGGCACTTCGGCGAAGGAGATCTGTTTCTGGCCCGTACCGCACAGGTCCTTGAAGGCGATGCAGGTGTGGCCGAGGTGGCGCTGCGCCAGCTCGTCCATGCCATGGCCGCCGCCAATGCCATCTTCCGAGCGCCCTGCATCGAGATCGAAGCTGAGCAGCATCGTATCGTCTATCGGCGCCACCGCGATCCCGTGGCGGGCGAGCACGTTCAAGTCATACTTGATGTTCTGCCCGACCTTCAGCACCGCATCGCTTTCCAGCAAGGGCTTGAGCGCGGCAATCGCCTGGTCCAGCGGCACCTGTTCCGGCTTTTCGGCGAACATGTCGGTCCCGCCGTGGCCCAGCGGAATATAGCAGGCATCGTTCGGCCCCAGTGCCATGCTGATGCCCACCAGCCGGGCGGACATGGCATCGAGCGCGCTGGTTTCCGTATCGACCGCAACCACACGCGCGGCAAAGGCCCGCGCGATCCAGTGTTCCAGCCGCTCCATCGTCTGCACGCATTCATAGGCGGAAAGGTCGATGGCCGGCCATTCGGGCATCGGTTGGCGGTTGCCCGCGGGCGAGACCGGCGCACCTGCCAAATCCTGCCTGGCCGGATTGAGGTCGGTCGTTCGCGACGGGCTGCCCGCGCCAGCATCGAGCCGCTTCAACAGGCTGGTGAAACCGTGGCGGGAAAGGAACGCAGCCAGCGGTTCGGGCGGCACGCCGTCCAGCTTGAATTCGTCCAATGGCTGGGGAAGGGGCGCGTCTTCCTTCAGCTGCACGAGGATACGGCTCATCTCTGCATCGGCGCGGTGCTCGATCAGCCGTTCGCGCAGCTTCGATGGCTTCATGGCTTGCGCGGCATCGAGAGCGGCTGTCAGGCTCCCGTGGTCCTGAATCAGCTTGGTGGCGGTCTTGGGGCCGATGCCGAAGATGCCGGGCACATTGTCCACCGAATCGCCCATCAGCGCCAGCACGTCGCCCACCAGCTCCGGCCCCACGCCGAACTTCTCGACCACTTCGGGAATGTCGATCCGCTGGTTTTTCATCGTGTCGAGCATGTCGATGCAGCCGCCTTCGACTCCGTCATCCGGCTCGGCACATTTGCCGACCAGCTGCATCAGGTCCTTGTCGCTGGACACAATTGTCACGTCCCAGCCCTTGCGGGTGGCGGCGCGGGCATAGGAGGCGATCAGGTCGTCCGCTTCCAGCCCCTCTTCCTCGATGCAGGGCAGCGAAAAGGCGCGGGTGGCATCGCGGATCAGCGGGAACTGCGGCACCAGGTCTTCGGGCGGGGGTGGGCGGTTGGCCTTGTACTGGTCGTAGATATCATTGCGGAACGAATGGCTCGCCTTGTCGAGGATGACCGCCAGGTGCGTTGGCCCTTCGGCCTTGTCGAGATCGGTCGCCAGCTTCCACAGCATGGTCGTATAGCCATAGACCGCGCCTACCGGCGTGCCTTCCGGATTGGTCAGCGGCGGGAGGCGGTGATAGGCGCGAAAGATGTAGGATGATCCATCGACCAGGTAGAGATGCTGCTTTTCGCTCATATGGGGCGTGCTAGCAGTGTTGCGCAGCGCGGTCATCGGCGATGTGCGGGCAGAATTGGGGCAGTTGTGCCCGGGACTGTGCTTCAGCTCGCCGCATTCTCGCCATATTTCGCTTGCGCGGCTTCAATTGTGGCAGTAATTAGGCGGCAAGCAGGCCCTGAAGGCCAGCTTTGGCCCGCGGCACATCGCCAAGGTCCATCACTTTGATGTGTAAGGAATTGTTTCATGCGCAAGATCATTCTCGCCGCTGCCGCTGCTGGCGCCGCTCTGACCCTGGTTGCCTGCTCGGAAGGCACCGAAGAATCCGCTGACGCCGCCGCCGAAGGCGCGATGGCCGATGCCGAAGCCAATGCCGATGCCGCCATGGACACCGCCGTTGATGGCGTTGACGCCGCTGTGGCCGATGCCGAAGCTTCGGTTGACGGTGCGATCGAAGACCTCGAAGCCGCTGCCGACGAAGTCGAAGCTGCTGCCGAATAAGCTTCGCGCTTTTCGCAACAAGAAAGGGCGTGGCCATCCGGCCGCGCCCTTTTCTTTTGCCTGCACTTCACGTGGCGACGGATCGCCAGGTTCAGCAGCAAATCAGGATCCGGCGACGGGATACTCCGCGCTGGCATAGACCCGGCCATCGTTCGCCCGCGCAGTATAGCCATCGTAGATTGCCCGGGCGATCGACGCGATGCGCGCTTCGCGGTTGGCGCGGGTGCCCTGGCCGGTGACATAGATCGCCACGGCGATTGACCTCCCATCAGGCGCAGTGATGATGCCGATATCGCTGGAGGTATTGTTAAGCGACCCGGTCTTGTGCGCCACGGTCACGTCGCCCGGCATCAGCCCGCGAATGCGGCGGGCACCGGTACGGGTCCGCTCCATCGTCGAGATCATCAGCGAACGGCTGGCGGGCGACAGCCAGCGGCCCTGGTAGATTCCGGCGAGGAGTTCGACCATGGCGCGCGGGGTGGAGCTGTCGCGCAGGTCCACGTGCACCGCCGGATCGAACTCGCCATCGTCGCGCACCAGGGTGGCAATGTCGCGGGTGAGGTTGAAATTGCTGATCCCGGCGCGCCGGGCCCAGTCATTGACCGCCGAGACCCCGCCGACAGCGGCCAGCATGGCATCGGTCGCCGGGTTGGAGCTGCGGGTAATCATGATGTCGATCAGTTCCGCCGCGGTCATGTATTCGCCTTCACGCACCGGGGCAGCGGGCGAGGAAAAGCGTGCGGAGCGGAGCGGCATCAACAGCGGATATTCGCTGGTCAGGCTGGCGCGGCCCTGGTCCACCATTTCGAGGTAGGTGGCGGCAATGGCGATCTTGCTGGTGCTGGCCATGGGAAAGGCCTGGTCGCCCAGGATCGAGACCGACTCCCCGGTGGACAGGTCGATCGCGGCTACGCCGATGCGGCCTTGGCGGCCGTCGGCCACCTGCGCCACCAGTTGTTCAAGCGGGGTGGAATAGGTCGGGTTGTAATTGACCGGCGCGCGGACTTCGGTGCCGAAATAACTGTCGAACGCGGTTTCGAGTCCCAGATCGTCGTTCGCCATGACAGGCGTGGCAGGGACCAGCGCGAGGGCTGCGACTGCGGCAATGAGCCTTGTGACGATTCGGGTTTTCATGACCCCCCTGCTATCTGGATTATGCTTGTGGAAAACTTAACAAGACGCCGTCCGCTGGCAATTGCTTGCGCGATGAACGGACTCGTCAGGGCGCTCACCTGAGGAAATTTACCTAGGAATCGGCCATTTCCCGCACCTATCCGCCTGCAACGACATCTGCCGGTTTGCGCAGGCGCCACATGAACTGGTCGGTTTGCCCGCGAATCGCTTCGTCGAACACGTTGGCGGTGCGCGGGTCTGAGGGACGGGCGTAGAGCTCGCTTTCCTCCTCCAGCACGAAGCCGGCGGCGGTCAGCGCGGCAAGCGCCAGTTCCTCGTCCATCCGGTGCAGGGTGTCCGCCGCCCCGGCCCCGCTGCCCGGCGCGGCGCGGTGATCGACCACCAACAGCGAACCGCCCGGTTTGAGCGCGGCATAAAGCGCGGCGATGGCGCTGTCGGCCGTGCCTTCCGGCATCGCGCCCAGATAGAGATCGTGCAGGTTCATCACCGTGATGATCGTGTCGAGCGGTTCGGGAAAGGGCGGGGCGGTGATCGATCCGTTGAGCGGGAAGACCCGCACCGGATTGCCGTCATTGTCGGCATAGGGGGCCACGGCATCGGCCTGTTCGGTGCCATATTCGGCGCGGAAGGCGATGAATTCGTCGGGCTGGACCGCATAGACCCTGCCGCTGGATCCCACTGCCATGGCGAGCAGCCGCGTCACATAGCCGCCGCCCATGATGTAATCGCCCACCACGTCGCCCTCGTCGATCTGGGCGAAGGCGAGGAGGTCGCCGGGCAGGCGGGTGGCATCGGCCGCGCGGTCTGCTTCGGGACGGGCGATGTCGTTTATCGCGGCGCTGTAGGCGCTGGCGGAATAGGTGGCTTGCGGTTCGGCGGCAGGCGTTTCGGCCTGGTTGCATCCGGCCAGTGCAGTGGCGGCCAGCAGTGCGGCAAGGAACAGGCGCATGGTCGATTCTCCCCCTCATTTTTTGCTTCTTGCCGCACTTATCCCTTTTGCCGGGCTTGACCGCAAGGGTGGTTGGCCGGATTGGTCGCAGCTGTAACCAGATGGAATCACAACTGACATGACGCCGAACCGCGCCTTTTCCACCCGGCCATTGGCCTCCATTTCACTCGCGGCCATGCTGCTTGCGGGATCGGCCCTGGCTCCGAACGCGGCCCTGGCCCAGCCGGTCTCCATCGTGCAGCCGGGAGCGCCCGGGCAGCCTGCCCGCGTGCTGACCGAGGAAGAAGCGATTGCGCTCGCCCGCAACAGCTATTCGCCGGCGGATGTGGCCTTCATGCAAGGCATGATCGTGCACCACCAGCAAGCGGTGGAGATGGCCGCGCTGGTGGCAGACCGCACCAACGACCCCGTGATCGTGGCGGTGGCCGGGCGCATCACCGCCTCGCAGGCCGACGAGATCAGCATGATGCAGCAGTGGCTCACCGAACGCGGCGAGCCGACCGAGATGCCCGCGATGGGCCACGCGCATCATACCGGCATGGAGGGCATGGCCTCGCCCGAACAGCTGGAGCGGCTGCGCGGTGCACGGGGCACCAATTTCGACCGCCTGTTCCTCGAACTGATGGTCGCGCACCACCAGGGCGCGATCACCATGGTCGATGACCTGCTCGAACTGGGCGGCACGGCAGCCGATCCCGTACTTTATGACTTCACCACCGAAATCACCAACGACCAGACCGCCGAGATCGAGCGGATGAATGCCGCGCTCGCCAGCCTGTCGGACGATCCGCGCGCCACGCTTATGGCCGGCTTCCTTGATGCCGGCGAGGCGATCAGCAACATGCGCCACGTGGCTTTCCTGCAAAAGCCCGCCGGGTTCTTCGATCCGGCCAATCCTTCGGGGATGCTGCCCAAGCTGCCGCCCGAAGAGGCGGAGGAGGGGGTGGCCGATGCCCATTCCGGTCACGCAGATCACGCCGGGCATATGGCCGCCGCCGATCCGGCAGAGCCGGTTGAACCCGCAGAGCCGCGCTTTGCCGAACGGTCGGGCCTGCTCGATTTTGCCAATACCGACCTGGCCTTCGCCGGCGACGTGCTGGTGGCGGGCAACTATCACGGTTTCAACGCCTATCGGCTGGGTGACGATGGCATGCCGCAGCTCATCGCCTCGGTGGTCTGTCCGGGCGGGCAGGGCGATGTGTCAATCGTCGGCAACCTGCTGCTGATGAGCGTGGAGGAAACCCGCGGCCGGGTCGATTGCGGGCGCGAAGGTGTGACACAGCGGGTGAGCGAGGAGCGGTTCCGCGGCCTGCGCATCTTCGACATTTCCGACATCACCCGCCCGGTCCAGGTCGGCCAGGTGCAGACCTGTCGTGGTTCGCACACCCATTCGGTGGTCGCCCAGACGGACACTAGCCTGGTGGTTTACAACTCGGGGACCAGCCGCATACGCGAGGGCGAGGAGCTGGCCGGATGTGTGGGCGAAAACCCCGGCGATGACCGCACTGCCCTGTTCCGGATCGACGTGATCGAGATCCCGCTGGCCGATCCTGCCGCCGCGCGCATCACCTCGAGCCCGGCGGTCTTTGCCGATCCGGCTACCGGGCGGCTGGCCGGTCTGTGGCAAGGCGGCGATCACGGTGACGGCACGCAGGCCGCCGATGCGACTGACCACTGCCACGACATCACCGTGTTCCCCACCCTGCAGATCGCGGCCGGCGCCTGTTCGGGCAATGGCATCCTGTTCGATATTGCCGATCCGTTCAATCCGGTGCGGATCGACGAAGTGATCGATACCGGTTTTGCCTACTGGCACTCGGCCACGTTCAGCAACGATGGCACCAAGGTGCTGTTCACCGACGAATGGGGCGGCGGCGGGCGGCCGCGTTGCCAGGCCACCGATCCGCGCCACTGGGGCGCCAATGCGATCTACGAGATTGTCGATGGCAAGCTGGAATTCCGCAGCCATTACAAGCTCCCCGCACCGCAGGGGGACAAGGAAAACTGCGTGGCCCACAACGGCTCGATCATTCCGGTTCCGGGCCGCGATATCTTTGTCCAGGCGTGGTATCAGGGCGGGATTTCGGTGATGGATTTCACCGATGCCGCCAACCCGTTCGAGATCGCCTATTTCGACCGCGGCCCGATCGATGACGAGCAGCTGGTGTTCGGGGGGTACTGGTCGGCCTATTGGTACCAGGGCCGCATCTACGCAACCGAGAGCACCCGCGGGCTCGACGTATTTGCGCTGGAACCGAGCGAGTTCCTGACGGCAGATGAAATTGCTGCTGCCGAAGCGGCGGACCAGGGCGGCAGCTTCAACCCGCAGACCCAGTTCCCCGTCACCTGGCCAAATGCTGGGCCAAATGCCGGGCAAGCAGAGGTGGTCACCCGCATCGGGGCAGCCCGACCCGCCAGCTGACAAGGCGCTATTTGGGCATTTACGCGATCGCAATATGCCGCGGCCTATGCCTGCGGGCATGACGCGGCCTCTCTTCAAAGCGCTTGGGGCGCTGCTGCTTGCCATGCTCGCAAGCCTGTGGGCCGTGCCCGCTGCCGCCACCCAGATGCTGCTGCCCCACGCCTGTCTGCTGGTGACGGAACATCCGCTTTCCTATGACGATGCACGCGAGGCAACGGGCTGGAACTGCAACCCGACTGCCGAGGACACTGCATTCGACCATGTCTGGCTGAGGGTCGAAGGCGACCGGATCGCGCCGGGCGAGGACCTGTTGCTGCGCACCGATTCGCTCGGCTTCGGGCAACTGACCACAGTCACCGAACTGGCCGACGGGCGCCAGCGGATGCTCGGCTATGGCGGCGAAGGCCTTGGCCAGTACTGGACGCTTGGCACGCGGATTGCCGTGCCACTGCTCTATGCGGGCGAACGGGCAGACCGGGTATGGGTGCGGATCGATAAGCCGCTCGATCGCAATACGGCCACCCTCGCCAGCATCGTCACCGTGGCCGACGACGATGTCCAGAAGCTTTACGGCATGGCGGCCTTCGCGCTGTTTGTCGGCATGTTGCTGGTGGTGGTGATCTATTCGCTGTCGCTGTCGATCACGCTGCGCAGCGGCTTTGCCCTGTGGCACGGGCTGCTGGTCTCGCTGTTCCTTGGCTATACGGTCTGTGCCAGTTCATTGGTGTTCATGGTCCTGCCCGACCTGACGCTGTGGCAGCGCTCCGCAGGGTCCTACTTGCTGCTGGCGCTGTCGATGTCGCTGGTGACGCCGTTCTTCCTGACTTTCCTTGAACCCTTCGCCCTGCCGCGCTGGGCCAGGCGGACAATGATAGGGGCAAGCCTGCTGATTGCCGCGGGCGGGATCGGCTTTGTCCTGCTGGCCCACCAGCTCCCCTTCCTGGCGCGGCCGCTGTATCATGCGAGCTTCATTCCGGCGCTGCTGAGCTTCGCCATTTTCTGTCCGCTGGCATGGTATCGCGGCAGCAAGACGATCGGCATGGTGGCGCTGGCCTGGTCGATGCCGGTTCTGGTCGGGATCGACCGGACCGCGCGCGGCCTCAACCTCTATGTCCTGCCGACCGAATGGGACTTTGCCTTCTATGCCTCGATGGCCTGGCAAGCGGTGGTCATGGCCGCCGCGATCACCTGGCGGATCGGCCAGATCAGGAGCGAGCGCGACCTGGCGCGGGCGCAGGAACAGGCTCTGGGAGAACTGGCCCTGACCGATGGCCTCACCGGCGTGCCCAACCGTCGCGCCTTCGACACTCGCGAATGGCGCGAGGGCGATTACCTGGCGATCATCGATGCCGATCATTTCAAGCGCATCAACGATCGCCTCGGACACCAGGCGGGCGACGAGGTGCTGCGCGCGATCGGCGGCCACCTGGCGCGCGTCGTCGCCGAGCCTGGCCCGTTCCTTGCTGCCTTCCGGCTGGGAGGCGAGGAATTCGCCGTGCTGGTCAAGGCCCAATCGAGTGACGAGGCAGCGCTGGCGGTCAACCGGCTGCGGCATGAATTGGGCGCAACAGTGCAGTCCGCCGTTGCCGTCATGGCGGAACCCCTGTCGCTCAGCGGCGGGCTGGCGCGGATCGGGGCCGATGGCGTGGTGGCGGCCTATCGCGCCGCCGATCGCGCGCTCTACAAGGCCAAGAATTCGGGCCGTGACCTGTTGTGCTATGAAACCGGCGAGGCGCAGGGTTCGGCCATGATCTTCCCGCGCAGGCAGGCGGCAGCCTAGCACCAGCGACAAAGCAAAAAGGCCGGAGGATTGCTCCCCCGGCCCCTTCAGGTGTTCGATGATGGGGGTAAGGCTTAGAAGCCCATGCCGCCCATACCGCCCATGCCGCCCATATCGGGCATGCCGCCGCCCGGAGCAGCCTTGTCTTCGGGCGCATCGGCAATGGCAGCCTCAGTGGTGATCAGCAGGCCGGCAACCGAAGCTGCGTCCTGCAGTGCAGTGCGCACCACCTTGGTCGGGTCGATCACGCCGGCAGCCACGAGGTTTTCGTAGGTGTCGGTTGCGGCGTTGAAGCCCTGGGTCTCGTCACCTTCACGCAGAAGGTTGCCCGAAACCACGGCGCCATCGTGGCCCGCGTTCTGCGCGATCTGCTTGACCGGAGCGGTAATCGCCTTGCGGACGATATCGATGCCCTTGGTCTGGTCGTCGTTCGCGCCCTTCATGCCTTCCAGTGCCTTGGTGGCATAGAGGAGAGCGGTACCGCCGCCGGGGACGATGCCTTCTTCAACCGCAGCGCGGGTCGCGTGGAGCGCATCATCGACGCGGTCCTTGCGTTCCTTCACTTCGACTTCCGAAGCGCCGCCGACCTTGATCACGGCAACACCGCCGGCGAGCTTGGCCAGGCGTTCCTGCAGCTTCTCGCGGTCATAGTCGCTGGTGGTCGATTCGACCTGGGCGCGGATCTGTTCGACCCGGGCCTTGATGTCATCGGCCGCACCGGCACCATCGACGATGGTGGTGTTGTCCTTGTCGATGGTGACGCGCTTGGCTTCGCCCAGCATGCCCAGGGTCACCGATTCCAGCTTGATGCCGAGGTCTTCGGAAATCATCTCGCCCGAAGTCAGGATCGAGATGTCCTGCAGCATCGCCTTGCGGCGATCGCCGAAGCCCGGAGCCTTGACGGCAGCGATCTTCAGGCCGCCACGCAGCTTGTTGACCACCAGGGTGGCGAGGGCCTCGCCTTCAATATCCTCGGCGATGATCAGCAGCGGACGGCCCGACTGCACCACGGCTTCGAGGATCGGCAGCATCGCCTGGAGCGACGACAGCTTCTTCTCGTGGATCAGGATGTAGGGGTTATCCAGCTCGACGATCATCTTTTCGGGGTTCGTCACGAAGTAGGGCGACAGGTAGCCGCGGTCGAACTGCATGCCTTCGACGACATCGAGTTCGAATTCGAGGCCCTTGGCCTCTTCCACGGTGATCACGCCTTCCTTGCCGACCTTTTCCATGGCTTCGGCGATCTTCTCGCCGACTTCACGGTCGCCATTGGCCGAGATGATCCCGACCTGGGCGATTTCCTGGGTGCCGGAAACGGGCTTCGAACGGGCGACCAGATCGGCAACCACGGCGGTCACGGCCAGATCGATGCCGCGCTTCAGGTCCATCGGGTTCATGCCGGCGGCGACCGAAGTCATGCCTTCGCGCACGATGGCCTGGGCCAGCACGGTGGCGGTGGTGGTGCCATCGCCGGCAATGTCGTTGGTCTTCGAAGCGACTTCGCGCAGCATCTGCGCGCCCATGTTCTCGAACTTGTCCTTCAGTTCGATTTCCTTGGCGACGGTGACGCCGTCCTTGGTGATGCGGGGCGCACCGAAGCTCTTGTCGATCACCACGTTGCGGCCCTTGGGGCCCAGGGTAACCTTCACCGCATTGGCGAGCGTATCGACGCCCTTCAGGATGCGTTCGCGTGCGTCACGCGAAAATTTCACGTCCTTGGCAGCCATTGTTCAGTTCCTTTTGCGAATTTTCTTAGGGGGAAATGCGTTCAGGGGGTGCGAGCGTTCAGCCCAGCACGCCCATGATGTCGCTTTCCTTCATGATGATCAGGTCTTCGCCATCGATCTTCACTTCGGTGCCGGACCACTTGCCGAACAGCACGCGATCACCGACCTTGACGTCGGGCGTGACGCGCGCGCCGCTGTCGTCACGGGCGCCTTCACCCACGGCGATGACTTCACCTTCGGAAGGCTTTTCCTTGGCGCTGTCGGGAATGATGATGCCGCCGGCGGTCTTTTCCTCGGCTTCGATGCGACGGACCACAACGCGGTCGTGCAGCGGACGGAATGTCATGATGATGACCTCTTCCAGTTATAACGGTTGATGGGCTTGGCACTCCCCTCACGAGAGTGCCAACGAGGCGGCATATGGTCCGGGGGTTGCCAAGCGTCAAGGATTCGCGCTGGGAAAAATTTTTTTGCCGGGATGAGCTGGTAGGTCTTTCGGATGGCCTGTCCGTTCAGTCCGCTGTTGGGCGGGTCAGTGGAACTGCGCCATTTCCGATTTGAGGGTGGAAAGCTGTCATTGACCCCGAACTTGCGCGCAGGTTAGCATCACTCATGCGAAGCGGGACCGTAGCTGTCGTCGGATTGTTGCTTTTGGCCGGATGTTCCGATGCTTGTAGCAATACGCCCGTCACTATGCTCGAAGCCCCCGACGGCCTTCACACGGCGATCCTGTTTCAACGTGATTGCGGCGCGACCAGTGGCTTCTCAACCCAAGCATCGGTGTTGACGGCGGGCGAGGAGCTTTCCGGTGGTGGTAACGCTTTCGTTGCTGACACCGATCACGGTGCTGCAACTGCAGGCGACTGGGGCGGCCCGTGGGCTGAAATCGTCTGGATCGCGAGCGATCATCTATTGGTGCGCTACGCTGCAAACTCCCGCATCTTCGAACAGGACGAGCGAGTTTTAGGCGTTAGGATCAGCTACAGGCGAGTTGATCGCTAAGGTCCGCTATGGGGTCGCTTGCTGACAGACGGCTTCTGCCCGCAAAAACGGGATAGCGGTCACTCAATCCCGCACGACAACCCTTGCCACCAGCCCCAGCCCCTCGCGCCGGTGCCAGCGGCGCAGCAGGAGGACCGAGGCGAAGACCAGCCCCGCGGCCAGCCCCATCCACACGCCAAGGCCCTCCAGCCGGGTCGCCAAGCCAAGCCCGGCGGCCAGACCGAAGCCCGGCACCCAGTAGGAGAAGATCGCGATCCACATCGGTACGCGGGTGTCCTGCAGGCCGCGCAGGGCTCCGGCGGCGACCACCTGCAGCCCGTCGAACAGCTGGAATGCGGCGCAGACCGTGAGGTAGGTGAGGGCAAG
Source organism: Altererythrobacter sp. KTW20L (assembly GCF_023501975.1). Classification (GTDB taxonomy): domain Bacteria; phylum Pseudomonadota; class Alphaproteobacteria; order Sphingomonadales; family Sphingomonadaceae; genus Alteraurantiacibacter. Next base: position 27,144 of record NZ_JAMFLH010000002.1, on the reverse strand, counting down.
GCCGATCACCGTGGCGTTTTCCGGCGCCCAGGGGTCGAGGTACGGCCACAGCAGCCATTCGGGCACCAGCACCATCGCGCTGGCGGTCAGCACCATGAAGACCGTTCCCAGGACAATGGCGGTCCAGCCCGCGCGGTGGACGCCTAGGGCCTCGCGCGCGCCGAAGAAATAGCCGACGCGGATCGTGCCCGCCTGGGCCACGCCCATCGGCACCATGAAGGCGATCGCCGCCACCTGGATTGCCAGGGTGTGCGCCGCCAGCTCCTCCGGCCCGATCAGGCCCATCAGGAATGCCGCCGCGCCGAACACGCCGGCCTCTGCCATCACGGTCAGGCCAATCGGTGTGCCGATGCGCAGCAGCGACATGAGGCGCTGCCAGTCGGGCCGCCACACGCGGCCGAACACGTGATAGCGGTTCAATCGCTTGTCGAGTCGGATCACCAGGGCATAGGCGCCCAGGCTGAACAGGGTGGAGATGATCGTGGCAATCGCCGCGCCCGGCAGGCCGAGGGCCGGCGCGCCGAGGTTACCGAAGATGAAGGCGTAGTTCGCCAGCGCATTCACCAGCACGCCGGCCCCGGTGATTGCTGTCGCAAAGACCGGGCGGCCCAGCGTCGCCACGAAGTGCCGCAGCACGATGGCCATGACCATCGGCGGCAGGCTGAACAGCAGCACGTCCATGTAGCTGGCGGCGAGCGCAGTAATCTCCGGATCCTGCCCCAGCGCCAGCATGATGGGGGCAGCCTGGGTGCAGATCGCCATGCCGATCAGCCCTGCGCCCAGCGCCATCCACAGCGCCATGCGCACCGTGCGGCGAATGGGTCGCAGGGCCGGGGCCCGCGCGCCAAGCTCTGCCGCCACCATGGGGGATACCGCGCTCGCCAGCCCGGCCATGGCCGAAATCAGCACGCCGAATATCGCCACGGCCAGCGCCGATGCAGCTAGTTCCGCCGTGCCCAGCCGCGCGATGAAGATCACGTCCACCGCATAGGTCATCATCTGCAGCAGGTTGGCGAGCGCCAGCGGCCCCGCCAGCCGCAGGGTCTCGGAGCTTTCAGCTTTCCAGCCGAGCGGTTGGGGATGGGCTACGGGTTGCATGGTGGTTGGATGGTGGTCGAATGGCGTATTGCGGATGTGGTCAAAACAGCCGGCCCGGTTAGCCGCGCGGGGCGGCACGGGGAAGGGCGGATTGGTTGCAGATGAAATTTGCCGCGCCACTATGGCAAGGCGGTTACAGGCACTTCCCCTTCGCCGCACTTGAAGCTAGGAGCCAAGCGAGATTCACGCCTGAGGGAAACCCAGTTCCATGCGCCATACCGTCCGTTTCGCCGCCGTTTCGGCCTTCGTCCTTGCCCTTGCCGCCTGCGGTCCGGCGGAAGAGCCTGAACTGGACGAGGCCGATTTGGCCGCCGACGATGTAGTGGTCGATACGGCAGAGACCGTCGATCCCTTGGCCGAAGCGGGCGAGGAAACCCCGGCAGCCGAAGAAACCCCGGCGGATGGAGCCAGCCCGACGCCGACCCCCACCGCCACGGCCAGTGCGGCGCCTGCGGCAGCGCCTGTCGCCACGCCTGTCGCCATGGCCCCGCCGGCCGCTTTCAACCAGTGCCGCGTGTGCCACGCCGTCGCGCCGGGCCAGAACGGCATCGGCCCCTCGCTCGCGGGCATCCACGGCAACCGCGCAGGACAGGTCGCAGGCTTCACCTATACCGACGGCATGAAGAATTCCGGCCTCACCTGGAACGATGCCAACCTCAACCGCTACCTGACCGATCCGCAGGGCACCGTGCCCGGCACGACCATGGCCATCGGCCCGCTCGACGCCACCCAGCGCGCCGCGATCATCGCCTACATGAAGACGCTGTAGGGCTGGAAACCTGCGTGGAACGGCTTCAGGGCCGTTCAAAATACCGCAGATTAGCGGAGCTCAGGCTTGTGCGGCAGTCTGGCTTTCCCACGATTCCAGGCCTACGTTTCCGCTGACGACATCGGCAATGCCTACTGCGAAAAGGGTCTCGCCAAGGGTGGACTCTCCGAACGCCAGGCGCATCGGTAACCAGATGGGAGCGGTGAGTATCTTGCGCAGGGTAGACGCATAGGATGCACCCGTCTCGACCAGATCGCACCGCAAACCGCATTCTGCCATCATCATCGGTAAATGGCGGGCCGATATCGGCGTGATGTGGCGGATGCTCTTGTAGTTCTTGGCGCCAAACGCCCAGATTTCGCCTGTCAGCGCGAACTTTATCCGCCCCTCGAAGAAGGCGATATTCGGTGTCGAAATAATCAGCACGCCGCCAGGCCGCAACATGCTGCGGCAGCGGCGCATGAACGCGCGGGGATCGTCTAGGTGCTCAATCACCTCGCTGGCGATGATGCAATCGAAGTCACGCTCGGCGATGACACTGGGGAAATCACCATTGAAGTCGCAGGCCCACACCTTCTCGACCTTTTCGGTCAGATGGTTGGACAAATCCGCTGCCAGAAGGTTCTCGTAGCCATGGGCGCGCAGGCGGGAAATGAGCGCGCCGGTATAGGCCCCCATGTCCAGGATCTTGCTGTCCTTCGCTTCGACCTTTGCCGAGACGATTTCGGCCAGTATGGCGTGGGTGCCAGGGGCGGCGGCGATGCGATGGGATCCGAATGTTTCATCGGGAGCGCGCAACATTTGCATAGATCAAGGCCCCACATGGCTAACCCGAGCAGGTATCCTCAGCCAGAGAGAACACCTAGATCCATTTATCGCAGCGATGCTGCGATGCAGCAAGAGCAAATCGGGCAAGCCAGAACGGTGGCCCAAAGTCGGAGCCTCGAGAAAGGGCGGCACCTTGCGGTACCGCCCTCCCATCCGCAGGCGCTTCAAGACACCCGCGAAACTGGTTTGTTGAAGCTTACTTGACTTCGACCGTGCCGCCAGCGGCTTCGATCTTGGCCTTGATCTCTTCGGCTTCGGCCTTGTTGACGCCTTCCTTGATGGCCTTGGGAGCCGATTCAACGAGGGTCTTGGCTTCGGTCAGGCCCAGCGCGGTGATGGCGCGGACTTCCTTGATGACCTGGATCTTCTTGCCGCCGTCACCGGTCAGGATGACGTCGAATTCGGTCTGCTCTTCAGCAGCCGGGCCAGCAGCGGCGGCCGGGCCGGCAACGGCAACGGCAGCAGCGGCCGAAACGCCCCATGCTTCTTCCAGGGCCTTGGCGAGGTCGGCGGCTTCGAGGACGGTCAGCTTCGACAGTTCTTCAACGAGCTTGGCAATGTCAGCCATGATAATTCACTCCATTCACAAGATTAGGGCACCCGGTGAAACCGGGCATGATCGGTAGAAAAGTCTTATGCAGCTTCCTTGGTGGCATAGGCCCCAAAGACGCGGGCGAGCTTGCCAGCCGGTGCCACGACAACCTGGGCGATCTTGGTCGCCGGTGCCTGGACGAGGCCGATAAGCTTGGCGCGCAGTTCGTCGAGCGAAGGCATCGAGGCGAGTGCCTTGATCCCGTCGGCATCGAGTACCTGCGAACCCATCGCGCCGCCGACCACTTCGAGCTTGTCGTTGGTCTTGGCGAATTCAACAATGATCTTTGCCGCGGCTACCGGATCGACCGAAGTCCCCAGGGCAACCGGACCGACGAGCAGGTCGTCGATCGCAGCATAGTCAGTGTCGGCGATGGCCAGCTTGGCAAGACTGTTCTTGGAAACCTTGAACGACGCACCTGCTTCCAGCATCTTCACACGCAGGGCCGTGGTCTGTTCCACGGTCATGCCCAGGTTGCGGGTGACGACCACCACGCCAACCTGGTTGAAGGTTGCGTTCAGAGCTGCGACCGCATCGGCTTTCTGCGAACGATCCATGCTTACTCCTTCACATTATCCGCCCCGGCGAACCGGCGCGGACGGCTACGTTTGTCCATGCCGGATGAGGGCACGGGCGAGTCCGTTGTTGGGGAAGGAGCTGCGCCCGATTGATTGGAGCGCGGTTGGCACGGACAAAAGCCGGTGCCGAAAAATCTCTGTCCCCGCCTAGGCTGCAGATTAAGGGGGAAACCCCCGGCAGCTGTCTCGGACGGATGACCGCAGGCAGGCTTGTTCACCGGCCCGTGGTCAGGGCGGCCATCTAGCCGATGCGTGGCAGGAGTCAACTGCGGGAACACATCACGCCGCCATTCGCTGGACCAGCACATATCGCAATCACAAAGGAATTACCTCATGGGCAGACCCCTTACCATCGGGCTTGGCACCCTCATCGTCCTGTTGCTGGTGGTCGCCTTCCTGTTCTGACCCGGCCACTATTCAAGCAAAAGGGCGGCATCTCGCACAAGAGATGCCGCCCTTTTGTTTGTTCAAGCGCTCTAGTCGGGCTGATACCCCAGCAGATCGCCCGGCTGGCAGTCCAGTTCGCGGCAGATCGCCTCCAGCGTGGAGAAGCGGATCGCGCGGGCCTTGCCGGTCTTGAGGATCGACAGGTTGGCCAGCGTCAGGTCCACCCGTTCGGCCAGTTCGGTGAGCGTCATGCGGCGTTCGTGGAGCAGGTCGTCGAGCTTGACGACGATGCGGGTAGTGTCTGTCTCCGGTATATCGTCCTTTGGCATTACACCGTTCCTTCCAGCTCTTCTCGCATTTTGGCGCCTTCGCGAAACACACGAGCCAGGATGAACAGCAGGATAGCGATGCCCACTCCGGTGAGCGAGAATTCCACGTCGAGCCGGAATTCGCTCGGCGGGCGATGGGCCTCGCCCCACTTGCCCAGGGCGTTGGCGACCCAGCCGACCAGCCAGGCCCCCAGCGAAAGCCAGGCCATGCGGGTCAGCCGCGCGGCATTGGCCATCACGAACGGATCGCCATCAGCTACGGTGTCGATCATGCGGGCCAGCAGCCGGACGAAATCGTACATCAGGCCCAAGGAAACGATCAGCGCGATCATTGCCAGAACGCCTAGCCACAGACCCAGACTGCTGAGATCGGAATCTGGCACGACGGTCACCTCGTCGGGCAGATAGCCCAAGGTGCCGAGCAACATCATGGCGATGGCAATGCCGAGGCCGATCTGGCCGATCACCAGGAGTATCCGCACGATGATGGTGCCGATCTTGGCGATCATCAGCAGGGGATCCTTGGCTGCAGACTGCATTGGCCTGTCCTTATTTCAAGCGTTGCGTTGACGGCCGCCTCAAGCAGCCAGGACCGTGTCGAAGCCCTGGGCCATGGCGGGGGTGTGGGCGGGTACCACGGTGGCCTGGTGGAAGGCGGTGGCGGTGATGAGAATGGCGGCGGCGAGGGCCAGCGCGTGGTCTGCAATACGGGTCATTGGTCGGTCTCCTAAAAAGTGTCTTATCGGTTCACGATGCGTCCGATATCGAAAATCAATAAGGCGAGTCGTGCATATTGTCAAACGATAATATCGAAAAACAATATGGCCCTTATCGTTTGTCGAAAGTGGCAGGATTCTGCGGGTTTGGGAGGTGTCGGGCGTCCTTGCGTGTTTGACTCAAGGTGCCTGCGCACCTATATGCACGCCCAGCCGACTGCTTCGAGCAAGGCGCACCTTATCGCGGGGGTGTGCCACAGGATGGAAGCTGCGGCTCCTGCGAGATGACGATAGACCTGCCGTCCGGTGCCCCTGGTGCCGCGACCCGTGCAGGCTTTTCGCGTCTCGCGGACCATACCGCCAGCAGATTTATCCCGCCGGCGCTCATCAGTGCCGGCCTTATTGGCAAGAGGCACGTTCCCTTCATGGCAAGCAAGTCCAAGGCTCCGCAGGCAGCTGCGCACGGCGGCACCAAGCAGAAGCGCATCCGCAAGATCTTCGGTGACATCCACGAAGTGGTGCAGATGCCCAACCTGATCGAGGTGCAGCGCGAAAGCTACGAGCAGTTCCTCCGCTCGGACCGCGCCACCGGCTATGTCTCGGGCCTGGAAAAGACCCTGCGCTCGGTTTTCCCGATCCGCGACTTTGCCGGCACCGCCGAATTGGATTTCGTCCATTACGAACTGGAAGACCCCAAGTTCGACGTGACCGAATGCCGCCAGCGCGGCATTACCTTCTCTGCCCCGATGAAGGTCACGCTGCGGCTGATCGTGTTCGAAGTGGACAGCGAAACCGAAACCCGCTCGGTTCTCGATATCAAGGAGCAGGACGTCTACATGGGCGACATGCCCCTGATGACGGAGAACGGCACCTTCTTCATCAACGGTACCGAGCGCGTGATCGTGTCGCAGATGCACCGTTCGCCGGGTGTGCTGTTCGACCATGACCGCGGCAAGACCCACTCTTCGGGCAAGTTCCTGTTCGCAGCCCGGGTGATCCCGTACCGCGGCTCGTGGCTCGATTTCGAATTCGACGCCAAGGACATCGTCAACGTCCGCATCGACCGCAAGCGCAAGCTGCCGGTTACCTCGCTGCTCTTTGCTCTGGGCCTGACGGCCGAGGACATCCTCTCGCATTTCTACGAGACGGTAACCTGGAAGCGCGGCCAGGGCGGCTGGCAGATCCCCTACACCGCCGAATCGTGGCGCGGGTCCAAGCCCAGCTTCGCGCTGGTCAATGCCGACACCGGCGAGGAAGTGTTCCCCGCCGGCCAGAAGGTCTCGCCCCGCGCCGCCAACAAGGCGGAAAAGGACGGCCTCAAGACCCTGCTGATCCCGACCGAGGAAATCTTCGGCCGCTATGCCGCCAACGACCTGATCGACGAGAGCACCGGCCGCATCTACATCGAAGCGGGTGACGAAGTGTCGCCGGAAAACCTCGACAAGCTCGACGCCGCCGGGATCGACCAGCTCCAGCTGCTCGACATCGATCACGTCAACACCGGCCCGTGGATCCGCAACACGCTGGAAGTCGACAAGGCCGAGAACCGCGACGAGGGCCTGGAATCGATCTACAAGGTCATGCGTCCCGGCGAACCGCCGACCAAGGAAACCGCAGAAGCCCTGTTCGAAGGCCTGTTCTTCGATGCCGAGCGCTATGACCTGTCGGCCGTTGGCCGCGTCAAGCTCAACATGCGCCTCGGCCTCGATGCCGAGGACACCGTCACCACGCTGCGCAAGGAAGATATCCTCGCCGTGGTGAAGGAACTGGTGGACCTGAAGGACGGCAAGGGCGAAGTCGATGATATCGACAACCTCGGCAACCGCCGCGTCCGTTCGGTGGGCGAGCTGCTGGAAAACCAGTACCGCGTCGGCCTGCTTCGCATGGAACGCGCGGTGAAGGAGCGCATGTCGTCGGTTGACGTGTCCACCGTCATGCCGAACGACCTGATCAACGCCAAGCCGGCCGTGGCCGCGGTGCGCGAGTTCTTCGGTTCCAGCCAGCTGTCGCAGTTCATGGACCAGACCAACCCGCTGTCGGAAGTCACCCACAAGCGCCGCGTTTCGGCCCTCGGACCGGGCGGTCTGACGCGTGAGCGTGCGGGCTTCGAAGTCCGCGACGTCCACCCCACGCACTATGGCCGCATCTGCCCGATTGAAACGCCGGAAGGCCCGAACATCGGCCTGATCAACTCGCTGTCCACCTTCGCCCGCGTCAACAAGTACGGCTTCATCGAAACCCCGTACCGCAAGGTCGTGGAAGGCAAGGTGACCGGCGAGGTGCAGTACCTGTCGGCCATGGAAGAGCAGAAGCATACCGTTGCCCAGGCCTCGGCCGAGCTCGACGAAGCCGGCACCTTCGTGGAAGAGCTGATCTCGGCCCGCCAGAATGGCGAATTCGTGATGAGCCCCTCGGCGCAGGTCACGCTGATGGACGTGTCGCCCAAGCAGCTCGTTTCGGTCGCCGCATCGCTCATTCCGTTCCTGGAAAACGATGACGCCAACCGCGCGCTGATGGGTTCCAACATGCAGCGCCAGGCCGTGCCGCTGGTCAAGGCCGAAGCGCCCTGGGTCGGCACCGGCATGGAAGAGACCGTGGCCCGCGATTCGGGTGCGGCGATCGGTGCATCGCGCGCCGGCGTGGTCGACCAGGTCGATGCCGCGCGTATCGTGATCCGCGCCAGCGGCGAGATCGAACCCGGCCAGTCGGGCGTCGATATCTACACGCTGCAGAAGTTCCAGCGCTCCAACCAGAACACCTGCATCAACCAGCGTCCGCTGGTCCAGGTGGGCGATGTGGTCGAAAAGGGCGATATCATCGCCGACGGCCCCTCGACCGATCTGGGCGAGCTGGCACTGGGCAAGAACAGCCTCGTCGCCTTCATGCCGTGGAACGGCTACAACTACGAGGACAGTATCCTCATCTCCGAACGCATCGTGAAGGACGACGTGTTCACCTCGATCCACATCGAGGAATTCGAAGTGATGGCCCGCGACACCAAGCTGGGTCCGGAAGACATCACCCGCGACATTCCCAACGTGGGCGAGGAAGCGCTGCGCAACCTCGACGAGGCGGGCATCGTCTATATCGGTGCCGAAGTGCATCCGGGCGATATCCTGGTGGGCAAGATCACGCCCAAGGGCGAAAGCCCGATGACGCCGGAAGAAAAGCTGCTGCGCGCCATCTTCGGCGAAAAGGCGTCGGACGTGCGCGATACCTCGCTCCGCCTGCCGCCGGGCGTGGCTGGCACGATCGTGGAAGTGCGCGTGTTCAACCGCCACGGCATCGAGATCGATGACCGTACCCGCGCCATCCAGAACGAGGAAATCGAACGCCTCAAGAAGGATAGCGAGGACGAACGCGCCATCCTCAACCGCGCCACCTACAACCGCCTGAAGGACATGCTGATCGGCCAGACCGCTTCAGCTGCGCCCAAGGGTGCCAAGAAGGGCTCTGTCATCGATGAAGCCGCGCTGGAAGAGGTTGACCGCCACGAGTGGTTCAAGTTCGCCGTCGCGGATGACCGGATGCAGGTCCAGCTGGAAGCCGTGAAAACCCAGTACGACGAAGCGATCAAGGCGATCCGCGACAAGTTCGAGGACCGCAAGGAGAAGCTCGAACGGGGCGACGAACTGGCTCCCGGCGTGCTCAAGATGGTCAAGGTCTTCGTGGCGGTGAAGCGCAAGCTGCAGCCGGGCGACAAGATGGCCGGCCGCCACGGCAACAAGGGTGTGATTTCGCGCATCCTGCCGATCGAGGACATGCCCTTCCTGGAGGATGGTACTCCGGTCGACTTGGTGCTGAACCCGCTGGGCGTGCCGTCGCGCATGAACGTCGGGCAGATCTTCGAGACGCACCTCGGCTTTGCCGCCCGTGCCCTGGGTCACCAGGTCGCCGGCGCTCTGGACGAATGGCGCCTGGCCAATCCCAACCCCGAGGCCGGCCCCCCGCCTGCCGCCGTGGTCGAGAAGCTGAAGGACATCTACGGCGAGAACTACCACGAGGATATCGACAGCCGCACGACCGAAGAGGTCTGCGAACTGGTCGAGAACATCCGCGCGGGCGTTCCGATGGGCACTCCGGTGTTCGACGGTGCGCGCGAGCAGGACGTGTCGGACATGCTGGTCAAGGCCGGCATCGACAGCTCGGGCCAGTCGTGGCTGTATGATGGCCGGACCGGCGACATGTTCGACCGCAAGGTGACCGTGGGCATCATCTACATGCTCAAGCTGCACCACCTTGTGGACGACAAGATCCACGCGCGTTCGATCGGGCCGTACAGCCTCGTCACCCAGCAGCCGCTGGGCGGCAAGGCGCAGTTCGGCGGCCAGCGCTTCGGCGAAATGGAAGTCTGGGCGTTGCAGGCATACGGCGCTGCCTACACCTTGCAGGAAATGCTCACGGTGAAGTCCGATGACGTGGTCGGCCGCACCAAGGTCTACGAAGCGATCGTCAAGGGTGACGACACCTTCGAGGCGGGCATTCCGGAAAGCTTCAACGTGCTGGTCAAGGAAATGCGCAGCCTCGGCCTCAACGTCGACCTGTCATCCATCGGCGACGAGGATGCGGACGACGACGGATTGCAGATTGCTGCTGAATAACAGGGGATGCGGGTGAGCCTGCGGGCTCACCCCACTGCCCCAAACCCCCTGTTGAACCCTCCCCAAGGGATTTAAGAAATGAACGAACTTTCGAAATTCACCAACCAGATCTCCAAGCCGGAGACTTTCGACCAGATCCAGATCGGCATTGCCTCGCCCGAGCGCATCCGTTCGTGGTCGTTCGGCGAGATCAAGAAGCCCGAGACCATCAACTACCGGACCTTCAAGCCGGAGCGCGACGGCCTGTTCTGCGCCCGCATCTTCGGCCCGGTGAAGGACTACGAGTGCCTGTGCGGCAAGTACAAGCGCATGAAGTACAAGGGCGTCGTCTGCGAAAAGTGCGGCGTTGAAGTGACCGTGACCAAGGTCCGCCGCGAACGCATGGGCCACATCGAACTGGCAGCGCCCGTCGCGCACATCTGGTTCCTGAAGTCGCTGCCGTCGCGCATCGGCCTGCTGCTCGACATGCAGTTGAAGCAGCTTGAGCGCGTGCTCTACTTCGAAAGCTATGTGGTGATCGAGCCGGGCCTGACCCCGCTCGAGAAGTTCCAGCTTCTGACCGAAGACGAGATGCTCGAAGCCCAGGACGAGTATGGAGAAGATGCCTTCACCGCCGATATCGGCGCTGCGGCAGTCAAGACCATGCTGATGGACCTCGACCTCGTGCGTGAGCGCGACGACCTGATGGAGGAACTCGCCACCACCAAGTCGCTGCTCAAGCCCAAGAAGATCATCAAGCGCCTGAAGGTCGTCGAAAGCTTCATCGATTCGGGCAACAAGCCGGAATGGATGATCCTCGATGTCGTGCCGGTCATCCCGCCGGAACTGCGCCCGCTGGTGCCGCTGGATGGCGGCCGCTTCGCCACGTCCGACCTCAACGATCTCTACCGCCGCGTGATCAACCGCAACAATCGCCTCAAGCGGCTGATGGAATTGCGCGCGCCGGACATTATCGTGCGCAACGAAAAGCGCATGCTGCAGGAAGCCGTTGACGCCCTGTTCGACAACGGCCGCCGTGGCCGCGTAATCACCGGTGCCAACAAGCGTCCACTCAAGTCGCTGTCCGACATGCTCAAGGGCAAGCAGGGCCGCTTCCGCCAGAACCTGCTCGGCAAGCGCGTGGACTATTCGGGCCGTTCGGTCATCGTGACCGGGCCGGAATTGAAGCTGCACCAGTGCGGCCTGCCCAAGAAGATGGCGCTCGAACTGTTCAAGCCGTTCATCTACGCGCGGCTCGATGCCAAGGGTCTGTCGATGACCCTGAAGCAGGCCAAGAAGTGGGTCGAGAAGGAACGCAAGGAAGTCTGGGACATCCTGGACGAAGTGATCCGCGAACACCCCGTGCTGCTGAACCGCGCACCCACGCTTCACCGCCTCGGCATCCAGGCGTTCGAGCCCGTGCTGATCGAAGGCAAGGCAATCCAGCTGCACCCGCTCGTCTGCTCGGCCTTCAACGCCGACTTCGACGGTGACCAGATGGCCGTCCACGTGCCGCTTTCGCTGGAAGCCCAGCTCGAAGCGCGCGTGCTGATGATGTCCACCAACAACATCCTGTCGCCGGCCAACGGCAAGCCGATCATCGTGCCTTCGCAGGACATGGTGCTGGGCCTGTACTACCTGTCGATGGACCGCGAAGGCGAGCCGGGCGAAGGCAAGATACTGGGCGATATCAACGAAGTGCACCAGGCGCTGCACGTGGGCGCGGTGACCTTGCACTCCAAGATCACCACCCGCGTTCCGCAGACGGACGAGCAGGGCAAGCAGGTGATGCGCCGGGTGGAAACGACCCCGGGCCGCATGCTGATCGCCGAATGCCTTCCCAAGAGCCACAAGGTGCCGTTCGAAACGGTCAACCGCCTGCTCACCAAGAAGGACATCGGCGACGTGATCGACGAGGTCTATCGCCACACCGGCCAGAAGGACACCGTGCTGTTCGCCGACGCCATCATGGCGCTGGGCTTCAAGCACGCCTGCAAGGCCGGCATTTCCTTCGGCAAGGATGACATGATCATTCCGGAGGAAAAGGAAGGCCTGATCGAGGAAACCAAGGCGCTGGTTGCCGATTACGAGCAGCAGTACCAGGACGGTTTCATCACCCAGCAGGAAAAGTACAACAAGGTGATCGATGCCTGGAGCCGTTGCGGCGACCAGGTGGCGAACGTTATGATGGACAAGATCCGCGCCCAGCCCAAGGACGAGCACGGCCGGCAGAAGCCGATCAACTCGATCTACATGATGAGCCACTCCGGTGCGCGTGGTTCCCCCGCGCAGATGAAGCAGCTCGCCGGTATGCGCGGCCTGATGGCCAAGCCTTCGGGCGAGATCATCGAGACGCCGATCATTTCCAACTTCAAGGAAGGCCTGACCGTCCTTGAATACTTCAACTCCACCCACGGTGCTCGTAAGGGTCTCGCGGATACGGCGTTGAAGACGGCGAACTCGGGCTACCTGACCCGCCGCCTGGTCGACGTGTCGCAGGATTGCGTCATTGTCGAAGAGGATTGCGGCACCGAGAACGCGCTGGAAATGCGCGCCATCATCCAGGGCGGCAGCGTGATTGCCTCACTGGGCGAGCGTATCCTTGGCCGCACCGTGGCCGAAGACATCATCAACGCCGCCACCGGTGAAGTGATCGTCAAGGTCGGCACCCTGGTCGACGAGCCGATGGTGAAAGCGATCGAGGAGGCCGAAGTTCAGGTCGCCAAGATCCGTTCGCCGCTGGTTTGCGAAGCCGAAATGGGCGTTTGCGGCACCTGCTACGGCCGTGACCTGGCACGCGGTACCCCGGTCAACATCGGTGAAGCTGTCGGCGTTATCGCCGCCCAGTCGATCGGTGAGCCCGGCACCCAGCTGACCATGCGTACCTTCCACATCGGCGGTGCGGCACAGGTCAACGAAACCAGCCACCTCGAAGCCATCTCGGACGGCAAGGTCGTGTTCCGCGACATGCCGACCATCGTGGACAAGAACGGCCGCCGGCTGTCGCTGGCTCGCACCGGTGAAATGGTGATCGTCGATGCCGAGGGTCGCGAACGCGCCATCCACCGCGTGCCTTACGGCACCATGCTGAAGGTCGAGGACGGTGCTTCGGTTAAGGAAGGTGATCGCCTGGCAGAATGGGATCCGTTCTCCCTGCCGATCATCACCGAAACCGCCGGTATCGTGCGCTATCAGGACCTGGTCGAAGGCAAGACGCTGGAAGAACGCATGGATGATGCCACCGGTATCGCCCAGCGCGTGGTCACCGAATATCGTGCCGCCGGCCGTTCCAAGAAGGAAGACCTGCGTCCGCGCATGACCCTCTTGGGTGATGAAGCCGCAAAGAAGGGCGATGATACCGAAGCTGCGCGCTACATGCTCGCCCCCGGTACCACCTTGTCGGTCGAGGATGGCCAGGAAGTGGAAGCGGGCGACATCCTTGCCCGTGCCAGCCGCGAGGCATCGAAGACGCGCGACATCACCGGCGGTCTGCCGCGTGTTGCCGAGCTGTTCGAAGCCCGCGTGCCGAAGGACGTAGCGGTGATCGCCAAGATCAGCGGCCGCATCGAATTCGTCCGCGACTACAAGGCCAAGCGCAAGATCGCGATCATCCCGGAAGAGGGCGATCCGGTGGAATACCTGATCCCCAAGACCAAGGTGATCGACGTGCAGGAAGGCGACTTCGTCAAGAAGGGCGATACGCTCATCTCGGGCTCGCCCAACCCACACGACATCCTCGAAGTGCTTGGTGTGGCGGCGCTGGCCGAATACATCGTGGCCGAAATCCAGGAGGTCTATCGTCTGCAGGGCGTGAAGATCAACGACAAGCACATCGAGGTGATCGTTCGCCAGATGCTGCAGAAGGTCGAGATCACCGATGGCGGCGATACCACGCTGCTGCCGGGCGAGCAGGTCGATCGGGCCGAGATGGATGAATACAACGCCAAGCAGGCCAAGGGCGCACGCCCGGCTGCCGGCAACCCGGTGCTGCTCGGCATCACCAAGGCGTCGCTGCAGACCCGCAGCTTCATCTCGGCGGCCTCGTTCCAGGAAACCACCCGCGTGCTGACGCAGGCGGCGGTCGAAGGAAAGAAGGACTCGCTGATCGGTCTGAAGGAAAACGTCATCGTGGGCCGGCTCATCCCGGCTGGCACCGGCGCCGGGCTCAACCGCCTGCGCGTCACCGCCAACAGCCGCGATGCCGCGCTCCGCGCCCAGTATCGCAAGATGAACGATGCGATCGCGGCGGCCTCTGCAGTGGCGACAGCAAACACCGCAGCCGAGGAGCACGAGGCCGAACTGGCTCGCGGCGCCGAAGCCGCCATGGGTGACGATCCCCTGGCAGCGGTCGAAGGCGAAACCCACGGCACCGATGCCGATGCCGGCGAATACCTCAACCCCGAAGCGGCCGACCATGATGGCAGCGTGGCGGAAGAGGCGCTCGACGCTGCGGCTGACGAGGGCGAGGCGAAGGACGGCGAATAAGCCGCTCATGCCCAGCCGATGAAACAGCCCCGCCGGAGAGATCCGGCGGGGCTTTTCATTTGTGCTTGCGGAACAGGATGCCGGGCAATCTATTACAGGTCGTGATGAGATCCTTCCTGCCCTGCCTGTTGCTCCTCTCTGCTTGTGGCGAGGATGTAACTCCGCCCCTTGTGCCGGACTCAACCGCACCCACCGCGACTCTACCGCCAATGGAGACAGTGACGCTGTCTGCCACGGAGCTTGCGGGCGAATACCGGGTAGCCGGGATCGATGGCGGCGAGGTGGAAGGCGACATGGGTATCGGCCTCACCATCGCCGACGGGGTCATTTCCTACGAGCCACAGTGCCTGGGTTTCGTCTGGACCCTGGCCGACGGTGAGCGCGGTCTGCTCGAAATCGCGCGCCACCTTGATTACCAGCCTGAGCCCAGGCCCGATGGCACCGTTGTCGTCTGCCAGCCCGCTGTCACTCCCGCTTTCTACGAGCTCGCGACGGCGTTCGACGTGGTTGACCGAGCGGTGCGCACTCCGGCCAACGGCATCGAGTTTACCGGTGGCGGTCACTCGGTCACCCTGTTCAGCCAATAGGCTTTCTTTAGGCGCCCCAACGCCCCTTGAGCGCAGCGCCTGGTCGGCCCACTTGTGGTGTCAAGCCTAACGAAAGCGCAGCACCATGACCGACACCTCGATCCTCTTCCAGCCCTTCACCTCGCCCAAGCTGACCCTCAAGAACCGCGTGGTCATGCCCCCGATGACGCGCAACATGTCGCCCGATGGCGTGCCGGGCGCAGCCAATGCAGAATACTACCGCCGCCGGGCGGAAGGCCAGGTGGGCCTGATCCTGTCAGAAGGCACTGTGGTGGATCGCCCCACCAGCCGCAACCTGCCGCACATCCCGCTGTTCCATGGCGATGCGGCGCTGGCGGGTTGGAAAGGCGTGATCGACGCGGTGCACGATGCGGGCGGCAAGATGGGGCCGCAGATATGGCACACCGGCGGTACTTCGGCCGACCCGTCTTACGAACGCGGCGCGCTAGACACCCCCAGCGGGCTGAACAAGCCGGGCGAACCGGTGGGCGCACCGATGAGCGAGGAGGACATTGCCGATACCGTCCATGCCTTTGCCCGTGCGGCCAGGGATGCGCAGGCGCTGGGCTTCGATACGGTGGAGATCCACGGCGCGCATGGCTACCTGATCGACCAGTTCTTCTGGGACGGCTCCAACCGGCGCGAGGATCGCTGGGGCGGGGCCACTATCGGCGAGCGCAGCCGCTTTGCCGCCGAGGTCGTGGCCGCGATCCGCGCCGAGGTTGGTGCGGACTATCCGGTCATCCTCAGGCTCAGCCAGTGGAAGCAGCAGGACTATGCGGCCCGCCTCGCCTCCACTCCTGCCGAGATGGAGCAATGGCTTGCCCCGCTGGCCGCAGCAGGCGTGGACATTTTCCATTGCTCGCAGCGCCGCTTCTGGGAGCCCGAGTTCCCCGAGGTTGATGGCGAGGATGGATTGAACTTTGCCGGCTGGGCCAAAAAGATCACCGGCCTGCCGACCATCAGCGTCGGCTCGGTCGGCCTGTCGGGCGATTTCTTCGGGGCTTTCCAGGGCAAGGCCTCCGAGGCCGCCGGCCTCGAGAAGCTGGTGGCGCGGATGGAGAAGGGCGAGTTCGACCTGATCGCGGTCGGCCGAGCGCTGCTGTCCGACGCCAACTGGGCGGCCAAGGTGGCCGGATCGGACGCGGGCAGGATCGAGGATTTCGATCCCGCTGCGCTCGCCACGCTAGACTGATCTCTGGCCTGCCAGCCCAGGTTGGGCTAACGGGGCGGCGATGACTGTCACCCGTTTTGCCCCTTCGCCCACCGGCACGCTGCATGTCGGCAACGTGCGTACCGCGCTCCACAACTGGCTGCTTGCCAAGAGGTCTAGTGGTCGCTTCCTGTTGCGAATCGACGATACCGATCAGGCCCGCAGCCGCGAGGAATATGTCGAGGCGATCCGCGCCGATCTGGCATGGCTCGGGCTTCATCCCGATGGCGAGGAGCGGCAGTCGGCACGATTGGCGATTTATGAGCAGGCGTTCGACAAGCTGTGCGCCGCTGGCCGGGTCTATCGCTGCTATGAAACCGCGCAGGAACTGGATCTCAAGCGCAAGGTTGCCCTGGGGCGCGGGTTGCCGCCGGTTTATGATCGCGCGGCCTTGGCCCTTACCGAAGCCGACCATGCTGCACGCGCGGCGGCGGGTGAGGCGCCGCACTGGCGCTTCCTGCTCGACCATGCAGAACCCATTGTATGGGTCGATGGCGTGCGCGGGGTGCAGAAGTTCGACGCTGCGCAGCTCAGCGACCCGGTGGTGCGGCGGGCCGACGGATCGTGGCTCTACATGCTGCCCAGCGTGATCGATGATGTGGACATGGGCGTGACGGACGTGCTGCGGGGAGAGGATCACGTTTCCAATACTGCCGTGCAAATACAGATGTTTACCGCACTTGATGCTGCACCTCCCCGGTTCTCGCACGAAGCCCTGCTGGTAGGATCAGAAGGCAAGCTGTCCAAGCGGCTGGGGTCGCTCGGCTGTGACCATTTCCGCGAGGCGGGGATCGAGCCGCAGGCGCTGGTGGCGCTGCTGGCACGGCTGGGCACATCGCTGCCGGTCGAACCCATTGCCGACCGGGATGTGTTGGCCGCCAGCTTCGATCTTGCGACCTTCGGCCGTGCGCCTGCGCGGTTCGACGAGGACGAACTTGGCCGGATCAACGCTGCGCTGCTCCACGCCTTGCCCTATGCCGAGGTGGCCGATCGCCTGCCTGCCGGGATGGATGAGGGCGCCTGGGTGGCGATCCGGCCGAACCTTGAGCGACTGGCTGATGTTGAAAGCTGGTGGGCGGTCATCAAGGGTCCGATTTCCGCACCCGCGATCACGGCCGAGGACCGGGCCTACCTTGGCGAAGCGGCACGGGTAATCGAGGCGACCGGCACCGACTGGCAGGCACTAACCTCCGCCCTGAAGGAAACAACGGGCCGCAAGGGCAAGGTGCTGTTCCTACCCTTGCGGCAGGCGCTGACCGGCATGGACCATGGCCCCGACATGCCAAGCCTGCTGCCCCTCATCGGTGCTGCCGAAGCCCGCGCCCGGCTGGAAAACGCCGCCACCGGTTGACGCCCGCCACATCCAGACCGTGCCATCCGCGCAACACCCGCGCAGTGACAGGTCGTGCGTGCTCGCTTTCCGGCTTGGCAGGCCGTCTTGTGTGGCTATAGGCTGATGTTATACCATTACATCGTTTCATTCATATCCAACTACGGGAATGCCTGCACCCATGATTACCAATGCCCGCCGCCCTGCCTTGTCTATTCTGGCCCTGTCGGCTTCTGCCCTCACCTTGGTCACTGCCGTACCCGCGCTTGCCCAGCAGCAGGTCGAAGGACCGGTCCCGCATAGCCATGATCCCCATGGGCGCGATACGATCGTCGTCACTGCGGGCGGGCTGGAGCGGCTGGACATGCTGGCTGGTGCCACGGTGGTCGAGCAGGACGAACTTCAACGCAACATGGCCGGCCAGATCGGCGATGTGCTGGTGAAGCTGCCCGGCGTTTCGGCCACCGGCTTCGCCCCCGGCGCCAGCCGCCCGGTCCTGCGCGGCTTCCAGGGCGAGCGGGTGCGCGTGCTGGTGGACGGGATCGGCTCTATCGACGCATCCAACACCAGCGCCGACCACGCGGTGACCATCGATCCGCTGACGGCCGAAAGCGTCGAAGTGCTGCGCGGCCCTGCCGTCCTGCTCTATGGTTCCTCGGCCATCGGCGGCGCGGTCAATGTGATCGACCGCCGTATCCCGCATGTAAAGCCCGAGGGAGGCATGCGGTTTGATGCCTTGCTGGCCGGCGATACTGCCAGCAACCTGCGCCAGGGCGGCGCATCGCTCGACCTGTCGGTCGGACCGAATTTCGTGTGGCATGTCGATGGCTCCTTCACCAAGACGGACAACCTCGAGATCGCCGGTTTTGCCCTGAGCGACGACCTGCGGGCCGACCTCCTGGCCGATGCCGCCGAGGAGTTCGAGGAAGGACACGACGAAGAAGCCGAAGAACTGATCGAACGCGCCAATGTGCGCGGCATCCTGCCGGACAGCGACACGCGGACCTATTCGCTCGGCACCGGCCTTACCTGGTTTTCCGGCCTGAACAGCTTCGGTGTATCGGTGGGCTATTACGATACACGCTATGGGGTGCCGATCGGTCCCGGCGGTCATGGCCACCACGAGGACGAGGATAACGACGACGATCACGATGATCATGATGATGACCACGACGACCATGGCCACGAACACGGCGATGAGCCGGTCTCGATCGCCCTGGAACAGTTCCGCGCCGACCTGCGCGGCGAGTTCCACATCTCGGACGGGTTCTTCCACGACCTGGTCACCCGCATCGGCTACTCCGACTACACCCATACCGAGCTGGAAGGCGACGAAGTGGGCACGGTGTTCAACGTGTCGGGTGTGGAAGGCCGGATCGAACTGATCCAGGGCCAGCAGCAGCTGGGCGGCGATGCCACCTTGCGCGGATCGTTCGGCCTCCAGTTCTTCCGTCGCGATTTCGACGCCATCGGCGCCGAAGCCTTCGTGCCTGCAAATTTCACCGAGTCGGTAGCCCTGTTCACCTTACAGGAAGTCCGTTCGGGGCCATTCGAAGTGGAAATGGGCGCGCGCTATGAAAGCACCCAGCAGGAGCTGGATACCCGCGCCTTGTCGCGCACGTTCGACACCTTCTCTGGCGCTCTCGGTCTGTCGTGGAGCTTCGATGAGGGCGTGCGCGCCGGCCTCAACCTCAGCCGTGCCGAGCGCGCGCCGGCAACCGAGGAACTGTTCGCCAATGGCCCGCACCTGGCCACCAGCCAGTATGAAGTGGGTGATCCGTTCCTTACGAAGGAAGGTGCCTGGGGCGCCGAAGCCTATGTCCGCGCCACACTCGGCGGTGCAGACCTCAGGCTGGCGGTCTACCAGAACTGGTTCGACGACTATATCTACCTGTCCGAAACCGGCGCCGAGGAAGACGAACTGCCGGTCTTCCAGTACATGCAGCAGGACACCGACTGGTTCGGAGTGGAAGGTGAAGCGAGCTTCCCACTGGCCCGCCTGGTCGGCGGCACCCTGGTTGGCGATCTGCGCGGCTCCTACATCCGCGCCACGCTGGACGATGACTCAGCCGTGCCGCGCATCCCGCCGCTGACGGTCCTGGGCGCGCTGGAATGGCAGGGCGAGGCGCTTGACCTGCGCGGCGAGGTGGAGCGGTTCGCGGCACAGAACCGCGTTTCGCCCGGCGAAACCACCACCGACGGCTTCACCCATGTCAACCTGTCGGCCACCATCCGGCCCTTCTCCGACCAGCGGATCAGCCTGATGCTGCAGGCCAACAACGTGTTCGATGTCGAAGGCCGTCGCCACGCCAGCTATACCAAGGATTTCGTGCCGCTGGCCGGTCGAAACTTCAAGGCGAGCCTGCGCACGCGGTTCTGACGGGTCAGCTCCTCCCCGCGCCGGGGAGGAGCTACACCTCGTCGTAATGGAACGGAGCGATCACCGGCTCGGGGAAGGCTTCGTATTCGATCGACGGCGGGCGGTCCGGCGCCAGCCCGTCGATCGAGCGCAGGAGCTTGACCCCGCCGCGGTGCCAGCCTTCATCGTATTCGCAGTAGAAGTTGATCACCCCGTGCAGGCTGGCGATGCGCCATTTGCCGTTCTCGCGAACATAGGAATTCTCGTAGGTCGCCTCGCCCCAGCGGCCTTCCTTGCCCAGCCAGCCGACCATCATCAGCGTGCGCCAGCGGCCCCGCGCCGTGCCCGCTTCGCTGTCGATGTGCAGCACCGGCTGCAATTGCATGTGGTTGTAGAGCGTGCCGTGGCCATAGGGCGGCAGGTGGCGCAGGTAGGCCCGCACCCGCTCGCGCCCGACATAGACCCCGCGTCCGGCAATCTCCAGCGTGCCTTCGGTGGCGAACAGGTCTGCCGCCTTGTCCCACAGGCCCTTGTCCACATAGTAGCCATAGGCACCCTGCAGGTTGACGAGGTCGCGGTAATCTTCAGCACCCTGCGCGCGGGCTTCGAGCCGCTCGATCCTTGCGAGCAGTTCTTCGGTTGTCGGCATCCGGCTTCTCCCTGGAGTTTGGACCCTATAACTTGGGCAGGGTAACCCCGCGCTGGCCCATGTATTTGCCCGCGCGGTCGGCATAGGTCGTCTCGCACTGTTCGTTCCCCTGCAGGAACAGGAACTGGCAGGCTCCTTCGTTGGCGTAGATCTTGGCCGGCAGCGGCGTGGTGTTGGAAAATTCCAGCGTCACGTGGCCTTCCCAGCCGGGTTCCAGCGGGGTGACATTCACAATGATCCCGCAGCGGGCATAGGTGCTCTTGCCCAGGCAGATCACCAGCACGTCGCTCGGCACGCGGAAATATTCCACCGTGCGGGCCAGCGCGAAGGAATTGGGCGGAATGATGCACACGTCGGTTTCGCGATCGACGAAGCTGTCGGGATCGAACAGCTTGGGATCAACCGTGGTTGAATTCACGTTGGTGAAGATCTTGAATTCGGGCGCCACCCGCGCATCGTAGCCATAGCTCGACAGGCCATAGGAAATGCACCCGTCGCGCCGCTGGGCTTCCACGAACGGCTCGATCATGCCGTGGTTCTGCGCCTGGTCGCGAATCCATTTGTCACTGAGAATTGCCATGAAACGGGGATTCCCGATGCAGCCGCGCGGGGCAAGTGGGCAGGGGGTTTATCCCCTTATTCCGGCACCCACTCATAACGGTAGGCGTCGCCATCCATCCGCACCTTGCCCGCGGAGGTCTTGCGGAAGTGGGCGGGGAAGCACAGCAAGTCTTCCTCCGCCGCCTTCTCCATCACCCGCTGCCGTGTGATGCTGGCCGTGGCGGGGTCGGCATCGAAAGCGAAGGGCAGGTCATAGCGGATCATCTGAACCGGGTGGTGGATCACATCGCCCCAGAAGATCGCTTCCTCGCCGCCCGCGCGACCGTGGATCGTGCAGCAGCCGGGGGAATGGCCGAAGGCGGGTTCCAGCCATACGCCGTTGCCGATCTCGCGGTGGGCGACATGGTCCTCTTCCACGATGATGCCCTGGCCGGCCTCCATCACCGGCACGATGGAATCGGCGAAGCTTTCGTGGTGCGGTTCCTCGCCTGCCGGACCGGATTTGAAGTATTCGTAGTCGCGCCTGCCGAACAGGTATTTGGCATTGGCGAAGGTCGGCTCCCATTTGCCGTTCACCAGCTGCGTGTTCCAGCCGACATGGTCGAAATGCAGGTGGGTACACATCACCAAGTCAATATCCGATGGTTCGAACCCCGCGCGGCGCAGGTTGCCAAGGTAGTCGGTATCGAGCTGGTGGACCGCCTCGACCATGCGGTTCTTGTGATTGCCGTCGCAGGTGTCCACCAGGATCGTCTGGCCATCCACCTCGATCACGAACGAATGGACCGAGAAGGTCATCTGCGAGGTTTCTGGGTCGAGCGTGATTTCGCCATCGCCGGGATCGTACCAGCGCATCAGCCGGGCGAGGTCCGCCGATGTCACGCCGGGCAGGTTCATCGTCATCGGGGTGGGCGATTCCATCTCGACGACCTTGTGGATCGTCATCCGGCCAAGCTGGATCGGCTGCATTGTTCTCTCCCGTTTTTCGGTCAGCCTAGTGCGCTACATCCGCCTGCGCTAGGCTCTACGACGATGAAGATCGTGTTGAGTCGCAAGGGTTTCGATTCCACCAGCGGCGGCGGGCCGTCGCCCATTGTCGATGGCGTGCCGGTCAGTCTGCCGATTCCCGCCAGCGCCGGACGTCCGGGCACAAGCTATGCAGCACTGGGGCTGGGCGACCATGTGGCGACGGCGAGCCGGGGGCGGATCGCACCCGATGCGCTGGCCCATCACGATCCGCTGTTCACGCCCGATGGCCGCTGCCTGTTCGGGCAATGCCACGCGGCGCAAAGCCATCTCCAAAACCAGGGTGTGGGGCCGGGCGATCTGTTCCTGTTCTTCGGCCTCTTCTGCCAGGGGAGCGAGCCTGCCCATCACCGGATCTTCGGCTGGCTGTGGGTGGAGGAACTGGTCCGCACCGGCGATCCGGCCATGGCGGCACTCGCCCGGCTCGGTCATCCGCACGCAGTGGAGCCGCACGGGCGCAACGATGCCGTGTGGTGCGGGCCGGGCGGACTGGCGCGGACTGCTCATCCAGACCTGCGGCTGACCGTGGAAGGCGCAAGATCCAGCCTGTGGCGTGTGCCGCAGTGGATGGAGCGCAGCGGGTTGTCGTTCCATGCTAGTCCGGCACGCTGGAAGGGCGGGGGCCTGCTGCAAAGCGTGGCGCGGGGGCAGGAATTCGTCGCCCATGCAGGAGATGACGAGGAGGCCCACACCTGGGCGCACCGCATGCTCGCTCTGATGGACTAAACTGCGTCTGCCGGGCCGGCGAGCAGGTTGATCGCGGCGTGGACCCGCGCCTCGATCTCCTCCCGCGAAAGGCCGGTGGGGATTTCTTCGCCGAAATGGATGCGGATGGTGCCCTTGTGCTTCCAGCGCGGGGCATATTGCGGGCGGCTGTCCACCGCCACCGGCACCACCGGCAGGCCAAGCAGCTTGTACAGCGCGGCAAAGCCCGATTGCAGCTGCGGCTGGTGGCCGCGCTTTACCCGCGTGCCTTCGGGGAAGATGATGATCGGGCGCCCTTCCTCGATATAGGGGCGCACCTCGCGTAACATCGTACGCAGCGCCGTTGCCCCCTGGTCGCGCGCCACTGCCACCAGACCATAGGCCTTCGCCGCCTTGCCCCAGCCGGGAATGTCGAACAGCTCCTGCTTGGCAAAGCCCGAAAGGTGCCGGAACAGGTGCGGCATCTCGATCGCTTCGAACATGCTTTCGTGCTTGACCGCGTAAAGCGCCGGATGATCGGGCCGCTGGCCGGTAATCTCGATGCGGATGCGCAGGATATGCTCGACGCACCAATGGTGCCAGCCTGACCAGGCGTTGCAGATCGGCTGGACCCAGCGGGGTACCAGCCAGATCGAAGCCCAGGCCGCCAGGACATAGAATATCGACCCGAAATAGAAGGCAAGATAGAACAGCAGGCTGCGCAGGACGTGCATCAATCAGGGGCTCCTAGGCCAGGGATAGCAGCCAGGCGGCCAGCAGCTTATGGTATTCGCGGAACAGGGTGATGAAGCTGGGCTGGGTCGGCACGGCATCGCGCAGCACGGTCACGCCATCGGGCAGACGGTCGGCCAGTTCGATCGCCGTGCGCCGCATGTGCCAGTCGGACGTGACCAGCCGCAGCGAGGTGAATTCCTGCCGGGCGATCCATTCGGCCGTCTCACGAGCATTGCCGCGGGTATCGAGCGCGGAGAAGCCCAGTGTGATGCAGCATTCCATCGTGGCATCGTCGACCTGGTATTCCGCCATGAATTCGCGGGGGCGCACGTCGATATCGACGCCGGTCACCAGCATCCGGTCGGCTGCGCCGGCATTCAGCAGTTCGAGTCCGCGCTGGATCCGGCCATTGCCGCCGGTCGGCACGACAATGGCATCGGTATGGGTCAAGCCGGCGGGCTGGGGCAGGGCCATGGCGAACCACACGAAACCAAGCGCCCAGGCGATGACCAGCAATGAGGCGATCCGTCCGATCATGGCTGCCAGCTCACAGCATTTCTCACAGCATTTTCCTCAGCGCCGCAACCACTGTCAGCCGCGCGGTCAGCATGGCGAGAATTACGCCGGCAAAGGGCACGGCAGCAATCACGATCCAGTCCATCGGGTCCAGTCCGCCGCCCGCCACCAGCCCCGATCCCAGCCCGGCAAACTGCTGACCGAGAAGCAGGATCGCAGCCAGGGCCATCAGCAGTCCCGCAGCCCCACCTGCCAGCGCATCCATGGCGATCGAGCGCTGGAAGATGCTGGCGATCTGGCCGTCTGTCCCGCCAAGGTGGTGGATCACCTCGATGGTATCGCGGTTGGCCCCCAGCGCGCTGCGGGCCGCCAGCCACACGGCCGCCGCACTGGTCGCCGCCAGCAGCAGCACAAGTCCCAGCGCAAGGAATTGCAATGACGAGATCGCACCGAATACCGGTGCCAGCCAGCTCGCCTGGGCATCGACCCGCGCCGCCGGAGCCACCCTGGCCAGCGCCGCGCCAAGGTCGGCCAGCCGCGCATCGGTCACCGCACCGCGCAGTTTCACGTCGATCAGCGCAGGGGTGGGGATAGTGCTTGTGCTGCCTGTGCCAGCGGCGCCGAGCCAGGGTTCGATCAGCGCGGCGAGTTCTTCTTCCGGCACCCGGCGCACTTCGGCCACGTCGTCGCGGTTGTTGAGCAGGGCGACGGCATTTTCTGCCTGGCGGTCCCGTGCGGCAGGTTCGGCCTCGACCACCTGGACAGTGAGGCCGCCGGATATTTCGGCGCGGGCATTGTCGGCCAGGTTGGCCAGCGCCAGTCCGCCTGCCAGCGCGATAACCGTCAGCGCGGTCATGATGGCGATGACCCAGGGCATCGGGCCGGACAGGCGCGCCTGGGGCAGGATGCGCGAGGCGTCTCCGCCCAGCCGTGCAGTCATCCGCGCATGGGGTCTCTGCCACCGGGGCTTCACGTGTTCGGTCCCCCGCGCCGCGGCGGATACTTGAGCGCGCCGGTGGGATCCGACAGCCGCCCCTTGTCGAGCCGCATGATCAGCGAATCGGGCACCTTGCGCAGCAGGTGGACATCGTGGGTCGCCACCACCACCGTGGTGCCCAGCCGGTTGAGCGAATCGAACAGGCGCAGCAGTTTCAGCGCCATGTCGGGATCGACGTTGCCGGTCGGCTCGTCGGCCACCAACACTTCGGGCCGGGCGATCACCGCGCGGGCGATGGCCACGCGCTGCTGTTCGCCGCCCGACAGCGTTTCAGGCCGTGCTTCGGCCCGGTGATCGAGGCCGACCCATTCGAGCATGTCGGATACCGGCTTCCTGATCGCATCCTCGCTCATGCCCGAAATGCGCAAGGGCAGGGCCACGTTGTCGAAGGCGGACAGGTGCTGCACCAGCCGGAAATCCTGGAACACCGTGCCGATCCGGCGGCGGAAGCCGGGCAGGCGCGCGCGCGGCAGGGTGATCACGTCCTGCCCGAACATGGAAATCATCCCCCGGCTGGGCCGCTGGGCAAGGTAGAGCAGGCGCAGCAGGCTGGTCTTGCCCGCACCGCTCGCCCCGGTGAGGAAATAGAAGCTGCCGGGGTAGAGCGTAAACGACACGTCGCTCAGCACCTCGCGGTCGCTGCCATAGCGCAGGCCGACATTGTCGAACTGGACGATCCCCCCTCCCGCGCCGCTCATGTGGGCGACAGCCCGAAGCGCAGGCGCCTCGACCAAAGGCGCTCGGGGGCCGGAAGACGGGACGAAATGCACATCGTGCGCGGGCTATAGCGAGTGTTCGATGTGGAAAAAAGCCACGGACGGTCGCAACTAACTTGCTCCACAGCTTGTTGCGCCTCTCGCGGGTATCTAGGGTCTCCCGATAGCATGATTATCCAGTGCCCCGCCTGCGCAACGCGATATGTGGTCCCCGACAGCGCCATCGGGGCAGACGGTCGCACGGTGCGCTGCGCAAAATGCCGGCACAACTGGTTCCAGGAAGCGGCCGAACTGGAGCTTTCCCCGGCGCAGGAAGCCGCTGCGGCCCCGGTAGCCGCGCCGCCACCCCCGCCACCACCTCCGCCGCCGCCACCTGCGCCAGCGCAACCTGATCCGGTGGCCGCCGATCCCGACCTTCCGCCCCCGCCACCGGTGTTCGACCGCACTCGCCCCCCGGAACCAGAACTGCCCGACCAGTCGCCGTTCGATGCCGGGCCGCCGTTTCGCCCGCGGCGCAACTGGCTCAAGGTCTGGACCTGGGCGGCGGGTATCTTCGCCGTGTTTGCCGCGGCCATCATCTTTGCCGTCAGCTATTGGGGCCTGCCCGACTGGGTACCTGTTACCCGCCCCGATTTCGCCGTTGGCGAGCCCGACCTGCAGCTCGATTTTCCGCTCGACCAGCAGGAAAAGCGCGAGATGCCGGGCGGGCAGGAATATTTCGCAGTCAACGGCTCGATCACCAATATCGGCAGCACCGCGCGCCCCGTGCCGCCGATCCTGGTGATCCTGCGCG
This sequence comes from Altererythrobacter sp. KTW20L, assembly GCF_023501975.1. Taxonomy (GTDB): domain Bacteria; phylum Pseudomonadota; class Alphaproteobacteria; order Sphingomonadales; family Sphingomonadaceae; genus Alteraurantiacibacter. The sequence continues at coordinate 616 of NZ_JAMFLH010000002.1, read as the reverse complement.
ATGCGCGCGAGCGCAAGGTTTTCGAGCTGGAAATCGTCGCCGAGCAGTCCACCCTGGCGCCGGGTGAAAGCGTCGCGGTCACCCGCGCCGTGCTCGATGTCCCGCGCTCGGCCCGCGTGGCCGAGATCGGCTGGAAGGCGCAATAGCGCCACTCATTTCAAAAGAAGCAGCAAGCGCGCTTGCAGGGGCTGGGGGCCTTTGCTAAGGGCGCCCTCCTACCTGCCGGGGCGGCTTCGTGCCGCCCTTTGTGCGATGTGCGGTCGTGGCGGAACTGGTAGACGCGCAACGTTGAGGTCGTTGTGGCCGAAAGGCCGTGGAAGTTCGAGTCTTCTCGACCGCACCAAACAGTTAAAAGTCCTTCAGAAACAATGACTTAACACTCCCTTCGGGGAAGAATGGCGCAGTTCTGCGGGCTTTCGGGGGCCAACTCTTCAAGCCTGCGGGCAGAGAAGGATCTGCGAGACGTTTTGCGGGCCCCAACTTCGCCAATTTCTCTGGTCGGAAGTTTCTAACCGCAAGCGCCCCGCGCCGGTAATGTGGATGATGCTGGGCCTGGCTCGCTCTGGCCGCTCGGCTTTGCGGTCCTGCTCTCCGGCACTGCCAAGCGCGATATCAG
>NZ_JAMFLH010000019.1 GCF_023501975.1 Altererythrobacter sp. KTW20L | reverse complement strand
GGGCGGCGGCGGGGGAGCAGCCCGGCTTCCGCCGAAGTTGAACGACAGGGTCGCCAGGACCGAGTGCGATTCAAAGTCGTCCGAATAACCCAGGTTCTGGGTGCTCGCCAGATCGAGGTTGGGGATCACGAAGTACTTGTACTTCAGGCCCACATCCACGCTGTCGGTCAGGGGCATGCGCAACTGGGCGATGCCCTGGTAGGCAAAACCCTTGTCCTTGTCGTCCACGATGCCCGGACCGGCCGGGTCGGCCGACAGGTTGGCGTCGAAAATCGCATAGCCGACACCGCCACCGGCGCTGAAGCCGATGCCGTTGTTGCCGCCAATATCGATCAGGGCGTTCACCATGCCGCTGATCACGTCGATGCCACCCGAGATATCACCGAAAGATCCGGTTCCACCAGCTGCGGTCGCCAGCGGGATCGGAGTGGTGTTGGAGGTGACGCTCTGGACGTTGAAGTCCTTGTAGGCACCTTCGGCCTCAAGGCGGATGAAGCCGAAATCATGGCCGATCACAACGCCGGCTTCCCAGCCGTTGTCATTGTCGAGCACGGTCTGGCCTCCGGCGCCGCCGGTCACGTCGAACTGGATATCGTTCGGCAGGACGACACCGCCTTCGATGCCGAAATAGGTCTGGCCATCACGGGCGATGGCCGGGGTGGCAATGACGGCGGCGGCAGTCGATAGAATTAACGCAAGTCTGCGCACAGGATTCCCCTCATGTTGAACCGCCACGCCGGGAGGGCGCGGTCGGTGGCTAGAGACTATTGTCCAATACTTACAGGCGCCGCATTGGTTCCCGGAACTCGCGAATCGATTTGCGCACCAGACATATCTGCGCGTGGAGCGAGCGTTGCAGAATGGTCCATCCTGACTGGCGCTGAGGCCGTCTCTATTAATAAGCATGATCACGCCGCAGTGGCAGGTCAGCACCTGGCAATTCGACCGTGACTGTCCGGTTTTCGTTGCGCTGACTGGAATCCGTTGGCTAGGTGCCTGCGTGCGCGTGAAGCAGCGAACAACCGGCTGCTTTCAAAAAACAAGGATCATGGCAGTCAGCCAATGGCAGTCTCGATGGCTCTCCATATACTCGTTTTGCTGCCTTTCGTTTCGGCCCTGCTGATTGCAGCCGGTGCGACACGCGGGCGGGGATTCCATTCAGGAATCGCGATTGCCGCGAGCGCCATCGGCTTTGCGCTTGTGCTGTCTGTCGCGGGGCGCGTTGTTGGCGGCGAGGTACTGGCCGTATCGACCCCGTGGGTGCCGGCGATCGGACTCGACTTCTCGCTGATGATCGATCCGCTCGGCCTGATGTTTGCCGGGCTGATCCTGGGCATCGGCCTGCTGGTTGCCATTTATGCGCATTTCTATCTCGCCAAAGGAGAGGCGACGGGCCGGTTCTTTGCTAGCCTGATGCTGTTCCAGGGCGCCATGCTGGGCATTGTCATCAGCGGCAATGTCCTGTTGCTGCTGATCTTCTGGGAACTGACCAGCCTGTCCTCGTTCCTGCTGATCGGGTTCTGGCGGCACAGTGCCGAGGCACGGCAGGGGGCGCGGATGGCGCTGGCCATTACCGGTGGCGGCGGACTGGTGCTGATCGCCGGGATGCTTCTGTTGGGCATCGTGGCAGGGTCGTTCGACCTGATGACGATCCTGCAAAGCGGCGACGTGATCCGGTCATCGCCACTCTATCCGGTGATCCTGGTCCTGATCCTGATCGGATGCTTCACCAAGTCGGCGCAGTTCCCGTTCCATTTCTGGCTGCCGCACGCGATGGCGGCCCCCACACCGGTCAGCGCCTATCTCCATTCCGCGACGATGGTGAAGGCCGGCGTTTTCCTGCTCGCGCGGCTGTGGCCGGTGCTGGCCGGGACCGACCTTTACACCGTAATCGTCACCAGCGTGGGCCTGGTCACCATGGTGTTCGGCGCATGGGTGGCGCTGTTCCGCCACGACCTGAAGGGGATCCTGGCCTATTCAACGATCAGCCAGCTTGGCCTGCTGGTCATGCTGCTGGGCTTTTCGATCGAGATGGCAGCCGTTGCCGCCGTCCTCCACATCCTCAACCATGCCGCATTCAAGGCGGCCTTGTTCATGTCGGCAGGGATCGTCGATCATGAAACCGGCACGCGCGATATCCGCCGCCTGGGCGGGCTCGCCAAGGTGATGCCGATCACGGCCGTGATTGCCACGATCGCTGCCGCAGCCATGGCCGGTCTCCCCCCGCTGGGCGGGTTCATTTCCAAGGAAATGATGCTCTACGAAACGCTCGAGGTCGGGCTGTTCGGCCTGCCCTGGCTGGTTCCGGTATTGGCGACGATCGCCGCAATGCTGTCGGCCGGTTATTCGTTCCGCCTGGCCGCACACCTGTTCTTCGGCGCACCGCGCGATGCCGGGCCGCACGCCCGCGCACATGATCCGGGCCTGGGCATGTGGGCTTCGCCCGCGGTGCTGGTCGTCATCGCGGTCTTGCTGGGCCTGGCACCGATGGTGATCGCCGGACCGCTGGTGGCCTCTGTCGCCAGTGCGGTGATCGGCAGCGCTGCGCCCCCGCTCGACCTGTCGCTGTGGCACGGCGTCAATGCCGCCCTCATGATGAGCATTGCTGCAGTGCTGGTCGGCGCGCTGTTGCTGTGGCGGCACGCGGGTCTGCTGCGCCGCTACGAGGCACTGCGCCACCTTGATGCCAAGGAGCTGTTCCAGCGCGGCATGGCAGGGGCCGATGCACGCCTGCGCAAGCTGATGGTCGCCACGCATCGCCCCTCGCTGCAACGCATGCTGTTTGCGACTTTTGCTGTGGTCCTGCTGCTGATCATCGAAGGGGCGAGCGCCGGGGGCGGCAGCTTCACCGGTCCGCGCGAGGGCCTGCCCGCCTCGCCCATCGCGATCATCGCCTGGCTGCTGCTGATCGCGGCCACGGGCGCGGTGCTGATGGAAGAACGCCAGCGTTTCCGCGTGCTCATCTATATCAGCGTCATCGGGCTGATCATTGCCCTGGCCTTCGTCCATTTCTCTGCCCCCGACCTGGCGCTGACGCAGATTTCGGTCGAGGTGGTGACGATCCTGCTGCTGCTGCTGGCGCTCAACCTGCTGCCCAAGTCGCCGCCCATCCTGTCGAGCAACCCGCGGCGGCTGCGCGACGCGGCACTCGCAGTTGCCGGCGGCCTGGGCGTTGGCGGGGCAGCCTGGGCAATGCTGACGCGAGAGACCAACGATCCGATTTCGGCCTATCACCTGGCCAACAGCTATTCGGGCGGCGGCGGGACCAATGTCGTCAACGTCACCCTCGTCGATTTCCGCGCCTTCGATACCCTGGGCGAAATCATCGTGCTGGGGATTGCAGGCCTGGCGATCTTTGCCCTGCTCGAGCCCACCGCGCGCGGCGTGGCGGGAGCACGGCTGAGGAAGTGGCAGGAGGACATGCCGCATTCGCCCGAACGCCATCCGCTGATGTTCGTCATGGCGACCCGCATCCTGCTGCCGCTGGTGCTGGCGGCCGGCATCTATATCTTCCTGCGCGGACACAACCAGCCGGGTGGCGGCTTCATCGCCGCCCTGGTCGTGGCGATTGCCTTCCTGCTGCAATACCTCGCCTCGGGCTTCGACTGGACCGATGCACGACGCCGGATCGGGGAGCATTTCCTGATCGCGTTCGGGGTGCTGGTGGCGATGGCAACGGGCCTGGGTTCGCTGCTTTTCGGGGCTAATTTCCTGACCAGTGCCTTCGACTACTTCTCCCTGCCGCTGATAGGGGAATTCGAGCTGGCGACAGCCCTGCTGTTCGATGTGGGCGTGTTCGCGGTCGTGTTCGGCGCGGTAATGCTGGCCCTGGCCCAGCTCAGCCATATTTCCCAGCGCGCCGCACGGGCCCATGCCGCACAGCTCAAGGCCGAGAAACTGACACACGAGGAGGGCGAGCCATGACTCTCGAATTCCTCGTCGCCAGCGCCATCGGTGTATTGGTGGCAGGCGGCATCTACATGGCGCTGAGAGGGCGCACCTTCCAGGTGGTGCTGGGCCTCACGCTGTTTTCCTATGCGGTGAACCTGTTCCTGTTCGCATCGGGCCGCCTGACGGTGAACCGTCCGCCGATCTGGTCGAAGGACATCGTTGAATATGCCGACCCGCTGCCCCAGGCCCTGGTCCTGACCGCAATCGTCATAACCTTCGGCATGACCGCCTTTGCCGTCGTGCTGGCCCTACGCAGCTTCCTGGAGAGCGGCAGCGACCAGGTCGATGGCGATCCGTGCGAATCGGGTTTGAACGACAACCTGCCGAGCGATGACAGCGGGGGCGAACGGCCATGAGCCTGATCGCACATCTTGCCAGCGCGCCTGTCGTGATCCCCGCGCTTGCGGCCCCGATTGCCTTGCTCGTCATGCGGCGCAGGCACGGGCTGGGCGTCGGGATTTCGCTCGCCTCTTGCACGGCGATGGTGGTCGCGGCCCTCGTGCTCCTGGCGGCCTCTGCCGATGGCACGATCCGCACCTATGAGATCGGCAGCTGGCCTGCGCCGTTCGGCATCGTGCTGGTGGTTGACCGGTTGTCGGCCATCATGCTGACCCTGGCTGCCAGCCTGTCATTGCTTGCCATGGTCCACGGCGTGCTGACCCGCGCCGACCGCAAGGGCTGGCATTTCCATCCGCTGTTCCAGTTCCAGATGCTGGGGCTGAACGGCGCATTCCTGACCGGTGACCTGTTCAACCTCTTCGTGTTCTTCGAAGTGCTGCTGATCGCGTCCTATGGCCTGATGCTGCACGGCCAGGGTCCGGCGCGGCTGAAAGCGGGGGTGCAGTATGTCATCGTCAACATTGTCGGATCGTCGCTGTTCCTGATCGCACTTGGGCTGCTCTATGCGCTGACGGGCACGCTCAACATGGCCGACATGGGTCTGCGCGTAGCCGCCATCGGGCCAGAGGACCAGGGGCTGCTGCGCGTGGCCGCGCTGCTGCTGGTCAGCGTGTTCGCCTTGAAGGCCGCACTGGTGCCCCTGCACCTGTGGCTGCCGCGCACCTATGCTGTCTCCACCCCCGCCGTGGCCGCGCTGTTCGCGCTGATGACCAAGGTGGGTGTCTATTCCATCATCCGCGTCGTGCCGCAGGTCTTCGGCGACAATGCCGGTGCCGCCGCCTGGGCGCCCGCACCCTATCTGCTGCCTGCCGCCATCGTCACCGCAGTAATCGGCTTTGCCGGGGTGTTTGTCGCGCGCAGCCTGTCCGGGCAGGCTGCCTATGCCGTAATCGGTTCGACCGGCACCTTGATGATCGCGGTTGCCGCCTGGCAGGTGGATGCGCTTGGCGCGGCGCTCTATTACCTCGTCCATTCGACCATCGCGGGCGCGGCGCTGTTCCTGGTGGCCGATGTCGTCGCCCGCCGCCGGGCAAGCTTCGTGGACAAGGCCAGCCCCGGCCCGCTCTTTGCGCAGCGCCAGACCGTCGGCCTGCTGTTCATGGCTGCCGCCATCGCCGCCACCGGCCTGCCCCCGCTGTCCGGATTCATCGGCAAGCTGCTGATTCTCGAGGCCGTAGCCGATGCGCCCTGGTGGGGCTGGGCATGGGGCGCAATCCTGGCCACGACACTGATCGGCGTTATCGGTTTCGCCCGTACCGGCAGCGCAATTTTCTGGAAGGAGGCCGCCCCCACTGACGGGGCCGAGCCATCTTCAATCAAGCGCGCCGACATGATCGCACCTGTCGCCGCGATCGCCCTGCTGGCCGCTCTGTCGATCGGCGCAGGCTGGGCCACCGCCTATGCCAATGCCGCCGCAGCGCAGGTGTTCGACCCTGCCGCCGGTGTGCGCGCCGTGCTGGGGGAGGGATGACATGCGCCGCCTGATCCCTCATCCCGGCCTGTCCGTCCTGCTGGTCGCCACCTGGATGATGATGCTCAACAGCCTGACCTTTGGCGGGCTGTTCGTCGGCATCATCATCGGCATCCTGCTGCCGATCTTTACCGCGCCGTTCTGGCCGGGGCGGCCCGATGTGAATTTCCGTGCGGGGATCGCCTATTTCGTCCTGGTGGTGTGGGATATTATCGTCGCCAATTTTCAAGTCGCGGCGATCATCCTGTTCAAGCGCAACCGCGACCTGAGGCCTGCCTGGCTGGTTATCCCGATGGAACTGGACACGCCCGAGGCGATCACCGTGTTTGCCGGAACGATCAGCCTGACCCCCGGCACGGTATCGACGGATGTGTCGGCCTGCGGCAAGTTCCTGCTGGTCCATGCACTCGATGCGGCCGATCCGGACGCTGAGATCGCGCGGATCAAGGCGCGCTATGAAACCCGGCTGAAGAGGGTGTTCGCATGATCGGTTACGCAGTCACTTTCGCATTCGCCTGCCTGGCGCTGGCGCTGGGCCTGAACCTGTGGCGCCTGCTTAAGGGGCCGGAAGTGGGCGACCGCGTGCTGGCGCTCGATACGATGGTCATCAATTCCATCGCCATTATCGTGCTGATTGGCGTGGCCACGACCAACAACACCTATTTCGAAGCGGCCCTGCTACTAGCCATGGTCGGTTTCGTCGGCACCGTCGCCTATTGCAAATTCATGCTGCGGGGGGACATCATCGAATGATCGACCTTGGCATCCTGGGCGAGATCGCCATCGCCGCAATGCTCGTGCTGGGGGGCGGTTTTGCCCTCGTCGGCAGCTGGGGGCTGGTGCGCCTGCCGTCGCTGATGGAGCGGCTGCACGGCCCGACCAAGGCGACGACCCTGGGCCTAGGAGGCATCCTCATCGGGTCCATGCTGTTCTTCCAGCTCGAACAGGGTACCTGGACGGTCCACGAACTGCTGATCTCGCTGTTCCTGTTCATCACCGCACCCATCGCGGCAAACCTGGTCGCCAAGGTGCATATCCACGCCCTGCGCGCGCGCCATACGCCGACCGTTCCCGGCCCCGCAGGTGCACCGCCCCCGCCTCCGAGCGGAGCGGACTGGGCTACGCACGAGGCCCCCCATCCGGGCACGCCCGCCTCCACGTCGGAAAACTGAACGGCGCCCGAAGGCAAAATCAATTTCAGCTGGATTGATTGGTGCAGGACCCAGTGTGAAGGGAGCCCGTATCAAGGAGGGAATTCCCTAAAATCGAGAATTTAGGGAATTCTGAGTCGCTCGGTTGCCAGAAAACGCCCACTTCACAGGCGGATCAGTCCGCCAATTCCCTAAACGCGCTTAGGGAAAATTTGGGACGCCGTAGGGAACACCCATGGGCACCATAACCAATCCTGCGGCGCTTTCAGGCAAAGCCGTTTTGCGTTGAGCAAGACCGAACTCAGCGCTCAAGCATCGCACAGACGTGGGAAAGAGCCTGATCTAATCCCTCTTTGATGCGCTCAAGCTCCAAACCGACTTCAAGGTCGTCGTGCCCTGTCATCTGTAGGATCATCGTCATGACCCGGTCGCTGTTCGCGGCAAGCGTTAAGAGATGCCAGCCGCTGGGGGCCGAACGGCCACTGATCCAGGAGCGCGCCGTGGTGTCGCTGACTTCAGTCCATCGCATGACGGTCTTCGTGGCCCGGCGACTGGCACCCAGGTCTTGCCTCAAGGCTTTCCCGATATGCTCTGGAAATGCTGCTTCTGCCACCATCGAGCCAGATTCCCGAAGTTGACTTGCGGTTATACGAACCATGCTTCGCCCTCTCCTGTAGTATCCCCTGATCTCGTCAGGATTCTGCTCAAGACCCAGTCGAGGCAGCGATGGTAATCAACTGGTTAGACACTGGAGGAACACCGCCAATCGATCCGCCGAAGGTTCGGGCGGCGGAATACGTCCGCATGTCCACCGAGCACCAGAAGTACTCCACCGACAATCAGTCAGCAGCCATCCAGCGCTACGCCGAGCAGCGCGGTTTTGAGGTTGTACGCACTTACGCTGACGCGGGCAAAAGTGGCCTCAACATTGAAGGCAGGCTGGCATTGCAAAACCTGCTGGCCGATGTGGAAAATGGTGACGCCGACTTCGAGGCCCTGCTCGTATATGATGTCAGTCGATGGGGGAGGTTCCAGGATCCCGACGAAGCGGCGACTTATGAGTTGCGATGCCGCCGTGCTGGCGTTCAGGTCCACTACTGCACAGAGCAGTTCGAGAATGATGGCAGCATTGGGTCCTCGATCATCAAGACGGTCAAGCGCGCGATGGCCGGCGAGTACAGCCGCGAATTGTCGGTCAAAGTCTATGCGGGCCAAGCCAACCTCATCCGGCTCGGATTCCGGCAGGGAGGAGCTGCCGGCTACGGCCTACGGCGGATGCTGGTCGACCAGGCCGGGATCGAGAAGGGATTGCTATCCCCGGGTGAACACAAAAGCATAACCACTGACCGGGTTATCTTGGTGCCCGGCCCACCGCCGGAAATCGCGATTGTGCGTGAGGTGTATCAGCTGTTTGTGGTGGAGGGCAAAACCGAGCGCGAGATTGCAGATGCGCTTAACGAGCGAGGCGTTCTCACGGACCTGGGCCGACCGTGGACGCGCGGGGCAGTTCACCAGTTGCTGATCAACGAAAAGTACATTGGAAACAATGTTTGGGGCCGGACATCGTGCAAGCTGAAGGGCAAGCATGTCAGGAACGACCCAGGTGAATGGGTTCGAGCCAACTCCGTATTCGAAGGCATCGTCTCTACCGCGCAATTTGAGGCAGCCCGGGCAAAAATCAGTGAGCGGAGCGCCCGGCTCACTGATGATCAGATGTTGGAGCGCCTTGCCCGAGTGCTGGCGGGCAATGGATGCCTATCCGGGCTGATCATTGATGAAGCAGACGATTGCCCCTCGAGCAGTTCGTTTCGCTCGCGCTTCGGCAGCTTGCTCAGGGCCTACACGCTGGTCGGCTTTGCGCCGGATCATGATTACCGTTACCTCGAGACCAATCGCAAACTCCGCGTTATGTACCCCGACTTGTTTCAGTCGGTCATCGACGGGATCCACGCAGTGGGTGGTCACGTCGAAAAGGATGCTGCCACCGACCTCCTTATAATCAATCGTGAGTTTACGGCCTCTGTCGTCATCCTGCGCTGCTTTTCAACGTCCGCGGGCAACCGGCGATGGAAGCTGAGGCTCGATACCAAACTAAAGCCGGACCTGACCGTGGCGGTCCGCATGGACAGCGAAAATCGTGCCCCGCAAGATTACTACGTGTTGCCGCGCCTCGACATGCGGGAGGCGACCCTGAGACTGGCCGCCCACAATGGGCTGTCACTCGACGCCTATCGTTTCGACACCCTTGATCCTTTTTGCCGGCTCGCTGCGCGGTGTCCGTTGAGAGCTGCTGCTTGATGGCCGCCTTGCCTGCCCAGCGCGTCGAAATGGTACCCGTTGACCGGGTGACAGTGGTCAACCCGCGCTCGCGCAACAAGCGCAACTTCAAGGAGATCATCGAGAACATCGAGCGCGTTGGGCTCAAGAAGCCGATTACGGTCACTCGCCGGGTAGAAGCTGGCGGACCGTTTTACGACCTTGTTTGCGGACAAGGTCGGCTTGAAGCTTACATCGCGTTGGGTCAATCCGAAGTCCCGGCCCTGGTAGTTACGGCCGACCCTGAAGACTGCCTGGTCGCCAGTCTTGTAGAAAATTGTGCGCGCCGGCAGCACCAGGCTATCGATCTCCTCCAGGACATCCGCGGGATGGAGGAACGGGGTTATTCCACCGCTGAGATCGCCAGGAAGACCGGGCTGACCCCCGAATACGTAAACGGCGTTGCGCGCCTGATTGAAAAGGGTGAACAGCGGCTGCTACGCTCTGTCGAGAGTGGGCACATCCCTTTGAGCGTCGCGGTGGAGATCGCTGAAGCCCCGGATCATGAAGTCCAGGCGGCATTGTCGAGCGCATATGAGAAGGGCTTGTTGAAGGGTCGTAAGCTGATGGCGGCCCGGCGCATTATTGAGCTACGCCAGCGCCGGGGCAAAGGGCTTGCACCCGCAAACCACAACTCGAAGGAAAAGATTTCAGCAGACACGCTGGTGAAGGCGTACCGCGAAGATACAGATCGCAAGCGCTCACTCATCGCTCGTGCGAACGTCACCCGTGATCGACTGCTGTTCATAGTGGAAGCGCTTCGTCGTCTCACCACCGACCAGTCCTTTACCGCCCTGCTGGAAGACGAAAATCTGGCCACTTTGCCGCAAACATTAGCGGATCGTATGTCGGCTCGGGCGGAGCAGAGACAATGAGCTGGCTGGGAAACACACGAGTAGCACGCGCCTTTGAGGATACGACCCTTCGGATCGCCATCTCGGATATTGAGCCATTGCACGACGTTCGCAGCGAAGTCCGCAAATCGGTGAAATACGGTCAGATTGCAGCCTCGATAGCAGAGGTTGGCATTATCGAGCCGCCGGTAGTGGTGAGAGACCCCAATTCGCCGGACAGGTTCCGTTTGCTCGATGGTCATTCCCGCCTCGATATTCTTAAAGCGAACGGCGCGCGCGAGGTCGTTTGCCTTGTTGCTACCGAGGATGAGGCCTTCACCTACAATCGGCGCGTAAGCCGGATCGCGATCATCCAGGAGCATCGGATGATCCTCGCCGCGGTAAAAAAAGGTCTGTCCGAAGAACGGCTGGCGCGAGCGCTGAATGTGAACGTGGCTTTGATCAAGAAGAAGCGAAACCTGCTTCTCGGCATTTGCCCCGAAGTCGTTGAGTTGCTGCGAGACCGCCACGTTCCCCTCAACGGCTTTGCGGAATTGCGCCGCCTCAAGCCAATGCGGCAAATCAGGGCAGCAGAACTGATGGTAGCGATGAACCGCTATTCGCTTGGCTATATCAAATCGCTGGTAGCAGGCACGCCGCCGGACCAGCTTGTCGAGGGCAAAGGCAAAAGCGCCCGCGGTCTGACCAACGAGCAGATCGACCTTATGACCGAAGAATCCGAGCGGCTCGATCGAGAGTTCCAGTTGATCGAGCAAGGTTATGGTTCAGATCACCTGGATCTGGTCCTGGCCGCAGCGTACCTTGGTGCCCTGCTCGAAAATGCCCGCGTGGTGCGCCACCTCGCTCAACATCACGCGGATCTACTTCAGGAATTCCAGAAGATCGCCGAGATCCGCAAGGCGGCTTGATGGGGACCCGGACCCGATAAGCGCGGGGACCGCGGGAAACGCCGCACGGTGGGGCGGATCGAGCGCGGCGGTGGGGATGGCGGCGAACCCGCACGGAGCCCACCCCTGAAGTGCAACTTGCGCTTCAGGTCGCGTGTGCGCCAGCCAGCGAAAGGCTGGCGCACACCATCCTGGCTTTCAGAAACATCGAACTTCAATTCCTGGACTGCTCAAGATCAGCGCAGTTCCTTCATCAAGCCGCATAGGGGGGGGACTTGTCACGGCGTGTCGCCGGTGCTTCCCTGCCCTAGCCCCCTACAACGAAGGGATTCGTATATGGCCAAGAATGTCACCCCCGGTGGCCGCGGACGGCCGCGTCACAATGATGAATTGTTCCTGCTGGACCACTTCAAAAACTACCTTCAGAACGGTGCAACCGTGAGCGACATCGCTGACGCTGGCGCGGCAAAGTGCGCGACCTGGAGGCCCTTCTTAAGCTGTTCGAGAAGCACGGCGCACTTAGTAAGGCAGATTTAGCCGAGGAAGCGCGGGCCGGGGCTGATATTGCTGTGGCCAAGATATTTGGCGCTTTCCATCGACAGTTCGAAATCGACCCCGACGACTCGATCTCAAGTGATCGGGAAGACTTGGCTGATGCGGACATGATCATGGCGTGCGAACATTGCGGGCCCAAGTTGCGGGAGCGCTGGAGGATGCCAGACTTTCTCGCGCGGCTTAAACGTGAGGTGTCCACCACGCTTTATAAGTTATGTACCGACAGGCAGCGCAAGGAGGACACGATTAGGCAGACCATCATGGGGAAAAACCCGTAATCCGCTATCGCCCAGCTATGCTGGCGACTTCTGCCCAGGTGAGCTCGAACCGCGCCAGGTACTTGCGTAACCTGTCAGCATCATTTGTCGAACGGCGCTGCTGGCGCGAAGCTGAAAACAGCTTGCGGCCCGCCTCCGATAAAGAGGCGCTATGCTGGCAAACACGGACTACCTCGGCCAACTGAACCCGGTCAAAAAGGTCCAGTTGGCCGAGCCGCGTTTCATCAAGCAGGCTAGACAGGATGTCATCGCCATCGTCCAACCGGCCCGACCAGAGCAGGCGCAACCGATCGATCTCCGCTTCGACACCGGCGCGATCGATGGCGGCAGCGTCGCTTAGAGTTGCCATGCGCGTGATGCTGGCTGAAAGGTCGCGGAAATTGCCCGACCAAAGGCCTTCGGGCCCAGTGGCGAATTCAAGATAGCGTTCACGGGCGTCCTTGCGGAAGGACACTTGGGTGCCTTCCCGTTCGGCAAAGCGCTCAAGCTCGTAGTCAATGTTGGGGGCAATATCCTCGGGCCGGCCCGCCAAACCGGGCAGCCGGAACGTCCATAGGTTGAGGCGGGCGAACAGATCGTCCCGGAACCGGCCACTGGCGACGTCGGCTACCAAGTCGCGATTGGTGCCAGCGATAAGCTGGAATTCGCTTTGCGCCTCCTTATCGGCGCCGACTGGCAGGAAGCGTCCTTCCTCCACCGCGCGCAGGACCATCGCCTGCTCGTCCAGCCCGAGTTCGCCGATCTCGTCGAGGAACAGCATGCCCTTATCGGCCGTGCGCAACAGGCCGGCACGATCGACCACCGCGCCGGTGAAGGCACCCTTGCGATGGCCGAACAGTGCGGACATCGCCGCATCGCCCTTGAGCGTAGCGCAGTTCACCTCGACGAAGGCTCCAGCCACCTGGTGGCGCAAGCGCTTCAGGTCGTAGATGCGGCGTGCCAGTTGGCTTTTCCCTGCACCGGTCGGCCCCAGCAACAGGAGCGGCGCCCGGCTGCGTCCGGCGACCAGTTCAATCTCGTCGATTAGGCGATTGAAGGTCGGGTTGCGCGTGGCGATCCCGCCCTTGAGGAACGAGGCACTTTCGGCAGTGGCGGCGGCAAACCGGTTGGCGATGCTATCATAGCGCGATAGGTCAAGATCGATTGCAGCCCATGTCCCGGCAGCATCGGGCATGCCGCGTCCGGGTTGAGTTTGCAGCAACCGGCCCGGCAGGTACCGCGCCTCGGTCAGCAGGAACAGGCAGATCTGCGCCACGTGAGTGCCAGTGGTGATGTGGATCAGATAATCCTCGGCCTCGGGATCGAAAGGTTGGGTCCGCGCGAAATCGTGCAGCTTGCCGTAGACCTCTTCGAAATCCCACGGATCCTCAAAGTCGAGGACAACAGGCTGGACCAGCGTCTCGGGCGACACGGCGGCGATATCCTGCGTCACGAAATCCACCAGGCTGCGGTGCTTGGTTCCGTGTAGCAGGATCATCCGGTCGATCCGCAGGTCCGCGTGCATGGTCACTGCCACGCTGGGGCGCCATTTGGACCAGCGCGAGGCATCATGTTTGCTCGAATCGAGCACCGATCCGACAAATCCAACAAGGACAACGGGCTTCATGGACGATATGATAGGATAAAAGGTGATCCTAGGATATCGCAAAGTAGAGAATCTACCATCGATCGGCATGGAGACCGATATTACCCTAAAGTATTGGTATTACGCGTCTTTATAGGCCAGATTGACTGTGGGCATAAAACTGGCACGCAATCTGCAACAGGTTGGATGCCGGGACGTCGAGCCCCGGCAAGTCAGCGGTCTGGGGTGGTCGGAATGGGCCGACCACCCCGAAACCACTGCCCGATGAACTTCTTCAGGAATTGATCATGTCGCAGACCAGCTACGAATTGCACCAGCCCGAAGGCGGGGTTCCAATCAAGATGTGGACTCGCGGCGTGCCGGTCGACGACAAGGCACGCGCCCAGCTTGCTCGTGCGGCGCAGATGCCGTTCGTATTCCGTCATGTCGCCGCCATGCCTGATGTTCACGTGGGGATCGGCGCCACGGTCGGTTCAGTGATCCCGACCAAGGGAGCGGTCATTCCCGCTGCCGTGGGAGTAGATATTGGCTGCGGGATGATGGCCGCACGCACCTCGCTGATGGCGAGTGATCTTCCCGACAACCTCGAGGCCATCCGCTCGGCCATCGAACGGGCCGTGCCGCACGGCCGCGCAGTGGGCCGCGGTAAGCGGGACACCGGCAGCTGGGGCGATCCGCCGCAGGCCGTGGTCGATGCCTGGGCTACGCTGGCGCAGCGCTTTGGCCGGATCGCGGCCAAATACCCCAAACTGCAGAAAGCCAACCACCTGGTTCATCTCGGCACGCTGGGAACGGGCAACCACTTCATCGAGCTGTGCCTGGACGAAGACCAGCGGGTATGGGTTATGCTGCATTCGGGCAGCCGTGGTATCGGGAACGCGATCGGTACGTTTTTTATCGAACTGGCCAAGAAGGACATGCGCAAGTGGCATATCAACTTGCCAGACCAGGACCTCGCCTATTTCCCTGAAGGGACCGACCATTTCGACGACTATGTCGAGGCGGTCGGCTGGGCGCAGGACTTTGCCGCGCTCAACCGGCGGATGATGTTGAGCCACGTGATGGATGCCCTGCGCGGCCAGATCGCCAAGCCGTTTGAGGCGGAGTTGGAAGCGGTGAACTGCCACCACAACTATGTGGCGCGGGAAAACCACTTCGGCGAGAACGTGCTGGTCACCCGCAAGGGGGCGGTACGCGCGGCCAAGGGTTCGCTGGATCATCCCGGGTTCGATGGGGGCAAAAAGCTTCATTGTGCGCGGGCTGGGCAATGCGGACAGCTTCGACAGCTGCAGCCATGGTGCGGGCCGGATCATGTCACGCACCGAGGCCAAGCGCATCGTCACGCTCGACGAACACATCGCGGATACCGCCGGGGTTGAGTGCCGCAAGGATATCGGCGTGATCGACGAGAGCCCCCGCGCCTACAAGCCGATCGAAGCGGTTATGGCGGCCCAGGCGGACCTGGTCGAAATTGTCCACACGTTGAAGCAGGTGGTCTGCGTGAAGGGGTGACCCTTCACGCAGACCACTGCACAAGGAAGCCATGATGATTTCAATCGACGGTTCGGAAGGCGAAGGCGGCGGACAAGTGTTACGCAACGCCTGTGCGCTGTCGCTTATCACCGGCACGCCGTTCGTTGTGGAGAATGTCCGGGGCGGGCGCGAGAAGCCGGGGCTGATGCGCCAGCACGTCACCGCTATCGCGGCGGCCTGCGCGATCGGCGAAGCGGAGTGCGACGGTCTAGAGGTCGGATCCACCCGCATCGCCTTCCGGCCTGGTACGATTATGGCCGGTCAATACCACTTCAGTGTCGGCACAGCTGGATCGACCGGGCTGGTCCTGCAGACCGTGCTGATGCCACTGCTCTATGCCACTGGCCCTTCGCGCCTCGTGCTCGAAGGCGGCACGCACAACATGATGGCACCGCCGTTCGAATTTATCGCCCGCAGCTTCCTTCCAATCATCAACAGGATGGGACCGCGGGTTACTGCTCGCCTCGTACGGCACGGGTTCTATCCGCGCGGTGGCGGGCGGATCGAGGTGGAGATCGAGCCCGCCCCGTTGCATAGGATTGATTGCCTCGATCGCGGCGCAGCTGTTGGGCAAAGCGCCCAGGCGCTGTTCGCCGGCCTGCCGCGCGAAATCGCCGAGCGCGAGATCCGTGCAGCGCGCAAGCAATTGCCCGAATGGCCCGAGGACGCCTTCGTTATTCGTGAGCTGCCCGAAGACCAGGGCCCTGGCACCGTGCTCCTACTCGAAGCGGAATTCGCCAATGTGACGGAGGTCGTGTCCGGCTTTGGACGGCTAGGCGTGTCGGCGGAAAAGCTGGCGCACACGGCTGGCAAGCGCATGTCGGGCTATTGCGCATCGGGGGCATTTGCCGGGCCCTAGGTGTTTAGTCCCAGCATGTGATGGTGTGGCTTCATATTGAAGATATCTGGCTTTGATTTCCAGAGTTCTTCGATGGCCTCATAGGGTGTCTTGAAGCGCAGGGCCTTCAACTGCTTGGCGAAGTTATAGGCGACGAGCCAGTCGCGGACATGGCGGCGCAATTCATTGATCGACGTGTAATGGAAGGATTTGACGGTGGCCTCCTTGATGGTGCGCACCATCCGTTCGGCCTGGCCGTTGGTCCACGGGTGGTAAGGCTTGGTGAGCCGGTGCTCGATGCCGTTCTGCTCGCAGACACGCCCGAAGATATGGCCGATCCATCCCAGTGCACCGCCCTGGTCCCGCTGCACGAACTGCACGCCATTATCGGTCAGGATGGTGTGAATCCGGTAAGGCACCGTCTTGATCAGCACGCGCAGGAAGGCCGCGGCAGCGAGCTTGGTGGCCCGACGATAGATACGGGCGAACACGAGCTTCGAGGTGCGGTCCACCGCGACATAGAGGAAGCCTTTGCCGCCTTCGTAGCGCAGTTCCGCGATATCGATGTGGAAGTAGCCGATCTCATACTTCTTGAACTTCTTCGGCTTCTCGCGATCCGCTTTCGGTAATCGGCTGATCCCGTGCCGCTGTAGGCAGCGGTGAAGCGATGAGCGCGTCAGGTGCGGGATCACGTCCTTCAGGGCGATGAACACATCATCGAGCGGCAATCGCGCCTGAACCCTGAGCGCCACGATCGCGGCCTCTTCCATGGGCGACAGTACGGTGCTGCGCCGCTCCTTCGGGCCCATCGGCATGTCCTCGACCGAGTCCCGGCCACGCCACTTGATCACCGTCTTCTCGTTGATCCCGAACCGCTTCGCGAGCTGCGCGACCGGAGCTTGCGATCGCTGTAACTCCGCTCGAACGGCGTGCGTAGTCTTGGCGCTGCCGTGTAAAAGCTGGCCCATAATCCCTCCCGCTGTGACGATGACAATCTTACACCATCACATGCTGGGACTAAACACCTAGGCTCCAACCGGTGAATTTTTCGCGACCGGCCCTTGCGAGACCATAACTTCCTGCGGTTCAAAATTTACGACCAGTTGCAAGACATCGGGCCGAGCGTAATGCCCGATGCTGTCAGAGACGTATTTGAATTGCGCGATCATCGCTAGGTCGAGCTCTGCATACAGGATCGTCTCCGTGTCGCGATGGGGGCCGGCGAGGATCTGGCCGGTCGGCGCGATAATGGCGCTCCATCCGCCACCTTCACGCACCATCTCGGGCTTACCTTCGAAGCCCAGATCGCGGATAGTTGCTGCGTCTACGCACGATTGGACATTGATGACAAAGCACTGGTTGGATGCGGCGTGGTGGCGGGCGGCCGCTTCCGTCAAGTCATCGAACACGCCTGAGCTGGGATCGTGGCTTACGGCAGAACCAGCGGGCCATGCCGCAACATGGATCTGTTCTCCCTGGCTTGCCAAGGCATAGCGCGCGAGATCCATCGAATGCTCCCAGCAGATCAGGCCGCCGAGTTTGCCAAAAGGTGTATCGACAAGCCGCAAGCCAGAGCCATCACCGCGACCCCAAACGGAACGCTCGACGCAAGTGGGGACGAGCTTGCGATGCTTACCGACGATTTCACCTGCATCATCGAAGTAGAGAAGTGTGTTGTAGAGCGTGCCTCCGTCGCGTTCCGAGATCCCAACCACAACATAAGCACCGGCTGCGCGCGCGGCATCGCCGATGCGGTGGGTCGCCTCGCTCGGCACGGTAATGCTGTTGGCGACGAGGCGGAAGAAATAGGGGCTGCCGGTAGCCGGTGTGTGAGTCCAGATCCAAACCGGATACCCAGGGATGAAAGTCTCGGGAAACACAATCAGCTGCGCTCCCTCCCTGGCCGCCTCAGCGATTAGCAAACACGTCTTGTCGACCCCCGCTTCGCGGTCAAGAAACGGCGAGGCTGCGTGAACAGCTGCCACCTTTACCTTCGGGAAAACGTCTCCCATCACCTCTTCTCCCTCGGTCGATTTTCTCGTCTGTCCTCAATGTATGCACCCGCGACATGGGCGAGTCTATGTATCGACCAACCACTATCAGGACACGGGCAACGACGACCATACTGCAGAATATCCCGCCGATTGAGCTGAAGTAGCGCCTAGCATAGCCGATCCTTGCCAGTCCGATGGAGTGGACCTAGTCTCCTTTTCCTGGGAGACACGACCATTGACGATCTTGCGTGCGCAGCCTCGGCTCGGCCATCCTGACGCGCCAGCAGCCGGGTTCGGCCTGCTGATCGGTGGCGGGCCTGCTGCGGCAGAGAGCGGCGCCACATTCTCGGCCCGTGATCCATTTCTGGAACAGGATTGGGGGCAGGTTGCCCTCGCATCGCCTCGCGATGTGGACGCGGCCGTTCGGGCGGCAAACAGAGCATTTGCCGATGGCCGCTGGTCAGGAATGCTGGCAGGAGAGCGAGCCCGGATTCTGCTGCGACTGGCTGATCTAATCGAACGCGACGCAGCGCTTCTTACCAGCCAGCAAGTCTTCGAGAATGGTAAGCTCGTCTCCGAGATGCTGCCGGGCACCACGGCCCTCGCAGGCGACTGCCGGTTTTTCGCCGGCTTGGCCGAGACCCATGGCGGGATGACAGTTCCGCCAACGCGGCACGGATTTACCACCTTCACTCTCAAGGAGCCGATCGGCGTGGTGGGCGCGATCACGCCCTGGAACACCCCGCTTGGCCTGCTGGGCTGGAAACTGTTCCCTGCGCTTGCTGCGGGCAACACGATCGTGATCAAACCTTCCGAGATCACGCCGACATCGACGCTAATGCTCGCGCAACTGTGCCTCGAAGCGGGTGTTCCTCCGGGCGTCGTGAACGTCGTGACCGGTGGCAGCGAGACCGGGGCGGCGCTGGTGGAACACCCCGATGTCGCTAAGATCGCCTTCACCGGATCTACCGCCACAGGCCAGGCCATCGCCTCGCGCGCGGCGCTGAGGAGCGCACGCGTTACGCTCGAACTCGGTGGCAAGTCCCCGCAAGTGGTGTTTGCCGACGCCGACCTCGATCGCGCGGTCAACGGGGTGATGGCGGGCATCTTTGCCGCCACCGGCCAAAGCTGCATGGCTGGCTCTAGGGTGCTCGTTGAAGACCAGGTGTTTGATCGCTTCTGCGACATGCTAGCTGAACGCGGCAGCAGCATGATCGCGGGCGACCCGCTCGATCCGCAAACCCAACTAGGTCCGCTGGCGTCGAAGGCCCAGCTTGAGAAGGTGCTGTCCTACTTCGCCATTGCTGCAGCCGAGGGGCTGGAATGCGTTACCGGCAGCCACCGGCTCGAACGGACCGGCTACTTCGTTGCGCCAACTGTCTACCGCGATGTTCCGCCCGATAGCCGCATAGCGCGCGAGGAAATCTTCGGCCCGGTTGTGGCGCTGTTCCGGTTCCGGAACGAAGAGGAAGCCGTAGTGCTCGCCAACGACACGGCCTTTGGCCTGGCAGCAGGCATCTGGACGCAGGACGTCGGCCGCGCCCATCGGCTGCTCCATCGCATCCGCGCCGGGACCATTTGGGTCAACAACTACCGGATTATCGGCCACACCCTGCCGTTCGGTGGGTACAGTCAGAGTGGTACCGGCAGGGAAATGGGTGCCCACGCGCTTGACGCCTACACCGAAACCAAAAGCGTCTGGGTGGACACAGGCAACGACCTTGAGTTCAGGACAGGGCAGCAGGAGATCTGAGTGGACTATGATCTGGTTGTAATCGGCTGCGGTGCCGGAGGCCTTGCCAGCGCGGTGGCCTATGCCGAAGCCGTGGGGCCGCAGGCGCGGATCGCGGTGCTCGAACGAGCGACCAAGGAGGGGCGGGGCGGCGCAACCCGCTGGACCAGCAGCTGGTTCCGCATCACCAGCGATCGCCAGCTCGACCCTGAATTCGTGCAAATAATGGAGCGGGTGAGCCAGGGCCAGGCGGACCTCGATTACTGCCGAACACTTGCCGCAGAAGTGCCTGCTACGTTCGACTTCCTCGATCGGCACAGCGTCCCCTGGGTCTATTTCGAGCAGCCCTTCGCCAATCGCAATTCAGGCGGCGGGCTCGCAATGCCCGTTCCGGGTGGGGTAGCCATCGTCGATACCCTCGCTGCTGTGATCGACGACCTACCGGAAGCCACAATCCTATACGAAACTGAGGCGACTGCACTTGCCACTGACGATGATGGCCGCGTCACCGGCGTCCACGTAACCGGCCCCGATGGCGAGAAGGTGCTACGCGCCAAGGCCGTCGTAATCGCCTGCGGCGGTTTCGAAGGCGCCGCCGATATGCTGGTCGAGCATCTTGGGCCGAGGGGCCCCGCCATGCCATTGATCGCACCGACGCTTGCCAACAATCAGGGCGACGGCATTCGACTGACGCGGCCGTTGGGCGGCGACGTGGCGGGCCAGTTCGACATGTTCCATGGCGAGCCAGTCGACACCCGCAGTTCCAAGCCCGATGCGGTAATTTATGGCTATCCGTTCGGCATCCTCGTCAATCGCCAGTGCCAGCGCTTCTTCGACGAGGGGCAGGACAGTTTTGATGCCACCTTCGAGCGTCTTGGCTACGAGATCTGGGCCAACCAGGACCAGGAGGCCTGGTTCATTGGCGAAAAGGCCATTCTCGATTGGCCGCACGTGGCCGACATCATGCTGACCGACCAGCCCCCGGTGGAAGCGGAAACCATCGAAGACCTCGCGCAAATGTTCAGCCTTGATCCGAAGGCTCTGGCGGCAACGGTGGGGGACTATAATGCCGCCATCCAGGCCGGCGAAATTGACCGCGCGATCCGCGACGGCAAGCGCACGGTGGGGATCGATCCGCCCAAGTCCAACTGGGCCACCCCGATCTCGCAGGGCCCTTTCATCGGCTATCCGCTGACTACCGCGATTACCTTCACCTTCGGCGGCATACGGAGTGATGCAAGAGGCCGCGTCCTGCGCAAGGATGCCACCGCCATTCCTGGCCTCTATGCCGCGGGCGAAGTGACCGGGCTGTACTATGGCGAGTACCCCGCTGGCACCTCGGTGCTGAGGGCCCTGACGTTCGGGCGCATCGCCGCGCACGAAGCTGCCGCGGAGCGCTGAGATGGACATTATCCATTGCGCGCAGATGCCGTGGGGCGAAAGCCTCGTTGCCCAGCGCGGGGCGACCGACGGCATGGCGCACAAGCTGCTGTTCGAGGGCGACGAGGATAGCCCCGACAATTACATGCTGGTCATGTCGCAGGAGCCGAAGGAATATTTCTCGCCGCGCCATCGCCACCCGTGGGACCAGGTCCGCTTCTGCCTCGAGGGCAAGATCCCCATCGCCAAGGGGCTCTATATCGAGGCCGGCGAGATCGGCTATTTTCCTGAAGGGGCGCACTACGGACCGCAGGAAGGCGGCACTGACCGGATCGTTCTGCTGCTGCAATTTGGCGGCGCCAGCGGGCAAGGCTTCATCGGTCCCGCCCGGCTCAAGCGCGCGCGATTGGACCTTGAGCAGGACGGGACTTTCGCCCGCGGCATCTACTCTGTGGAGACGCCCACCGGCCCGCGCAATACCGACGCTTACGAGGCCGTGTGGCAGCACGAGAAAGGGGCGCGGCCGACCTACGCTGAGCCTGCCTACAAGACCCCGGTGGTGATGCGCCCAAGCGCGCTTGGATGGCAGCCCACAGATCAGCCCGGGGTGTGGCGCAAGCAGGCAGGCGTCTTTCCGCCCCGCGGGCTCGCCGTGACGAGCTGGAAGAACGACGCAGGTGGCGAACACCTCGTGGAAGCCAGCAAGACATTGCGCTTTCTGTTTGTGACCAGCGGCCATGGCACGGCCAACGCCTGTGAGCTGCGCCCGTGGTCCGCCTTAAGGCTTGGCCCAACCGAAGCTGTTCACCTGGCAACCGACGGCGGGATGGAATGGGTCGAGCTGGCAGTGGCGCCCGTCCCCAGGGACTGAGCCTGTAGCGGTCGCCCACTGTCGGGCGGCAGGATGAGACGAGGCGGCGGCACGGCAACTATTTTTATGTTAAATGGTCAGGTGCCGACCACCTGCCGCCTGCCCTCTTCGGAGCGTCACTGCGTTGAGCTGGACTGCTTCTGAAGCTTTTCAAAACACTGTCCGACCTCGCGCCACAGGGCCACGCCGTCGAACTCACCAAGTTTGAGCAATCGGTCTTGCTCGCTGGCAATATGCAACCAGCCATTGGCGCCATGCAGGCGTTCAACCTGGAGCGCCATGCCCCAGATTTCCTGTTCGCGAGTTAGCTTCAATCGGCGGTCATCGGTGCTCATAGGCATTTTATAGACCTAAGCGCCGCACAATGCTGCGACAGATTTGGTGGTCAATGAGCTTGTTTATTAGCCTGACGAGGGGCAAACTTCGACGATGGCAACGAGACGACGCTTTGAAGCGGTACCCATAACCCGCGGCAAGGCCTACCGGGCCAAGGCGCAGGCTCAAGCCCGCTCGCGCAAGGCTCGCTCGTTCCTGCCGGTCGTGATCCTGTTCATAGCTGCACCCTTGGCAGGCCTCGCCGCCCTTGCCTCTTGGCACTGGCTCAACCCGGCCCTGGGCAATGCTTCTGCCGCCGAAGCTTCACGGCAGTTTGCCATCTGCGGCATGACCCGTCAGACCTGCGTGGTCGATGGCGACACGATCTGGCTCGATGGCGTGAAGATTAGAATTGCTGATATCGACACGCCGGAAATCTCTTCTCCCAGGTGCGACAGCGAATATGCCTTGGGCATCAGGGCCCGCGACCGGATGCAGCAACTGCTCAACGAGGGGCCGTTTGCGGTGGAAGCAATCGGCTCGCGCGATGAGGATCAATATGGGCGCAAGTTGCGGGTGGTCACCCGCAACGGCCGGTCGCTGGGCGACATGCTGGTGGCTGAAGGCCTTGCACGAACATGGTCGGGTAGACGCGAGCCGTGGTGCTAGTCAAATCCCTGCTCAGCGCACGTGGGCCGGCATGGGCGCTTCGACCGAAATAGCTCGAGCGCATTTATCGGCGCACTCCCTGGCGATTAGTGACGCTTGCAGCAGCCATCGCCATCAGCGCAACCGCGCTCCCGGGCAACCATGCGGCCGCTCACCCTGGCGGTCTGGCTGCCGACGGCTGTCATAATGAGCGTCGGACCGGGCAGCGGCATTGTCACCGCGGGCAGAGTGCTGAGGTTCCGCCCGCGCCAAGCAGGTCAGGCGGGCAAGAGGTCTACTAATTGGCCATCGCTCGGCCGAGATCGCACATACATCGAGATCGAGCGTGTATCTGGCATCGCTGCACGGCCAGTCAGCTGGCCGCCCGCGGAATGGGGTTTTGCCATTCCAATGGATGAACCGGCGCAATTCGACGGGACGGAATATAATCGACAGCCGTTCCTCCCCCACTTCGATCCCAATCAGCAATGCTGCAAACAGCTCCTCCATCCATTTTACGGGGGCCGCCTCCAGACGCTCGGCTGCCGACTTGCCCAGTGCAGCCAGCTTGTTGAGCTCGTCACCGAACACGCCGAGGCTTTTGAGCGCAGTGCGCAGCTTGCCCCGGTCACAAAGAAACTCGGAGACGGAGGCGAGGATCAGCTTCTCAAGGCGCCCGGCGTTGCTGCGATAAGCTCGACGGATTTCCACCTGGGACCACGTCGCGTTGCTGGATGCGTAGCAATAGTAGGGATGGCCGCGATGCCAATCGACCTCCAGGTACATATGCCGCCCCAGATCATCCCACAGTAGCCCGGCCAGGAAGTGGTTGGTCTGTTTCGCGTGCGGGGTTTTGCGCGAGCGCGCCTCGCTCAAGGCCTGCGCAGCTTCCCATGTTTCGCGCGAGATTATTGGCACATGCTGGCCGGGGTAGGTGTGGTTGTGCCCTTGGATCTCGCCGACATAAATGGGGCTTCGGATAATGTTGTAAACCATCCCGGGACCCAGGGTCGTGCCGCCTCTCGGCACCCCCCGCTTGGAATATTTGACCGAGCTGGTAAAGCCGGCATCATGCACGGCTTTCATCACCGCGGTGTAGCGTTGCGTTCGCAGGAATTCGTCGAAGATGAACCGGACGATTTCTGCCTCCGCCTCCACCAGCTGAAGACCGTCATCGGTTGATTCGTAACCGAACGGCGCCATCCCTCCATGGACCTTGCCGTGCCGCTTGCGAGTGCGGATGCTATCGCGAACTCGCTCGGCAATGAGCTCGCGCTCAAACTGCGAGAACGTGAGCAGGATATTTAGGATCAATCGGCCCATGCTGTCCGACGTATCGAACGCCTGCGAGATCGAGACCAGCGCAATCCCTTGGCGATCAAAGATCTCGATCAACCGCACGAAGTCGAGCAGGCTCCTGGTAAGTCGATCAATCTTGTAGACTACGATCGCATCCACCTCGCCTGCTTCGATGTCCTGCATGAGCTGGGCGAGTGCTGGGCGCTCCAGGCCGCTGCCAGAGTGGCCTCCGTCATCAAAGGGCTGCGGCAATTCAACCCAGCCGCGGTATTGCTGGCTCTTGATGTATGCCGAGCAAATCTCCCGCTGTGTCGTCAGAGAATTGATGTCCCGGTCGAGTAATCCGTTGGTGCTTTTCCTGGTGTATATGGCACATCGCTTCAGTGCCTGAATGTCCTCCGTCATTCGACTTCTCCTCGTGAAGAAGCTATGACTTGCCAAGGAAGGCACGGATGAAACAGTCGCGATTTGACTGAGCATCGGGGCCCGTCTGGATCAGGTTAA
>NZ_JAMFLH010000018.1 GCF_023501975.1 Altererythrobacter sp. KTW20L | reverse complement strand
GTGGTCCCACCTCGACCAGCGCCGCGTGTATCTAATTCAACGCAAATGCTTCTTCTCATCAGGCGCGTCAGTTGCGCATGACTGGTGTCCGACCCCTTGCAGTAGCTTCCAACTGACGTCCACTTTCGGGGAAGTAGGCAACTGCGCTCTAACGACTGATTTTAGGGCGCAAAGCAGCCGAATTTTCTAATCGGTTCCACGCGCAGCAGCATGGCATTACCTGTGGATTCCGCTCGCGCAAATCTTGCAATCGCGAGCCCGACGAATCATACCAGTTCACAAGTGGCCAAGGCAGGGTTCCACGCCGGTAGCCACGGTGTTTTTATACGCAGTCATTTTCATTGATTTTCAGATACTTACCTGGCCAGCAAATGCTGGCTGGGGCGGCAGGATTCGAACCTGCGAATGCCGGTACCAAAAACCGGTGCCTTACCACTTGGCGACGCCCCAGCGGCCCATCAGGGCAGGGTGCCGCCCATATAGAGCCCTTGGCCCAGATGGGAAGGGCCGATTGTGCGTGGCATATCTGTCCGCAATGCGGCATAAAGCGCGCATAAAAACAATCGTTCCGGGGAGGATCAGATGGGATTGAAGGCTCGGCCGCTGCGCGCGGCATCATCGTTGCTGGCAATGGCTGTTGCTGGGGCTGTTGCAGGATCGGCCTGGTCGGTTCCCGCGCTTGGACAGGATAGCCAAGCGGAGGC
Organism: Altererythrobacter sp. KTW20L; assembly: GCF_023501975.1. Lineage (GTDB taxonomy): Bacteria > Pseudomonadota > Alphaproteobacteria > Sphingomonadales > Sphingomonadaceae > Alteraurantiacibacter. Next base: position 31,481 of record NZ_JAMFLH010000018.1, on the reverse strand, counting down.
CAGCGACGCGGGCAATACCATCGTGGTCACCGGCCTGCGCCGCGCTGATGCCCTGCAGGATACGCCCGCAGCCATCACCGCCTTTACATCGCAGGCGATCGAGGATGCGCGGATCATCCGGCCGGCCGATTTCGTCAACCTGACGCCCAACGTGAATCTGGTCGAAACCCAGAACGCGGGCAACGCCTTCATCATCATCCGTGGCATCACCCAGGCGCGCAATTCCGAACCTTCGGTAGCCGTGGTGGTGGACGGGGTGCAGCAGGTGAACCCGGCGCAGTTCAACCAGGCACTGTTCGATATCGAACAGATCGAGGTGCTGAAAGGGCCGCAGGGCGCGCTCTACGGCCGCAATGCCATCGGCGGGGCGATCATCGTCACCACCAAGGAACCGGGCGACACGCTGGAAGGCAGCATGACCGCAGGCGTGGACAACGGTTTCGGCTATTTCCTGCGCGGCGGGATCAGCGGTCCGCTGGGCGAGGACGGCGGCTTCCGCCTTTCGGGATCGTGGCAGGATACCGATGGCTATATCCCCAACACCTTCCTCAACGAGGATGCCGACCCGGTCGAGAACCTGAGCCTGAGAGGGCGGCTGCTGTTCGATCTCAACGACAATATCGAGCTCGACCTGCGCGCTTCGATGGACCAGCTGCGCACCCAGGCGCTCTATTTCAACATCGTCACCGATGTGAACGACACCAGCCTGCCGGTGCGGGTCAACAATGCCGGGCAGAACGATCGCGACATTTACAATGTGTCGGCGCGGATCGCCTTCACCAATGACAATTTCACCGTTACCTCTGTCACCAGCTATGACTGGCTGGAGGAGATCCTCACCGGCGATGCCTTCGATTTCCGCCCGATCGAGGAAAGCTTCTTCTTCCGTCCTGCGGATTCGCCGTTCGGTTTCGGGCTGGGGCTGGGGTTCGACCTGAACCAGAGCCAGTTCCTCGATGTCGAGGCGTTCAGCCAGGAATTGCGGGTGCAATCGCCCGACAACCAGCCGCTGTTCTGGATGTTCGGCGGCTATTTCATCGCCACCGAACGCTATATCTCGACCGGCAACATGCTGGATACGGGCGCGGGCGTGTTCCCGGTCTATCGCGTGCCGAGCACCAATCCGCTCAATCCCCAGACCTCGTTCCTGGCCGACAGCCAGGACAATGTGGCCTGGTCGCTGTTCGGCAACCTGGGGTACGAATTCTCTGACCAGTTCCGGGCTGACGTGTCGCTGCGCTATGACCACGATCACCGTGAGAACACCACGCTGACGCCGCCGGGCTTCCTGCCCAACGTGCCCGGATTCCCGCCGGCGGTCAGCGGCGAGTTGCGGACCGAGAGTTTCAGCGACTGGCAGCCCAAGGTCACGCTGACCTTTACGCCCAGCAGGGAGGTGACGCTGTACGGCGGCTATTCGCGCGGTTTCCGGTCGGGCGGGTTCAACCAGACCGGGGTTGGCGCGATTGCGGCGGGCAACGGGATTGTCGGCGTGAACGACATCTACGAGGCCGAAACCGCCGACACCTTCGAAGTGGGGGCCAAACTCCAGTTGCTCGACAACATGCTGAGCTTCAACACGGCGGCCTATCGCACGATTTCGAAGAACAGCTATTTCTTTGTGTTCCTGGCGGCGAACTCCACCCAGAACCTCGGCAACGTGCCCAAGACGGAAATCCAGGGCGCGGAATTCGAAGCCATGCTGCGCCCCAGCCGCGACCTGGCGCTGACCGCCGCCTATGGCCTGACCTACAGCGACATCAAGGAATTCCCCGACGCGGCCGCCATCGGCGACGAGGCGCCGCTGATCAGCCGGTCCACCATCAACCTCGGGCTGCAGTACAACCCGGCGATCAGCAACGATCTGGATGCCCTGCTGCGGGTTGACTATCGCCGCACCGGCAAGACCTGGTGGGACGTGCCCAACACCACGGTGCGCGATCCGATCGAGCTGGTGAACGCGCGGGTCGGCGTGGAAGGGGAAAGCTGGGGCCTCCACGCCTTTGCCACCAACCTGTTCAACGAGGAATACAACGCCGAATTCTCGCCCGGCGGCTTCGTGTTCAAGGCGCGGCCACGGGTTTACGGGGTCGAGGCGACGGTCCGGTATTGATGTGATCCTCCCCAGAATGGGGAGGGGGACCACGTAGTGGTGGAGGGGCAGGCCGGGCGCGCCCCTCCACCATCCTGCGGATGGTGCCCCTCCCCGTATCGGGGAGGAATTACAGCGCGTCCGGCCGCGTCCGCACCGGATCGAACAGGCTGCGGTCTTCCACCTTGTCGAAATCGGCCGCCGAGTGGCGTTCCGGCATGGCCTGGGTATTGACCAGTCGGCCGCGGATCGCCGCCGGGCGCCGGTCTATCGCACGGACCCAGCGGGCGACGTTTTCGTATTCATCCAGTGACAGGAACACGTCGCAACGGTTGTAGGCGCCGTGGAACAGGTTGCCGAGCCAGGTATAGGCGGCGATGTCGGCCACTGTGTAGTCCGCGCACGCCAAGTATTCTGTTTTCGCCAGCTGCCGGTCGGCCACGTCGAACAGGCGCTTGGTTTCCATCGCATAGCGGTTGATCGGGTATTCGTAACGTTCAGGGGCATAGACATAGAAGTGCCCGAACCCGCCGCCGATGAAGGGCGCGCTGCCCATCTGCCACATCAGCCAGCTAAGGCATTCGGCGCGAGCGGGATTGGTCTTTGGCAGGAGGTAGTCGAATTTTTCCGCCAGGTGCAGCAGGATCGCGCCGCTTTCGAACACGCGGAAGGCCTCGGGGCCAGAGCGGTCGAGCAGGGCGGGGATCTTGGAATTGGGATTGAGATCGACGAAGCCTGACCAGAACTGGTCGCCTGCAAAGATCCTGATCTGCCAGGCGTCGTATTCTGCTTCCGAAAAGCCTGCTTCCAGCAGCTCCTCGAACATCACCGTCACTTTCACGCCGTTGGGCGTGCCGAGCGAATAGAGCTGGAAGGGGTGCTCGCCCAAGGGCAGCTCCTTGTCCTCGCGCGCGCCTGCCGTGGGGCGGTTGATGGCGGAAAACTGGCCGCCGTTGTCGGCCTCGTTGGTCCAGACCCTGGGGGGCATGTAGACATCGGACATGGGCGCTGGCTCCTGCAAGTGGTTGTGCTGGTGCCATGATGGGTGGCCGCGCCGCGCGGCTCAAGCAAGCGATACTTGGGGGCCATGAGGCTTTGCCTTGGCCGCCGCCAGCGCATAGCGTGGCCTCCGAGGGAGACCGGGGCTTGACCACAGATTCGCGCGCCATCGGGCGCAACTTCGACAGCGCCGACGATGTGTTCAACTGGCTCAACAATGCCATTTTCGGCACTGCGGCGATCAACCTCGCCAACCGGGCGGGGATTACCGCGCGGCTGCTGGAGGGGCCGGCCACGCTGGCGGAACTGGCCAAGGCGGGCGCCTTGCCTGCGCCGCAGCTTGGGCGGATCCTTGATTTCCTGCTGGCCCATGAACTGATCGAGCGGGACGCTGGCGGGGCTTATGTGGCGACCAAGCGCACTGCGCTGATGGCCGAGGCGGCGGGCTATTTTGCCAATACCGAGGTATCCACTGCGGCGGCCACCAAGCTGCTGCCGGGGCTGCGCCAGGGGGTGACGCCGTTCGAGCTGCAGTTCGGCGCGCCGGTCTTCGCCCATTTCCACGCGCATCCGGACATGGCCGAGGCATTCGGCAATTTCATGAGCTTCATGACCCGCCGGATCGAACGCTTCATCTTTGCCGAACACCGCTTCCAGCCGTTCGAAACCGTGGCCGATATCGGGGGCAGCATGGGCGCACTGCTGCTGGGTATATTGCGCGAATATCCCGGCACCAGGGGCGTGCTGTTCGACCTGCCCGAGGTGGTCGCGCTCGCGCGTCCCCAGGTCGAAGCATCGGGGCTGGGCGAGCGGGTGGAGATCGTGGGCGGCAGTTTCTTCGAAAGCGTGCCTTCCGCCGATCTCTATACCCTGAAGCAGATCCTGCATGACTGGCACGATGACGAGTGCCGACAGATACTCGGTAACATCCGCAGCGTCATGAACCCCGGCGCGCGGCTGGCGGTGATCGACCATGTCTTGAGCGACGAGCCGCGCCCCGATGAAAGCATCAGTACCGATGTGGCCATGATGGTGTGGGACACGGGGCGCGAGCGCAAGCTGGCCGATTTCGAGGCGCTGTTCGCTGCAACCGGATTTGCCATCGACCGTTTCACCCCCAATCCCGCCGGTCACAGCGTGATCGAAGTGGTCAAGGCCTGACAGGAGCAAGCGTGGCACAACTCTACAATGGCGAATGGCGCGACAGCGCGCCCGCAGCGGAAGAAGTGGGCGAGGACGGACAGTTCCGCCGCACCGAAAGCAGGTTCCGCGACTGGATTTCGCCCGAACCCGGCGCGGACTATCCCGCCGAGGCGGGCCGCTATCGCCTGTGGGTCGCCGCCGTCTGCCCCTGGGCCAGCCGCACCACGGCTTACCGCGTGCTCAAGGGGCTGGAGGATGTCGTGGCGATCAGCTGGGCCCTGCCCGGTATCCGGAGCGAGGGGTGGGTCTTTTCCCATGACCAGTTCGGCAACCGGGTGGAGGGCGGCTTCCCGCTCCACCGGCTCTACACCGCGCACGATCCGCACCTGACCGGCAAGGTCACCGTGCCGACGCTGTGGGACGAGCAGACCGGCCGCATCGTCAACAACGAAAGCGCCGATATCATCCGGATGCTCAACTCTGCTTTCGACGCAATCACGGGCGACAGGCAGGACTTCTGTCCCGAGTCCCTGCGACCCCGTATCGACCGCTGGAACGAGGCGATATACCCCGCGCTCAACAACGGCGTCTATCGCGCCGGGTTCGCCAAGACCCAGGCCGCCTATGACCAAGCGGTGGCGGGCGTTTTCGCCATGCTGGACCAGATGGAAACGCACCTTGCCGCGCACCGCTATCTGGCGGGCGAATGGCTGACCGAGGCCGACTGGCGCGCCTTCACCACGCTGGTGCGGTTCGACGTGGGTTATCACGGCGCGTTCAAATGCAACCGGCGGGCAATCGAGGACTATCCGGCCCTGCGCAATTACCTGCGCGAACTGTACCAGTGGGAGGGCGTGACGAGTCCGGTGGCGGACACGGTGCTGTTCGACCAGATCAGGCGCGGTTACTACGAACTGGCCGACAAGCACGGCATCGTCGCCGTGGGACCGGAGCTGGACCTTGCCACTCCGCATGACCGCGAGCGGCTGCCGGGAAAGGGTGTGTGGCTTAAAGCATAGTCCAGGTACCAAACGCCGCCGCCTGTCCAAGCCGCACGCCCGCCTCGTCGACGAGGTTCCATATCACTGCATCCTCGATCCGGAACCGCGTGCCATCGGCAGCAATGCGCACGCCGTTATAGCCGTGCACCACGTCGTGCGCCTCCAGCCTTGCGAGCATCGCCGCACGCTCCTCACGCAGGGCGGGTTCGGCGCTTTTGTAGCTGGGCAGGCCGATGAATTGCGCTGGCGTCATGCGGAAAAGATCGAGCGCCAGCCGGTTGGCAAAGAAGAACATAGGCGGCGTTTGGGTGCCGTGGGCCACTACGGCGAGCGGCGCGTCCCACACATCGCCGGTACAAAGCGACTGGCCGGTAAGCCGCAGATAGCTCTCGCCCAGCAGCGCCAGTCGCGCACCTGCGCTCGCTTCCATGCTTGCCCGATCATCCGTCACAGGCGCGATAAAGCATGATCCGGCGCAGGAGGCGAGGGCAGAAGGCGCGGCCCGTTGTAACACTCCCGTCACATTGATCGGCTGTGGCGGACAATCGAGGCGCGGCATCGAGTCGCCCCCGCAACCGGATAGTTGCCCATGCGCCGTTTCGCCTTCCTCGCCGCTGCCCTTGCCGCAACGGCCATCAGCCTGCCCGCCATGGCCGGTGACGTTTCGGGCAAGGTCTATGACCAGCGCGGCGCTCCGGCTGCGGGCGTAACGCTGGAACTGGGCGCGGCGCAGGCGGTAACGGGCGCCGATGGCTCCTACAGCTTCACCGGCATCGCGGCGGGCGAGCATATGCTCAGCGCAGGCAGCCAGCGCGTCGCCGTCAGCGTGGCTGACGAGGGCGAGACGCGGCGCAATCTGTTCCTGCTGTCCAGTGCCGCGCGGCAGGTGGTGACCGGCGCTCCGGTCGATCGGGAAGCGCTCGAAGCAACCCTGGCACTGGGCGAAACGATGCTGCGAGACAGCCAGCGGCGCGGCCAGCAGGCATGGCGCTGGAACGACCTCGAAGGCTGATCTTCAGGCGGTAACCCGCGCCGCCATCTTGCGCCGCACCAGTCCGTCGTTGAGGAAAGTGCCGAAGGGGAACAGCGCCGCCACGAAAGTGCGCACCCATTCCCACAGCGAAAAGCCCCTGCCCGGCAGACACACGGCCATCGCCACGACATAGCCAACCCATGCCACCCCGTGCGCCATGCCGACCGGCGGCACGAGCACTGGATTGCCCGCCCAGTACTTGAGCGGCATGGCAACAAGGAACAGCGCGATCGTGGTCACGCCTTCGACCAGCGCAATGGCGCGGAACAGGCCCAAGCCTTGAAGTCGGCATCAGGCGATCTTCATCACCCAGCCGTGGCGGTCTTCCGCCGCGCCGCGCTGGATATCGACCAGCCGCTGCTTCAGCTTGCCGGTGAGCTGGCCGGGACCGCCCGTGCCGATGGTGAAGTCATGCTCGCGCCCGGCCACCCGGCCCACGGGCGTGACGACTGCCGCCGTGCCGCAGGCGAAGGTTTCCAAGAGGCGGCCCGAACGCGCGTCCTCCTCCCACTGGTCGATGCCATAGCGTTCCTCGCGCACGGTCAGGCCTTCCTCGCGTGCCAGGGTCAGCAGGCTGTCGCGAGTGATGCCGGGCAGGATCGTGCCCGACAGCGGCGGAGTGAGCAGCGTGCCGTCGTCGAACACGAAGAACAGGTTCATCCCGCCCAGCTCCTCGATCCAGCGCCGTTCCTCGGCATCGAGGAAGACCACCTGGTCATGCCCATGGGCAAATGCTTCGCCGGTGGGGACCAGGCTGGCGGCATAGTTGCCGCCGCACTTGGCCGCGCCGGTGCCGCCGGGTGCCGCGCGGGTATATTCGCTGACCCACACCGACACGGCAGGCGAGCCCGACTTGAAGTAGTTGCCCGCCGGGCTGAGGATGACGACGAACTTGTACTGCTTGGCCGGACGCACGCCGAGGAAGGCCTCGGTCGCGAACATGAAGGGCCGGATGTAGAGCGAGCCGCCCTCGACCTTGGGAAACCAGTCCGCATCGGTCAGCACCAGTTGGCGGCAGGCCTCGATGAACAGCTCTTCCGGAATTTCCGGCATGGCGAGGCGGCGGGCCGAAGCGTTGAAACGCTTGGCGTTCTGGTCGGGGCGGAACAGCGCCATCGACCCATCGGCGAGGGCATAGGCCTTCAGCCCCTCGAAAATCTCCTGCGCATAGTGCAGCACCGATGCGGCGGGATCGAGCGGGATGGGCCCGCGCGGGCCGAGCACGGCATTGTGCCAGCCCCCCACGCCATCTTCGCCTTCGACATAGTCCACCGTCACCATGTGATCGGTGAACACCCGCCCGAACCCCGGATCGGCAATCACCGTTTCACGCACGTCGGCCTTCATCGGGGCAGGGTGGGGCAGGCGGGCGATTTCGAGGGCGGGGGCGTCGGCGAGGGTCGCCATGATCGGGTGTTCCTTGATGCGGCAGTGGCAGCGTTATATAATTTCAATTGCCAAAAGGAAAATGAAATTATCGTAAAGTTTGAGACCGGTTTGGTCAGTGCCTAGCGCGGGAAGGGCAGGAGGGAAAGGGGGGCATAAGGCGCAGTGCTGCGGAACGCATAAATGAGAAAGGCGACCCCGCCGGAGCGAGATCGCCTTTCGCATGGTCAGCGGCCGGAAGGTCCGCTCACGAAAGCCTCTGCCAGGCAATTATGCCCGACAATGCTCCGTGCGGAAACTAACCGACCCCCTTGCTGAACCATGAGACATCGGATCACCTCCTTTCGCGCTATTAAGCCAACACCCTAACCCGTCTTACCGGGGCCGTTTCACCGGGGGCGAAGACCGCGAGTACCGCTGGCCTTGAGGTGGAATGTGAATCGTTGCAGCGCACAATGCAAGGCTTGAAATTATCTTTTTCACAGTCAGAATGAGTGTTTCGGCCCTGCCCATCGGGGCGTGCAGAAAATCTACCTGCAATCCTCCACAACCCGGGTGATTTCGGGATAGGCTGGCAGGTAGAGCGCACCCGCACCGGGTACTTCCAGGGCAAACCGGCCGCGCGAAAATGCCATGGCATCAAGCAGCGGGTCGCGCGCGGCCAGCCGCGTTTCCAGCCAGCCCTCGCGTGGCGCTGCCGCCAGCGTGCGGTCCACCGTTTCGGTGCGCACCGTCATGCTGCTAGCCGCAGCATTGCCGTGGGTCATGGCCAGCACAACCTCGCGGCCTGCGGTGCAGGCAAACCGCGCGATGACACTTCCGGCGGGCGAGGAGAATTCGGCTACACTTTCATTCCCGGCGCGTCGCCAGCGCCAGTCGCCCGCGGTCTGCGGGGCGTCGATCCAGTTGCTCTGCACAGGCGCCAGCACAGAAGGCGTTTGCTGCACCACCGGCGGTGCCTGCGTCACCACCGGCGCAGGCGCGGGAGTTGGCGTCGGCGTCGGCATCGGCGCGGGCGGGGCCTCGCTGGCGGGCGGGATGCACCCGCTCAGCAAGACTACGCCAAGGGCAGAAAGGGAAACGCGGCTAAATTTCATCTGCAGGCCTCGAATATGCGGCGGATGCCCGGCGCGCTGGGGACGCGCAGGGTTGCGCCGCCCGGTTGGGAAATCTCGATCGTGCCGCCCGGCTGCACGAAGCCACCGAACACCGGCGCGTCGATGGCGATCGGCGCGACCTGGCGCGGCAGGGCGGAGTTGCCATCAGCCACCATGTCGAGCCGCGCGGCCGTGCCGCCTGATTCCACCACGAAGGTCTGGTTGCCGGGCGTGCTGTTGCTCACCGCCAGGGACAGCGTCCTGCTGGCTCTATCGCAGGTAATGGTGAGGAGGGCATCGCCGTTGGTTTCGCCGAAGGTGGCCGAAGCGCCGGTCGCGCTTTCGTTGATGTTCCAGCTGCCCATGGCCAGCGGCGAACCGTCTGCCGCGACAGTGGGTGTGGGGGTGGAGGTCATCACCGGGGCGGGCACGGCTGCGGCGTTATCCTCTGCCACCGGTTCATCGGCGGAACTGCAGGCGGCAAGCAGCGTGGCGGCACTGGCGGCGATCAGGGCGGAGCGGGAAAGCATCGGTAAGACAATCCTTCAAAACATGATTCGGGTCCATCCAATTGCGCCCGGAATATGACAGGAAAAATCGCGCCCAGATTCCCTCTGGCGCAGGCGGGTGCCGCCCCCTATCGCCACTGGCATGAGCGAAGACAGCATCGCCAATAGCATCGCGGGCAAGCCCGGCAAGCAGAGGATCGACCAGTTGCTCGTCGAACGCGGGCTGGCGGAGAGCCGCGCCCGCGCCCAGGCGCTGGTCATGGCGGGGCTGGTCTTCGTCAAGGGCGCGCGGGTGGCGAAATCGGGCCAACAGGTGCCCGCCGATGCCGAGATCGAGGTCAAGGGCCGCGACCATCCGTGGGTCGGGCGCGGCGGCGTGAAGCTGGACGGGGCGATCCGGCACTTCGGCCTCGATCCGACCGGAGCGGTGGCGATGGACATTGGCAGTTCAACCGGCGGGTTCACGCAAGTCCTGCTGCACCACGGGGCCGCCCATGTTTTCGCGGTGGATGTCGGCACCAACCAGCTCGATTACCGGCTGCGGGGCGATCCGCGCATCACCGTGCTGGAACAGACCAATGCCCGCGAACTGACGCCTGCGCTGATCGACCGGCCGTGCGACTGGGTGGTCTGCGATGCCTCGTTCATATCGCTCGCCAAGGTGCTGGAAGTGCCGTTGCAACTGGCCGCGCCGAAGTGCCGGCTGGTGGCGCTGATCAAGCCACAGTTCGAAGTGGCCAAGGGCGAAGTGGGCAAGGGCGGCATCGTGCGCGATGCGAAACTCCACGACCGCGTCTGCAAAGAGGTGCGCCGCTGGCTCGAACTAGGCGGCTGGGTGATCGACGACATCATCGAGAGCCCGATCAAGGGCACCGAAGGCAACGTCGAATTCCTCGTTTCGGCGCAACGTGGCGGAAATTGAATAGCGCCGTGCCTTTGGTCCGCTTGCGCCGGCGGGAACAGAGCGGCACAGTCGGCGCTTGTGATTCCGCAGGGCTAACCGCCCGCGCCAGACAGGAGCTTCGATGAACCGCCTTGCTACCCCCGGCCAATTGCGCGCCAGCCTGCTGCGCTGGTCGCTGTTTATCGTGCCGGTCGTTGTCCTGCTGGGCTTTGCCTCGGGTCAGATGGCAGGCAGCGGGGCGGACAATCCGTGGTTTGCCGCGCTGGAAAAGCCAGGCACCTATCCGCCGCCTGTTACCTTCGGCATCGTGTGGACCATCCTTTATGTGATGATGGGCGTGTCCTTCGCCATGGTCTGCGCCGCCTGGGGGGCGCGCTGGCGGCCCTGGGCTATCGTGGCCTTCGTGGTGCAACTGGCGCTGAACCTCGCCTGGTCGCCGGTGTTCTTTGCCGAGCATGATATCGAGCTGGCGCTGGCTATCCTCCTGGCGCTCGACGTGGCCTTGGCGGTCACGATCTGGCTGTTCTGGAAAGTGCGCCGCGCTGCGGCCTGGCTGCTGGCGCCCTATCTCCTGTGGTGCCTGTTCGCCACCCTGCTCAACTGGCAGATCCTCGACCTCAATCCGAATGCCAGCGGGATGGACCCGAACAACGCGGTCCAGCGGATAGAATTGTAACTCTTGCCAACGCCACGGCGCAGGACCACATAGCCTCTATGCAAAGCGAAAACCCGATCATCTCCGACTTCGTCAAACTGGCCAATTCGGCCGCCGGCACCCTGGCGGGCATGACCCGCGAGGCACGCGACGGCGCGCGGGAGCGCATGCGCGAGGCGCTGGGCGGCATGGATTTCGTCAGCCGCGAGGAATTTGACGCGGTCAAGCAGATGGCCGCCACGGCGCGCGAAAAGGTCGAAGCGCTGGAAACGCGGCTGGCCGCGCTGGAAGCCAAGAACACGACCTGAACAGCCAGTCCAGCCGCTTGACTGACGCGGGTTAAGGCATAGCATTCTGCCGATGCACCTGCGCACCCCCGCCATCCTTGTCGCCGCCCGTGCCCATGGCGAAACTGCCGTGGTGGCGCGTTTCCTGACGGCGGAATACGGCCTTGTCGCCGCCTATATTGCAGGCGGACGCGGGCGCCAATTGCGGCCGGTGCTGATCCCCGGCAACGTGGTGGATCTGCAGGTGTCCGCCCGCTCGGACAGCCAGTTGCCCTTTGCCAAGGTGGAACTGGTGACGAGCCGCGGGCCTTACTTGTCCGAGCCCCTGGCCGCTGCCGCGATCGGCTGGGTCTGTGCGCTCACCGCCACGGCCTTGCCCGAACGACACGCCTATCCCGGCCTTCATTCCGCGCTGGGCGGGCTGGTCGATGCCATCAGCCTGGCACCATCGGCCCGCGGCTGGGCGGGTGCGCTGGTGGGCTATGAAGCACTGCTGCTGCGCGAGCTGGGCTATGGTGGCGAGGGTGGCCGTCCATTGGGCGACCTGGCCGCCGTGCTGGCGGCAATGGACGCGCTGGCCGAGCCTTTGCAGAACTACCTCCTTGCCGACCGCCGCGCAGACGTTATGGCGGCGCGCGCACGCTTGCGGGAAATGCTCGGGCGAATGGAGTAGGTATGAAAATCGCATGTCTGGCCGGTGACGGTATCGGCCCGGAAATCATGGTCGAGGCGAAGAAGGTGCTGGCCGCGCTTGCCATTGACGGCGTGACCACGGCCGATGCGGACGTGGGCGGCACGGCATATCGCAAGCACGGCCACCCCCTGCCGCCCGAGACATTGGCACTCTGCGAGGCGAGCGACGCGATTCTGTTCGGCGCGGTGGGCGATCCGGGCTGCGACAACCTTGAGCGGCACCTGCGGCCCGAACAGGCGATCCTGGGCCTGCGCCAGGCGCTGACGCTGTTCGCCAACCTGCGCCCGGCCACGATGTTTGCCGGCCTTGAAGACCTGTCGGCCCTGCGCCCCGAAGTCGCCCGCGAGATCGACCTGCTCATCGTGCGCGAATTGAATGGCGACGTGTACTTTGGCGAGAAAGCCATCCGCGTGCTGGATGACGGCCGCCGCCAGGGCTTCGATTTCATGTCCTATGCCGAGGACGAGGTGCGCCGCATCGCCCACGTCGGCTTCCGCGCCGCGCAGGGCCGCAAGGGCCGTTTGTGCAGCGTGGACAAGGCCAACGTGCTGGAAACCAGCCAGCTGTGGCGCGACGTGGTGATCGAGGTTTCCGCCGAATATCCCGATGTGGAATTGAGCCACATGTATGTCGATAACGCCGCCATGCAGCTGGTGCGCAATCCGGGGCAGTTCGACGTTGTCGTCACCGGCAACCTGTTTGGCGACATCCTGTCCGACCAGGCGAGCATGTGCGTGGGTTCCATCGGCCTGCTCGCCAGCGCCTCGCTGGGCGAACGGCAGACGCAATATGGCACGCTGGGCCTTTATGAGCCGATTCATGGCAGCGCGCCGGACATTGCCGGGCAGGGCAAGGCCAACCCCATGGCGATGATCCTCAGCCTTGCCATGCTGCTGCGCCACTCGCTGGGGCTGGAAGCGGAAGCCGCACGGGTGGAAGCGGCAGTGGCCCGCGCCCTGGCCGATGGCGTAAAGGGTGCGGACCTCGGCGGTTCTGCCACTTGCGCGGAAATCGGCGATGCGGTGGCGGCGCGACTGTAATCGACCTGTGAACCTTATGGTTCACATCGCGCGCCAGTGCGCTAGGTCGTGCCCATGACGCCTGCGCCTCCCGCCAACCCCGGCCTCGGCACCACGCTGCTACTGGCCGTGGTCCTGCCGACGCTGAACGAGCGCGGGAACATTGCCCCGATGGTGGCGCGGCTGGAACAGGCGCTTGGCCCCACGGGGTGGGAGGCACTGTTCGTCGATGACAACAGCCACGATGGCACGGCGGAAGAAGCGCGCCGGATCGGGCAGACGGACCCGCGCATCCGGGTGATCCAGCGCATCGGTCGGCGCGGGCTGGCGAGTGCGGCGATCGAAGGCATGTGCGCCACCGCCGCGCCATTCGTGGCGGTGATGGACGCCGACCACCAGCACGATCCCGCGCTGCTGCTCGCCATGCTGGAAGCTGTCCGTTCGGGCGAGGCGGACCTTGCCTATGCCAGCCGCTTTGTCGCAGGCGCCAGCGCCGAGGGGCTTTCCAGCCAGCGACGGGAGAGGGGCAGCCGGATCGCCAATGCGCTGGCCCGCAGGCTGACCGGCACCGAATTGAGCGACGCGATGAGCGGCTTTTTCCTCCTCCGGTCGGACCAGTTGCGCAAGCAGGCGGGCGATCTTTCCGGCATAGGTTTCAAGGTGATGCTGGACATACTTGCCACCGCGCGCCCACCTCTGCGCGTGAAGGAATTCCCGCTGGCCTTCGCCGAACGGCTGGAAGGCACCAGCAAGCTCGATCACGGCGTGGTGCTCGATTTCCTCGCCGGGCTCTATGAACGCTACCTCGGGCGGGTGATCCCCACGCGCTATGCACTGTTCGGTACGGTGGGGGGCCTGGGCGTGTTCGTCCACATGGGGGTGCTGGCGGCGCTGTTCCGCACGGGCCTTGCAGGCTTTACCCTGGCGACTGCCGTGGCGACCGTGGTGGCGATGACCTTCAACTTCTGGCTCAACAACCTGCTCACCTACCGCGACAAGAAGCTGAGCGGGGCGTGGGCGCTGTTGGCGGGCTGGGCGGGATTCTGCGCCACCTGCGCGGTGGGCGCCTTCGCCAATGTGGCGGTCAGCAGCTACCTCGAAGGCCACGGCTGGCGCTGGTGGGCCGCAGCCCTTGTGGGTGTGGTCCTGGCATCGGTGTGGAATTATGCCCTCTCGAGCAAGTTCGTCTGGGGCCGTTTTCGCTGAAAAGCCGGAACCTTTAACCAGTCCGATCCATTCCTGTTGACAAGAGCGGCGTAAAACCGCGTCTCAAGAGACAGGAGCAAGTCATGGAAATTCTTGGTATCATCGGCCTTCTGCTGGCCATTTATGCAATCTACAACGTGCTGACGAGCGGCGCTTCGACGGCGGCCAAGATCGGCTGGACTATCGGCCTGATCGTGCTGCCGGTCATCGGTTTCATCGTCTGGCTGATCGCAGGGCCCCGTGGCGGCCAGCGGGTAGTTGCCTAATCAGCGCCACCCTTCGATCCACGCATAGTCGAGGAACGACTGTTCGCCTGCCAGTGCGGCGGCGGTCAGGATCGAGTAGAACCACAAGAACAGGGCGGCTGATCCCAGGACGATTGCTCCGGGGACCAGCCGCTCTTTCCGTTGCCACAGGGCCTCCAGCCCCAGCGCCAGCGCTGCCATGCCGAACATGTGCGGCAGGAAATAGTGGTGGAAGAACTGCACCGGCTTTGGTGCGACGATCCACAGGGTAAAGCTGGCGGCATAGAGCACGAACACCGCGAGGCAATCGCGCCGCCCGTCCTTCACGCCGGCCCAGGCGCACCAAGCCAGTGCCGGCAACATGACGAGTGAGCTGAGCGGGTTGCCCATCATCAGCACCCCGCGCTGGGCTCCGTCCACCATGTCATAGAGATACCAGATCGCGCGCGAATTGGCCGCCCACTGCCACCAGTTCGACTGGTAGGGGTGCGGCGTGATCACCTGTGTCTGCAGGTCGAGCATTTGGCGATGCAGGTCCACCAGGCCCGCAGGATCGCCCGATACGGTGTCGAACAGCAGGAACGGCCAGTAGGATAGGGCATAGACCGCCAGCGGTATTAGGCCGAGCCATATGGCCGCCTCCCACAGCGTCATCCCGCCAACGGGCCAGCCGCGGTTGGTGGTCAGCGCCGCCCAGCGCGACTGCCATACCCGCGCCGCCAGAAAGGCCAGGCCCGGCAGCATGGCCAGCGGGATGGCGTTCCATTTGCACGCCATCGCCGCGCCCAGCGCCGCCCCGGCAATCGCCAGCCGCCACCGCGCCGTCTCGTTCTCGCGCACGGCCCCGGCGCACATCCACAGGGCCAGCATCACGAAGCCCGCCATCATCCCGTCGAGCATGGCTATCCGCGCCTGGACCAGCAGCGGGAAGCCGGTGATGAGGAACAGCCCCGTCAGCAGCGAAGGCGCGGGGCGGCAGGTGGCAAACCACATGGCGCGCATGGCAGCGAATATCCCCAGCACACCCATCAGCAGCGGCGCGGCACGCCAGCCCAGCGGATTGTCGTCGAACAGCAATATGCCCAGGGCAATAAGCTGCTTGCCCAGTGGCGGATGCTCCATGTTGAGGGCCTGCGACAGGTCCAGCACGGCGCGCGCGGCGGGCAGGTAATGCACCTCGTCGAACATCGGGGTGGATGGGGTGGTCAGGCGCACGGCGGCGAGAATGGCAAACACCAGTGCCAGCAGCACATGCAGGCGCCACGGATCGGCAGGATGCGGAGGAGGCTGGCTCATGCTGGTGATGGAATAGCAGCGGCCTGTTGCTTGGCAAAGTCAAAGGCAGGCCACTTTTCCGGGACGGCCTGCCGGAACACGAAATGGTTGCAGGCGTTATTTCATCATGGATCGTACTCTTTTTCTCTTCTGGCATGACGGCACCACACCGTTGCCCGACGGCATGGCTTTTCACGGCGATGCCCACCAGCTTACCCCGGGCATGTGGCTGGTGCGGAGCGAGTTGCCGCGCTCGAAGCTCTATCACGAGTTGAAGTGGCAATTGCCCGAAGGCACCGCCTTGCTGGTCACGCCGCTGTCGGATGATCCCGATGGCTGGCCCAAGTTCAAGGGCGCGGAACCCGGTGCGCTGGCATGGTTGCGCGAAGGGGTGTGACAAGTCCGCTTGCGGGCGGGGCGCGGCGCTTCTAAACGCTTCGCCCATGAAAAGAACCACCGGAACCGATCGCTCGATCACCTCGAAATGGCGCCCTGCCACCCGCGCCGTGCGTGCGGGCACCACGCGCAGCGAGCATGGCGAGACGAGCGAGGCGATGTTCCTCACCAGCGGCTATACCTATGACAGCGCCGCCGAGGTTGCCGCGCGCTTTGCCGGTGAGGCCACCGGCATGCAGTACAGCCGGTTCCAGAACCCCACTGTCGCCATGCTGGAAGAACGCATCGCGGCGATGGAAGGGGCCGAAGCCTGCAAGGTCCAGGCAAGCGGCATGGCGGCGATGACATCTTCGCTGCTGTGCATGCTGTCGGCAGGCGATCACGTGGTGGCGGGGCGCGCTGCGTTCGGTTCGTGCCGGTGGATCCTGGCCAATGTGCTGAACCGCTTCGGCATCACCCACACCATTGTGGACGGGCGCGACAACGCGGCGTGGGAAGCGGCGATCCAGCCCAACACCAGGGCTTTCTTCTTCGAGACCCCGGCCAATCCCACGCTCGACATCGTGGACCTGGCCTTCGTCTGCGGGCTGGCGAAATCGCGCGGGATCGTGTCGATCGTGGACAATGCCTTTGCCACCTCGGCCTTGCAGCGACCGCTGGAATACGGCGCGGACGTGGTCACCTATTCCGCCACCAAGCTGATGGACGGGCAGGGCCGCGTGCTGGCCGGCGCCATCTGCGGCAGCGCGGAGTGGATCAACAACACGCTGTCGCCGTTCCAGCGCAACACCGGCCCGGTGCTGAGCCCGTTCAACGCCTGGGTCGTGCTGAAAGGCCTCGAAACGCTCGACCTGCGGGCGCACAAGCAGAGCGAGAACGCGCTGGAAGTGGGCAAGTTCGTCGAAAGCCGCGTTTCCCGCGTGCTGCACCCCGGCCTTGCCAGCTTCAGCCAGCATGACCTCGCCATGCGCCAGATGGACGCGGCGGGGACGATCTTCAGCTTCGTGGTCGATGGCGGGCGCGAGGCGGCGTTCAAGGTGCTCGATGCGCTGGAACTGGTCGATATCTCAAACAACATCGGCGACAGCAAGAGCCTCGCCTGCCACCCGGCCAGCACCACGCACCACAACATGGGCGCCGAAGGCCGCGCCGAGATGTGCGTGGACGAAGGCATGATCCGGCTGAACGTCGGGCTGGAGGATCCGGCCGACGTGATCGAGGACCTCGACCAGGCCTTCACCCGGGCGGGTCTGTAGCGCCGGGCTTGGAATTTGCGGCCACGCTTCATCGACTAATTGCCGACAAGTGCCGCCAGCCCCTTGTCGCGCCGGGGAATAGCGTTAGGCTGCACAATCGTGATGATCCGTGATGCCCTCAATTCGCTGTTCCAGCATGTCGCCACCACCGCGGGGGTGACGGTTCGCGTGTCGGTCAACTTCATGCCCGAACAATCGCGGGTGGAAGCGGGCCGCTGGTTCTGGGTCTATCACATCCGGCTGGAAAACGGGCGGGAGGACGTGGTCCGCCTGCGCACCCGCCACTGGCGCATCAGCGACGCGCGCGGCATGATCAACGTGGTCGATGGCGAAGGCGTGGTCGGCGAAACCCCGGTCCTCGCGCCGGGCGAAAGCTTCGACTATGTCTCGGGCTGCGAACTGACAACCAGCCAGGGCGCGATGCAGGGCCACTACAGCTTCACCGCCGAAGACGGCTCCAGCTTCGAAGTCGCCATCCCCCATTTCGTGCTGGAACTGCCCGACCCGGTGGAGTGAGGGCGCGCGCTCAAGGCATCCTGCCCTTGCGGCGAGGGTGGCCCTGGCTTAATCATTCCACTGAGGGTTGGGCGGTTTTCACTCCGGGGGGCGCATGAAGTTATGGTTGGCCGCCGCAATCGGCATCGCGGCGATACCGCTAGCATTGCAAGCCCTTCCCAAGAAGGTTGATCGCTTCTTCACGGAAGAGCGGATCAACCGTTTCGCGCATTGCTTCATCGAGGCGACAGACGCCGACGTTCACCTTTGCAAGATCGATCGTGAACACATTGACTGGCAGCTTCCAGAAGAGGGAATGCCAACCTTCCTCATGTATGCCGTGGCAAACGAGCAGAAGGTCAATCTGACTCCAGTCAAGCTTGCCTACCTCATCGAAAGTGGTGCCGAACCCGAGAAAGTCCTCGGATACGTCCTGACGATTTCGGATTTTGCGCTATTCTCCCAGTACGTGCGTTCATCGGGTGGGCCAAACGCATTTGGCGGGAGAATGCTGCACGATGCCGCAGTGTTCTGGCGCGAAGATCGTATGGCGCTTCTCGTTGAAGAGCTTGGGGGCGACCTTGAAATCAGGGATCCCTTGTCTGAGGAAACGGTTGTTCTGACTGCCAAGCGTTCGCAGCATTCAGACGGCCCACTTGCCGCAATCAATTGGCTTTTGGACAGAGGCGCGGATCCAACTGCGATGGACGATCGGGGTCGGGACTTGTGCGAATTTGTATCTCGCGGACCCGATGTAAGACGAGGCATTACCGAGGAAGACCTTGCTTCGCTATCAGAACGGCTGGGTTGCTAGAAGAGCTGCACCCCTCCTGGCAGCGCAAGCCTCAGCCTCAGCCTCAGCCGCTACCGCACCCGTGCCATCCCCCACTTCGTGCTGGAACTGCCCGACCCGGTGGAGTGAGGGCGGCTGCTTTTGCGCAGTGTGCGGGTTAGGCGGAATGTCCGGAATGAGGGTGGGAAGGCGACGCGCTAAAGCCGGTAGTTGAAGTGGCTTGGGTGTCTGATTCCACGACGACACGCATCGACTGCTTCGCTGTAATGTTTGAGTTCGGACACCGTTACTTTTCGCTCTTCACCCGGAGCCTCCCATCCACCCTCTACGCATTTGATGTATGGCTCAGCTCCATCGTCGGGGTTAGAATTTGCGCCTGCTAAACCATGGACAATGAGATTTCTTAAGGCCCGTAGCTGTTCAATCTGGTCAATCACCTCGCTTGCAAGCTTCTTGTTGCCTTGGATGACGTCCAGGCCTTGCCACCGCTCCAATGCTTTTTTGAGTGGGCCTCTAGATCTTGGCGGATCGAGTTCTTGGCTTTCAGAGTGACTGATGGACTCGCCCAGTTGTTGTTCCATCGCACTCCAGTGCAATAGAAATTCGCCGACCAGCGCCATTAGGTCTTTGAAACCTAGCATTCCTCTTTCACCTGTTAGTTGTTTTCTCCGCCCTACCGCACCCGCGCCGGCGCAATCAGCACCGCGTTTGCAAGCAGCAGGTCCAGCCCGTCGAGATAGCCGCGCACTGCCGGGTCATAGGCAAAGCCCACGGCCAGTCCGCTCCCCGCAGGTTGCGCGACCATGAAGGGCTTGAAGGCCATCTGCTGGCGGTTTTCGGCCCAGAGGTAGCCGCTGGCGAGCAGGCTCTCGGCGGCGGCGAAGCGGACGACGTTGGTGCCGTTGGCGCGGGCGAGGGGGGCGAAGACGAGGTCTCCGCTGGCGAACACCACCGGCGCGGCGCGGTCGTATCCGGCGGACAGGAAGTTGTCGCCCTCGATCGCGGTGTTGAGCAGGGCGCCGGGCAGGGTATCGGGGCGGCGGGTGCCATCGGCAATGGCCTCGCGGTATTCCGCCTCGCTGGTGATGGCGGCCCCGGCGACGACCGGCTCGGCATCGTCCGCCGCATCGGGATCGCCGCCCAGCACGGTTTCGCGTGACAGGGCGAACAGGGCATTGTCGCCCTCGTTGAAGTCGGTCAGCGCCTCGCCCATCACCACCACCACGCCGCCATTGCGGGCAAAGGTGGCAATCGCGGCGCGCCCTGCATTGCCCAGCGCCCCGGCATAGCGGCCATCGGCCACCAGCAGCACGGAATAGCGCGACAGGTCGGCGCGGCTGACCGTGCCGGTGCGGATCGGCGCGACCGGCACGCCCAGCCGCTGTTCAAGAGTATAGCGCAAGGCCCCGGCGGACAGCGGATCGACCCCGTCATCCCACAGCATGGCCACGCGCGGCGCGGACAGCCGCACAAAGCTGTCGCTGCCAAGGTTCGGGCCTGCATCGACCCAGCCGCTGGATAGCGCGGCGGTTTCGGCCCCGATCTCGCGGGCAAGCTCGGTCAGTTCGTCAATCCGGTCGGGGTTGTCGGCGCGGGTGAACACCACGGTGCCGCGCCCGAAAGTGCGGCCCTCTACGGCAAAGCCATCGTCGGTTGCGCGGCCCACCAGGCCACGGTCAAGCGCAAGGGCGACCAGCCGCACCTGGCCGCTGTCGGTCCACGGCACGGCCACGCCGAACTGGCCTGCTTCCTGAACCTGCGCGGTGAGCGGATCGTCTGCCCCCACCAGCGTGCCCGAGGCGGCGGCGCTGCACAGCGTCACGTCCAGCCCCGACATCATGCCCACCGACCATGCGGTGGTGTCATAAAGCTCGTGCGCGAGGTCGCGGTTGCGGCGGTTTTCCTGCGCCTCGACGAAATCGGCGGGGAGCGCGGTGTCCGCATCGAGCAGGCTGCGGATCAGGCGGGCGGCAGGCTGGCTGCGCGACACGCTGAGGTAGCCGGCGGGATATTGCCGCCCGCAGGCGCTGGCCGGGCCGGTTACGCGACCCACGGCAATGCCCTGGTGCGCCAGGCGGCGGGCCAGCTGTTCGGCATTCCACCGCCGCTGGCCAAGGTCGATCACATAGGTGCCGGTCCCGGCTTGCCCGGCAGCGGCGCTGCGGCGGTATTCGGCATAGTCATTGAGGAACAGGCCAGCGTTTTCCGCCACGGTCTGCGCCGTTGCCAGCGTGGTGATGAACTGGTTGCGCACCGTATCGGCATAGGTCAGCAGCGTGCCATCGCGCCGTTCCCACAGCAGCCCGCGCGCGCTGCCCTGCTCGAAAGTCATGGCGATGGCGCCGTTGAGCATGGGCCAGGTATCGCCGTAACCGGGGTAGAAGGCGTCAAACACCTCGCGGGTGAAATAGGGCTGGCCCGCGCGGTCCATCCATCCGGCGATGTTGCGGCCCAGCAGGAACTGCTTGTCGCGCTGGCCCTGAGTGATGTTGGGGTTGAACGGATCGGCGGCGGGCGGGAAGAAATAGCTTTCGTCGCCGCCCATCTCGTGGACATCGACCAGTACGACCGGCTGCCATTGCTGCACCGCTGCCACCTTGCCGCGGGTTTCGGGCTGGGTCAGGGCGAACCAATCACGGTTCATGTCGAACAGGTAGTGGTTGAAGCGGCCGCCCGGCCACGGCTGGTCTGCCGCTGCGGTATAGCGATCGGCCGAGGGGCGGATGCCAAGCTGCGCGCGGAAAGAATTGACGAAGCGGGCGCGGCCGTCGGGGTTCTGGCTGGGGTCGATGATGACCACCGAGTTCGTCAGGATGCGGTCAACCAGCGCGTCGCCCTCGCTCGCCAGCAGGTGATAGGCCAGCGCCAGCGCGGCGTCGGTCGAGGATATCTCGTCCCCGTGGACGCCATAGGCCAGCCAGGTAACGGGCAGCACGTTCGCCAGTTGCGCGGGCGAAGTGCCACTGCCGAGGCGTTGGAGGTCCGCCTGCACGGCGTCGATCCGGGCCATGTTGGGCTGGCTGGAAATCACCGCATAGACCAGCGGGCGGCCTTCCCAGCTGGTGGCATATTCGACCAGCCGCACCCGGTCTGGCGCGGCTTCTGCCAGCGCCTGCATATAGGTGAGGGCCTGCTCGGGCGAGGATATCTGCGCGCCGGGGCGGTGGCCCACGACCTGTTCCAGCGTCGGGATGGCTTCGCTGAAAGTGCCCTCCAGCATCGACTGCGCGCGCAGCGGCGTGGCGAGTGCGATAGTTGCCAGCAGGAAGGCGGAAAGCAGGCGCAGCATGAGGTACTCCAACGGGGCGACCGGAAGGGCCATGTCCTGTGGTTTCATGTGCAATCGGTCAAGCGAATTTGCCCTCGTTTACCCACTCCGCAAGAGCCTGTGCTTGCCGCCCGCGCGCCATGGCTCTACATCGCGGCTTCCGATGAAACGCACCCACTTGCCCCTGAACGCCCTGCGCGTGTTCGATGCCGCGGCGCGGCACCTCAGTTTCACCCGTGCGGCAGACGAGCTGGCGGTGACGCCGGCCGCCGTTGGCCAGCAGATCCGCGCGCTGGAAGACGTGCTGGGCGTGGTCCTGTTCCGCCGCACGTCCAAGGGGCTGGAGCTGACCGACGAGGCGGTCACCGGCCTCGATCCCCTGCGCGACGGGTTCCTCAAGTTCGAGGAAGCGGTCCACGCCATGCAGGCCGGGCAATCGAGCTCCAGCTATACCATCGCCGTGCCGCGCGAATTCTATGCCCAGTGGCTGGCCCCGCGCCTCGCCACCTTCCGCGCCGCCAATCCCGACGTGCGCTACCAGTTGATCGCCGACGAGGACGCCGACTTTACCGAGGCCAACCTCGATCTCGCCATCCGGCTGGTCGAGGGGCCGGGCGAGCTGGAGGGCGTGGAACTGGCCGCCGGCTGCCGCGTGACCGTGGCGGCGCCGGACGCGCCCGATGGCTGGATTTCCTGGCCAGCCTACCCTGCGCCTGATGGCGTGGAGGCGACCTTGCAGGTGGGCAATGCCGGGCAAGCTCTGTCTTCTGCTCTGGCCGGTCTTGGCCGCACCACCATGCCGCTGCCACTGGTGGCCGAGGCTCTGGCCGAGGGGCGGCTGGTGGCGCTGGACGGGCCGGAAGACTGCCGCTTTTCCTACTGGCTCCTCGCCCCGCGTCCGCAGTGGCGGCAGAAGAAGGTCAAGGCGCTGCTGGCCCACCTGACCGGCGAATGAGCCTGGCCCCCGTGCCCGTGCCCGTGCCCGTGCCCGTGCTCGCCACGCCGCGGTTCGTGCTGCGCGGGGTCGATCATGCCGATGCCGAGGGCCTGTTCCCCGCATTCAGCGATCCGCAAGTCATGCGCTACTGGAGCAGCGGGCCGTTCACCGACCTGGAGGTTTTCCGGGCCTGGTTGCTCGGAACCTCCTGGGGCGGGAGGACGTGGATCGCTGTTCCGATGGAAGGCGGTGCGCCGGTCGCGCGGCTGGTGGCGTCCGAACACGGCCCGGGAGTGGCGGAGATTGGCTATATGGTCACTCCCGACCATGTCCGACAGGGGATTGCCCGCGAATGCGTGGCGGCGCTGGTCACCCACCTGTTCCGCAGCGAAGGCTATCGCCGGATTTTCGCCGATACCGATCCGCGCAATGTGGCGTCGAACCGCCTGCTCGTATCGCTCGGCTTCACCCGTGAGGCACACCTGCGCCGGGCGATGGAAACGCACATTGGCTGGTGCGATACCTTGCTGTGGGGCCTGCTCGACGACGAGTGGCCGCATTGATGAACAATCGCGTTATCCCGCGCCAAGCAGCGATTAATCTTTGACCGCGGATGGTGGATGTGGTGCCTGTGGCAAAGCGCCTGACGGGGCCTGGTACGAAGGGGGAATTTTCATGATCAAGCCATTTGGCCGCGCCTTGCTGCTGGCCGGTGCCGCCGCTTTGCTGGCGCCCGTGGGTGTTTTCGCGCAGGATGTGCGCAACCTCGACAATGCGCGCAGCGACGTGATGATCTTCAACGGCGAGGTCGGCTCTGTCCCCGCGGTATTCCGTTATACCATGCAGCCCGGCACGTCGCTCAGGGTGGACGTGGTGCCGACCGACGGGTCCGAGCTCGACCCCATGCTGACCATCACTGACCGGCGCACCGGCGAAGTGCTGGCCGAGGACGATGACGGCGGTGAAGGGCTGGCCAGCCGCGCCACCATTCGCGCGCCGGAAGGCCGCGAGATCGAGATCAGCGTCACCTCCTTCGCCTTCTTCTCGGGCGAGGAAAGCTCCGGCCCGTTCGAACTGCAGCTGCGCCCGTCCATCTGGACCCCGTTGCAGACCGAGCGGCTGGGCTTCGGAACTCAGGTCAGCGGCAGGGTAGGGGCGGGCGAGACCCGCTATTACGAGGTAAGCGGCGCCGCAGGCCAGCTGCTCGAAGTGGCGCTGGTGGCGGATG
Organism: Altererythrobacter sp. KTW20L; assembly: GCF_023501975.1. Taxonomy (GTDB): domain Bacteria; phylum Pseudomonadota; class Alphaproteobacteria; order Sphingomonadales; family Sphingomonadaceae; genus Alteraurantiacibacter. The sequence goes on along the minus strand of NZ_JAMFLH010000018.1, from coordinate 7,563 downwards.
ACGATGAGATCGATCCCACCCTGGCGCTCTACAGCGGCAGCGACGTGGATGGCGATGCGTTGATGACCGACGACGACGGCGGCGAAGGATTGAACTCGCTACTGCGCTTCGTGCTGCCCGAAACCGGCTCCTATACCATCGCCGTATCTCCCTATGGCGATAGCTCGGGTCGCTACACGCTGCACGTTGGCGCGCCGCGCGACCACGAGATCCAGTCGCCGCAGCAGGTGCTGGGACTGTCTGACCGGGCCTCGGGCTATCTCGGCGCGGGCTACGAGGAGGGCGCGCTCGATCCGGCGACCATCACTTACCAGCTCACCCCCGAAGCGATCGCCGCGATCCGCGGCGGGGCGGGCGAGGTGACATTCAACATGACGGCACCGGTCAGCGACGACACGGTGTTCCCCAGCACCATCGACCCATGGCTCGAGCTGGGCTTCGAAACCCCGCTGGGCTTTGCCGGCATGATGCAGGATGACGATGGCGGTGAAGGCCTCAACGCCCGCATCGCATTGGACCTGACCTCGCTGGCGCGCGACGGTGACTGGCTGGAACGGCTGCGCGTGCGCGCCAGCTCGATCAGCGGCGGCGGTGCCTTCGAGATCGAATTGGTCGAAGGCATGCAACCGGTCAGCGAAGCCTACGCGTGGGACGAAGAGGGCACGATCGACATTGTCCCGCCGCCGATGGTGGTCCCCGCCGATTGACAAGGCCCCCCGATTGACAAGGCCCGCCAACTGACATGCCAGGCTGGACCGGAGGCTGTCCTCAGGTCCGGCCCCTGGCCCGCGCCATTGTCCTCTGGTCCCAAAGCTTCCGGCCCGTCAGGCCACGGCGCGGCGATAGACGTGCCAGCTTGCATGGGCGAGCAGCGGCAGCACCACCAGCAGGCCAAGCAGCGCGGGCACCATGGCGGCAAACAGCAGCACGGCAATGAACAGCGCCCAGCCCAGCATCAGCGACCGGTTGGCCCGCACCGTCGCTACGCTGGCGATCATCGCGGTTACGCAATCCATGTCCCGGTCCACCAGCATCGGCAGGCTGATGACGGTGAGCGAGAAGATCAGCAGGGCCAGCGCCGCCCCCACGGCGCTGCCGACCAGCAGCATGGCCAGGCCCGACCATGTGGCCAGGAATGCCATGCTTTCCGTGGTCAGTCCCGCCTGGGCAAGGAAGATGTAGAAGATGCCGTGGGCCAGGATTACCCAGAAGCAGAAGATCACGAAAGCGATCACCCCCACCCCCAGCACCTGCCCGTCGCCCCGTCCGCGCACCGCGCCAAACACGCTGCGCCAGTCGGGAACCTGTCCGGCCTCAAGCTGACGGCTGACTTCGTAGAGACCAACCGCGGAAAAGGGAGCGAGAAGGGGGAAGCCCGCTGCTGGCACGAGCCAGACCCATTGGCCGTTTTCCACCAGTGCCACGTAGAGCAGCAGGCCGATCACCACGTAGATGGCGGAGAAGAACAAGCCGAACGTGGGGCAGGTGCGAAAGTCGGACCACCCCTCGCGGAGCGCGTAACGCAGGTCTGCCATGGTCAGGCGCAGGATCACGGGCGCGGGCTTAAGCCCCGCGCTGATAGAAGCAGTCAAGTCAGTCCCCTCCCAGGGCGCGATCCTCAATGCCAATGCTGCCCCAAATCGCGTCCCCAAGCAAGCATATGGAAAAGGGGCCCCGACCTTGCAGTCGGAGCCCCTCGCTTCGTGGCATAAGGATCAGGCTGCAATCAGTTGCGACCGGCGGGCGGCGCACCTGCGGGCGGCGGGGGCGGAGCCACGCCGGGATCGCGATCGAACGGCTGTGCAAAGCGCGAACGGTCGTCGTTCTCGGCGGTCACGGCCTCTTCCTCGCCTGCGCGGATGCGGGCCTGCTGGGCACGGCTGGCACTGATATAGTCACGCGGCATGTAGTTGCCTTCGTGGCAGGCATATTCGAAGAACTCATAGTCGTCTTCGCGGGTCCACTGGATGCGGGTGGTCCAGGGAGCGGTATAGACCTGCGGATCCGAGTAGGTCAGTTCGTGCATGATGGCATCTGGGCCAACCATGGTGAGGCGTTCCACGGTCATGGCCTCGGAGCTCATCGGCACGGTGTTGAAGGCCGGAACCTCCAGCGTGCCGGTGAACTGGGTCGCCATGTTGAGCGGCGAGGCGGCGCGGGCATAGACATCGGACGTGGCGCTGTCGCCCGAAACGATGTTGGTTGTCTCGATCACCAGGGTCTTGCCTTCCCACCAGCCGCGCGAATTGCCCATCCACGCTTCCACCGCATCGTCCCACCTTGCGGCCTGGGCGGCTTCCTTGCTGTCATAGATCTTGACCACCCGGGTGCCGAGCATTTCGAGCACGATAGTCATGTAGCCGGGGCTCTGGAACACGCGGATGCCGTTGTTGTAGCGGAACGGGTACATCGAGGCGGGGAAGCCGCGCGAAACGCAACGATCCCAGCTGTCGAAATCGTCCACCCAGTCATAGGCCTGGCCAGGCACCCAGCCCGAACGGCCTTCGCGGAACAGTTCCATCGCCTGCGGGGTGAGCGCGGGCAACTGGCCATCGGCGGGCGAGACCAGCATCGATGTGCGCTTGGCGAATTCATGGGTCAGGAACCAGTTTTCCAGACCAGAGGTGCCAGATGTGCCCACGCCTCTCTCGTTGGCCTGGGTGAAGTTGCCATCGTTGCGACGGGCGGCTTCGAGGCGGCGGTTGAATTCCTCGTCGTTGACCCAGAAGCGCATGCCGTATTCGGCCGGGCGCTGGAACAGGATGCGGCCGTTGTTGATCGGCTCGATCGGGAAAGTGCCGGTGAAATCGTAATCGCCCCAGGGCAGCCTGTCGGGTGTGAAGTCGGTCGGCACCGGCGGCAGGACCGTTAGGTCGGCCGGGCGGTTTTGCGCAGCGGTGGGGACGGCGGTGAAGGCCATGGCCAGCGTGGCCGCGGCGATAGCTAGCGAAGATGCGAGACCTTTGCGGGTCATGATATCGGGCTCCCTTCCCAATGGTTGTGCCAAAGCTCCTGGCTAGTGCCAGTGCTTTTGCCCACTGACTAAGCCCGAAAATCCCGTCGCGCCAGTCGTGAAGTTGATAATGTCTGTAATAGATTGTATTTGCCCGATGCTGGCTGTTGCGTGATCTGCGGGGCCCGGCTCAGTCGTCCTGGCCGTAGCGATCCCCTTCGCGTTGCTGCCGGCGCTGGCGGGCCTCGATTTCCATTTCGATGCACGCGGCCTTGATTTCGAGTGAAACGCCCGAATTCAGCACCTCCTCGAGCGAGCCGAGCGTGCGGACCAGGGCAAGAGCCTCGCGCTGCGGGTTCTTTGCCTCGTCTGGCTCATGATCGGCTACGGCACTGTTGTCGGTCTTGGCCATTGTGGGCATTCCTTTTGTTCGGTGTGGTTTCGGCTTGGGCCGACGGCAATTCGGGGAGGCGCGCTGGCGCGCCGGTAAAAGTCAGATCAGCTTGCCCAGCGCCATGCTGTAAACTTTGCCCCTGGCGACGATGCAGTGATCGACCAGCCGGATATCGAGCTGGGCGGTCAGATGGCGCAGGCGGTCGGTCGCCTCGTGGTCGGCAGCGCTGGGCGTGGCATCGCCCGAAGGGTGGTTGTGCGCCACGATCAGTGCGGTCGCGCCCAGGTCCAGTGTGCGGTGGACAAGGTATCGCAGGCGCAGAGACAGGCTGTCACGCGATCCGTGCGCTACCCGCTCGTCGCGGATGTAGCGGTTGCCGTCATCCAGGAATATGGCCTGCAGCCGCTCCTCCGACGGGTTCTGGAGCTGGGCGATCAGGTAGCTTCGCAGTCGTGTGTCGCCCAGATCAACCGGCGCCGAGGCAAGTTGTTCCAGCGCGCCGATCCGGGCCAGCGCCTGGCAGGCGAGCAATGCATCGACCACACCGGGCTCGTCGCGGATTGCGCCGCGCAGGGCTTCGGGCGAAGCGTGCATGATGTTGGCGATCGAGCCGAAGCGGTCGAGCAGGGTGGTGGCGATTTCGCCCGCGGGCTGCCCCAGCAGCGGGGTCAGGAGGTTCTCCAGGACCGGTAGGTGCCGAAACGCCTCACCCTGCGGCGATGGGCGGCCAGCCCCAGCGCGAGCGCCGCGACCTGGATATACGACGGCGCGTGGATAAGCAGGAAATAGGCGAGGGGCGTTATTTCCGTATCCAGCCCCCGACCCAGGTGCATCAAGGTCGAAATCAACTGCGCGGCGAGCATCCATAGTGGATAAATCCGGTTGGCCCTGATCGCCAGGCGGCCCAGAAGGACCAGCACGACGAGATCGATCATGAGATGGCCGAGATCGATCTCGTCGTACACACCGCCCTCGGGGATAAGGAGGTGGTATGCCAGATACAGAACAACCATGGACGACATGATTGTTCCTGCCTGTTTTTCTGGACCGGCCCCACGCGCAAAGGCGTAAGCCGTAAGCGCGAAGATGATCAGGTATTGCAGGTAGGGACGAAAATCGACCAGCAGGGCATGGATCACGGCTTCACGCCAGTTCTATGCCCTGCCGTCATCGTCAGGCGACGTTCTTCACTGCGGTTTCGGAGATGCCCTGGGTGGGACAGCGCTTAGGCGTGTCGGGCAGGCCGGTGATCCTGGTGAAATCGTCACGCAGTGACTTGTGGACGCGGGTGAGGTTGCTCATCGCATCGACCATCTGCTTCTGCGCTTCCTGCAGGCGGATGACGGCGGTCTGGCCCTGGTACTGCGGCAGGTCGGTATCCAGCCGCACATTCATCATGCTGACGTTGAGGCGGGCGAGGGCGCGCAGGCTCTCGTTGGTGAAACGCTCGGCTTCTTCAAGATCGCGGGCAACACGGGCTCCGGCGGCTTCGACAGTCAACATGGTGCAATCCTCCTGGTCAAAAACGAGGAGGCGCCCGTGCGGCTGAACCGCGCCGCGCATCGTTAGACCAGCCTGCCGATCTCGCTGGCAACGGCCAGCAGGACCAGGCAGGCGACCAGCAAACCGACGGCAATTCCGGTTGCGGCCAACAGGCGGCTCAGCGCGGCGCTCTTTCCGTCGAGCACCTCCGGGACCACGCCGGGTTCGGAGCGGGAGGCCCAGGGCGCTGCGACCTCGAAAGGGATCGCATCGGCCAGGACGAGCTCTTCATCGGCTTGGTTCCGGCCACCGGATTGGCCCTCGCCGCCGCTTGGAGGTAGCTGAAAAAACTTGCCTGTAAGATCGTTACAGGTGCCGTCGAGATCCTCTGCGCTGATCTCCCGCGCCCCGCCGGCCTGCATGAACAGGCGGTATTCGCGGGCCAGGTCCTTGCGCAGCAGGCCGCCGGCCTTGGCCCGCACGGTTTCGATCCGCTGGATGGCGGCGCTTTCGGAAATACCGAGCGTCCAGGCCACTTCCTTGCTGGTCCGGCCTTCGGACAACAGTTCCATCACCTGCCGCTGCTTGGCGGTGAGCGAGGCGAATACGCCTGTAAGGGGGGACTTGCTTGGAACCATGTTTTTTCTGCCGACCCTCCCCGTCCACTACGAGGCTTATAGCACCGCAGTGGGAAAAGAAAGTTAAGCGATTGCGACCTCGCCTGGTTAAGAGAGAGTCAACACGGCCAAAGGTCCATGGTTCCCGCAAAATTTCCCCTCGCTAGTATTTTTCCTCGCCCGCTTCCTCCGCCGCCAGGTCCGCTTCCAGCCCGGCCAGCGCCGATTCGCGGGCCCGCATCATGTCGAATTTGGCGTTGAGCCCCCGCAGCACCTCCTCGTGGTCGAGCTCGGACTGGACGGCCAGCTCGGCCAGCACCTCGGCCCGCACGCGCTCGTACAAGGGGTGGCCCGCCTGCACCTGCCCGCCATAGCGATCGGCCCGGCGGTTGCGCAGGAAGAACATCACCAGCGCCTCGTTATGCCGCACCTCGGTGCCCAGCACCTGCCCGGAACTGACGACCATGCGCTCCTCCCCGGCGATGGCGCGGGCAAGGGCCGTATCCTCCAGCCGCTGGACCCCGCGATCGACCGCCGCATCCCACGCTGCGCAGAACGCCTCGGCCCCGGGCCGCTGGCGCAATTTATAGAGCGCCTCCATGCTCGCGCCGATGTGGCGCGCGGCGGCAGTGACGATGCCGGTGGCGGCAAGGTGGGAGATAAAGGCCCGCTGCCGCTCCGCCGTGATCGAATTGCGCCGCGGGCGGGAATGCGGCACCGGATCGAACCCCAGCAAGGGATCGTCGGGCGCGGGCGGCTCGCCGTTGCGCGTGGTCATATAGGAGGTCGCCTGGCGCGGGATCTTGCGGGTGTTGGGAGCTGTCATGCCCCAAGGCGAAGCACGGATGCGGCCCTGTAGGAAAGCCCCGACATGTGCGCGCCACCTTCTACCCAACAACATGATCCATCAACGTAGGAAATTTACATCATTTGTATCAGTTTGGGAATATTACGCAGTTATACCTATTTAGCCATAGTATTTATCCTATGCGAATTTTGACAGCCGCAGAATTTTGCAGCACAGAGCAGCCCGGACTGGCGCAGATTCGGGCAAAAACAACCGGTCGCGCCGCGCGGGAATTTTCTGGGGGAATGATGAACGCTACTACTGCTGTCGAACGTCAAGAGCTTGTGTCTCACCTGGCGGGCAAGTGGAAGCCGCAGGACATGCGCGATCTTGCCGGAACGCTGATGCGGCTGGCGGATTCGCTGGATCAGGGGTGGGACGGGTCGAACGTGAAAGCGGTCTTCCGCTGGCCCGGCGCGCTGTCGCGGATCGAACGCAACGCCATGAACCTGGCGCTGAAGGCCCAGGTGATCGCCGCCAGCCGCACCCGCCGCCGCGCCCACCTGCCCGATGGCGTGTTGGGAGAGCCCGCATGGGACATGCTGCTCGACCTGTTCCAGCAGTTCGCCGGCGGGGCCAAGGTATCCACCACCAGCCTGTGCCACGCCTCCGGCGTGCCATCATCCACCGCGCTGCGCCATATCGGCCTGCTGGAGGACCTGGAGCTGGTCAAGCGGAGCCACTCGGCCTTCGACAAGCGAGTGACCTTTATCGAGCTGACCGACGCGGGCGTGCTGGCGATGGGGGGGTATCTGGAAGGGGTTTGAGGGGTGGGGATGAGAAGGCGGGATAAGCGGCGTCGTTAATGATTTTAGCCAACAACATTTGTGGGGGATCATTTGCTTGATCGCAGGCTTATGCTAACTTTCACTTATGATGTGGAGGCGGTATGCGGCTCAAGAAGTTCAAGATCACCAATTTTCGGTCAGTCGAAGATAGCGGTTGGATCGACGCAGAACAGGTTACAGCGCTCGTCGGCGTCAACGAGTCAGGTAAAACCAATCTTTTGCTACCGCTTTGGAAGCTAAATCCTGCGCGAGAAGGCGAAATTCGTCCAACGTCGGACTTTCCCAAGGGTAATTATGCTGCGATTCGTAGGGACCCCGGTTCATTCTGTTTCGTGACTGCAGAATTTGATTGTCACGAGATATCTGATAAGATTTCGGAGCTGTCTGGGGCGCCGGCGAGCCAAGTTGAAAAAGTGATTGTCGAAAGATATCTCGACGGGCAAATCTATAGTACATTCCCGGACTATGTCAGGATTAACAAG
>NZ_JAMFLH010000017.1 GCF_023501975.1 Altererythrobacter sp. KTW20L | reverse complement strand
CTGCAGCAGCAGAGCCGGCGCCAATGGCGCAATATGGCTGGCGCGCTGCTGATGTTCTCGCTGGTGGTTCACGTTACCTTCTCGCAAGACCATCTGCCGCTGCTGTTCCTGCCTGTTTGCGCGCTTGTGCTGGTTGCAATCTGGCTCGGCAGAATCGGCGTGAAGATTGCCGTTCTCATTCTTGCTGTCGTTGCAACCGGGGTTACGATCAATGGGTATGGTCCTCTGAACCTTCTTGCCATCGACGAATTCCGCAAGGTCACCTTCTTCCAGGTCTATCTCGGCGTGCTGTTCGTCACCGGATTGGTAGTGGTAACAATTGTCACGGCGCGCAGCGATGCGATGGCCCGGCTAGCTGACCGCGAGCAGATGCTTCGCCAGCTGCTCGTACATGGCAAGGACGTCATCTTCACCTTCGATGCAAATGGCCGCTGCACATTCTGCGGCGGACCCACCAGGTCGATGCTGGGACTGGAACACGGTGAGATCGTGGGACGCAATGTCGTCGAACTGGCGCAACGCGTGGCGATGCCGTTGGCGATGCTGGATGCCCATAACTACTTCTTGCGACCCGAACCCTTCTCGCACGAGTTCCAGCTTTCAGGCGACCGGAAGAGCTGGGTGGAAGGCAGCATGACGCCGATCATGATCGACGGCTGCATGACCAGCTCGGTAGTTACGCTGCGCGATATCACCAGCCAGCGGATCATGAACGACGACCTTCACCGGCGCGCTCACACCGACGAGCTTACCCAGACATTGAATCGGGCAGGCTTCGAACGCAGGGTGGCAGAGGCATTGGACGATTCCGGCCCGACAACACTGGCCTTGATCGATCTCGACCAGTTCAAGAGGATAAACGATACCTACGGCCACGCCTCCGGTGACGAGGTGCTGGTGGTCGTGGCCGAGATTATCGCCGCACACGTGCGCCAGGACGATGCCGTCGGACGCATCGGCGGGGATGAATTTGCCGTTCTCTTTCGTTGCGACGAGGAAGCCGCCCTCGCAGCCTGTCAGCGGATCTGCTCGTGCGTGTCCGACACGCGGATCTCCGCGACCGATCGACGCCAGATGCATGTGACCATCAGCTGTGGTGTCGCTGGACACCTGCCTACTGGTGACCGTCGCGCGCTGTTCGATGCGGCGGATCGCGCGCTCTACGAGGTCAAGCGCTTTGGACGAAACGGAGTCCGCCAGGCTGCCTGAGCAGCATTCAGGTGCAGGTGACCACCCTCGCAAGGCACGGCAGACCGCTTTCCGGCGCACAGGTGTCTTGTTGCCGGGTCGTGGTGCTTAAAGTCCGTTGCTCTTCCCGGTGCGATGGGTTCGAAGACGGCAAGAGTCCGGCGATTATCCCGCCATGACCTCGCCTCGCGGGATTGCGGGATAGCCTATGGGCAGACGGGCGAGAGGCTCTGGTAAATGTGCGGTCTCAAGCCCGATCAAGGGGTTTGGGTCTTGGGGCAGGTACCCAGCGGACCACGGCGATCGACCACGGTGATCCGTCGGGCCTTGGCCTCGATCACAAGGCGTTCAAGCACGCCATTGCCGGGGAAGGCAACGACGTATCGCGGTTCGAGCGAAAGCATCTGTTCGTTGCGCTTGAAGCCGGCGCGGGCGCCAAGCCGCAGATCGAGCGAAAAGGTCACCTGGGGAATCGGCATGGTCGGAACGAACTGTCGGGCAGCTTGCAGGTAGAGTGCCTGCGCCAGTTCCAGGGCAACATGGGCGTCGCGCACCGACCAGCTTCCATCGGCATCCGTACCGCCGAATCCACCGGTAAGGATGAAATTGATGTCTGAGCGCGATACGCGGGTGCCCGCAGCAAGCCGGGCCGAGATTTCGCGTGCTGCTGTGAGTACGGGCGGTTGGACGGTTTCTTCAAAGGCGAATAGGGGTGATGAAACGGACATGGCAAACCTCCTGACAAGGCCATGGCTCATCCGCCGGCCTCACCGGGGCCCATGCCGCCTCTCCTCTGGGAAAGGAGGCCGGATCTGATGCTCCTGGCGTGTCATGAGCTCATCATTCCAGCCAAACTCCGGTGTCACAGGAACATGGGAGACGATTTCGCACCCGGTCCGGGAATGCGCCTGGCGCGTCATCGTTATCGAGAAACAGGCGCAATTCGCGGACGCTGGCCGGTATCGAGACGCGACCGAAGCTCTGATTGGCAAGAGCCGCCCAGCATGGAATGCCGAACATCTCTGCTGCGGCCAGAGCGGTTTCAATACCTTCTGCAAGACCCAGCCTGACGAGGTGGATTGCCCCTGTGTCCGACGACGGTGAGTCGTATTGTGGACCGTTGCCGAAGTAACCCTTGCAAAGGGCTGCTCTGCCGCCTGAAAACTGGACCATTCGCAGATGGAGTTTTCGGCCTTAGATTTCCTTGGCTGGGCCAGGAGTCGTGCCATGAAAGCGGGAGCCGGTTAAGGCAATGAACCAAAATGGGGTTAGTCTGACAGTACCCCAGGGCCGGTCTGACGACGGAAGTATGGTGGGCAAGCCAAATTGCGGGAACTTTTTGCCATGTCGCGGATTGAGCCTTGGGAGAAAAGGAAGAACCGCACTGCTGGCAGGATGGGTCGATAATCCCTGGGTACAAGGGATCTATTTAATTCGAAAGGATGGGGATGGAGAATCCGACGAAGGTCGCCCATGATATGCCGTCAGCCGATCGATACGTGTACATCGTTGATGACGATCGTGATATCCGCACTTCGCTCCATTTCCTCCTTACGAGCGTATCTCTTACGCCCCGCTCATTTGGTTCTCCGCAGGATTTCATCGACGAACTGCCTCACCTTGTTCCGGGGCCGATCCTGCTCGACATCCGGATGGCCGAACTCGACGGATTTCAGGTTCTCGAAACACTTGCCGAGCGCGATTTCGAGTGGCCAGTCATAATGTTGACCGCGCACGGAAACGTGTCGACTGCTGTGCGAGCGATCAAATTGGGGGCAATGGAATTTATCGAAAAACCGTTCGCTGCCGATATTCTCACACAGGCGCTTGAACAAGCCTTCACTGCCCTGGACCAGGCCGCGCACCGGTGGCTTCGCCGGGATAACGCCCGCCTGCTGTTCGGCCGATTATCGAAACGCGAGTGTCAGGTTATTGAAATGCTGATGGAGGGCGCTGGCAACAAACAGATGGCCCATCGCTTGGGGATTTCTTTCCGAACGGTGGAATTGCACCGTAGCAAAGCGCTGGCCAAATTGGGGGTCAAGAGCGTGGGCGAGGTTGTGGCGATTGCCACAGCGGCTGAAGTTGAACCTGGCAGTCTGCTGCTCCAATATCACGACCGCCGCAGCAAAGTGATTGACTAGAGCGCACGCGATGAGCCCAGCTCATCGGTGCAGAATGGTTCCAACAACAGGACGCCGGCGATATTGCCGCGTGACCAGCGCACCACCCCGCTGCGTGCGAGGCCTGATGGCAGAGTGACCTTGACGACCATATTCTTGTTCAGGCTGCCGTCGTGCCTGATCTTCATGCCACGGTGCGAAACGTCTTCCACCGCCGCCAGAAGAAGGCCGCACTCGCTCCTGACCACTGCTGGCTTCGATATGTTCAGGCGGAGGGGTCGGCTGATGCCCCGCTCGGCAGAACTGGTCCGCCGGGAAAGTAGCTCTGCGCAATCGATACTTTGGTCAAAGCGCAGCCCGCACTCGCGTCCATCTGTCCAGATGATGCTCGCGGATATCGCCTCGCCTTCCACCATTTCAAGGGTCAGCTTTTCACCCAGGCGTACTGGTATACTGAGCCGAAGACACGCCCCAGTGTCCGACAGGTTCTTTACGCACACCAGTCCCTCGTCCCGATCGGCGATAATACGAGCGACCCGCATCACTGTTTGGACGCGAAGTTCGTCCCTCCGGTCTGCGATCTCCTGGATTTGGTTCTGGTTGATAAAATTGCGTGCGATCGGTCTTGCGATAAGAGCTTTGCGCATTGGCCCCTCCTTGATGCGTCAATTGCACTTATCTGCGGGGAGCGAAATCTGTCAGATCTACGCGGGACGCATTAACCGTTCGGCAAGCAGCCGGTCCGATAAATGCGCGCCACCAGGGGAGGGTCGCGGTGCTCCTTGCTGATGGCAGGCCGGGGCTCGTTCCCGTAAACTTGCGCATCAAGGCCTTGTGCGCCCATGTAAGCCGGAATTCGAGTCGAGCGATGAGAGGGCAGGTATAGTATCCACTCCGCGAGTGCTCCCTTGGGTATGCCAAGCTGCGTCAACTCAATGCCTGAGGGTCAAGGCGCTGTCGATCCAGACGCGCCAACAACCTCCGGACAGACAAGACTTGATACAGGGCCGGGACGCAAAAGAAGATAGAACTTCCTATTGGCAGGTTGCCAGCACTTTCCATTGTTAATCTGATAACGCGCATTCCAGTAGCGCCTAGTTTTTTCAACGCGAGGCCCGTTATAATTAACTCCACTGCTATAATTGGAGACAGGACCTAGTGAAAACACCATCCGAGCTCCAAAAGATGTACGATAGGATTTCCAAACTCGGGAAAATCGGAGTTTGGGAATGCGATCTCTTGACCGAAAGACTGACCTGGACCCCGGCGGTATACGAAATGTTCGACCTACCTGTCGGCTCGGTGATTGATCGGGCGGCGACGCTTGCGTGTTATGAACCCAACTCTCGCCGAGAGATGGAAAGGCGCCGGGCCCAAGCAATCGCAACCTGTTCGAGCTTCAATGTAGATGTGGCGATCAGGACCCAATGCAAAAATCTGCGCTGGATCAGGATAACCGGAGATGTCCAACAGGAGAGCAGTCGCGCAACCAAGATCTTTGGCACGAAGCAGGACATTACGAGGGAAAAGGAGGCGCAACTGCAGTTGCAGGCTCTCCAGTCCCAACATATCCACCTGTCACGGGTTAGCGCGATCGAGGCAACGGGATCTACCCTGGCCCACGAACTCAATCAGCCACTTGCCGCCATTGCCTTGTATGTAGCGGCGCTGCGGAATCTCTCTGGGGCCAAAGGTAGCGAGCGCGAACAGATCGCGAGCGAGCAGGAGGAAATCCTGGATGGCATTGAACGGTGTACCCTGAAATCCGGCAATATCATCAGGGCGATCCGCAGGTTGACTGCCAAGTCGAACATAACGGCCTTTCATTTCGCTTTGAATGACCAGATCGTCGAGGCTTGCAGGATTGCCCTGGCGGGCTCGCCTGAAGGGATCAGGGTACGTTACGTCCTGCAGGAAGGGCTGCAGGGCTTCGGCGATCCCGTCCAGATCCAGCAGGTAGTTATCAACCTGATCAGCAACGCCTGCATTGCAACGGCGGGGATGGAATTCCGGGAAATCACGGTTACGTCTGCTGAAGTGGATGGCCAGGCCGAGGTCGCGGTTTGCGATACCGGGTCAGGGATATCGGCGGAAGTCATGGCGTCCCTGTTCGAACCGTTCGTTTCGTCAAGGCCGGACGGAACAGGTATCGGTCTTTCCATATGCAGGACGATTGTCGAGGCTCATTCGGGGAAACTGGTTGCTGAAAACAACCGCAACCGTGGAGCAACTTTCCGGTTCAGAATCCCCACCGGAGTGCCTTGCGCGGGGGAGCTGGTGAACGAAGCAGTCAACCGATAGGGTGATCGACGGATAGGTGAAGCCACCCCTGCCAGCACTTGCTTTGGCGGATCGGGAGGACGAGTGTCATCCACTGTCGACAGGTAAGACGCCCGCTTTTTTAGGCTTTGATGGGCTCGGACTATCAATGATCACATTGCGGCAAGAGGTCCGGCTCGTGCCACCATAGATAATCTATCAGATTTTTGGTCTTGGGTGGAAAAAGTGGGTGCCGAAGTTGCCTGGGGGTAAGCACAACTGGGGAACGGCACCCGAGACTGACCTAGTCTTTGAAGCCTAAAGGAACCACTCAGGCGCCGATCGTACTTCTACGAGCCAGACGCCGTTTGTTGCTGCATGCGTGAGGGCAGATCCCCGCGCCAAGCGCCAGCAAAACACCCTGCTTGGTGACGAACGCCTTCTGGGCGTCGGTGAACATCAATGAGTGGCTGCACCGGTTCTTCGCCCCGGCAAAGAAGTCAGCGGACGAAAATTCCCAGCTGGAAATTGTCCAAAGCTATGGCGTCAGTGCAATGCCGCAAACTGTGCCTTCACCCGGTGAGGGAAATGGCCTGACAAATGTTGAAACCATGATACCCTGGTCAGCGCTTCAATCTATCCACGTGAACAGCCGATGGGTGGACCAGCGCGCGACGCTGGCAGGGTCCGGTGCAGGCTTCCCCGGCAGGTGTACCGCACCTACTCGGCTTTAGCGTTCGAACGGCGGAACAGTATTTGGTGAACCTTATGGAGCGACTGTGCGCAAAGTTGCCGGCGGAAGTTTTGCGAATCGCAACAGTCGCTGGCGTGAGGCCGCTCTGACGCGGTCAGCTATCAGTCGCCGCTTCCTGCTGCTCAAAGTGAGACTGGCCCGAACCGGACTGGGTGTCGTTTCCCCACCCTTGCTGCTTGGATCATGACTCGCTTCCCAGGATCATCGATGAAATGGGGACCTGCGGTCGCTTCGATCGGCATAGTTCTTCTTGTTTGGATCTTTGTATTCAGCCAGGTGAGGTACGAGGAACGCCAGGCTATTAACGCTGCGGTCAGAACCAATATACATAGAGTTATCGCGTTTGAGCAGTATGTCAGGCGCACCCTCGAGGGAGCGGAACTCGCGGGGACTTTCATTAGCGAACAGTATGCCCCCAGTCTCGAGCTAGCCTCGTCAACTCGCCCGGCAGTACTCACGATCGATGATGCCGCGCTGCGTGCTCCCGGCTTAAGCGAGATCAGCGTGTTCAATCGCGCGGGTGATCTGATCGCAACCACCGTGGCGCCCCCTCCGCAATCGTTGAACGTATATGAGGCTGATTTTTTTAGACAACACCTGTCAAACAATTCGACCACGCTGTTTGTTAGCCATCCTTCACGTTCCAATGGTAGCGAAGAATGGCTCTTGCTGCTGACGCGCCGGGTCAATCTGGCTGACGGAAGCATGGGAGGTATCGTAAGCATCCGGATACTTCCGAAGGAACTGACGAGCTTTTTGCAAAATGCTGAGCTCAACACAACTGACCTTGTTTCAGTTATCAATCTGGACGGGATCACTCTCGCCAGACGCGAAGGCAATGCGCTAAGCTTCGGAGAAGATCTGCAGGGTACGCTGGTGATGCAGATGCAAGAGAAAAACCCTTACGGAACTTACCTCGGACCCAGTTCGCTAGACGGCCTGGTTCGATATTTTAGCCACCGCCGGTTACCGCAGTATGGAATCTTCGTAACCTCAGGCGTGTCCGCTGATGAGGTGCTGGGTCCTGTCCGAAGTAGGGCAATCGGCTATTATCTTGGAGGTGCGCTAATATCGCTCGCAACAATGGTTGCAGCGTGGCTGACTTTCGTTCTCGGCCGGCGACGAAAGTCCCATGAAACCGAGATAATGGCAGCCAACTCCCGGCTGCGAAATGCCCAGCAAATCGCCAAACTCGGTGACTGGAGATATGATCTGCAGCGAGAGGAATTCGTGTGGTCCGAGGATTTGTGCACGATGTACGAACGACCGAGCGCCGAAAATCGCCTGTCCCGAATGGATTTATCGCAGTTGGTCGGTCCGCACGGCATCGCAGCATTTCAGGCTGCTCTGGAGCAGTGCAGGACATTCGGAGGCCAGCAGGAATTCGAACTGGCCGTACGTCTGCCGAGCGGCGCCATCACTCACCGGCATGTTGTTGCAATTGCTGACTTCGGTGCTGCCGGAGAAGTTCTCGGCATGCACGGGACCGATCAGGACATCACACCAGGCAAGTTGCTGGAATCACTTCGGCAGCAGGTTGGTCTGCTATCTAAGCTTGATGCACTGAAGGCGGTTGCTGCGACCATCGCGCATGAGCTCAGCCAACCACTTACGGCAGCGTCGAACTACCTGAGCGGCAGCATGCGCATTTTGACGGGGCGAAGTGACCCGGCAAATGAAATCCTTGTCGAGGCACTGACCGCTGTGCGCGAACAGCTTTATCGCGCCGGAGAGATAATTCGGAGGGTGAGAAACCAGATCGGTAGCGGGCAGCCTCAAATCCAGCTGATCTCGCTAGCAGCAGTAATCAGGAGCGCGATCACCCAGTTCGAAGCTGCAAATCCAGGTTCAAAGGTCAGCGTCGAAAGCAAGCATGACATCGAAACGGAAGTAGTCCTTGCTGACCCCATTCAGATTCAGCAAATTCTCGGAAACCTTTTTCGAAATGCACTAGAAGCTTCATTTGTCGCGCCAAAGATATCGGTGAGCGTGCGGCGAGGTAAAGGGGGGCTTGTGGAGGTCTGCGTACATGACGAAGGGCCTGGTTTTCCAGCCACAGAACTGGAAGTCCTTTCATCTTTCTCCACTTCGAAGGCAGGGGGGCTCGGGATCGGTCTCGCGATCAGCCGTACCCTTATTGAAGGGATGGGGGGAAAAATCTGGGTAGAGCAAACGGGACCGTCTGGAACCACCATTTGCTTCAGCGTCCCCAAACACGATGACAGGGCATAAGACGGGTGTCCTCAAGATAATGGCGCACGCTGTTCGATAGATCCAGAATCGCAGCTGCCCTAGGTTATAGTACTCCTGTCAAAGCAAATGTACCGCTAACCCGACGGCAAAACCAGGATAGGGGGCCGACATGCCCAGACCACGCAAACCGGCCAGCCCGTTTCGCTAATTTCAACTCGTCACCTGAGGTGATCTGACTTGGCAGCGATTGGAAGTCAGCTCAGGTCGACCCAATCCAAATCTCTCAATCCGCCAAAAACCGGTTTCCTACAGAAGTTGTTCTGTATATGTTCCAAATCACCGACGCAACAAATCATGGGTTACGATGAGGTATCGGAGAGCATTGGCCGCCATCATCGCGCTAGGGCTGGAGCTTGCCACCTCCGGATCCGTAGCGGCATCGGGGTTCACCCTTTACGAGCATGTGACGAAAGCTCCTGCAGAGTCCGATCACGGCACCCGCCCTCCTATGGAGGTCTTCGATCCATCAACTAAGGCTGCCTTGTCCTTTCGCGAAGCGCTTTTCCTACCTGCAATCGCGGAGGCGGAACGGCGACATGGGCTCCCTCCGAACCTGCTGCGTGCCCTCATCTGGACAGAATCGCGTTTCAACCCGTCGGCTGTCAGCGTGGCAGGCGCGGTTGGCCTTGCGCAGCTGATGCCTGCAACAGCCCGTGATCTCGGAGTGCATGATCGGTATGATCCGGATGCCAGCATTGACGGCGGGGCCCGGTACCTGCGGGCGATGATTGACCGCTTTGGCGCCGTCCACCTTGCCCTTGCGGCATACAATGCCGGTCCCGGTGCGGTGTCGCGGTCGTGGCGGATTCCCCGGAACGGGGAAACCCCGCAGTATGTTCGAACGGTCTTGCAGAGATGGAGCGCGCTTGGCACCGGAGGATAATGCTGGGTGAGTTGGCGGGTCCATCCCGCGGATGGGCGTACCCATCCCTTGGCGAACAACGCAGTTCCACTTACGGTCATGGGTCCCAGACATATCGCTGGACTGGAGCGCTCAAGTTGCCGTCAGGAAAACTGTCTAGCTTGGCGATCATCTCGTCGAAGATGGAGACCGGGGATTGTCTCCGGTTATAGCGAAATTCCACCTCGCCCAGCAGGGCAGGTAGGTTGACGATGCTCATCTGACGGTATGCCCGGATCGTGCGTTTAAGGATCGTCCAGTAGGTCTCGACTTCGTTGGTCGTATTGCCCTGGAAATCGTGGAACGCCCGCTGGTGGTTTACCGCAATGTGGTCCCACCCAAGTTCCTTGAGGGTCTGGTAGCCTGTCCAGCAGTCGGTCACTATGGTTGATCCGGGCCTGACAAACCTGTCGATATTCCTCACCAGTGTGGCCCTCTTTCGGTCCGGCAAAATGCCGCAGAGCAGAAGGCCCTCACATGCGATGCCCATGACGATCACCGACTGTCTGGAGTGGTCCGGCAAGGTAATATTCTGAATCTGCGCCTCATCAATGGTCACCTTCTTGCCCGGGCCTCCCACCATTGTCGGACGGCTGTAGGCAGCCATTTGCCATCTGATAGCGTCCAGCAGGCGGTGCGAGCTTTTCAGACCGAGACCAAGCTGCTTGCGCAGGAAGCTAGCGCGCACACCGTGGGAAGAATTGGCGGCCAGCAGTAGTGCATAGAACCACAGGTTGAGCGGCAGGTTCGACTTGTGAAAGATCGTTCCTTTGAGGACATTGATGTGGGAGCGGCACGAATGGCGATAGGAGTTTTTGCCCTTCACCTTGGCCCAGGTGCCGAACTGGCCGCATTTTGGACAGGCCGTGTGGTCTCCCCATCTCGATCGGAAGATATGGTCAAGACAGGCGTCTGCGTCGGGAAAGCGTTCGACGAATTCCCTGATGCCTGTTCCCGGTCGCATCGGCATCATCAACTCGCAACGCTGGGTTGCGATGCTGTATATATCCCTGCCAGGTGCCGAACTGCAGGCTCGCTGAGGTCCGGAAATTGCGAAACAAGGTCCCGGAAGATGTTCTCGGAATTGTGCCGTCGATTGAAGCGGAACTCGAACTCCTTCAGATAGGACCACAGGTTCTCGCGATTGACGCGGCGGTAGTGGAAATTGAGGGGTTTTCTGCAATAGCCGTTCAGACCGGAGATGAGGTCTGCCCGGTCATCGTGTTCAAGGAAGTACTCGGGCCTGAATCGGGCCAGTGGCGAACGCGATCCCCATTCGGACGATGCCCGGTAGGTCAGGTAGCAGGTTGTTACGCATCCCGTCCGGTTTGCAGCAAGGTTGGCGAGAATGCCGCTAAGGATGTGGCGTCGAGGCTTCCCGAGGACCACCACCGACGTGACGCGGAATCCATCTGACAGGAACAGGACGTTCACAGTTTGAGTTTTCGATCGGCCGATGACGCGGATGCCTCCCAGTCTTTCCAGGCGAATATCGACGACGCTGCCTTCCGCGAAGGGGGTTGGATAGCCGGTGTATTGGTCGATCGACCTGAGTAGGCCGCCGAGTTCCCTGGGCTCGAGGATGGCGGCATAGTGCTTGGCCCGGGGTTTCACCAAGGCCCCCTTCAACATGATTGTCGGATCGTCGTGGCATCGCGTTGTCGCCGCAGCATAGCGGAACACCCGCCCGGCGAACGAACGGCACTTCTTGGCAGTCTCGTGCTTGCCCAGTGCTTCCAGTTTCTTGAGCGGTGCTAGGACTTCGAATGGCTCGATCTCGTCGATCGGGCGTTTGCCGATTGCAGGGGCAAGCTGGTCGAGGAAGTAGTTGGCCTTGATCAGGGTTGCTTCGGCCAGGCCGTTCTGCACCATCATCTGGTCAATGTACTCGCGTGCAATCGCTTCGAAGGTCTGGGCAGCAAGGAAGCTTTGCCTGGTTTTCAGCTTGCGTTTTTCAAGCGCAGGATCTCCTCCGGATGCGACGAGATGGCGCGCTCCATGGGTTGCTTCCCGCGCCTGTTTCAGGCTGATTTCGGGATAGGGTCCGATTGCAAGCTTCTTCTCGACATTGCCCACGCGATAGCGGAATCGCCACAGCTTGCCGCCGGACGGAGTGACCTCGAGATAGAGACCGCGATAGTCGGTAATTTTGTACGGTTTGTCCTTTGCCTTGAGCAAGCGAATCCGGTTTTCGGTCAAAGCCATGTGCGGGCCTTTTCATCGGCGAATCTTGCAAAAGCCCGCAAAAGGCCCGCAAAACGCACCAAAACGTCCCGAAATCAAGAGGCACGATCCGGGACACATCCAGGGCCGATTCCCTTGGATTTCCGCCGTTTTTTTAGAAAATCTGAGAGAACAAGGGAAGAACAAATGGTGCCCAGAAGAGGACGGGGAACCCCCCTCCCAAAACTGGCGGAACTCTGCTGTTTCCGTACTGCCTCGCTCGCGCCAATGTACCGTCACTTTGTACCTCGGGCAAGCGCGGAGAGCCCGTAATCGCTAAGACAGAAGGACTTGAGCGCTCGGGGAGATGCCCCTTTCACTAGGCCCTTTACCCCGTTAGGACCACGTGACCGAATGGGAGAGGACTGTATGCAGAACAAGTATTGCTCGTATGATGCGCTTCTGAATGAGGCCGATGTCGAGCAGAACTTGGTCCGGCGGATGCTGGAGGACCTTGGGTTCTCCGACCACGAGATACGGCCCAAGGACAGTCTAGCAACCCTCACCGTTGGGGGGATGAGAGGGCACCCTCAGGAACGCTATCGGCCGGACTTCGCCTTGTTAGTTGGCGGCGCGGTGCGATGCATTGTCGAGGCGAAGGAGCCGAATACCGATCTCGACCAGCACCAGTGGCAAGCACGCGCCTACGCCGTTCTACTAAACGGGGATCGGGCTGGAGAGCGTCCAGTGCGGCACTACCTGCTGACGAACGCCACCGAAACACGCGTCTATCACGTTGACAGAAACAGGCCCCTCTTCACCTTGCCGTTCACGAGCCTCACTGACGGCAACGCACAATTCGATGAACTGAGAAGCCTCCTGAGCCGGGAAAACATCGTAGCCGGTGATCAGGCTTCTGCCGAAACCCTGTCGATGCAGAGGCCATCGATTGCTGATGTCAACGCTGCCTTCAGCTGGTGCCACCAGCACATCTATCGGAAAGACAACATCAGTCAGTCCGATGCCTTCTCCGAGTTCGTCAAGCTCATCTCATTGAAGCTGCTGTCCGACCGGCGCATCCGAGACAATCACCCTGAAGCACTTGAACAGGATGAGTTCGAGATACCGGCTGGCGAAGTCCAATTCTCACTCGGATGGATCACCCAAAACGAGGCGAACGCTGCCAATCCGGTGAGTGACATCCTATTCCGTCGCTTCATGGACGACATGGAGCGGGACATAGCCCGTGGAACCCGGAAACGCATATTCCCCGAAGGCGCAAGGATAAGCCTCAACCCGGAGACCATCCAAGGAGTGGTGAAGCGCTTGGAGCCGCTCTTCCTCTTCGGTATCGACGCTGACCTTAATGGAAGGCTGTTCGAGACCTTCCTCAACGCCACCATGCGGGGCAAGGACCTAGGCCAGTTTTTCACTCCACGAAGTCTGGTGAAGCTGGGGGTTAAACTCGCGCAGTTGAAGGCCGATGCCCGGGGGCCGGACGGGGAGAGGCACACCGACCTGATCCTCGACGCTTGTTGCGGCACGGGCGGGTTTTTGATCGACGTTCTCGCCGACATGTGGGCGAAGGTCGACGCTCGGGCCGATCTCGCGCCTGACAGGAAGCTGGAGATCAAGCACAGAATTGCGAACGAGGCCATCGTGGGAGTTGACGTTGCCAACGCTCCCATCCTGGCCCGAATTGCTCGGCTGAACATGTATTTGCACGGAGATGGCGGCACTCGTATCTTCCACCTCAACGCCTTGGACCCGGCGTTGAACGATGCAGACACAGACCCGCCGGAAATCATCAACGAAAAGGATGAGCTGCGGGAACTCTTCGCGAGCAGTCCTTTCGACGTGGTCGTTACGAACCCCCCGTTTGCGAAAGCATTGGATCGCTCAACGCCCGAAGAGCGGCGCATGCTAGACACCTATGAAATAGGACGCGAGCGGGCGACGGAAGACGGGTCGGTTAGGTCAGTCCTACTGTTCATCGAACGATACGCTCGGCTGCTGAAGCCGGGCGGTCGAATGATCACCGTGCTCGACGATGGCATTCTCAGCGGCGACAAGTACTCATGGTTCCGCGATAAGCTTCGGCAGTGGTTCCTCATCAGGGCGGTAGTGTCCCTCCCGGGCGACGCCTTCCAGCGGTCTAACGCGCGAGTGAAGACCTCATACGTTATCTTGGAGCGGCGCACCTCGCCCGCGCAGGAAAACCCACCCGTCTTTATGTATCCGTGCCAGTTTGTGGGCAACGACGATCCGAAACGCCAGCGCCCCAGAGCAAGTGATGCTGAACTGCGTAGGTTGGCCACGCAAGAGATCGCAGAAGTGATGTCAGCCTATGAGCAGTTCCAAGACGGGAACGGCGACCCCAGTTACATCGTGCCCGCTACCCGCCTGCTCGGCTCCTGCATCGTCCATGAAGCTGAAGGGAGCGAAGCGCCACGCGGAAGCGCCAAGCCACTCTCGCGCCGCGTCGGTCTGATCGAAATGGGTATCGGTCAGGCATTTGCGGAGCCGATGCGCATGGGTTCGCGTTAAGAACTCCACGTCAGAACCAGTGAGTGGACGAGTTCCACCCTCTGACTTCAGCCTAGCGGCGCGGACGTTCCTCTCAAACTCATCGTTGATCAGCGCGTAGCGAAGTGCCGCCTCGCGGTCCTGAAGTGACTTCGCTCCGAGGGATCGCTTCAGCTCGCGCGGCTGCTGTGGAATGAACGGGCGCAACTCCACCGGATAAACACGGCGGTACGATAGTCGTCCCGTGCGGAGGTCGCGCTGAAGATGCTTGGTCATAATGCCCACGGTAGAACGCCCCTAGCGAGAGGCGCTTTGTACCGCCTCTTTGTGCCGCGAAGCGTCCGTAAACAACGGATTTCACGCGCAAAGCGCGGAAACCCTAGGTTCTCGAAAGTG
Source organism: Altererythrobacter sp. KTW20L (assembly GCF_023501975.1). Lineage (GTDB taxonomy): Bacteria > Pseudomonadota > Alphaproteobacteria > Sphingomonadales > Sphingomonadaceae > Alteraurantiacibacter. The sequence continues at coordinate 23,387 of NZ_JAMFLH010000017.1, read as the reverse complement.
TTGGTGCCCAGAAGAGGACTCGAACCTCCACGCCCTTGCGAGCGCCAGCACCTGAAGCTGGTGCGTCTACCAATTCCGCCATCTGGGCACCGGAAGCAGCATGGACATCGTTGCCGTGCTGCCGGGTAGGCGCGGGCCACTAGCGAACCGGGGTATGGCTTGTCAACGCGAATGGTGAGGGTGGCGTGCGATTGTGGTAGCTATTGTGGCTGCAGGGCTCGGGCCAATATTGCCCCGCCTGCGCCGATGTGCTTAGGGCCATGGCGAGGTCAGGAGCCTCGGCGTTACTCGAACGATAGGTTGGCAATGGGCAATTCGCCGCACAGCAAGCTGGACAACGAGCTGGTCGTACTGATCGGCGGCAACGGGTTCGTCGGTCGCCACCTGGCGCAGGACCTGCTGCAGCGCGGCGCGCGGCTGCGGGTCGCGGCGCGCAATCCGCACAAGGCCATGGCGCTGAAGCCGCTCGCCAACCTCGGCCAATTGCAGTTCATGCCATGCAACGCGAACAGCGCGGATTCCATCCGCGCCGCCGTGCAGGGCGCGCACGCTGTGGTGTGGCTGGTCGGCACCTTCGGCAAGGGCCAGCAGCAGCTCCACGCCGAAGGCGCGCGCATTGCGGCCGAGGCGGCGAAGGCAGGCGGCGCCGAGGCTTTCGTCTATCTCTCCAGCCTGTCGGCCGATCCGGCGAGCGACGGCACCTATGCCTCGACCAAGGCGCTGGGCGAGCAGCTCGTGACAGAGGCATTCCCCCAGGCCACCATCCTGCGCCCATCGGTGATATTCGGGGCGGATGACCAGTTCGTGCAGATGTTCGCCGGGCTGGTTTCGATGATGCCTGCCCTGCCGGTATTCGGACCCGAAGCGAAATTGCAGCCGGTGTGGGTGAACGATGTCGCCGCTGCCGCCGCCAATGCGCTGGAAGATCCCGCCAGCCACGGGGGCAAGACCTATGAACTGGCCGGGCCCGACGTGGTGACCATGATGGAACTGCATCGCGCCATTGCCGCGGCCCAGGGTCGCCGGCGCCTGCTGGTGCCGGTGCCCGATGCGGGGTCAGCCCTGTTTGCCGCCCTGCCCGGCACGCCGATGTCATCCGACCAGTGGGCCATGCTGAAGGCCGGAAATGTCGCCACAGGCACCCTGCCGGGGATCGACAAGCTGGGCGTGACCCCGCGCCCGCTGTCGCTGTTCCTCGACAAGTGGATGGTGCGCTTCCGCAAGCACGGCCGCTTTACCGTGCAGAAAGTCTGAATTCTGCCCCTACAACGCCGAAGGACTTATTCCTCCGGCCTCTCTGCGGCTGCGGCGAGTCGGTTAAGTTCGCGATTGACGTTGCCGATCTTCGCCATCGCCGGGAGGTTGGGAATCCAGTCGTACACGGAGTTGAGGTAAGCGCGGTCGAAGTCGGTCAACTCATCGGGGTATGGTCCGGTCGGGTTGAACAGATTGAGGATCGAATTCATTGTCAGATCCCCCGCTGGCTCTGTCTGCGCCAGTCCGCGCATGGTAGCATAGTCCGCCAACTGGCTGAGCGACATGCCGCGCACCGTATCCCTGTCATAGAGCACGAACACAGAAGCGATATCGCGCCGGGTCGAGGTATAGATTCGCGAGTGGGCCATGGCTTGCTGCGAGACTGGCGGCCCCGCGTTGGTCCGCTCCATCGAGATCGGGATCCCGTCGCGGGTGCGCAATTCGACACTGGTGTAGATATGTACCGGCCCGGGCGCGAGCAGGCGGCGGCGCTCTTCCGGCTGGACGTATAGGAACATACCGGAATTGCTGTCCATCAGGCCCTGCATGGCAGACTGACTGTCCTCCACGAATGCGATGATGAAGTTGGGCGCGCACCCGTCTTCCTGCAGGCGAATGCCGAGGCTTCGGGCATTGTCACGGATGCGGTCAATCATCAACATTGCCGATTCGACCTGCAGGCCCAAGATCCCCGGGCACAGGAAACCTTCGAAACGCGCCAATGGCGTATGGTAGACATCCTGGGTGGCAGTAATGTCCCGCGCCTGACGCTGAACCTGGCCCCGCGAGACGTCTTCCGGTCGGCCGCGTCGGACGATGATCTCGTCCTGGCCGGCCTCAGTCGCGGCAGGAGGGGCAGCAGACGCAGGAGCTTGGGCAGCGACCGGCGTTGCAATCAAGGCTGCCGTGGCGGCAACAAAAATTCGAATGAGAGCCAGCTTTGTCAGAGGCTTCTACTATAGTGTATTCATAATCGAACGGAATAATGGTTTTGGTAATGTTTTGTCGCAGTCTTGGCGCATGATCGCACAGAGGGGTTATCCGGGGCGCACAATTGCGCTAGGGGACCGGCGCATGATCGAACCGGCGCGAGTCCGTCCGCGCCCCGCAGGAGAAACCCATGTCCAAGCACGTCCTCGAAAAGCTGGCCGAAACCAATCCCGAAGCCGAAATCTGGTGGGATTCGTCGCCGCTGATCTATCCGAGCTGGAAGGAAGAAACGCTGGCCAAGGCTCCCGAAGCCAAGCGCGCCGAATGGAAAGAGCAGCTCACCCGCCTGTACGATGCCGGCACGATCCACGAGAGCGGCCAGATGGGCTTCCGCGGCGTGACCACCAACCCGCCCCTGTCGCTCCAGGCGATCCAGCTGGCTCCGGAACTGTGGCGCGCCGAGATCAAGATGATCGCGGCCAAGAACCCCGGCATGGATGTCGAAGGCATCTATTGGGCGATGTACCTCGACCTGGTGAAGAAGGGCGCGAGCGCCATCCGCAAGGTCTATGACGCAACCGACGGCAAGTACGGCATGCTGTCCGGCCAGGTCGATCCGCGCTTCGTGACCGATGGCGACCGGATGCTGGAACAGGGCCTGTCTATTGCCGAGCAGGGTCCCAACGTGATGGTCAAGCTGCCCGGTTCCAAGGAAGGCTACGAGGTGCTGGAGGAGCTGACCGCGCGCGGCATTTCCACCAACAACACCACCAGCTTCACCGTGTCGCAGTATTCGCGCTGCATGGCGGCGGTCACCGCCGGCCTCCAGCGCGCCCGTGCCGCAGGCGTGGACCTGTCGCGCTATCGCAGCGTCATCACCCACATGTCGAGCCGGCTGGGCCAGCTCAGCGACTGGCAGCGCGAAGCCAAGCTGCGCGGCATCGACCTTTCCATGATGGAAATCCGCGACGGCGAGGAAGCCGTGCTCAAGCGCGCCTACTGGTTCGGCAAGTCGATCAACCACCCCTCCAAGATGCTGCAGTGTTCGATGCGGGTGGAAAAGGACGACAACGGCAAGATCGTGTCGCGCCACATCGAGGACTTCGCCGGTTCGGACATGGTCTATACCTGCCCGCCGAGCTACATCCTCGGCTGCATGGAAGTGGAGGACGAGCTGACTTTCGATCCCAAGGCGATCGAGCGTGAGCCGAACCCGAAGAGCATAGAAAAGCTGATGAAGCTGCCGAGCTTCCGCAAGGCTTACGAATTCGAAGCGCAGAAGCCGGAAGAGTTCGCCCAGTTTGGCAGCTTCCAGGCCACCGCCGGCGAATTCGCCCTCGCCACCCGCCAGACGGTCGATTTCGTCCGCATGGTGATGGAGGGCTAAGGCTCTTAACGCCTCATCCGTTCACCGCGAAAGCGTTGTAGCACCGGGACCATGCGCGCATGGTCCCGGTCATGCGCGGCATTCTCGATTTCCTGGTCCAGCTGATCCTGGCAATCTTCGGTGCGCTGGGCATGGCAATCGCCATGGCCGCGGGCGCCGTTCTGCTGGGCGGCTGTGCGGTGCTGGGGACCGGATGGTGCTGGCGAGCCTGGCGAGGGCGGCAGCCGCCACCTTGACGGACCCGCCGGACAGGCAGGCTCAACCGTCCTTTTCTGTTGCCGCGCGGAGTGCCCTTACTTCGTCGCCCAAGGCTCGCAATTCGCGCAGGATTTCTTCGCGCTCGTCATGGGCCTCTTCATCGGTCGCTTCGGACATGGCGTTCACGATCACACCGATAAACAGGTTCAGGACGATAAAGCTGGTCAGCAGGATGAAGGGCACAAAGAAGGCCCAGGCATGGGGGAACTCCTCCATCACCGGTCGGACAATGCCCATCGACCAGCTTTCCAGCGTCATGATCTGGAACAGGGAATAGAGGCTCGCGCCGAAACTCCCGAACCATTCGGGGAAGGCCGCGCCGAACAGCTTGGTCGCCATCACCGCGCTGATATAGAACAGCAGCGACAACATGACGATCACGGTGCCGATACTGGGAATGGCGCTGAACAGCCCGACGATGACCTTGCGCATGCTCGGCACTACCGACACCAGTCGCAAGGCCCGCAGGATGCGCAGCGCACGCAGGACGGCAAATTGCTGCGAGGCAGGCACCAGCGCGACACTGACAATCACGAAATCGAACACATTCCAGCCATTGCGGAAGAAGCGCAGGCGGTAGGCAAACAGCTTCAGCGCCAGCTCGACCACGAAGATGGCAATGGCGGCACGATCGACCAGGCGGATGGCATCGCCGAAACGGGCCATCATGTCTGGCGATGTCTCCAGCCCCAGCCCGATGGCATTGACCACGATCACGGCGGTGATCGCATGTTCGAAACGCCGCGTTTCGACCAGGGCCTGGGCTCGCTGGCGCAGGGTCGCACTGCCTTGGGAAAGGTTCACTTCAGCGGGCATGGGGACAATTGCATCCTCGAAACGGCGCGCCTGGAGGCTAGCTGCCCCCCTCCTAATGCGCCCCTTAGTCCGCCCAGTACAGCCGCTCGGGGTTTGTCACCAGCAGCTTCTGCTGCAGTTCCGCCGTGGGCGCTATGCGGGGAATCATGTCGACGAGGTGGCCGTCGTCCGGAATGGCGTCCTGCATGTTGGGATGCGGCCAGTCGGTGCCCCAAATGCAGCGATCGGGGTAGTCGGCCACCAGCGGCGCAACGGCTGCGGCAAAGTCGTTCCACGGATCGCCGCCGGCATCCAGCCGGTCGGGGCAGGTGGGCTTGAACCAGATGTCGTCGCGGCTTTCCAGCAGGCTGCGGAAGGCGCGCATGTCGGGGCCGTCAGGGCCTTGGGACACATCGGGGCGGCCCATGTGATCGACCACCACCGGCACCGGAATGGCAGCGACGAATTCGCGCATTTCCTCAAGGATATCGGCTTCGAAATAGATCACCACGTGCCAGCCTGCGGGCAGGCGACCGGCGACTTCGAGGAACTTGTCCTTGGGTGCGTCATCCACCAGCCGCTTGAGGAAATTGAAGCGGATCCCGCGCATCCCGCCCAGGTGCAGGCGAGCCAGGTCATCCGCGCCGATCGCCGGATCGACCACGGCCACGCCGCGCGCCTTGCCTTGCGATGCCGCGATCGCGTGGAGTGTTGCGGCGTTGTCCGTCCCGTGGCAGCTCGCCTGGACAATAACATTGCGCGCAAAACCGAGGTGGTCGCGCAGGGCGAACAGCTTTTCCGGCCCGGCATCTTCGGGCAGGTACTTGGCCTTGGCGCTGAACGGGAATTCGGCCATCGGTCCGAACACGTGGCAATGGGCATCCACCGCGCCGGGCGGCGGCACGAAGCGCGGCTTGCTGGGGCTGGCGTGCCACGAAGTGATGCGGTCGGATTTCTGGGCGGTCATGCGAATACAACTCCATCCATCAGTTTGCGGGCGGTGCGCAGCAGCGCCGAGGTGACGACCTCGCCCGCGTCGTTGGTTTCGAGCACGCAGCTCATCTCGCCGGTCGGATGTTCGACCGACAGCAGCTTGCGCTTGCCTTCGGGCAGGTGCGCCACCTTGTTGGCAGGCGATCCTTCGAGCAGCGCGGCCGTGGCAACACTCACCGCCGCCAGAACGCCGATGGTGGCATGGGCGCGGTGCGGAATGAAGCTGCGGGTGTTGATCGCGCCCCCATGCACCGGGGCCGAGACGAGGAACATCTTGGGGACCGACTTGTCCTTCACATCGCCCAGGTTCATCAGCGGCCCGGCGGCAAGGCGTATGTCCTCGATCTTCGCGCGGATGGCGGCAAAACCTTCCGCCTCCAGTTCGTCGCGCGTTTCATAGCCGGTCGCGCCGAGGTCCTGAGCCGCCATCACGATGCACGGCATGCCGTTGTCGATCAGGGTGCAGGAAATGCCCTCGATCACATCGGCCACATTGCCGGTGGGCAGCAGCGCGCCGCAGCTCGAACCGGCGGTGTCGCGAAACTCCAGCGGGATGGCTGCATGGCTGCCGGGAACGCCATCGATTTTCGCATCGCCAGAGTAGTTTACCGCACCTTTGGGCGTCTGCACCGTGGCGACAGCCGCCTGCCCGGTGTTCTCCATATAGATCGACACGCGGGTCTCGTCGCCGGTCGGCTCCACCAGCCCGCGCTCGATGGCGAAGGGGCCAACGCCCGCCAGGATATTGCCGCAGTTCTGGGCATCGGTGACGATGGCCTTGTCCACGAAGACCTGCAGGAACAGGTAATCGACATCGATGCCCTCGCGCTCGGACTTGCTCACCACGGCGACCTTGCTGGTCAACGGGTCCGCCCCGCCCATGCCGTCGATCTGGCGCGGATCGGGCGAACCCATCACGCCGAGCAGGAAGGCATCGCGCTCGGCAATGTTTGCCGGAAGGTCCGACGCAAGGAAATAGCCACCCTTCGACGTACCCCCGCGCATCCACATGACCGGTGCTGAATTCATATCATCCTCCCCGGCACGGGGAGGGGGACCACCTGAAAGGTGGTGGAGGGGCACGCCGCCCCTCGCCCCTCCACCATGCTGCGCATGGTTCCCCTCCCCATGCTGGGGAGGATCGTAACGCTCAAACCCACTTCAGGCCCATGTCGGCCAGCTTCTGGCGGAAGCCATACATGTCGAGGCCCAGTTCGCCGCTTGCCAGCCGGTCACGCTTGGAGCCTTCGTTGGCTTCGCGCGCCTGGGCGGCTTTCAGCACAGTCTCGGCATCCTCGCGGCGGACCACGCAGACGCCGTCATCGTCGGCCACGATCACGTCGCCCGGGCGGATGAAGGCACTGGCGCAGACCACATCGACGTTCACGCTGCCGAGGCTCGCCTTGATTGTCCCTTGGGCGAAGACGCGCTTGGACCAGACGGGGAAGTTCATTTCGGTGAGGTCGCGCACATCGCGCACACCGGCATCGATGATCAGGCCCTTCACCCCGCGCGCCTGGGCCGATGTTGCCAGGAGGTCGCCAAAATAGCCGTCCTCGCACGGGGAGGTGGGCGCGATCACCAGGATGTCGCCATCCTGGCACTGTTCGATCGCGGCGTGGACCATGTAGTTGTCGCCCGGCGGCACACTGATGGTGATGGCCGAGGCCCCCACGCGGGCACCAGAATAGATCGGCCGCATATAGCTGGCGAGCAGCCCGGTGCGCCCCTGCGATTCGTGCACCGTGGCAACCCCGCAGGCCCCCAGCGCTGCGACGACTTCCTTGTCGGCGCGCTCGATATTCTGGACCACAATTCCGGACATGGGCGACTCTCCTGCTCGATTGTTACGCGCTGTCCGGTTGACCTTGGCGGACAGCTTCGTCAAGTGCTGCAAACTTGTAAGCAACACATACAGAGTGTAGGCGCCGCCGCGAGAGATGCCAGACCTGCATACCCCCTCTGCGGCCCCGAGCGTGGCCCTGATCGGCTTCGGCGAAGCCGGCAGTACCTTTGCCCGCGCCGCCGGGTGGGAAGACGGTGCAGCAGCTTTCGATGTGAACCCAGCGCGCGGCCAGGCGATGGACGAATGCGGTGTTGTCGCTGCCGCCGACCGTGCCGCGGCGCTGGCTGGCGCAGAAGTGGTCCTGTCGCTCGTCACCGCCGACCAGGCGATTGCCGCTGCCGAACAATGCGCGCCCTTCATGGCCCCCGGAACGCTGTGGTGCGACATGAACTCGGTCGCCCCCGATACCAAGCGCGCTGCGGCCAGGGCTGTCGAGGCGGCGGGCGGGCGCTATGTCGATGTGGCGGTGATGGCGCCTGTGGATCCGGCTCGCCTCAACGTGCCGCTGCTGATCGCGGGGTCCGATGCAGGTGAGGCGATGGCCGCCCTGAACGCGCTCGGCTTTGCGAAGACCCGCGTGGTGGGCCACGCCATCGGCCAGGCCAGCGCGATCAAGCTGTGCCGTTCGATCATGGTCAAGGGGCTGGAAGCGCTGACCGCCGAGATGGTGCTGGCCGCAAGTTCGGCAGGCGTCCTGGATGAGGTGCTTGCCAGCCTCGACGCTTCGGAAAAGCAGGTTTCGTGGCCTGAGCGCGCCGACTACAACCTCGACCGCATGATGCTGCACGGCCGCCGCCGCGCCGCCGAGATGACCGAGGCTTGCGCCATGCTGCGCGATCTTGGCATTGCGCCCGCGATGACCGAGAATACGGTACAACTGCAGCAGGGAATCGGATCGCTCGGCATTCGTCCGTTGCCCGACACTTTGCGCGGCAAGATCGCCGCCATCCAGGGGAGAGAATACCAGTCATGACGCTGATCATCGATTGCCACGGCCACTATACCGTCCTGCCCAAGGGCCACGACGCCTGGCGCGAGGAACAGAAAGCCGCGTTCAAGGCAGGCGCGCCCGCGCCGCTCTATCCCGACATCACAGATGACGAAATCCGCGAGACGATCGAATCGAACCAGCTCAAGCTGATCCGCGAACGCGGCGCAGACATGACGATCTTTTCCCCCCGCGCCAGCGCCATGGCCCCGCACGTGGGTGACCAGTCCGTGGCGGTGAAATGGGCGCAGGTATGCAATGACCTGATCGGTCGCGTCGCCAGCCTCTACCCCGAAGTCTTCGCGCCGGTCTGCATGCTGCCGCAATCGCCCGAAGCCGACATGACCAGCTCGATTGCAGAGCTGCGCCGCTGCGTGGAACAGCAGGGCTTCATCGGCTGCAACCTCAATCCCGATCCCGGCGGCGGCCATTTCAAGCACCCGCCCTTGACCGACGAATTCTGGTTCCCGTTCTATGAAGCCATGGTCGATCTGGACGTTCCGGCGATGATCCACGTGTCGGGTTCGTGCAACCCGGCGATGCACGCCACCGGCGCCTATTACATCGCCGCCGACACCATCGCCTTCATGCAGCTGCTCGAAGGCGACCTGTTCAGCCGCTTCCCCACGCTGCGTTTCATTATCCCGCATGGCGGCGGCGCGGTGCCCTATCACTGGGGCCGTTATCGCGGGCTCGCCGACATGCTCAAGAAGCCGGACCTCGGCAGCCACCTGATGAACAACGTGTTCTTCGATACCTGCGTCTATCACCAGCCCGGCGTGAACCTGCTGGCCGACGTGATCGACAACAAGAACATCCTGTTCGGCAGCGAGATGGTTGGCGCGGTGCGCGGGATCGATCCCACCACCGGGTTCTATTTCGATGATACCAAGCGTTACGTCGATGCGCTGGAAATCTCGGACCAGGAACGCCACATGATCTTTGAAGGCAATGCCCGCCGCGTGTTCCCGCGGCTCGATGCCAAGCTGAAAGCGAGAGGTCTATGAGCACCCCCAAGGGATATACCGCCACCGGATTTGGTCCCTGCGAGAAGCCGGAACGCTATATCCAGCAGCTCGTCAGCCACTGGGGCCACAAGTTCGCCACCACCTATGACGAAGGTGACGGCATGGGCGTGTTCCCCTTTTCCGAACACACGACCTGCGTGATGACTGCGCACAACGGCGGCATCGGCATCACGCTCACCACCGCCGACCAGGACGAGAACGTCCGCATGCGCGGCGTTGTCCAACGCCACATAGACCGCTTCGCTTTCCGCGAGGCTCCGCTGACCTACACATGGAACGAACCCGAGGAATCCACCCAATGACCGAGACAAAGAAAGAGCGGATCGACATCCACTCGTACCTCGCCGCTTTCGATGACATCCCCGGCACCCGCGTGTTCACCGCGCAGCGGGCGCGCAAGGGCTATCATCTCAATCAGTTCGCGATGAGCCTGATGAAGGAGGAAAACCGCAAGCGCTTCCTCGCCGATGAAAGCGCCTATCTGGATGAATGGGACATCACGCCTGCCGCCAAGCAGGCCGTGCTCGATCGCAATTACAATGCGATGATCGATGAAGGCGGCAACGTCTATTTCCTGTCCAAGCTGTTCTCCACCGATGGCAAGAGCTTCCAGTTCGCTGCCGGGTCGATGACCGGCATGACGCAGGAAGAATATGCACAGATGATGATTGATGGTGGCCGTTCGCCTGAAGGCGTCCGCTCGATCAAGGAAGGATACTAAGATGGCGCGCGTTACCACGGGCATTACGTCCAGCCACATTCCGGCGCTGGGCGCCGCGATGCAGACCGGCACCAGCAACAACGATTACTGGGGTCCGGTGTTCAAGGGCTATGAGCCGATCAAGGAATGGCTGAAGCAGCCGGGCAACATGCCCGATGTCGTCGTGCTGGTGTACAACGATCACGCCAGCGCGTTCGACATGAACATCATCCCGACTTTCGCCATCGGTTGCGCCGAAAGCTTCAAGCCGGCCGATGAAGGCTGGGGCCCGCGCCCCGTGCCCGACGTGATCGGCCATCCGGACCTTGCCTGGCACATCGCGCAGAGCCTGATCCTCGATGATTTCGACATGACCATCATGAACCAGATGGACGTGGACCACGGCTGCACCGTGCCGCTGAGCATGATGTTTGGCGAACCTTCGGAATGGCCGTGCAAGGTCATCCCCTTCCCGGTCAACGTGGTCACCTATCCGCCGCCCTCGGGCCGCCGCTGCTTCAACCTCGGCGACAGCATCAAGGCCGCCGTGGAAAGCTTCCCCGAGGATCTCAACGTCCACGTCTGGGGCACCGGCGGGATGAGCCACCAGTTGCAGGGTCCGCGCGCGGGCCTGATCAACAAGGAGTTCGATCTCAAGTTCATCGACGACCTGATCAACGATCCGGAGCACCTCAGCCTCAAGCCGCACCTCGAATACCTGCGCGAAGCAGGTTCGGAAGGGATCGAGCTGGTGATGTGGCTGATCATGCGCGGCGCGCTGGGTGACAAGGTGCGCGATCTGTACACCTTCTACCACATCCCGGCCTCCAACACCGCGCTGGGCGCGCTGATCCTGCAGCCGGAAGAAACGGCCGGCGAACCGCTCAATCCGCGCAAGGTGATGAGCGGCCACAGCCTGGCTACGGCCTGATCCCTTCTCCCCTCCCGCTTGCGGGAGGGGCCGGGGGTGGGCCTGCCGATCAGGCCGCACCTCCGCGCTACAGACCCACCCCTAGCCCCTCCCGCAAGCGGGAGGGGGACTGTATTGGAGACCACTCATGCGTATTGCACTCGCCGGCGGCGGCGCATTCGGCGAAAAGCACCTCGACGGCCTGAAGAACATCGATGGCGTCGAAGTCACCGCGCTTGTCGGCCGCACGCTCGACAAGACCCAGGCCATGGCCGACAAATACGGCGTCGGTTTCGCCACCACCGATTACGACGCCATGCTGGCCCGCGAAGATGTCGATGCGGTCATCCTGTGCACGCCCACCCAGATGCACGCCGAACAGGCGATCAAGGCGATGAACGCCGGCAAGCATGTCGAGGTGGAAATCCCGCTGTCCGACAGCTGGCCCGATGCCGAAGCCGTGATGGCCAAGCAGGAGGAGACCGGCCTGGTCTGCATGGTCGGCCACACCCGCCGCTTCAATCCATCGCACCAGTACGTGCACAACAAGATCGTGGGCGGCGACTTCAACGTCCAGCAGATGGACGTGCAGACCTATTTCTTCCGCCGTTCCAACATGAACGCCAAGGGCGAGGCGCGCAGCTGGACAGATCACCTGCTGTGGCACCATGCCGCGCACACGATCGACCTGTTCGCCTATCAGGCGGGCAAGATCGTCACCGCCAATGCCATCCAGGGCCCGAAGCACCCGGGGCTCGGCATCGCGATGGACATGTCGATCCAGCTGAAGAGCGAAAGCGGCGCGATCTGCACCCTGTCGCTGTCGTTCAACAACGACGGGCCGCTCGGCACCTATTTCCGCTATATCGGCGACACGGCGACCTATCTGGCGCGCTATGACGACCTGTTCACCGGCAAGGAGGAACAGATCGACCTGGCCGGCGTGGCCGTATCGAACAACGGCATCGAGCTGCAGGACCGCGAATTCATCGCCGCGATCCGCGAAGGGCGCGAGCCCAATTCGTCGGTCCGGCAGGTGCTGGATTGCTACCGGGTCATCGGCGAGCTGGCCGCCAGCCTCGAAGCGCAGGACGGCTGGTCCTGATGCAGATGCGGGTGATTGCGGGCACCGAAGTCCACCCCGTCGGGCTGGGCTGCATGAACCTGTCCTGGGCCTATGGCACGCCGCCATCGGCCGAGGACGGGGCCCGGCTGCTGGGTCATGCGCTCGACATCGGCTGCAATCACCTCGATACCGCGCGGATCTATGGCGCGGGCAAGAACGAGGCGCTGATCGGCGAAACGCTGAAAGGGCGGCGGCAGGATTTCTTCCTCGCCTCCAAGTGCGGCATCGTGGTGGAAGGGGCCAAGCGCGGCGTCGATTGCAGCCCCGCTGCGCTGATGGAGGCGCTCGATACCAGCCTGTCGCTGCTGCAGACCGACCATATCGATCTCTATTACATGCACCGGTTCGATCCCAAGGTGCCGGTGGCCGACAGCGTGGGCGCGCTGGCCCGCGCGATCGAGGCGGGCAAGATCCGCGCCTATGGCGTGTCCGAATGGTCCGCCGCCCATATCCGCGAGGCCCATGCCGTTCATCCGGTCGGGGCGGCCCAGCCCGAATACTCGCTGTGGACGCGCAATGTCGAACTGGGCGTGCGCGAGACATGCGCTGACCTTGGCATTCCGCTGGTCGCTTTCAGCCCGCTGGGGCGCGGGGCGCTGGGCGGTGTGCTGCGCGATCCTTCCACGCTTGAAGAGAGCGACCTGCGCACCAAGATGCCGCGCTTCAATGCCGACAATTGGCCGCACAACCTCAAGGTGATCGAACGGTTCGAGGCCCTGGCGCGCGACAATGGCTTTACGCCCGCCCAGCTCGCGCTGCGCTGGGTGCTGGAACAGGGCGACCATTGCCACGTGATCCCCGGCACCACCTCGATCGCCCACCTCGAAGACAACATGGCCGCTGCCGGCCTGCCGGTGACCCCCGAGGTTATTGCCGAAGCGGGGCGGATCGTGAACCATGGGACCATCCACGGCCATCGCTATCACGATGCGATCCGGCCCACGATCGACACCGAGGAATTTGCCTGAACCGGGCAACCGGAAAAGTAGGCGGGGAGGCCTGACATGAATTCAGTACGCGCGATGATCGGTTATGCGGAGCGGACCGAGAAGAAGCCCTATTTCTACGCCAATGCCCACGAAAAGGACTATGTGCCGCTGGCCCCGGTGGAAATGGAAATCCACGATGCGCGCGGGCTTGATTGCAGCCTCGATGTCGAAGGCTTCACCCTCGTCCAGCATCGCAGCGCCGTGGCCGATCTAACCGATCTGGCCGAAGTCGCGCGGGTCCATGCCGACGAGATCGCCGAGCTGTTCAAATCGGTAACCGGTTGCGACCATGTCGACATGTTCAGTCGCGGGATCCTGCGATTCTCCGAAACCGCTGGCAAGAACGCAGCGCATGATAACTCGCACCCGGCGCGCTATGTCCATGTTGACATGTCGGCCGAAGCTGCCGCCGCCGCCCGCGCCAGGTCCGCGCCAGAAGGCCGCACCGTGGTCCGCAGTGCGCAGTATAACGCGTGGCGCGTGCTGTCCGATCCGCCGCAGGATGTGCCACTGGCGCTGTGTGCCTTCCCCTCGCTCCAGCCGAGCGATCTGGTCGATTGCGATGCGATTTTCGATCCGCCCGGCGGCGCGCCCGAATGGTCGTTCGGCAATTATCTGGTGGCGCACAATCCTGCCCATCGCTGGCATTACTTCTCGGACATGCATGTCGGCGAAGTGCTGGTGTTCAAGACCAGCGAGAGCGATCCTGCCCGCGCGCAACTGATGCCGCATGGCGCGTTCGACAACCCGCTGGCCGGGCCCGACACGCCTCCGCGCGCCAGCCTCGAAATGCGCGGCACGGCGTACTGGTTCGCCTGATTGAAGGGCTGAAAGCGCTTCCATTTTCGCGGCACTGGAATAGCATCCCCTCCAACGGGAATGGAGGAGATGTGACAATGCGATTCAAGGCGATTTTGGCTGCGGCTGCCGCAGTTGGGCTGGCGGGCTCGGCAAGCGCGCAGGAAGCTGCCCCGGCCGAAGACATGGCCACCATGATGGCACGGATCAACCTCCTGCCCGATACGCCGGGTGACGGCCCCTATCCATCGATCATCGAACAGGTGGCCGACCTGCCCAACCACGTGGTCTATCGCCCGGCGGACCTGTCGGCCATTGGCCCCAATGGCCTCGGCGTGTTCGTGTGGGGGAACGGCGGCTGCGCGGCCGATGGCACCAGCAGCCGCTTCCATCTGTCGCAGATCGCATCCTATGGTTATGTGGTGATCGCCCCCGGCCTGTGGCGCAGCGGACCGAACGCCACGGCAGGGGCTGCGCCGCCAGCGCCCCCCACGGCAGCCCGCGTCCCACCAACGACAGCGGCGCAGCTGGTCGAGGCTCTTGACTGGGTCATGGCGGAGAACGCTCGCCCCGGCAGTCCCTATCACGGGCTGATCGACGAGAACGCGCAGGCCGCCGGCGGCTTCTCCTGCGGCGGGGTCCAGGCGCTGACCGTGGCAGGCGATCCGCGGTTCGATACGATCGTGGTGCAGAATTCAGGCCTGTTGCCCGAAGATGCGCCACGCATGGGCGGGATGGAACTGGGGAAGGACGGCCTCAACGCGCTGCACACCCCGGTGATCTATCTCGACGGCGGGGAAACCGACATCGCCTATGCCAATGGCCTGGATGACTACAACCGGATCGAGCACGTGCCGGTGTTTTGGATCAACACGCCCACCGGCCACGGCGGCACCTATCACGAACCGATGGGCGGCCGGAATGCGATGATCGTAGTGGACTGGCTGGAATGGCAGTTGCGCGGCGACAGGGCGGCAGCGCGGACCTTCACAGGCGCCAACTGCCGCCTGTGCACCGATCCCGAAGCAACGATCGAATTCAAGAACCTGCCGTAACGGCCAGCTGGTGCGCAACGGCACTGGCGGCAGGCGCGTTCCGGGAGAGGGACGAAGCCTGCCTGCCAGTGCCGCCGCTATGCCCAAGCGGCGGAGCTAGCCTCACAGACCCTGTTTCAGTAGGGTGGAAGGCACCGGCACGGAGCCGGATTTGCGCCAGCGCGAGGCGCGAGGAGGGAGCGATGCTGTAGCATCGTGACTGACGAGCAACGCTGCGCTGGCGCAAATCCGGCCCGCCCCTTCGGGGTCGCCTCAGGAAGTCCGTTGGACTGCGTCGCGCCGCTTGCAGGGGCGGTAAAGCCTCTGCTGCGCACCGCTCCTTGCCAGCGGACTTTCTGAGGCGATGACGATGTTTCCACCCTACTGAAACAGGGTCTAATCCGCAGCTTCGGCAGCCGCCTCGTCAGTCGGTGCCGCAGCCGGGGCTGCCGGACGCGCGACGTTGTAGGCGGAAACGATCTTCCAGGTGGCGCCCGTCTCGCGGTGCCATACGGTTTGGCTGTCGAGCGTCTGGGTCGCCGGTTCGCCCGTGGCAGGATCGGTGGTGGTGAACTGGACCAGCGAATTGACGATGGTATATTCCCCGTCGCCCGAAGCCCAGGCCTGGGTCGGCTCGATGGAGAGGGCGAAGTTGGGGTCTTCCAGCAGCGCGCCATATTCTTCCACGATGGCCACGCCGCCTTCCAGCACCTCGCCATCGGGCTTCACCAGCCGCGCATCGTCACGATAGAGCCGGGCAATGCCGACGAGGTCCCCGGAAGCGATCGAATCGAGCTGCGCCATTTCGGTATGACGGACGGCATCGATGGCTTCAGCCGGATCGCCGCTGCCACACGCTGCCAGCAGCAGGGCAGGCGCAAGCGCGGCAAGGGTGAGTTTCTTCATAGCAATATCTCCCGTTCAACAGCGGCCCTCTGCGGCCTTCAGGCGGCCCTGGCGGGTCCAACGCTGATCGGGATAGGGGCGGGCGATTCGTGCCGCCTTGATTTGCCGCAATTTTGCGAACGCGGTGGCGGGAGGCCTGGGCAGCAAGCCTCCCGCAGAAGTTCACACCGGGCTCAAAGCGCTTCGGAATACATCGCCAGCAGGGCCGCCCAGGCGCGGTCGCCTTCGTCATAATCGTAAACCGGGCTGTCGAGCACGGTCCAGCCGTGATCGCCCTGATAGACTTCCACCGTGACTTGGGCAGCAGCGGCATCGCCCGCAGCGCGCAAGACGTCCTTGTCGGTGGGAGCCTGGGCATCGTCGTTCTTCGCGATAGCGATGAGGACATGGGTGTCAGCCGGCAGTGTGCCCAGCAGGTTGACCGGCGCATCGGCGCCTTCGCCCACCAGTCCGCCGCCGTGGAAGCTGGCCGCCGCCTTGACGCGGTCCGGCACTGCGGCAGCGGCGCGGATGGTCCAACTTCCGGTCATGCAATAGCCCTGGGCGCCGATCCCGCGCGATGTATCGACCTCGTCCTGGTCATCCAGCCATTCGACAATGACTGCGGCGGTTTCGGCTATGGCCGCAGGGGTATTTTCCGCCATCCACGGGCGCACGCGGTCGAAACCGCCCGCTTCGCGCCATTCATCGAAATCCTCGAACTGCACGCCCTCGACACTGCGGTAATAGGGATTGGCGACAAGCACGGTGTAGCCTGCCCGCGCCAGGTCGCGCGCCATGGTCAACTTGGCATCGCGCAGACCCGCGATATCGGGCCACAGGATTACGGCAGGATGCTTGCCGGTGGCGGGATGGATCAGCATGCCGTCCATCTGCCCGCCGGGCGCGGGGAAGATCACCATCTTCTCTCTGAGCGTCGATTGCGCCAGCGCCGCGCCGCCCGAAGCGGTGGCCAGCACCCCGGCACCTGCCGCAGCACCGATCCGCGCGAAGTCGCGGCGGGTAACACCTGCCCGCCAGTCGCGGCCTGCGGGCATGGCACTGACCAGATCCTGTTCACACATGACTTGCCTCCATCAAACTCTCCGTTGCCGCGAAGGATAACAGATGGGGGGACGAGGTCCAGCGTCGCTTAGTTATCAGGTCAGGTCGTCGAGCCGGATCACCAGCCCTGCTTCGGCATCGCGCATGGCCTTGCGGCGCAGTTCCTCGATGTGGAGCCGACCGGCAGGCGCTTCCTCCACGGGCAGCGCGGCCATGATCTTTTCGTGCGCCTCCTCGAAATCGGGGCCGTGTTCGGGGTGGGTCAGGATAAGGCCGTCCTGCTGCGTCATCCCGCGCAGGATCTTGGCGCCCACTTCATAGGGGTCCATTCCTTCCTCGAAAGCCGTGCCGAACTGTTCGAGCGCTTCTGGCGGAACGTCGGGGAATCCGCTCTCCCCGAAGCCATCGGGCCGCTTCATGGCGCTGGTCCAGGCATTGGTGCGAGTCAGCGCCGGGCAGCACAGTGAACAACCGATCCCATGCGGCGCGAGGTTGTAGCGCAGGCTCTCGGTCAATCCGCGCACGGCGAACTTGCTGGCCGTATAGATGCCCGCCTGCGGTCCCGGCAGGAAGGCGGCCATGCTGGAAACGTTGGTCACATGGCGGCGGCCGTCGGCAGCCTTGATCTTCGGCAGGAAGCTTACGATGCCGTTCACCACCCCGCCGAAATTGACCCCCATGATCCAGTCGTAATCATCATAGCTCGCCTCGTCGGTGGGGCCGAAAACCGAAACCCCGGCATTGTTGACCAGCACGTGGACCGCACCGAAATGCGCCTCCACCTCGTCGGCCACTGCGGCAAAGCGGGCGCGGTCGGTCACATCGAGCTTGAGCCACAGCGGTGCTTCGTGGCCTTTTTCCGCGAACCACGCTGCCGCCTTGGCCCGGTCATCCTCGTTGCGATAGGACAGGGCGAGCTTCATCCCGGCATCTGCGAAAGCCTGGGCCACGCCCAGCCCGATCCCCGTGGCCGCCCCGGTGATGAAAGCCACCCGGCCTGCCCATTGCTCGCGGAATTGTGCGCCATTCAGCTCCATGTGATCCAATTTCCTCTCGCCAAGACACTATCGGTCGTTAGGATCAGTGATAACGAAAATGGGGAGAGAGTCGAGATGAGCGATGTGGAAACCAGGCTGGCAGAGCTGGAACACAAGGTGGGGGTGCTGGAAGATGTCCAGGCCATCCGCCGCCTCCATTGGGCTTATGGCTACTACATCGATTTCAACCGGCCCGATGAAGTGGCGGACCTGTTTGCCGAAGATGGCGCGGTAATCTTCCTGTCGGGCGAATATGTCGGCCATGCGGGCGTGAAGCGGCTCTATGGCGACTGGATCGCCGGACGCTTTACAGGCGGCCGCCCCGGCCCGGTCAACGGCCTGCTGCTCGACCATTTCCAGATGCAGGACATCATCACCGTCGCGCCCGATCGCAAGACCGCCAAGGGCCGCTTCCACGGCATCCTGCTGGGCGGCTGGCACGATGATTTCCAGGACACTCGCGAGGAGATCATGCCGCAGCAGTTCATGGAAGCGGGCATCTACGAGAACGACTACGTCAACGTGGACGGCGTGTGGAAGATCAAGCGGCTCGACTATATGATGCAGTGGCAGGGCGATTACGAAAACGGCTGGGCGCACACCACGGCCCACCTGCAACCGGCGGAAAAGACCTTCCCCGAAGACCCGCTCGGCCCCGACCGGCTGCTGCCCGCCAGCGAACACCGCCAGACCTGGCCCTATCGCCAGGACGTGCCGATGCATTTCGCGCACCCCAAATTCGGGATTGCCTTTGCCAACCGGGCCAAATGAAGCCCGCCCCCGGCGTCCTGCCGTGGGATGTGGACGCGCCGCCGTTTGATCCGTGCGATACGACAGCGCGCGAAACGCTCACGACCCGGGAGGTGGCTCAGCGGTTCATCCAGCTGTTCTATGTCGAGGACAATCCGACCGATGGCTTCACCTGCTGGATGCATCCCGACTATGTTCAGCATAACCCCAATGCACCGACCGGCCGCGATGCCACGCTGGCGATGATGCACGCGAGCATGGCGCGCCTGCCCCATCTCACCCACGAGGTGAAGCGGGTGGTGTGGGGAGATGCGGACCTTGTGGCCGTGCACTTCCATTTCCTGCGCGAAGCAGGCACGCGCGGCCACGCCATCATCGATATCCTGCGGATGGAAGCCGGCTATATCGTGGAACACTGGGACGTGATGCAGGAAGTGCCCGATCCGGCGACAGCGAAGAACGACAACGGGATGTTTTGAGGGGGGAAACAAGGCCATGCCATTTCTGGAAGACGGCAGCGAGAAAGGCCTCAAGGGTCATTTCAAGGAGGATTTCAGCCACCGCACGCGGCAGGGCATGGCCCCACGTGCCGGGCACGTGGATCGCAGCGCGCCCTACAAGCGCATCGCCACCGAGGAGGCCTGGACCTTCCCCGCGCTGGTGAAAGCCCAACTCGACTATTTCAATAGCGGCGATGCGCCGGATGACGATTCGCTGCGCATGGGGGCGATGTTCAACCACATGCCTAGCTTGCAGGACATGCTGCAGGACCTGGGCGACTTGCGCATCGCTCACATGGACGAACTGGGCATCGACCGGCAGCTCCTGCTGCTGACCGCGCCCGGCGTGCAGGTGGTGCGCCCCGGCGAAGGAACGGCCCTTGCGCGCGAGGCGAATGATATCGCCGCTGAAGCCTGCCGCAACCACCCCACCCGTTTTTCCGCCATGGCCGCCTTCGATCCGCGCGACGTGGCAGGCAGCGTGAAGGAACTGGAGCGCGCCGCCGGGCTTGGCCTCAACGGTGCGGTACTCAATTCGCATTTCCAGGGGCATTACCTTGACGAGCCGGAGTATCGCCCGATCCTCGAGGCGCTGGAGGCGCTGGACTTGGCGCTCTACATCCACCCCACCGCGCCCTACAACGCGCCCCATTACGAGCAGCGCGGTTTCTTTGGCGCATTGGGCGGGTTCCCGCACGATGTGTGGCTGCACACCATGGGCCTGGTCATGTCGGGCGCCTTCGACCGCTTCCCGAAGCTGCGCCTCGTCATCGGCCACCTGGGCGAATGCATGCCGCTGCACCTCTACCGGTTCGACTGGATGCAGGGCAACGCCGATGGCCGCACACGCCCGCTCATCGACGGCGGCGAGCAGATCAAACTGCAGCATCCCACCAGCTATTACTTCCAGAACAACATCTGGATCACCACCAGCGGCTGCGGCTGGGAGGCGGGCATCAAGTTCTGCCAGCAGGTGCTGGGGCCGGATCGGGTGATCTATGCGATGGACTACCCCTACCAGCAATCGAGCGACGAGCTCGCCGCCTATGACCGGATGGACATGACGCCCGAGGTCAAGAAGATGCTGATGGAAGACAACGCAAGGGCGGTGTTCCGGATCAGGGGGTAGGCAGGAGCTTAGCGCGCCTTTCCGTTAAGCTCGTTCACCACCACAGGATGGATCTGGCCGAAGAAGCGCACGCCCGCGCGGTTGCCGCTGCGCCATGCCACTTGTCCGTTGATGGTCACGCGGCCATCGAGCAGCAGGCGGAGGAAATCGCAGTCGCCGTGCCACGGACTGGTCGGCACCACTTCGCAACCGTCGGGGGTCAGGGCATCGAGTTCGAGGCTGATGATCTCGCCCGCGCATTCGCCTTGCGCATCGATGGTACGGTGTTGCTGACACTGCGGTGCACTGGCCATTGAACAAACCTTTCAACGTTTCCCTGCCCCGCAGCATAGTAAACACGGGTTATCGCCTGCTTGTTCCCGCGTTCATCGCCGGTTGTCGCATATGCCCTTCCAGCATCATCCGCGCAGGGCATTGACCAATTCCATGCCCTGCGCCCACCGCCAAACCACCTCCTTATCCGGGAGATAGCGCAATCATGGGAGAGCTGTCGGGACCAGTGCAAAAGCGGCCCCACCTGCCCCGCGCAGCATAGCGCGATCAAGCTCCGCCAGCCCCAAACTGCCAGTTGCGACTAATTCGCAAGAATCCTCTTGCGACTGCGAATGATTCTCGTTAGCGGGCCAAGCAAGGGCAGCCGAGGGGGTTGCCCACCGACTTTTCGAGGATCATTCCATGTCGTTTGCCCGCTCCGCCCTTCTCGCCTGCACCGCGCTCGCCATCCTGCCCGCTACCGCGCTGGCCGCCGAGGCCGAGGACCAGCAACGTGACGCGGAGAGCCGGATTGTGGTCACCGGCGCGCGGGCCACCAGCGCCTCTGCCACCAAGACCGACACCCCCGCCATCGAGGTTCCCCAGCCGGTCACGGTGATCCCGGCCAAACTGTTCGAGGCCCAGGGTGCGGTGTCGATTTCCGACACGCTGAACTACGTCGCGGGTGTCCAGTCCAACCCCTATGGCCCCGACAGCCGGGTCGATGGCGGCTTCGTGCGCGGCATCAATGCGCTGCAGTTCCGCGACGGCATGCGCGACATCTTCAGTTTCTATGCCTCGATCCGCGCAGATCCCTACAACTTCTCACAAGTCGAGGTGCTGCGCGGGCCTTCATCCACGCTGTTTGGCGCAGGCTCCATCGGCGGGCTCATCAACCTCGTTTCCAAGACGCCAGAATTCACCACCGGCGGCGAAGTGGCGATTACCTATGGCAGCTTCGACCGCAAGGAAGTGCTGATCGACGTGACCGGCCCGGTGTCCGAGACCCTGGCCCTGCGCCTCGCCACCCGCCTGCGCGATTCCGGCACGCAAACCGACTTCGTGCCGGATGACCGGGTAATGATCGCCCCCTCGCTCACCTGGCAGCCCAGCATGGACACCAGCCTCACCCTGATGGGCCTGTACCAAAAGGACAATAACGGTTCGACCAGCCAGTTCCTGCCGCTGGTGGGCACGATCCTGCCCAATCCCAATGGCCAGTTGCCTGCGGACCTGTTCATCGGCAAGCCCGGCTGGGACCGCTATGACGGGCGGCTGGCGCAGGTGGGCGCAGTGTTCGACCAGCGGCTGGCAGACAGCGTCACCTTCTCCACCCGGGCGCGCTATATCGATAGCGACCTCGACTACTTCACCCACTATCCCAACAGCTATGGCAACCCGGCCAACCCCTATCTCGATGCCGACCAGCGGCTGATCCAGAACTATGCTTCAGGCTCCATCGCGCGGATGGAAGTGTTCTCGACCGACAGCAACCTGGCCTTCACTTTCAACACTGGCGCCAATGTCGAGCACACCCTGCTGGCGGGCATGGACTACAGCTGGAACCGCGTGCGCAAGACCGATGGCTATGCGCTGGAAGTGATCGACATCTACGATATCGATTATGATGCCCTATCCGATTTCAACGGCACCATCCCCATGCCCGGCGATCCCGGCTTTGCCTTTGGCGGCGGCACGGACACGGCGCAAAAGCAGCTCGGGTTCTACCTTCAGAACCAGATCCGCTTCTTCGACCGCGTGAGCCTTGTGCTGGGCCTGCGGCACGACGATGCCAGCGCCACCAGCTTCGGTGCGCAAAGCTATTCGTCCGATGCCATGTCCTACAAGGCCGGACTGATCGCCGAGGTGTTCGAGGGCGTGTCGCCCTTCGTGTCCTATACCGAAAGCTTCGAGCCGATTGCCGGCACGGCCAGTAACGGCCAGCCGTTCGTGCCCAAGCGGGGCGAGCAGTGGGAGGCGGGCGTCAAGATCCACCCGACCGATGCCACGATTCTGACCCTCACCGCCTATCGCATCCGCGAGACCAACCGGCCCATCAGCGACGATTCCACGCCCGATCCGTTCGACCAGATCCAGGCGGGCGAGCTGGTGTCCAAGGGCTTCGAGGCGAGCGCCACGGCCCAGCTGCCGGGCGATGTCAGCCTGATCGCCAACTATTCCTATAACGAAGCCGAGGTGACCGGAACCGACCGCCAGCTCGACAACGTGCCCAAGACCAATGCCTCTGTCTGGGCGACAAAGCCGTTCCAGTTGTCCGAAGGCGTGTCCTTGCTTGTGGGCGGCGGAGTGCGCCATTCCGGCCGCAGCCGCAGTTTCGGTGCCGCCTTCCCGCTAGGCCTCGTCACCCCGTCCTACACCCTGGTCGATGCCCTGGCCGAAGTGAGCTGGGACCAGTTCTCCTTCCGACTCAACGCCACCAACCTGCTCGGCAAGGACTACTATTCTGCCTGTCTGGCGCGGGGTGACTGCTTCCAGGGAGCGGAGCGGAACGTGATGGGCACGCTGAGCTACAACTTCTGATGCCAGAGACGATGAATGAGGCAGTACTCTGGATCGCGGCCACGGGCGGCGCGCTGGGCGGGATTGCCGTGCTGCGCGCCGCCTGGGGGCGGGCCAGGCGGTCGGTCTCGCTGAACGCGGCGGGCTGGAGCTTGCTGGCACTGGCGATAGTGGCTGGCGGCGCGCTGGGCGGGGCCTGGGGCGTGGCCG